>NZ_AQUU01000010.1 GCF_000372365.1 Aggregatibacter actinomycetemcomitans DSM 8324 | reverse complement strand
TGTGCACGTGCTAATGCCAGCTCTCGTTGCAGCTTTTTAAACGCTTTTGGGGAAAAGTCTGTTTGTTCCGGGATTTCAATCGCTTTCTTTTTCATCTTTGGCTTCACTATTTTAGGGCGTTGAGGGTTTATATAAGGGGATTTTACGCCATTAAGCCCTCTTTCACGAAAGGCTTTTCCAATAAATGACTTGAGAACGAGAAATCTGATGAAATTTAGCCACCTCACGGATACCCAAATCCTGCTCGGTGACCTGTTTGATAATTTTTAAACGAAATTGATAAGAGTAAGACATAATCTGCACCTCAAATTAGGTGTCCAGGTTTTGGGGTGCAGAGCAAAGTGCGGTCATTTTTGCCGACGTTTTTTAGTTAAACAACATTAATCCCCAAGTGACCACTACGATAACTAAGGCGACAAACACGGCAGCGGAGCCTTGATCTTTGGCGCGCCCGGAGAGTTCGTGGCGTTCGGTGCCGATGCGATCGACCACGGCTTCAATGGCGCTGTTGAGCAGTTCTACCACCAACACCAACAACACGGAACCAATCATCAAGGCGCGTTCAATGGCATTTTCGCCGAGCCATAACGCCAGCGGGATCATGAAAATGCAGCAAAAAAGCTCGTGGCGAAAAGCGGTTTCATATTTGACCGCACTTTTTAAGCCTTTCATCGAATATTGGGTAGATTTAATTAAGTGGGTCAGTCCCGTGGTTTTATCCATTTGATTTTCCTTTTTTTCTTTTTATTAGAGGCGTTTGGCTTCAATGACATCATCCAGTTTTTCCAAACGGGACAGAATTTTACTTAACATTTCCACGTTATTCAGTTCAATTTGCATATCAATATTCGCCACTTGGCGCTTGCTGTCCGTGTGAGTGGAAACGCCGAGTACGCTGATTTTTTCATTTGCCAGCACGGTGGTGATGTCGCGCAATAAGCCGTTGCGATCCGACGCCACGATGCGGATGTTGAGATAGAAGCCGCTGGAATAATTGTCGCCCCAGCGGGATTCCACCACGCGTTCCGGGTGTGCGGCTTGCAATTCGAGGAATTGGTCGCAGTCGCAGCAGTGAATGGAAATACCGCGTCCCATGGTGATGTAGCCCACGATGCTGTCGCCCGGAATAGGTTGGCAGCAGCGGGCGATATGGTGCATGAGGTTGCCCACGCCTTCCACGATCACACAGTCTTTGCGCTCGGATTTTTGCTGAGAATTGACCGCACTTTTGTTGCTCACATGGCGCAAAATTTCTTCGTCCACTTCCTGGGCGGAGGTTTTGATAAATTTGTTTTGTAGGAAGTTAATCAGCGGGCTGATGCGAATATCACCGCCGCCGATGCCGGCATATAAATCGTCCAGATTTTTCAGGTTGTAACGGGGCAGCGCCTGCTGTTCTACCTGTTTTAAACTGATGCCTAAGCGGTTAATCTCGCTTTCCAGCAATTCTTTGCCTGCCGGAATGTTTTTATCGCGATCCTGTTTTTTGAACCACGCGTGAATTTTCGCGCGGGATTTCGCCGTGTGGGTAAAGCCAAGATTCGGGTTCAGCCAGTCGCGGCTTGGGTTCGGGTTTTTCTGGGTGATGATGTCCACCTGATCGCCCATTTGCAGCTGATACGTGAAGGGCACAATGCGTCCGCCCACTTTGGCGCCGATACAACGGTGCCCGATTTCGCTGTGAATGGCATAAGCGAAATCCAGCGGGGTGGAGCCGGTGGGCAGATCCACCACTTCGCCTTTCGGCGTAAACACATATACGCGGTCGTCGAATACTTGGCTACGCAATTCTGCCATGACTTCGCCGGAGTCGGTAATATCGTCCTGCCATGCCAGCAGTTTGCGTAACCAGGCGATTTTTTCTGCGTAGCCGGAACGCCCTGCGGTGGCGCCTTCTTTATATTTCCAGTGCGCCGCTACACCCAGCTCGGCATCATCGTGCATTTGCTGGGTGCGGATTTGCACTTCAATGGGCTTGCCGCCTTTGCCTAGCACCACGGTATGAATGGATTGATAGCCATTCGGTTTTGGGTTGGCGACATAATCGTCGAATTCTTTCGGTAAATGTTTGAAATGGGTGTGTACGATGCCAAGTGCGGTGTAACAATCCTGCAATTTTTGCACGATAATACGCACCGCGCGAACGTCGTATAACTCGCTGAATTCCAGATTTTTTTTCTGCATTTTGCGCCAAATGCTGTAAATGTGTTTCGGACGTCCGTACACTTCCACCTGTTGGATGTTTTCCTGCAAATAGCCGGTGAGTTCGGTGATAAAATCGGCGATATATTGTTCGCGGTCAATGCGGCGTTCTTGCAACAGTTTGGCGATGGCGCGGTATTGTTCCGGGTGCAGATAGCGGAAGCAATAGTCTTCCAGCTCCCATTTGAGTTGTCCGATACCGAGGCGGTTGGCGAGTGGGGCGTAAATATTGGCGCATTCCTTGGCGGCGAGTACCCGTTGTTCTTCGGTGTAATTGTTATTCACCGCGTCTCGCAGGAAGGCGATTCTTTCGGCGAGTTTGATAATGACGCAGCGGAAGTCGTCCACCATGGCAAGCAACATACGACGCACATTATCCACTTGCAGGCCGCTGGCGGAGTGGGTGACGTTTAACTGACGAATGTTGTCCATCTCGATGACGCCTTTTGCCAATTTGCTGATATTGGCGCCGAAATCTGCTTCAATTTGTGCAAAATCCACCAGCTGATCGTTCACAATTGGAAATAACATCGCCGTGAGCAGGCTGTCGCAATCCATGTTTAAACTGTGCAGAATTTCCACCATTTCCACACCGAAGGACAACAAATGCGCCTCTTCCGTATGATGCTCGGCACGCAGTGCGATTTTTTGCTGCGAATAGTGCCAACAGGCGGTGAGACCGGTTTTGATATTGTCTGCCACATTTAAATTAGCGCACCATTGTTCAATCTCAAAATCTTTAGGATTTAATAAATGAGATCCTCTCACAGCGACCATAACGAATCCTTATTTTTTCCGAAATAAACTTATCGATTCCAAATGACCGGTATGCGGGAACATATCGATCATGGCGACTTTATCCAGTTGGTAGCCTGCATTACGCAAGATTTCCGTATCTCGCACGAGCGTTGCAGGATTGCAAGAAACATACAGGATATTTTCAGCCTGTAATTGACAGAGCGCATTTAACGCAAATGCCGCTCCTGTGCGTGGCGGGTCGAGCAGAATCTTATTGAAAGGTTGCTGCGCCCAGCCTTGATTGACAAACGATTTATCCAAATCTGCTTGATAGAATTGGACATTGTGACAGCGGTTTCGTTCGGCATTTCTACGGGCTTTTTCCACCATCGCGGAAACGCCTTCAATTCCCACCGCACTTTTTACCCGACGGGCGATCGGCAAGGTGAAATTGCCCATACCGCAGAATAAATCCAGCACATGCTCCCGTTCGTTTAACGCTAACCAATCCAGCGCGGTGTTGATCATTTGGCGGTTTAATTCGGCGTTAATTTGTATGAAATCACGAATATCAAATTGCAAGGTCAGGTCGTTATCCAAACGATAAAAAGGTTGTTCGCCGTGCCAATGTTCAATGGCATCCAGTTCTTGCACGAATAACATGAGGTTGTGCTGCTCGGCGAATTTCAGCAATAAAGTGCGGTCGTTTTCGGCGACGTTTTTGATGTGCCGCAACAGCATGGCGACACCGTTGTCCGCCGCCACTAGCTCAATGTGACCCAGTTGTTGCGGGGCGGACCACTGCGCGAAAAGTGCGGTCAGTTTCGGCAGTAAATCGTTGAGCGGTTGTTCCAGCACAGGGCAATGTTCAATCGGGATAATTTGTTGTGCATTTTTACGCCGTAAGCCGATACTCAGCTTGCGCGTTTTACTATCAAAGCCCACACTTAATCTCACCCGACGGCGATAATGCCAAGGTTCGCCCTGTAATAACGGCATAAACTGAATCGGCTCGGGTTGCAAACGACTGAGGCGTTGAATCAGCGCCTTTTGTTTGGCGGAACGTTGTAATTCGATGGGAATATGTTGATTTTGGCAGCCACCGCATTGCGTAAAATAGGTACACAGTGGCGTTTGGCGTTGCGGGCTTGGGTGCAAAATGCGCTGTGCTATGCCGTGTCCGTATTGGCGTTTTTCTTCCAGCACACGCACTTCCACGCTTTCCTGCGGTAGCGCATTTTCGATAAACCAGGTTTTGCCGTTCATTTTCGCTACGCCCAGCCCCTGATAATCCAAATCAAGGATGTGGGCGGTGAAATTGGCGGTATTTTTTTTCGGTTTGGTTCCGCTGTAAAGTAATGCCATGTTATTTGGAATATAAGCTATGTTGTGTAAATAATTCTCGGCTTTTCAATGGCTTGTCACCTAAATAAGGCTTTAAGGCGATGCGTGTAAAACGTTTTGCCGCCACTAATATGCTCGGGTCGTCAAATCGGGTTTGCTCAAATGCCAGCAATTCGCGCCCGTAAAAAGTTAAATTGTCTTTAATTAAGGAGGCGATAAAGCCTTTTTCTTCGCGGTAACGATAGGTCATGTCCGCTTCTACCGTGTTGCCCGAACCGGCGCAATGGGTGAAATCAATGCCGTATCCAAGGGTGCGCAACAGCTGAAATTCAAAGGTGCGCAGAGCGGGTTCCACTTGCTGTTGATTCATCGCCAGTTGGGTTAAACATTGCAAATATTGTTGGAACAGTTGCGGATAGGCGGTTTCCGGTTCCAGCACGCGGCAGAGGAGTTCGTTTAAATAAAACCCGCTGTATAAAGCGATATTTTGCAACGGAAGCGCAATGGCGGCGGGTTCCGCTTTGGTCAGGATTTTCAGCTCACCGCGTCCGCTCCAGCGTAACAACAACGGCGTGAAAGGCTGCAACACGCCTTTTAACATGGAACGCTTCGCCCGTGCGCCTTTTGCCAAGACGCTGATCCGCCCGAAGTCTTCCGTGAGTAAATCGATCAGTAAGCTGGTTTCGCTGTAAGATTTGCGATGTAGCACGAAACCGCGTTGCCAATTTTCGATGATGTCGCCCTTTTCGCCGATAAAAAATTGCGCTTATTCTAGCAGATTTCACACCGCACTTTGTGGGATTTTTGCGTGGGATTTTAGAATAAAAGGGAATGGGTTATAACGGAAATGTCGGCACTGATTGACGGTAGTGTAAATGTTCAGGTCTGCGCTATTTTATCGGTCTAAGCGTGGACGCTTGAACTATCGGGCAAGCGTGAGAATCGAGAAATGCCGGAGAATAAAAAAGCAGGTTTTGACACCTGCTTTTTTGCTTAAATCATCAATTAAGCTTTAGACATTGCAGCCACTTCTGCGGCAAAGTCGGTTTCCACTTTCTCGATACCTTCGCCCACTTCTAAACGGATGAAGTTAGAGACTTCGGCACCTTTTTCTTTTAATAAATCGCCAACGGATTTAGATGGAACCATGACGAACGGTTGGCCGGTTAAGGACACTTCGCCGGTGAATTTCTTCATGCGGCCTTCAACCATTTTTTCTGCGATTTCGCGTGGTTTGCCGGATTGCATAGCGATATCCACTTGGATGTTGCGCTCGTGTTCAACCACGTCGGCAGGCACGTCGCTTGGGTTAACGTAGTCAGGACGGCTTGCCGCGATGTGCATAGCGATGTGTTTTAATAACTCGTCGTCTGCGCCTTTACCTGCAACCAATACGCCGATTTTCGCGCCGTGTAAGTAAGAACCTACCACGTCGCCTTCGATGTAAGCTACACGACGAATAGTCATGTTTTCACCGATTTTGGCTACCAATGCCGCACGTTTTTCTTCAAATTCCGCTTGTAATTGTTCGATGGAGGTGCCTTTGTGTGCGACTGCGTAGTCAGCCACTTCATTGGCTAAACCTAAGAAGCCGGCATCTTTTGCCACGAAGTCGGTTTCGCAGTTTAATTCAACCACCACACCGAAACCGTTTTGTACGCGCGCGATGATCACACCTTCAGCGGCAACACGACCGGCTTTTTTCGCCGCTTTGGCTTGACCGGATTTACGCATGTTGTCGATGGCTAATTCGATGTCGCCGTTTGCTTCAACTAATGCTTTTTTACATTCCATCATGCCTGCGCCGGTACGTTCACGCAGTTCTTTTACTAATGATGCTGTGATTTCAGCCATTTTAAAATCCTCTGTCGGTTAAAGTGCGGTTGAAAAATAACTTGTTTTTTAACCGCACTTTTAGCTCAAAAAATACAGGGAGCTGTTTCAGCCCCCTGCTAACCAATTAATCGTCTGATTAATAAGGGCTTACGCCTTATTGCAATCGCTTGAATTATTCTGCGGCTTGCGCTAATTCTTCAGCAACCGCTTCTTCGTTACCACGACCTTCTTTGATCGCTGCAACCGCCGAAGCCAAGTAAAGTTGAATGGCGCGCGCTGCGTCGTCGTTACCCGGAATAACGAAATCTACGCCGTCCGGATCGGAGTTGGTATCAACGATAGCAAATACAGGAATGCCCAAGTTGTTTGCTTCTTTAACCGCGATATGTTCGTGATCCGCACCGATAACGAATAACGCATCCGGCAAACCGCCCATATCTTTGATACCGCCAAGGCTTAATTCAAGTTTTTCCATCTCACGGCTACGCATTAACGCTTCTTTTTTGGTTAATTTGTCGAAGGTGCCGTCTTGAGATTGGGTTTCTAAATCTTTTAAGCGTTTGATGGATTGACGAACTGTTTTCCAGTTGGTCAACATACCGCCTAACCAACGGTGATTTACATAGTATTGTTGACATTCTAATGCCGCTGCTTGAACTGCATCGGTCGCTGCGCGTTTGGTACCAACGAATAACACTTTGCCGTTGTTGCTTGCAATGCGGGTTAACTCGGCTAATGCCGCGTTGAACATTGGAACGGTTTTTTCAAGATTGATGATGTGAACGCCGTTGCGTGGTCCGAAAATGAACGGTTTCATTTTTGGGTTCCAGTAACGGGTTTGGTGACCGAAGTGAACACCTGCCTGAAGCATATCGCGCATAGAAACTTGTGCCATAATAATTTTCCTTTTGTTTGGGGTTTAGCCTCCACATACCCAGCCAATCGACCGTTTGGCACCCCGATTTAGCCTTACTGATATGTGTGTGTTTTAGTAAGTTTGATTAAAAATTGAACGTTATTTTTAAACAGCAAAATAACGGCGTGCTTTATACCATAAAGTGCGGTCGGTTTCCAGCGGATTTTTTGACGAGGATAAATAGATAATGATTTGTCCGAAGTACCCCGCCGATGATAAATATCAACACTCCTAAAGCAACTAAAGTCGATGCCGGCGCGGGCGAATTCGTCCTGATCGAATATATCTAGTTCAAAAGGCAGTTGATAAAGAGTGAAATCTTTGTTGACGATGTTGCCCGTGGTGAACAGGCTGTGGAAGCCCATATAGCGTTTGTCGTTCAGGTATTTTTGTTGTAACGCAACGCGCCCTTTTTGTTTCGACGGCAAATTCACGCCGAACAAGGCCCGGCGGACGCTGACGATCGTCGATAGGAATCCGCTCATCCGGGAACACATCCAGCACACCGGCGGTGAATATCCCGCGCATGGCGCTGCCTTCTAATACCAGTCCGACTTGCATTTAGCTTAACTCGTAAGGTAAAGGTTGTAATGTCAACGTCGTTTGGCTGTCTGGTAAACGGAATGCCTGCCCGTCTTCCAACGGCGTATTAAGCACCGCCTGCAACCATAAAACGTCGTGAAAATTGACCGCACTTATGATCGTGCCGGTGCAGCGCCAGTTGTCGCCGAGCGCCATTTCCAACGGCGAACCGATGTCAGGTAGGCTTTCCGTTTGTGCCGCAAAGATAAACAAGGCGCGTTTGTTGGCGCCGCGATATTTGGCGCGCGCCACCGTTTCTTGCCCGATGTAACAGCCTTTGTGGAAGGAAATCGCTTGTTCGATGCTTTGCAGATTTAACGCCTGCGGAATGAATTGTAGTTGGGTTGCCACCGCTAAACCGGGCACGCCGTCCTGAATATCCAACAAATCCCACACGTTTGCTTCGGCAGTCGGTTCGATGGATAAGCGGGTCGGATTTAACAAAATGACACGTGGTTGTCGATCGTTAACTGCAACACGAATTTGCGCGGAAATCTGACCGTACTTTTCGATGCCTTTCGCACCTGCCGCGCCGATAATTTGCCAATCTAACGGGGTGAAGGTGACTTTGGAAAACACCGCATATTTCTTCAGTTGATCCAATGCCGACGGCAATAATTCACTTTTCAGCAACATATAAAAGGTCTGTTCGTCTTGTCGAATCAGGCGGAATAGCGCGCTCATTTTGCCTTTCGGATCGCAATGGGCGGTGAGGGTGGATTCGCCTGCCGCCAGTTTTGTCACATCGCAGGTGAGTTGCCCCTGCAAATATTTTTCCGCATCCACACCCGCCATTTCAATGAGGGTGTAATGGCTGAGCGGGCAGATGATGTCGTCCTGTTGTGCCGTTAAAAGTGCATATGCCATCGTACTTTCCTTAAAAATATCAATAAATTACTCAAGATTTTGAATTTGCTCACGCATTTGCTCGATTAACACTTTAAGCTCAATGGCGGAATTGGTGACGTCCACATTAATAGATTTGGACGCCAGCGTGTTGGATTCGCGGTTTAGTTCCTGCATCATAAAATCCAGCTTACGTCCCACCGCGCCGCCTTTGCGCAGAATATTTTGGGTTTCTTTCACGTGTAACTGTAACCGATCCAGTTCTTCCGCCACATCAATGCGTTGCGCCAGCATAATCAGCTCCTGCTCTAAACGTTGTGGATCGGGTTGCAGTTGAATTTCCTCGAAGCGTTGCAGCATCCGCTCACGCTGCCATTGTAAAATCTCCGGCATTTTTGACCGCACTTTTTGCTGTTCGACGTTGATGGCGTCAAGGCGCTGTTCCAGTAAGGTATGGATTTTTTCCCCTTCGCGCTGACGCATGGCGATAAATTCGCCGACCACTTGTTCAAATGCCGCCAATAAATCCTGACTGATTAAATCCACATCTTGTTCCGGCACTTCCACCACGCCCGGATAGCGCAATACATCGGTTAAATTGAATTCGCCTTCGCCCGCTTGTTGTTTCAGCCATTGTAAGGATTGCAGCACTTGACCGGCGAGTTCTTGGTTAATGTGCAATTCGGCGGCGGTTTGTTTTTTATTATCGATGCGCAATGTGCATTCGATTTTGCCACGGGTGAGCTTTTGACGCAGGCTTTCGCGCAAGGTGTTTTCTAAGCTGCGGAACTGTTCCGGCAGGCGGAAAAAGGTTTCCAGATAACGTTGATTCACCGAGCGAATTTCCCAAACTGCGTTGCCCCAGTCTTTTTTTATCTCTAACGCAGCAAATGCCGTCATGCTATAAATCATAATAATTCCTTCATTTTTATCCCGTAAAATTGCGTTCTATTGTACTGCCAAATTTCGTTTCTGTCAGTTTGCGTGCTAAAATGGCGCGATTTTTTATTGCTTAACGAGGAATTTTTCATGCGCCCGAATCAACGTGCCAATCACCAACCCCGCCCGATTCAGATCACCCGTCATTACACCAAACACGCGGAAGGTTCCGTGTTGGTGGAATTCGGCGATACCAAAGTGTTGTGTACCGCCTCGGTCGAAGAGAGTGTACCGCGCTTTCTAAAAGGGCAAGGACAAGGTTGGGTGACGGCGGAATACGGCATGTTGCCGCGTTCCACCCACAGCCGTATGCAACGTGAAGCGGCGAAAGGCAAACAAGGCGGACGCACCTTGGAAATTCAGCGTTTAATCGCCCGTTCCTTGCGTGCCATGGTGGATTTGGAAGCCCTAGGCGAGCGTTGTATTACCTTGGATTGCGATGTGATCCAAGCGGACGGCGGCACGCGCACGGCATCCATTACCGGTGCTTGCGTGGCGTTATGCGATGCGCTGAACAGCTTGGTGACAAACGGCACGCTGGCGAAAAACCCGCTGAAAGGTTTGGTTGCCGCCATTTCTGTGGGCATTGTGAACGGCGAAGCGGTGTGCGATTTGGAATATGTGGAAGATTCCGCCGCCGAAACGGACATGAACGTGGTGATGATGGAAGACGGTCGTATGATTGAAGTGCAGGGCACGGCGGAAGGCAAGCCTTTCAGCCACGAAGAACTCTTAACCTTGCTCGATCTTGCCAAACAAGGTTGCGACATGATTTTCCAAACCCAACGCGCCACGCTGGCGGAATAAGGACGCACAATGGAAAATTACAAACAACAGTTTATTGAATTCGCATTGGCGCGTCAGGTGTTAAAATTCGGCGAGTTCACCTTGAAATCAGGGCGCGTCAGCCCTTATTTCTTTAACGCCGGGTTGTTTAACCAAGGCGCGGATCTTGCCCGCTTGGGCGAATTTTATGCCGCCGCCCTGCAAGCCGGCGGTTTGCAATATGATGTGATTTTCGGCCCGGCATACAAAGGCATTCCCATCGCCACCACGGTGTCGATTGCCTTATTTAACTGTTTTAACGTCAATAAACCGGTGTGTTTTAACCGCAAAGAAGCCAAAGATCACGGCGAGGGCGGCAACTTAATCGGTAGTCCGCTACAAGGCAAAGTGTTGTTGGTGGACGACGTGATCACCGCCGGCACGGCAATTCGCGAATCCATGCAAATTATTCAGGCGAATGGCGCACAATTAAGCGCCGTGCTGATTGCGTTAAATCGTCAGGAACGCGGTAATGGCGAGCTTTCAGCCATTCAGGAAGTGGAGCGCGACTACCAATGCAACGTGCTATCCATCGTTGATTTTGCCGATCTAATGGCGTTTATTAAAACCCAACCGGAATATCAACAATATTTGCCGGCAATGCGCGCTTACCGAGCACAATACGGCATTAAATAACACGAAAGTGCGGTCATTTTTGCAGGCGTTTTTAAATTCACGCTGAAGATCCACCGCACTTTTTAACCCAACGGAGCAACAATGAATTTTATCGGAAAATTTTTAGGTGCCTTGATCGGTTTTCGATTAGGCGGTTTTTTCGGCATGTTAACAGGGATTTTCCTCGGTCATCTCGCCGACAAAAAACTGTATGAACTGGGCACAGTAAATTCTTCTTTCTTCAAAAATAAAACCACCCGCCAATTGCTGTTCATGCAAACCACCTTCGCGGTGCTCGGGCATATCAGCAAAGCCAAAGGACGCGTGACGGAAAACGACATTCAGCTTGCCAATCATTTGATGAATCAATTGCAGCTGGACGATGCGGGACGCCGTTTGGCACAGGACGCGTTTAATCGTGGCAAACAGGCGGATTTCCCTATTCGTCAGGTGATTCGCGAATTTCGTATCGGCTGCGGACAGCGCGCCGATTTGTTGCGCATGTTCCTGCATGTGCAGGTTCAGGCGGCATTTGCCGATGATCATTTGCATGAAAATGAAAAAGAACTGTTGTTTGTGGTGGCGGAAGAACTGGGTCTATCCCGCTTTCAGTTTGAACAAATGCTGGCGATGGAAATGGCGGCGCGTCAATTCAGCCGCGGCGGTTATTACCAACAGGGCGGCTATCAGCAAGGCTCTTATCAACAAAGTGGTTATCAATACAACGATTACCAACAACATTCTTATGGTCAGTCTTCCGGCCCGACGTTAGACGATGCTTATAAAGTGCTGGGCGTCGGCGCCAATGATGATCAAAATACGGTGAAACGGGCGTATCGCCGTTTAATGAACGAACATCACCCGGACAAACTGGTGGCGAAAGGTTTGCCGCCGGAAATGATGGAAATGGCGAAAGAAAAAGCACAACAAATTCAAGCGGCATGCGATTTGATCTGCAAAGCCAAAGGTTGGAAATAACCTTTGCGCGTTATTTTAGCCCCCATGCAGGGCGTGCTTGATCCGCTCGTGCGTCAATTATTAACGGAAGTGAACGATTACGATTTGTGCATTTCCGAATTCGTGCGCGTGGTGGATCAACGGCTTCCGCCGAAAGTGTTTTATCGCCTTTGCCCCGAGTTACACCAACGGGGCTTCACCCCAAGCGGCACACCGGTACGCGTGCAACTGCTCGGACAACATCCCCAATGGTTGGCGGAAAATGCCGAACTTGCCGTTCAATTAGGTTCCCACGGCGTGGATTTAAACTGCGGCTGCCCGTCGAAAACGGTGAACGGCAGTAACGGCGGCGCTTCCTTGTTAAAACAACCCGAACTCATTTACCAAGCCACTAAAGCCATTCGTCTCGCCGTCCCGCAACATCACACCGTTAGCGTGAAAGTGCGCTTAGGTTGGGATTCTACGGAATTCGCTTACGACATTGCCGACGCGGTACAACAAGGCGGCGCCACGGAAATCGCCATTCACGGACGCACCAAAACCGATGGCTACCGCGCCGATCGCATCAATTGGCAAAAAATCGGCGAAGTCCGTCAAAAATTGAAGATTCCCGTTATCGCCAACGGCGAAATTTGGCGTTGGGCGGACGGACAACAATGCCGTGACGTCACCGGCTGCGAGGATCTTATGGTGGGGCGTGGTGCGTTAAATATCCCGAATTTAAGTCGGGTGTTGAAACGTAATGCCGCGCCCTTAAGCTGGGCTGAAATCATGCCGATTCTGCGTAAATACGCCGCACTGGAAAACTGCCATGACAGCGGGTTTTATCATGTGGCGCGCATTAAGCAGTGGTTGCAGTATTTAAAATATGAATACGCAGAAGCTGCTGATCTGTTTGAGATGGTGAAGCGCTGTGATGATGGGCGTAAGTTAAAAGGAATTTTGGATTCCTATTATGTGGATAAAAAACATCTCAATAACAATCCGGATTTAAGTAAGCCGGGAATCCGCCGATTATTCATAAAATAACCCTTCGCCATATAAATAAATCTCAACTTCTTCACTAACACGTAATCCCTCGCTATAACGCTCTTCTAAATTCACTTCCACTCCATTTACCTTAATCTGAGCAATGGTTGTTTTGCCTCTAAACTCTACCTGTTTAACAATCGCGTTAAAAAGTGCGGTGGGTTTTTTCGGTGTTTTTAGCAGACTGAATTGTTCCGGGCGCAGGAGTAGCGTACCGGTAGCATGTCCGCCGCTTTTGTCGATAATGGGAATATCACCGAGTTGGCAATGTGCATTTGAAGCGTTATTTAAGGTTGCGGGTAATGTGATGGCATCGCCGATAAAGGTAGCGGCAGCGAGGTGTTGCGGAGCGTGATAAAGGGTGTGCGGATCAGCGATTTGTAGAATTCGCCCGTCTTGGATCACCGCGATTTTATCGGCATAACGTAGGGCCTCATCGCGATCATGGGTGACGAAAATCGCCGAGGTGCCGCTTTGGCGCAGGGCTTGCAGCATATCGTGACGAATTTTCTGGCGCAGGTGTTCATCCAGGGCACTAAAGGGTTCATCCAACAAAATTAATTCAGGATTGGGGGCGATAGCCCGAGCGAGCGCTACGCGTTGTTGTTGCCCACCGGAAAGCTGATGAGGAAAACGTTCGGCAAGTTCAACAATACCGGTAAGCAACATTACCTGTTCAACCCGTGCGCGTTCTTTCGGGCTGTTACCTTTGCCGTTACCCAAGCCATAAGCAATATTGCGATATACGTTCAAATGAGGAAATAGCACGCCTTCTTGCACGACATAACCTAAATGGCGCTGTTGGGTCGGCACATTACAATTTGCACCGAAAATCAACCGCTCTTTTAGGCGAATTTCGCCGCTATCAGGCTGTTCAAAGCCGGCAATGGCACGTAACAATGTGGTTTTGCCACAGCCGGAGGGACCTAATAAAAACAAGATTTCTCCACTGTTAAGTTGCAACGAAATATCGTGCAGAACATGTGTTTGCCCGAAATATTTGTTGAGATGGTCGATTTGAAGCAATGGTAAGTTCATTTGCATAAGTGTGAGTCGTTCCTATTTAAACGCATATTTCTTCAACAAAAACACCGGAATACCGGAAAAGAGTACAAGCATTACGGCATAAGGCGTGGCGGCGGCATATTGGGCGTCGCTGGTGTATTCCCAGACAGCAATGGAAAGGGTTTTGATGTCATTTGGGGTGAGCAATAAAGTAGCAGTAAGTTCTTTCATCAGATTTAGAAACACCAATGCAAACGCTGCGGCGATGCCAGGTAAAATTGCGGGAAAGGTGAGTGTACGGAAAATATAAAAATGACTTCTGCCGAGACTTTGTCCCACTTTTTCCATCTTGTCGGAGATTTGTTCCAAAGAGCTACGCAAGGTGGTTTGTGCCATAGGCAGATAGAGCATTAAATAGGCGATGACCACCATGAGAAAGGTTTGGTAGAAGGAATAGGCGTAGTTGATAGTGAAATATACTAATGCCAATGCGATAACCAAGCCCGGTACGGCATGCAATAAATAAGGCAGGCGATCAATCCAGATGGTGAGACGGCTACGATAGCGCACGGCACTCCACACCAAAGGCAGGGCGCAGACGACGGTCAGTATTGTACCTAAAGCCGAAATGACCAATGAGTTACTGAAGGCTTCAAAAAAAGCATGGAAATCGACCGCACTTTCAATAGAATGCCCCACTATCAGCCAGTAAATCAGCATGGTAAAAGGTATGCCTATACTGAGGATAAGGATCGTCATGAAAAAGACGATAATCAGTGCTTGTTTGCCACCACTTAAGTTTTTTACAGGATAAGGACGGACGACACCTTTGCCACTGTTATAAAGGGTTTGTTGTCCACGAAAGAAAATTTCACCAAAGACAATAAAGGCACAAATCACCATCAATACTGCTGAAAGTAATGCCGCCGTGCTGTTGTTAAAGGACATTTCGTATTCTTGAAAAATAGCCGTAGTGAAGGTTTGGTAATTGAGAATGGATACCGCACCGAATTCCACCAGCATATGTAACGCAATGAGTAAAAAACTGCTGCCGATGGCCGGTTTTAGCTGCGGGAAAATAGCGTGCCAAAAGGTGTAGCTTAGGTTCTTGCCAAGGGAAAAACTGACTTCTTCCAGTGAACGATCCAATCGTTTTAAAGTGGCAGCGACAGGTAAATAAGCAAGAGGAAACGAGCTTAAGGTCATAATTCCGATAGTGCCCCAAAAGCCTTCAACGCGGAAAGTAAGACTAATCCAAGTAAAACAACTGACAAAGGCAGGGATACACAAGGGTAATGTCATTGACACCTGAAAAAAGGATTTTCCCCAAAAACGATAGCGCTCCAGCAAGAATGCACAAAAAGTGCCAAGGGTAATGGCACCGGAGGTCACGCAAACCATCAGAAGCAGGGTATTGCTTAATAATTCCCACATGCGGGGACGCCATAACAGTTCAATACTACGATCCCAACCTACCTCAATTGCCCGTACGACAACATACAAAAACGGCAACAGTAACGGCAGGCTGATAAGTAGAATCAAAATGGTGAGCCAGAATGGGAGGCGACGGTTCAAGGAAAGTCCTTTGTTTTATATTGTTATTTAGCAGAAAAGAAAGGCACGCGTGGAAAGCGTACCTTTCTTCTTTGGGTGTGTTATTTCAATCCTGCCTGTTCAATCAATTTATTGGCATTTTTCCTATCTTTTGCAGTGGTTGCGCTGACCTCAGGAGCTTCTAATTTTGCGTAAG
The DNA here is from genome assembly GCF_000372365.1 of Aggregatibacter actinomycetemcomitans DSM 8324. GTDB lineage: Bacteria > Pseudomonadota > Gammaproteobacteria > Enterobacterales > Pasteurellaceae > Aggregatibacter > Aggregatibacter actinomycetemcomitans. The sequence continues at coordinate 88,388 of NZ_AQUU01000010.1, read as the reverse complement.
GTTCCATGTTGAATGGAGAGTGTACGTCAGGACGTAGCGGGTATTCTGCACGCACAGCAGTAAAGGCTTCCTGACCTTTTTTACCGGCTAAGAAATCCACAAATTTTTTCGCTTCTTCTTTATTTTTCGATCCTTTTAACACTGCAGCGCCGGAATAGGTCACCAACGCACCCGGGTCTTGATGGCGAATGAAATATAAACGGGAGTTTAGTTTATCTTCGCCTTTTTCTTTTGCTAAAGCATACCAATAATAATTATTAATTAGTGCTGCCGGAACTTCGCCGTTTTCTACCGCTTGGAGTGCTACGCTGTTTTTTGCATAAAGTTTGCCATTTTCTTTTAAGCCCTTCAGCCAATCCAACGCGGCTTTTTCACCTTTTAATTTAGTGATAGCAATAACTTGTTCCAAAAATGCCCCGGAAGTCGGCACATAACCGATTTTATCTTTCCATTTCGGCGTGGCGTAATCCAATACAGATTTTTCCATGTCTTTCTCAGAGAGTTTATTTTTATCATAAACCACTACACGAGAGCGACCACTTAACGCAATCCAGTCTTTTTTTGGCGCTACAGGCACGCCTTTGTACTCTGTTTGTTTAATGGTTTCGGCAGAAAGCGGTTCTAACAATCCCGCTTCGGATAACGCAGCAAATGGTGCAGTTTGCTCCGAATAGAAGACATCGGCAGGGGTTTTATCGCCTTCTTCTTTTAACTGACCGGCAAGTTGCTCGCTTTTCGCACTGTTAAGTGTTACTTTAATCCCGGTTTCTTTGGTAAAAGCATCGGCGACAGCTTTTGCTCCTTCTTTATGCTGACCGCTATATACAGTGATGTCGGCGAAAGCGGCAGTAGAGAAAGCTAACGCAGTAGCAAGAGCTGCAAGTTTGAATTGATTAATCTTCATTTGAAAACTCCTTTTAAATGTTCTTTATACGATGGTTTATTCTGCAACATATTAAAATTGCATGAATATTTTTATTCTAAAAGTCTAATTTCCGAAATGCAAATAATTATCAGTTTAAATTGGTCGTAGGAGTGAATAAAAGTGCGGTGAATTTTTAATGTGTTTTAAATTTGTTTAATAAAAACACTTGAAAAATAACCGCACTTTAATAAAGCAAATTAGTCTTTCGCAGGATAATCCCACCAAATATCAAACAACTCGCTCACTTCCACTTGTTGTAAGCCGTTTTGGGTTAGCCAGTTTTTCACTAATTCTTGGTGAGACGCGTCGCATTTGCCGATTTTCTCCAGGCAAACCAAGCCTTCCCAATGTAAGTAACCGCTGCCTTCGTATGCCAAGCCGTTTGGTTGGATCACTTCGCTGATGAAGCGGTCGACGGTGTTGTCGATTTGTTCTACGGAAGTGCCCTCGGCGAATTGCCATTGCACTAAAAAGCCTAATTCCTGGAATTCGGCGAGGTGCATTTTTTTGCGTTGTCTTTGATTACGTTTAATAGCCATGATGATTTCCTTCTGTTGGGGTTGGTGAAATTATGATTTGACGAAATACAAATCCCACACGCCATGTCCGAGACGGTGACCGCGTTGTTCAAATTTAGTCAGCGGGCGAAAATCGGGACGCGGGATATAGTCGTTAGCGACGGAGGTATTGCGCAGCTGCGGGTATTGGCTTAGCACCTCCAGCATGTGTTCGGCATAGTCTTGCCAGTCGGTCGCCATGTGAATAAAGGCGCCTTCGTGTAATTTGTTCAATAAACCGTCAATAAAATGTGGTTGCACAATGCGGCGTTTGTGATGTCTGGCTTTGTGCCACGGATCGGGGAAGAACAGTTGTAACCCGCCGAGGCTGTGATTGCCAATGCTGTCGCGCAGAATTTCGGTGGCATCGTGACAAATCACACGCAAATTGGTCACGCCTTTTTCCACGGCGTATGCAATACAAGCACCCACGCCCGGGGTGTGCACTTCAATGCCCAAATAGTTTTTATCGGGATTTTGCGCCGCCATTTCCACCAGCGAACTGCCCATGCCGAAGCCGATTTCTAAAATCACGGGATTGTCGTTGCCATAAATCGCTTGGAAATCAAAAGGTTGTGGTTGGTAGTCCAAGCCGAATGTCGCCCAGTTTTGGTTCATGGCGTTTTTTTGGTAATCGCTTAAACGTCCGGTGCGTAACACGAAGCTGCGGACTTTGCGCTTGTAGCGCCCATCGGCGGTAAATTCGGCGGATTCAACGGTTTTGCGTTTTTGGTCGGCAAAGGTCGGTTGTATGGAATCTGATGATTGGGTTTCTAACATGCGTTCTTTGAAATTGTTGTGTGCGGAAAATTTTAGCGGCTGATTATAGGCGGTTTCCTTATGATTAGCAATTTAGCCGATGAAACAAAAAACGCATTTGTTAATCTTTAGTGAAGAAGGTTTGCGCTTTGTGTTAAACTCTGCCGGTTTGATGTCGCCCACGGGGTGAAAAACACAGTTAAAAATAACCGCACTTTTATTGAATTATCAGGATTTATGCCGGCTCAATCATCTTCCAATGCGCCTTTTGCCCACGCCGTGCTGACGTGGTACGCCAAGTTCGGGCGGAAAAATTTGCCGTGGCAGCAAAATAAAACTTTATACGGCGTTTGGTTGTCCGAAGTAATGTTGCAGCAAACGCAAGTGACGACGGTGATACCTTATTTCGAGCGCTTTGTAAAAACGTTCCCGAATTTGACCGCACTTGCCAATGCGCCTTTGGACGAAGTGTTGCATTTGTGGACGGGCTTGGGCTATTACGCGCGGGCGCGCAATTTGCATAAAGCGGCGCAGATCATGCGTGATCAACACGGCGGCGAATTCCCGACGGAATTTGAACAGGTATGGGCGTTGCCCGGCGTGGGGCGCAGCACGGCGGGGGCGGTGTTGTCTTCTTGTTTAAATGCGCCTTATCCGATTTTGGACGGCAATGTGAAGCGGGTACTGTCCCGTTATTTTGCGGTGAGCGGCTGGCCGGGCGAAAAGAAAACGGAAGATCATTTGTGGCACTTAACGGCGCAGGTGACGCCGACAGAACAGGTGGCAGATTTTAATCAGGCGATGATGGACATCGGCGCCATGGTGTGTACCCGTTCCAAGCCGAAATGCGAACTTTGCCCGCTGAAAAGCGATTGCAAGGCGAACGCCGAACAAAACTGGCAGGCGTATCCCGGCAGAAAACCGAAGAAAGTCTTGCCGGAGCGGGAAAGTTATTTTTTGCTGTTGGAAAAAGATGGCAAAATTGCGTTGGAACAACGGGACAATGCCGGTTTATGGGGCGGGTTGTACTGTTTTCCGCAATTTTCCGAGAAGCAGGAATTGCTGGCGTATTTAGCGGCAAACGGAATTCGGCAATATCAGGAGTGGACGGCATTTCGCCATACCTTCAGCCATTTCCATCTGGATATTTATCCGATTTATGCGCAAGTGGACACGCCGAAAGCGTTGGCGGAAGAGAACCGTTCCCACCGGCAAAAAGTGGCTGAAACGGCGGGGGAATATCAATCAGACCTATTAAGTGCGGTTAAATATTGGTATGATCCACAAAATCCTGAACCTATCGGGTTAGCAGCGCCCGTGAAGAATTTATTAACTCAATATGTAAGGAATCATTATGGCAAGAATGGTGTTTTGTGAGCGTTTAAAACAGGAAGCCGAAGGGCTGGATTTTCAATTGTATCCGGGCGAATTGGGCAAACGCATTTTTGATTCTATTAGTAAACAGGCGTGGGGCGAGTGGATGAAAAAACAAACCATGCTGGTGAATGAGAAAAAGTTAAATATGATGAATGCGGAGCACCGCAAACTGCTGGAGCAGGAAATGGTGAATTTTTTGTTTGAAGGCAAAGATGTGCATATTGAAGGTTATACACCGCCGGAAGCGAAAGAATAAAGATGAAGAAATATTTGATTTTAGCCTTGATTCCTTTTTTGTATGCGTGTGGTGGCGGTATGTCATATAAAAAGGGATTGGATTATGATGAGGCCTTTGCGAAAGATACGCGCGGATTGGATATTTTAACCGGACAATTCGCCAATAATATCGACCGCATTTGGGGGGTTAATGAGTTATTGGTGGCGAGCCGCAAAGACTATGTGAAATATACGGATCGTTACTACACCCGTAGCCACGTCAGTTTCGACGAAGGGTTGATTACCATTGAAACGCAAGCGGATTTAAACCGTTTGCATAATGCCATTGTGCATACGTTGTTGATGGGTTCCGATGCCAACGGTATTGATTTATTTACTTCCGGCGATGTGCCGATTAGTTCCCGCCCGTTTTTAGTGGGGCAGGTGATTGATAATCAAGGCGAGTCAATTATAGATCAATTTACTGCAGGCAATTTCGCTACTTATTTAATTCGGAATAAATTGCAAACCCGCCGTTTGGCGAATGGCCATCAGGTACAGTTCGTGGTGATTCCGATGATTGCCAACCACGTTGAAGTGCGGGCGCAAAAATACCTGCCGATCGTGCGTAAAGTGGCGCGTCATTACGGGCTGGATGAAAGCCTGATTCTCGGTATTATGCAAACGGAATCCAGTTTCAACCCGTATGCCATCAGTTATGCGAACGCGATGGGACTGATGCAGGTAGTGCCGCATACCGCAGGGCGTGATGTGTTCCAAATGAAAGGCATGAGCGGTCAGCCAAGCAAGGCTTACTTGTTCGATCCGGAGAAAAATATTGATACTGGCGCCTCTTATTTATGGTTGCTGCAAAATAAATATTTGGACGGCATTACCAATCCGACCTCGAAACGCTTTGCGATGATCTCCGCCTATAACAGCGGTGCCGGTGCGGTGTTGCGTGTGTTCAATGATGATAAAGATGTGGCGATAATGCAAATCAACCGGCTTTATCCGGAACAGATATATCGAATTTTAACTACCAACCATCCGTCTGCACAGGCGAGAAATTACCTGGTTAAAGTGGATAAAGCACAGAAGAGTTATCGTGTGCGTCGTTAATTGATCGCCATTTTATTATGCCCACCTTAGGTCTTTTTAAATGAGCATGATTTTATATGAGAAGTCAATAAATTTGTTGAAAATGTAGCGTTTATATACGTTTCGCTTGTTAAATGCGCAACTAAGTTAATAATTTTCACTATTTTCAAAAATAGATATTGACTTGAAATAGAAAAAAACGTTTAATACGCACCACTGACGAGTTGCCTCGATAGCTCAGTCGGTAGAGCAGGGGATTGAAAATCCCCGTGTCGGTGGTTCGATTCCGCCTCGAGGCACCACTATTCCTCCTTAGTTCAGTCGGTAGAACGGTGGACTGTTAATCCATATGTCGCTGGTTCAAGTCCAGCAGGAGGAGCCAAATTCGAGAAAGCCGCTAAGAAATTAGCGGCTTTTGTTTTTTTCCGGTTTTACGCTTTTGTGTGGGGGCAAATTAAAAAACACCGGAAAAATCTACCGCACTTTTAAGCGTAAAGTGCGGTGGATTTTAGAAAAGTTTTTTAGTTGGCGTATTGATTAATGGCGTTAGCAACTTCCTGGTCTTTATAAATTGATTCCACCACTTCATTAAAGGTTTCGCCTAACACTTTTTGAATTTCCCAATTTCGCGCGAAAAATGCACCGGAGTGCGTGCGCCCGGCATTTATATTTTTCGTGAATTGACCTCTGCGACCTTGAACATGAATGGCAAGCTGAATTTTGCTGTCAATGTCGTAGCGTAAATTGCCTTGATTCACTTTGGCATAAAATTGCTGAATATCTACGGTGACGGCAGCATTGGAATTGTTCGCCATGCCGATACGGAAGCCTTTGCTGACCAAATCCTGTTGTTCAATTTGTTGGAACAATTGGGTCAGTTCCGGTGAGGCGGATAATTTGAGTAATTGTCCGTCTTTTACATAACTGCTGATTTCCGGGGTGTTACGCAAATCGCGGGTGGTGACATAAACCACGGCGGATTGGTTGACATTCATTGAGGCTTTCGGTGGCGCCAGGGTGAAGGTGAGTGTGTTCGGTTCGCTTTGGCAGCCGGTTAATAATACGCCGGAAAGTAAAACCGCACCCAGGGTAAGAGACTTCATCTTAAATTTCATAATATCCTCTATAATATTAAATAAAACGAGGCTATTCTTACAAACTTACGGCGTAAAGTATAGTACCGGGGGCTTAATTATTGTTTTTTGAGGACAGATGATTATGACAAAACAACAAGAATTGGAACAGCGCTTACGGCAGGAATTTCGACCGCACTTTATTGCGGTTGAAAACGAAAGTTATATGCACAGTTCCGGGCGGGGTGCCGATTCGCATTTCAAAGTGGTGTTAGTGAGCGATGTATTTGAGGGGATCGGTAAAGTCGCCCGTCATCGCAAAATTTACCAATTCTTAGTACAGGATTTGCAGCAAGGCATTCATGCCTTGGCGCTCCATCTTTATACGTTATCCGAGTGGAAGGCCTTAGGGCAACAATTCCCGAAATCACCAAATTGTACCGGCGTGGGGCAATAATCTACCTCTTTGGTATTATGCGCGAAAAATGCAAAAATTGATTTTGTGCAAGAAAAGTGCATATTTTCACGAAAAATGCGCAAACAGACGGCTTTCAAAGTGGCGTGGACGTTATTATTTAGTTAAAATAAAGCGTTTATTTTAGCAAAAATTTAACGTTTTTATGGGCGCGGAAGTCCGTAAAATCAATACAGAATTTGAGTTTTATTTTTATCGGTTGGAGAGTGGTTATTCGGGCGTAATGTGGTATTTCGTCGCTTTCTTCTTTAATCATTTCAACAACCATCACTCAAGACGAGGTAATAACCTTTCGGTTATTGCTGTATTTTAATCTGGCAAAAATAGTGCAAACAATATGATTACGATTAAAAAAGGCTTGGATCTTCCTATTGCAGGAAAACCGGAGCAGGTAATCCGTGACGGTAATGCGGTCAGCGAAGTTGCTTTGCTTGGTGAAGAATATGTGGGAATGCGCCCTTCTATGAAGGTTCGCGAAGGTGATGTGGTGAAAAAAGGTCAGGTGATTTTTGAAGACAAAAAGAATCCGGGCGTTGTTTTTACCGCACCTGCCGGCGGCATGATCACTGCGATTCACCGCGGCGAGAAGCGCGTGTTACAGTCTGTAGTGATTAAAATTGAAGGCGATGCTGCGCTTTCTTTCGATAAATACCCGGCGGCTGAGCTAAGCGCGTTAACCGCTGAGCAAGTACGTAAAAACTTACAGGAATCGGGTTTGTGGACAGCGTTTCGTACCCGTCCGTTCAGTAAAGTGCCTGCAGTAGATAGCATACCTTCATCTATTTTCGTCAATGCCATGGATACGAATCCGTTAGCGGCGGATCCTTCAGTGGTGATTGCCGAAGCGGAAAATGATTTTGTAAATGGTTTAACGGTGTTAAGCCGTTTACATGAAGGTAACATTCATTTATGTAAAGCGCCTGACAATAAAATTCCAGGATCACATGCAAGTAATGTGATTGTGAACGAATTTTCAGGCCCTCACCCTGCCGGTTTGAGCGGTACCCATATTCACTTTATCGATCCTGTCGGCATTCAGAAAACCGTTTGGTATATCAACTATCAAGATGTAATTGCTATCGGTAGATTATTCACCACCGGTGAACTTTACACTGAACGTGTGATTTCTCTTGCCGGCCCGCAAGTGAAAAAACCACGTTTGGTCCGTACCGTGATCGGTGCAAATCTTTCTCAATTAACCAAAGATGAGATAAGTGCGGGTGAAAATCGTGTGATTTCAGGCTCTGTACTTTGTGGTAATACCGCGAAAGGTGCACATGATTATTTAGGTCGTTATGCCTTGCAGGTGTCTGTAATTGCAGAAGGTAATGAAAAAGAGTTGTTTGGCTGGATTACACCTCAACCAAATAAATATTCCATTACCCGGACCGTATTGGGTCATTTTAGTAAAAAGTTATTTAACTTTACAACTGCCGAAAATGGTGGTGAACGCGCAATGGTGCCGATCGGTAGTTATGAGCGCGTGATGCCGCTGGATATTTTACCAACTTTATTGTTACGTGATTTGATTGCAGGCGACACTGATGGTGCACAAGCATTAGGTTGTTTGGAGTTGGATGAAGAAGATTTAGCGCTTTGTTCATTTGTTTGCCCGGGCAAATATGAATATGGTTCAATCTTGCGTCAAGCGTTAGATAAGATTGAGAAGGAAGGTTAAAAATGGGTTTGAAAAGTCTTTTAGAAAAAATGGAACCCGCGTTTTTACCGGGCGGTAAATACAGCAAGCTTTATCCGATCTTTGAATCGATTTATACCTTGCTTTATACACCGGGTACGGTAACCCACAAAAACACGCATGTTCGTGATGCGTTAGACTCAAAACGTATGATGATCACTGTTTTCCTTGCATTGTTCCCTGCAATTTTTTATGGCATGTACAATGTGGGTAACCAAGCAATTCCTGCGTTAAATCAATTAGGTAATTTAGAGCAGCTGATTTCAAGCAATTGGCATTATGCGTTGGCAAATGGTTTAGGGTTAGATTTAACTTTAAATGCAGGCTGGGGTAGTAAAATGGCACTTGGTGCAATTTTTTTCCTACCAATTTATTTAGTCGTCTTCACTGTTTGTACGATTTGGGAATTATTATTCTCTGTGGTGCGCGGTCATGAAGTGAATGAAGGGATGTTTGTTTCAACCATTCTGTTTGCCTTAATTGTTCCGCCAACATTGCCATTATGGCAGGCTGCACTTGGTATCAGCTTTGGTATCGTGGTGGCAAAAGAAATTTTTGGTGGTGTCGGTCGTAACTTTATGAATCCGGCATTGGCAGGTCGTGCTTTTTTATTCTTTGCTTATCCGGCACAAATTTCCGGTGACTTAGTATGGGCTGCGGCAGATGGTTTCTCCGGTGCGACTGCACTTTCACAATGGTCACAAGGCGGTCAAGACGCATTGCAGCATACTGTAACCGGTCAATCAATTTCTTGGATGGATGCCTTCATTGGTAATATTCCGGGTTCAATGGGGGAAGTGTCAACCTTAGCAATTTTAATTGGTGGTGCGATTATTGTGTTCACCCGTATTGCGGCATGGCGCATTATCGCGGGTGTGATGATCGGTATGATTGCAACTTCAACATTGTTTAATTTAATCGGTTCAGAAACTAACCATATGTTTTCAATGCCTTGGTATTGGCACCTTGTATTAGGTGGTTTTGCATTAGGTATGGTGTTTATGGCGACGGACCCTGTTTCAGCCTCATTCACTAACACCGGTAAATGGTGGTATGGTGCATTGATCGGTGTCATGGCGGTGTTAATTCGTACCATCAACCCGGCTTATCCTGAAGGGATGATGTTAGCGATTTTATTTGCAAACTTATTTGCACCGATTTTCGATTACATCGTGGTTCAGGCAAATATCAAACGTCGGAGAGCAAGAACAAATGGCTAAATTTAATAAAGATAGCGTAAGTGGCACCGTAACCGTTGTTGTGTTATTGAGTCTGGTTTGTTCTATTGTGGTTTCAGGTGCCGCCGTTGCCCTTAAATCAAAACAGGATGAACAAAAAGCCCTTGACGTTCAACGCAATATTTTAACTGTTGCCGGTTTAATGAAAGAAGATAACGCTTCCGTTATCAAAGAGACTTACAACAAATTTATCGAGCCTCGTTTGGTGGATTTACAAAGCGGTGATTTCGTTCAGGCAACAAAAGAAGAAGCCGAAAAGTTTGATCCGAAAGCGGCGATAAAAGACACCGCACTTAGTCAGCCGATTCCTGCTGACCAGGATAAGGCGGGCTTAAAAGTGCGGGCGAAACAGGCCGTGGTTTATTTGGTAAAAGATGAGCAAGGTACTGTAAACCAAGTAGTATTGCCGATGTATGGTCGCGGCTTATGGTCCACTATGTATGGTTTTGTTTCCGTCGCGCCGGATGCCAATACCATTAAAGGTATTACCTATTATGACCAAGGTGAAACCGCCGGTCTTGGCGGTGAAATTGCCAATCCGCGCTGGCAGGCATTTTTCGTTGATAAAAAACTGTTTGATGATAACCAAAATGTGGCGATTCGTATTGCCAAAAACGCCTCTTCCGACAAAGAACACGGCATTGACGCGTTATCCGGTGCAACCTTGACTTCAAACGGCGTACAAGGCTCATTTGATTATTGGTTTAGTCAAAACGGTTTTGGTCCATTCTTAGCAAAATTTAAAGCGGGGGCAAGATAATGGCTGATGCAAAAAGCAATTTAAGAGCACTTTTGCTTGATCCAATCGCGAAAAACAACCCGATTGCACTACAAATCTTAGGAATTTGTTCCGCATTAGCGGTGACCACCCAATTACAAACGGCGTTAGTCATGGCAATTGCGGTATGTTTGGTAACCGGTTTTTCCAGCATGTTCATTGCAATGATTCGTAACTATATTCCGAATAGTATTCGTATCATTGTGCAATTGGCGATTATCGCGTCGTTGGTAATTTTGGTTGACCAAGTGTTAAAAGCCTTTGCTTACGGTTTATCCAAACAATTATCGGTATTCGTCGGTTTGATTATCACCAACTGTATCGTCATGGGGCGTGCAGAAGCTTTCGCTATGAAATCCCGTCCATTAGAGAGTTTTGTTGACGGTATCGGTAACGGTTTAGGTTACGGCGCTATTCTCTTAATTGTGGCGACTTTGCGTGAGTTAATCGGCTCAGGTCGTTTGTTCGGTTTCCCGATATTACAAACGATTCAGGATGGTGGTTGGTATCAACCGAACGGTTTATTCCTTCTTGCACCGAGTGCGTTCTTTATCATTGGCTTCGTGATCTGGGGCGTAAGAACGTGGAAACCTGAGCAACAGGAGAAATAATCAGTGGAACATTATATTAGCCTATTTGTGAAGGCGATCTTCATTGAAAACATGGCACTTTCCTTCTTTTTGGGAATGTGCACTTTCCTTGCTGTATCTAAGAAGGTGTCAACAGCGTTTGGCTTGGGCATTGCTGTCGTTGTTGTGCTTGGCATTGCGGTTCCTGCAAACCAATTCGTATACGAGCATGTCCTAAAAGAAAGTGCTTTAGTTGAAGGGGTGGATTTATCCTTCTTAAACTTCATCACGTTTATCGGGATTATCGCCGGTCTGGTTCAATTACTTGAAATGACTTTAGATAAATTCTTTCCGGCATTATATAACGCACTGGGGATCTTCTTACCGCTTATCGCCGTAAACTGTGCGATCTTCGGTGGCGTATCCTTTGCCATCCAGCGTGAATATACTTTCGCCGAATCTGCCGTATATGGTATCGGTGCAGGATTAGGTTGGATGTTGGCGATTGTTGCATTAGCGGGCTTAACTGAGAAAATGAAATATTCTGATGTACCGGCAGGTTTACGCGGTTTAGGGATTACATTCATCTCCGCAGGCTTAATGGCGCTCGGCTTTATGTCATTCTCCGGTATTCAGCTATAAGGAGTGCATAAATGAGCGAAACTACAATTCTTTTACTTGGTGTTGCAGCCTTTACAGCCATTGTTTTAGTGCTTGTTGCAATCATCTTGTTTGCGAAATCCAAATTGGTGGACTCCGGCGACATTACCATTAAGATTAATGATGACCCGAGCAAAGCCATCACTTTGCCGGCCGGCGGTAAGTTACTCAGCGCACTTGCCGGCAAGGGCATCTTCGTATCTTCCGCTTGTGGCGGCGGTGGTTCCTGCGGTCAATGTGTAGTACGGGTAAAAAGCGGTGGCGGCGAAATTTTACCGACCGAGCTTTCCCACATCACCAAACGTGAAGCCAAAGAAGGCTATCGTCTTTCTTGCCAAGTGAACGTGAAAGGTAATATGGATATTGAATTGCCGGAAGAGATCTTTGGTGTGAAAAAATGGGAGTGCACCGTCATTTCCAATGATAACAAAGCGACTTTCATTAAAGAGCTTAAATTGGCGATTCCGGAAGGAGAAGAAGTGCCGTTCCGTGCCGGTGGTTATATCCAAATTGAAGCAGAACCACACACGGTTTACTATAAAGACTTCGATATTCCGCAAGAGTATCACGAAGACTGGAATAAATATGATCTGTGGCGCTATGTATCAAAAGTGGATAAGCATATTATCCGCGCTTATTCCATGGCATCCTATCCGGAAGAAAAAGGCATTATCATGCTGAATGTGCGTATTGCAACGCCTCCTCCACGTCAACCTGATGCGCCTCCGGGACAAATGTCTTCTTATATTTGGTCTTTAAAACCGGGTGATAAAGTGATTATTTCCGGTCCGTTCGGTGAATTCTTCGCGAAAGAAACCGATGCTGAAATGGTCTTTATCGGTGGTGGTGCAGGTATGGCACCAATGCGTTCACACATCTTCGACCAATTAAAACGTTTACACTCTAAACGTAAAATGTCCTTCTGGTACGGTGCCCGTTCTAAACGTGAAATGTTCTATGTAGAAGATTTTGATACATTGCAAGCGGAAAATCCGAATTTCCAATGGCATGTGGCATTATCCGATCCATTGCCGGAAGACAACTGGACAGGCTACACTGGCTTTATTCACAATGTGCTTTATGAAAACTATCTGAAAAATCACGAAGCGCCGGAAGATTGTGAATACTACATGTGCGGACCTCCGGTGATGAACGCTGCGGTAATCAAAATGTTGAAAGACCTTGGTGTTGAAGATGAAAATATCTTGTTAGATGATTTCGGCGGCTAACGCCTTGCAGTTTAAAAACACCGTAAAAAATGACCGCACTTTGCATGAAGTGCGGTCGAAATTTACAGCGTTTTTCATATTGATTCATCACACGCAAACCAATTTAAACCGTTGGTTTGCGTGTGATCCATCTAATATCAGGAAAGTATTATGAACATAAAACAACCTCTCGTTCGCGGATTCGCACTTGCTGCCATGGCATTGGCACTGATGGCCTGCGATAAACCGAATCCGTCACAACAAGCGGACACACAACAAGCCATGGCAGCAAAAAATGAAATTGTTTCCCTCACCGGTAAAACCATGGGGACAACCTACCACATCAAATATTCAAACAACGGCGAAGTCTCAACGGCGTCGCAACAGGCACATGAACAAATCGAACTAATTTTGAAGGATGTGAATGCGAAAATGTCCACTTACATCAAAGATTCCGAGCTCAGCCGTTTTAATCAAAATACGCAAATTAACACGCCCATTGAAATCTCGGCGGATCTTGCCAAAGTGGTTAAAGAAGCCATTCGGTTAAATCAGGTGACGCAGGGTGCCTTGGATATTACAGTCGGGCCGGTAGTGAATCTTTGGGGGTTCGGTCCGGAAAAGCGGGTGGATAAACGGCCGACATCAGCACAAATTGCCGAACGTCAGGCATGGGTGGGCATTGATAAGTTGTCACTCACTGAAGAGGGCGGTAAGTTTTTCCTGGCAAAAGCCGTACCGCAACTTTATGTGGATCTTTCTTCTATCGCCAAAGGTTTTGGGGTGGATCAAGTGGCGGATTATCTGGAAAGCATTCGCGTACAAAATTACATGGTGGAAATCGGCGGTGAAATTCGCGCCAAAGGGAAGAATGCCGAAGGAAAAGCGTGGCAAATTGCTATCGAACGTCCAACCCTGGATGGCAAGCAGGTGGCACAACAAGTCATCGGTTTGAATAATATGGCGATGGCGACATCAGGCGATTATCGTAATTATTTTGAACAAGACGGCGTGCGTTTTTCCCATGAAATCGATCCGCACACCGGTTACCCGATTCAGCATGCATTGGCATCGATCACGGTGTTAGCGCCGACTTCCATGACTGCTGACGGGCTTTCCACCGGGTTATTTGTGTTAGGGGAACAGAAAGCGTTGGACGTGGCGGAACAGGAAAAATTACCGATTTTTATGATTATTAAAGACAGCAAGGGCTACCGCACAGAAATGTCTACCACATTCAAACAATTTTTAGCACAGTAAAAACACCGAAAAATACAACCGCACTTTAAAGCTGTAACGTGCGGTTAAAATTCAGATAAGTTAATTTATGGATCAATTATGAAACTATTTTTGCTCACCTTAGGCATTTTCCTGCTTATTATTCTTGCCATGGCATTGGGTTACATCGTGAAACGCCAAGCTCTCAAAGGTAGCTGCGGCGGCTTATCTTCCTTAGGTATTGCTAAAGCCTGCGACTGCGACAAACCGTGCGACACGCTGCAATCTAAATTAGACGCGGGAGATGAGCAAGCCAAAGTAGAATATGAACAAAAATTCACCAATAACGTGCAAACGCAGTTTTATGAAGTGAAATAAGCTAAATTAATATGCTTTATGTTGAGATTAAAGTGATCGGTGGAAAAAGTATCGACGGAGTAGTAAAGGCAGAATTAGTTCAATACGTGATACACTTATTATAAAAACTGTTGCATAAAGATCCTGAAACGATTGCTATTATATAGATAATTAGGGCTCAATGGAAAAATGGTGACTGCCCGATAGACGATGCAATAATCATGAATATAATCTTACAAATGCCCGAGTACCTATTTTAGCCAAGTTCTTATTATCAAACTATGAAATCACAAACTTACGAAAATCATTTCCCGAAACTCACGGCGCAACAACTTGCCGAAAATGCGACGAAAAAAATCATTTGCGGGATGTCCGGCGGGGTGGATTCTTCCGTGTCTGCGTTTATTCTGCAACAGCAAGGCTACCAAGTGGAAGGCTTGTTCATGAAAAATTGGGAGGAGGATGATGACACCGATTACTGCACGGCGGCGGCAGATTTGGCGGATGCGCAGGCAGTGTGTGACAAGCTCGGTATTAAACTACATAAAATCAATTTTGCGGCGGAATATTGGGACAATGTGTTTGAACATTTCCTTAGCGAATACAAAGCAGGGCGCACGCCGAATCCGGATATTCTGTGTAATAAAGAAATTAAGTTCAAAGCTTTTTTGGAATACGCGGCGGAAGATTTAGGCGCCAATTATATTGCCACCGGGCATTATGTGCGTCGTCGCGGTGCTGATGACAACGCGCAGTTATTACGTGGCTTGGACAACAATAAAGACCAAAGCTATTTCTTATACACCCTAAGCAAAACCCAAGTGGGACAGAGTCTGTTTCCGGTGGGCAATATTGAAAAGCCTATCGTGCGTGCAATTGCGGAAGAGTTAGGTTTGGTGACGGCGAAGAAAAAAGACTCCACCGGCATTTGTTTTATCGGGGAGCGGAAATTTAAGGATTTCTTGGCGCGTTATTTGCCGGCGCAACCGGGCAATATTCGCACGGTGGACGGCGAAATTATCGGTCGCCATGACGGTTTGATGTATCACACGTTAGGACAACGTAAAGGCTTAGGCATCGGTGGCGTGAAAGGCGCCGGTGAAGACGCTTGGTATGTAGTGGAAAAAGATCTCATTAATAATGAGCTGATTGTGGCGCAGGGGCATGACCATTCCGCTTTACTTTCCACCGGTTTAATCGCACAGCAATTACATTGGGTTGATTGCCTGCCGATTCGCGCGCCATTGCGTTGCACGGTGAAAACCCGTTATCGTCAAACGGATGTACCTTGCATTATTGAACCTATAGATGATGAAACCATTAAAGTTATATTTGACGAACCACAAATTGCGGTCACTCCGGGACAATCGGCGGTGTTTTATTTAGACGAAATTTGCCTTGGCGGCGGCATCATTGAAAAGCAATTAAAATAAATACGATTTGAATTAAAAGTGGCTTGCCCCTAAAAGTTGGATAGGCCGGTAAACTAGATACTGAGTCCTATTCTATATTGTGTAGATCTCAATCTTTTTGAATCCGGTTTAAACCGTTTTTGGTTGTAATATACGAAGTATGCTTTGCAGTTCAGTGATTAAATAGCTGATCCATGTCGGTGAAAGTCTTGTAAAGTCGTATTAAAAACCATTCCTCCGCACAGATAGATTTGATTGCGATCCAACATGCGGAGTTGTATCTTAGTGTTTCCACCCACAACGCAGAAGAAATTGTCCGTGCTGTCATTACGCTCTTCTTCCGTTGCCTACGGGCATATTTTTCCAACGCAAGCCAGAGAGACCGCCGAGACCGCAAGATATTGAGAATTTTCCCTGTTAGGTGAAACTGCTCGGCAATAATGCCAAGTGTTCGGACATTAGTCCGATAACGTTTGACAATTCTTTCCGGGCGGGTAAAAAACGCCAAATATGTTGACCGCACTTTCGTTCCGGAAATTGGATCCAAATCAAGTTCGGCGCATTTTTTACAAGACAAAATGGCAAAATAGCTTTATCATACCGAGCATTTTAGGGCTTGCTCTAACTGGTTTTAATTAACTTATATGAGGAAAATAAAATGGCAAAAATCGTTAAAGTCATTGGTCGTGAAATTATCGACTCTCGTGGTAATCCAACTGTTGAAGCAGAAGTGCATTTAGAAGGCGGTTTCGTCGGTCTTGCGGCAGCGCCATCAGGTGCTTCCACCGGTTCACGTGAAGCATTGGAATTACGCGATGGCGACAAATCCCGTTTCTTAGGTAAAGGTGTATTAAAAGCAGTTGCGGCAGTAAACGGCCCGATTGCAGACGCGATCATCGGCAAAGATGGTTTAAACCAAGCTGAAATCGATCAAATCATGATCGATTTAGACGGCACAGATAACAAATCCAAATTCGGCGCAAACGCCATTCTTGCCGTTTCTCTTGCTAACGCCAAAGCGGCTGCGGCATCTAAAGGTCTTCCACTTTACGCTTACATCGCAGAACTCAACGGCACACCAGGCGTGTACTCTATGCCATTACCAATGATGAACATCATCAACGGCGGTGAACACGCAGACAACAACGTGGATATTCAAGAATTTATGATTCAACCGGTGGGCGCGAAAACCTTGCGTGAAGCCCTTCGTATCGGTGCGGAAGTGTTCCATAATTTAGCGAAAGTATTAAAAGCCAAAGGCTTAAATACTGCAGTAGGTGACGAAGGCGGTTTCGCACCAAACCTTGCTTCTAACGCGGAAGCATTGGCTTGCATTAAAGAAGCTGTTGAAAAAGCGGGTTATGTATTAGGCAAAGACGTGACATTAGCCATGGACTGCGCTTCTTCCGAATTCTACAACAAAGAAACCGGCAAATATGAAATGAAAGGCGAAGGTCGTTCATTCACTTCTCAAGAATTCACACACTATCTTGAAGAATTAACCAAACAATACCCAATCGTGTCTATCGAAGACGGTCAAGACGAATCCGACTGGGAAGGCTTTGCATATCAAACTAAAGTATTAGGCGACCGCGTTCAATTAGTGGGCGACGACTTATTCGTCACCAACACCAAAATCCTGAAAGAAGGTATTGAGAAAGGTATCGCAAACTCTATCTTAATCAAGTTCAACCAAATCGGTTCTTTAACAGAAACCTTAGCTGCGATCAAAATGGCGAAAGATGCCGGCTACACTGCGGTTATCTCTCACCGTTCCGGTGAAACCGAAGATGCCACCATCGCCGATTTGGCAGTAGGTACCGCAGCAGGTCAAATCAAAACCGGTTCTATGAGTCGTTCCGACCGTATCGCGAAATACAACCAATTAATCCGTATTGAAGAAGCTTTAGAACGTGCAGGTACACCGGCGCCGTTCCCAGGTTTAAAAGCGGTTAAAGGTCAGGCTTAATTTGTAAGCGCTGATTAAAACGTAGTAAAAACCCACCGCACTTTTTATCTTTCAACAAAAGTGCGGTGGGTTTTTTATGTGTTTTTTAACGCCGTTTAACCTGCGTAATTCTCAAACCAACTTTCCAAAATCAAACAGGCGGAAATGCCGTCCACTTTGCTTTTATTTAAGGCGCGATAACCACCACGACTGAAAATTTCGCTACGCGCTTCGGTGGTGGTAAGACGTTCGTCCTGTAAATCCACCGGCACGTTAAAACGTCCGTGCAAACGCTTAGCAAACTTTTTGGCACGCAACGTTAAGGGCTGTTCCGTACCATCCATATTCAGTGGCAAACCGACCACAATACGCGCCGGTTGCCATTCCTGAATACATTTCTCAATGGCATCCCAATTGGGAATACCGTCCTGCGCTTTAAACGCCGGCAAGGATTGTGCCGTGCCGGTGATGCTTTGCCCGACGGCACAGCCGATACTTTTCGTCCCGAAGTCGAAAGCAAGCACCGTGATACCCATTAACTGTGCCCCACCTGACCGGCGAAATTATGGGAATCAATGCCTAATAATTGATTCGCCGCCCACCAACGTTGTTCATAAGGCAAATCAAATAGGATTTGTTCCGCTGCCGGCACAACTAACCAGGAATTATTCATTATTTCCTGTTCAAGCTGATTGGCTTCCCAACTGGCACAGCCTAGCGTCACCAGGTATTTTTCCGGTTCTAACATCGTCCCAAAGGTGTCCACCACATCTGCGGAGGTGGTGAGCATGAGGTTGTCGCTGACCCGATAACTGTGATCAAAAGGCACTTTGGTGTTGGTATGCAAAATAAAGCCGCGATCGATATTCACCGGTCCACCGGCAAGCACCAGTTTATCGTTATAAGTGCGGTGGGTAACCATCATGAAATTCATTTTGGCGCCCAGCTCTGCAATGCTTAAATCCGTCGGCTGGTTTAACACCAACCCCATGGAACCTTTTTCATTATGCTCGCAAATATAAATGACCGTGCGATAAAAATAGCTGTCATCTAAATTGGGCATGGCAATCAGCAAGTGATCTTGTAAATCCATCATATTTCTTTCTTCTCTATCCTAAATCACCGAAACACACCTGCAAGGCGGTAATTGCCGCCATAGCGGCGGTTTCGGTGCGTAATACTCGTTTTCCCAATAACACGTCCACAAATCCCTGTTGCTCGGTTTGTGCGATTTCCTGTGGTGATAAACCGCCTTCCGAACCAATTAATAAACGCACACCCGCTGCCGGGATTTCAGGCAAGGTGCGAATGGAATAGCGTGCTCTCGGATGTAAATTCAATTTGAGCGCGTCATTAGGCTCCGCACACCATTGTTGTAATTTCATTAACGGACGAATTTCCGGGATTTTATTGCGCCCGCATTGTTCACAGGCGGCAATGGCGATTTTCTGCCATTGCTGAATTTTTTTATCCATCCGCTCGCCGTCTAATTTCACACCGCAACGTTCCGACCATAATGGCGTAATCACATTCACCCCTAATTCAACGGACTTCTGAATGGTAAATTCCATGCGTTCGCCACGGGAAATGACTTGTCCTAAATGGATGGCTAACGGGCTTTCGCGATCGTCAAATTGGCGACTTAAAATATCCACTTCAACGGATTTTTTCGCGACGGCGGTAATGACGGCTTGATATATATGGTTGCTACCATCGAAAAGTTCAAGTTGATCGCCTGCCCGCATACGCAAGACACGACCGACATGATTGGCGCCGTCTTCTGAAAGCGCGCAGGTTGTGTGCTGATTAAGCGGGATTGGATGGTAAATTCGAGGCACTCGCATGATAGAACAATTGGCTAAAAATAATTTGTTCTATCATAACAGAAAAGCCGGCGACAAAATGAAAATACAAAAGGAAAAATGCGAAATTAATATTCCCAATTATCCGGGTCAATTCCCAGTGTGCGCATAATAACTTTTGCTTCTTCCGGGATTTCGTCACTGCGTTCTTTTAACAGATCCTCATCCGTTGGCAAAGGTTGACCGGTAAAGGCGTGCAAGAAGGCTTCACACAGCAGTTCGCTGTTGGTGGCATGGCGTAAATTACGAATTTGACGGCGGGTACGCTCGTTGGTCAGAATTTCAAGCACTTTAATCGGAATGGATACCGTGATTTTTTTAACTTGTTCGCTTTTTTTTCCGTGTTCCGCATAAGGACTAATATATTGTCCGTTCCAATCCGCCATAGTTGATTCCTGAAATAACCTCATTGTTTGGGGCAATATTCTAATAAAAAATAAGGATAATAACAATCTAGCCGTGAAGACTGCTAGATTTCCATATCACAAACAGACAAAAAGAAAGGCACCTTTCAGATGCCTTTTATTCGCCCGAGTTGAATTAAAATGTTTTCACCAAATCTTTGAGGTAAGCTTTAAATTCACTGGCAAGTTTATTGTGGTGCAGCCCGTACTCCACAAAGGCTTTCATATAACCGATTTTATCGCCGCAGTCGTAAGAAATGCCTGTCATGTGGAAGGCTTCGACGGTTTCCTTATCAATCAGCATATCAATGGCATCGGTTAACTGGATTTCATCGCCCACGCCCACCGGGGTCTTTTCCAATAAATCCCAAATGGTTGCCGAGAACACATAACGCCCTACAACAGCCAAATTAGACGGTGCTTCATCCACACTTGGTTTCTCTACGATACTATCAATTTTGGCACTTTCACCCGGAGGAATTTCCACACCACCACAGTCGGCGATACCGTAACTGCTGACTTCTTCAGGTTTAACCGGGTTCACCATGATTTGGCTGGCTTGGGTTTGTTTAAAGCGTTTTAACATTAACGCCAGATTTTCTTTTTTCTGATTAGCGGAAAACTCGGCCAGCAACACATCCGGCAACACCACGGCAAAAGGCTCGTTACCCACCAGCGGACGACCGCACAATACGGCATGCCCCAACCCTTTCGCATTACCTTGGCGAACGTGCATGATTGTGACATTTTTGGGCACGATGGAACGCACTTCTTCCAATAATTGGCGTTTTACGCGTTTTTCCAGCATCGTTTCCAATTCGAAGGAAGTATCAAAATGGTTTTCTATGGCATTTTTTGAGGAATGAGTCACCAGGACGATTTCTTTAATACCGGCGGCGACACATTCATTTACCACATATTGGATTAGCGGTTTATCCACTAAAGTTAACATTTCTTTCGGAATGGCTTTAGTAGCAGGTAACATACGTGTACCTAAGCCTGCAACAGGAATAATCGCTTTCATTTAGTTTTCCTTCTGTTAGATAAAAATGACCGCACTTTTCTGATAAAGAAAAGTGCGGTTAGTTTTCAACGCATTTTATTGACGTAATAACGCCAGAATTTCTTCTGTTTTTTCCGCCATTAATTGCTTATCGCCACGGGTTTCCAGGTTCAAACGAACGACCGGCTCGGTATTTGATGAACGCAGGTTGAAACGCCAGTTCGGATATTCAATGCTAATGCCGTCAATTTCATCTACGCGAATAGCGTCTTTTTCATAAGCGGCGAGCACGCGGGCAATGGCGCTTTTTGCATCGACTAATTTGCTATTAATTTCCCCGGGAGACGGGAATGTATTCACGCTATTATTCACCAGTTCACTCAGGGATTTACCGGTAACGGAAACCAATTCCATCACCAACAACCATGGAATCATGCCGCTGTCGCAATAGAAGAAGTCACGGAAATAATGGTGTGCACTCATTTCACCGCCATAAATGGCATCGACAGCGCGCATTTTTTCTTTAATGAAAGAATGTCCGGATTTCGACATCACGGCTTCACCACCGTTTTCTTCCACTAATTTCACAGTATTCCAGATTAAGCGCGGGTCATAAATAATTTTCGCACCTTGGTTTTTTTGCAGGAATGCCTGACCTAACAAGCCAACAATGTAATAACCTTCAATGAAATTTGCGTGCTCATCAAACAGGAAGCAACGGTCGAAATCGCCATCAAACGCAATGCCCATATCCGCCTTGTGTTTTAGCACCGCATCAATGGTATCCTGGCGGTTTTCATGCAACAACGGATTAGGAATACCGTGCGGGAAGGTGCCGTCCGGATTATTATGTACTTTGATGAACTCGACAGGTATGTGTTTTGTTTTAAATTGCGCTTCAATCGCATCAATCACGTGCCCTGCGGCGCCATTACCTGAGTTAATCACTAACTTCAACGGTTTTAGCGAATCGAGATTAATATAAGATAAGAGGTGCTCAACATAATCATCAAGTACGGAAAGTTGTTTATACTCGCCGCGTTTGGTCACCGGCGGGAAATTATTTTCCTCCGCCAGACGTTGAATATCCGCCAACCCGGTATCCGCGCTAATCGGACGGGACCCTTCACGCACTAATTTTAAGCCGTTGTAGTCCATCGGGTTGTGGCTTGCAGTCACTTCAATACCACCGTCAGTTTTCAAAAATGATGTAGCAAAATAGACTTCCTCTGTCCCCGTTTCACCTAAATCAATTACATTAACACCTGAATCCAATAATCCATTTGTTACCGCACTTTTTAACTCTTTACTCGTTAAGCGAACATCGCCACCAACGACAATCGTTTTGGGCGTTAAAAACTGCCCGAATGCATGACCTATGCGATAAACAATATCTGTGTTTAATTCATCACCCAAGCGACCACGGATATCATAAGCTTTAAAGCAAGTCAGTTTAGTCATAATTCACCATCTTCATTGATCATAAAATTTGCTACGCTTTCTGTTCATCCCTTGCTTGATGAATACGTTGGTAAATTTCTTCTCTATGAATAGAAACATCCTTCGGCGCCTGCACACCGATTTTGACTTGGTTACCTCGTATATTCAGAATCGTGATAGAAACATCATCGCCGATGAGCAAGCTTTC
Organism: Aggregatibacter actinomycetemcomitans DSM 8324; assembly: GCF_000372365.1. Taxonomy (GTDB): domain Bacteria; phylum Pseudomonadota; class Gammaproteobacteria; order Enterobacterales; family Pasteurellaceae; genus Aggregatibacter; species Aggregatibacter actinomycetemcomitans. The sequence continues at coordinate 65,904 of NZ_AQUU01000010.1, read as the reverse complement.
ACCAACTTTCCGGGTTAAGATCAGCATATAAACTCCTCACCTTTATAGTTTGTTTATAATTTCCTCACAAAGCGTTAAACATTACTTTTATTCGATTCGGTATTCTCTTTACAACCAACACAAAAACCGAACTCTAAGATGTAAAAAGCTTATAAATTCGCTTTCAACCAATCGGAGCAAACCGATAACGCTTTGTTTACATTTTCCGGCTGAGTACCGCCGGCCATGGCCATATCAGGACGACCACCGCCTTTACCGCCAACTTGTTGAGCCATCAAATTCACTAATTCGCCGGCTTTTACTTTCCCTGTCAGATCCTGAGTTACCCCTACAATAAGATTAACTTTTTCATCTACTACGGAAGCAAATACAATCACTGCCGAACCTAATTGATTTTTCAGGCTATCGACCATTGAACGTAAAGACTTCGCTTCAATACCATCAAGTTGTTGCGCAATGACAGAAACACCATTAATTTTCACCGCACTTTGTGCCAGGTCATTACCGGCTTGCAGCGCAGCTTTTTCTTTTAATGTTTGTAGCTCTTTTTCAACTTTCTTAAATTTATCTTGCAACAGAGAAATCTTATCCGTAATGGAATTAACATCCGATTTCAGTAATTCGGCGCTTTGATTTAATAAAGATTGTTGGTTTTGTAACCATTCGATTGCAGTTTCACCGGTAATCGCCTCAATACGACGAATGCCTGCCGCCACTGCCGTTTCCGTTACTATTTTAAACAGCCCGATGTCGCCGGTACGTTTCGCATGGATCCCACCACATAATTCAATGGAAAAATCTCCCATAGTTAGTACGCGTACTTGATCGGAATATTTCTCGCCGAACAACGCCATCGCACCTTTCGCTTTGGCGGCTTCCAGCTCCATAATATCCGTTTTAATCGGGTTATTCGCTCTAACTTGCTGATTAACTATGCGTTCTACTTCGGCTAATTGCGCTTTACTGATAGGTTCATGTTGAGCAAAGTCAAAACGCAATAATGCATCAGAAACAAGCGATCCTTTCTGAGCGACGTGTTCGCCTAAGACCTGACGTAACGCGGCGTGCAACAAATGGGTTGCAGAGTGATTTAATGAAATACGTTGACGGCGAACCTCGTCAACCACTGCATTCACGGACTGCCCGACGGATAAACTACCTTGGGTAAGTTCACCGATATGACCGAATACCTGACCATATTTTTGGGTGTCTTTTACGTCAAAATTAAAACCGTTGCCTTCTAAGCGCCCGATGTCTCCGATTTGACCACCGGATTCCGCATAGAATGGCGTATTATCTAAAATCACCACCGCACTTTGACCGGAACTGATGGTATCTACCGGTTTGCCGTCATGGAAAAGTGCGGTCACTTTTGCCAGCGTTTCCGATTCAGTATAGCCTTCAAAACGGGTTATGCCATCAACACGAATAACATTGTTATAATCCATACCGAATTGGCTGGCGGACTGCGCGCGCAAACGTTGATTTTCCATCTCGCGTTCAAATCCCGCCTCATCGATGGTAATGCCGCGTTCACGACAAACATCGGCAGTTAAATCCAGCGGGAAACCGTAAGTATCATATAACTTGAACGCCACTTCGCCGGATAATACCTTGCCTTTCACCTCGGCTAAAGCCTCATCTAATAAGGTTAAACCACGTTCCAGCGTACGCGCAAATTGTTCTTCTTCCAAACGCAGCAATTTCTCCACAGTGGCTTGGTGTTTTTTCACTTCTTCGCCCGCCTGCGCCATCACTTCAATTAAGGTTGGCACGAGCTTATAGAAAAACGCTTCGGCGGCACCCAATAAATGCCCGTGACGCACAGCGCGGCGAATAATACGGCGCAGCACATAGCCACGTCCTTCGTTGGAAGGTACCACACCGTCTACGATTAAATAGGCGCAAGAACGAATGTGGTCGGCAATCACACGTAAAGACTTATTGGTTAAATCTTTTTCACCGGTTAATTCCGCCGTTTTAGCAATTAATTTTTGGAAAATATCAATATCGTAGTTGGAATTCACATGTTGCAACACCGCACTGATTCGCTCCAAGCCCATACCGGTATCCACAGAAGGCTTCGGCAATTTTTCCATGGTGCCATCGGCATGGCGATTAAATTGCATGAACACGATATTCCAGATTTCAATGTAACGATCGCCATCTTCTTCCGGCGATCCCGGCGGTCCGCCCCAAATGTGATCGCCATGATCGTAGAAAATTTCGGTACAAGGACCGCAAGGACCGGTATCGCCCATTTGCCAGAAATTATCGGAAGCATAAGGCGCGCCTTTGTTATCGCCAATACGAATAATGCGTTCTGCCACAATGCCGATTTCATCATGCCAAATTTTATAGGCTTCTTCATCGGTTTCGTACACGGTGACCCATAATCTTTCTTTCGGTAATCCCAACCATTGCGGGGAAGTTAAAAATTCCCAACCGAAGTGGATCGCGTCCTGTTTAAAATAATCCCCAAAACTGAAGTTTCCGAGCATTTCAAAGAATGTATGATGTCTGGCTGTGTAACCCACATTTTCTAAATCATTATGTTTTCCTCCGGCACGCACACAGCGTTGAGCGGTAGTGGCACGGCTATAAGGGCGTTTTTCCAAACCTAAAAAAACATTTTTAAATTGGTTCATTCCCGCATTGGTAAACAGTAATGTCGGGTCATTTTCCGGAACCAAAGAACTACTTGCTACAACTTGATGCCCCTTGCTATGGAAAAAATCAAGATATGATTGTCGGATTTGTGCTGTTGTCTTCATTTACAAGCCTTGCTTTCTTAAAATATCTTTAGAATTAAAAGGTAATTGGGTAGCCGCGTATTGTTACACACTTTTCCCATTTATAAAAAACCTTTTTAGCTATAATGCTTTATTTTTCCGACAAGACGAAAAAACCGCACTCACATTCAGAAATCATAAAAGTGCGGTTAGTTTTTGGACAACTTATTTACTACTTGCTTTATTCGTCACGAAGAGGAACAACAAGCATATCAACAGTAATTGAATTCATCACCTGACGGGTGGATGACATCAATTTACTCCAAAAGTCTTGGTGGTGGCCGGTGACAAGTAAGTCCACATCATATTTGTCGATGGCATCGGCTAACACTTGCCCTAAATCCCCACTACCACTGAGTTTTTCGGTGATCGGGTAACCCGCTTGTTCGGCGAGTTTGATCAACGCCTGTTGGGTTTCGCTGGAAATGCGATCCTGCATTGATACCATATTTACGTCAATAAGCCCTGTGTAAAGATCCGAGAAGTTAACATCCACATGAATAATGGATAACTTCGCATCATAACGCTTTGCCACGCCGACCGCTTTTTTCAACAAGAACGCACTTTCTTCTGAAAGATCAACCGCAACTAACACATGTTTGTACATAATCAACTCCTTACCCGATCAGGATTAATTTACTTTAGTTATATAGTAGCACCGGGATATAAAAAAAAATATGTGCTGGATCACATTTTGAGAAAAACTTTCATTTACAATGAAAAAAATGATCCCAAATGCCTTTTGTGTTAGGATCCGAAACCCTTTTTTAACTAATTTTGAACATAAAATGACCTATTCTATTCATGATTTTACCCAACTCATTGCCCAACTGCGTGATCCCGAACACGGTTGTCCGTGGGATATTAAACAGACCTACCAATCCATGATTCCATGCCTGAAAGAAGAAGCCTACGAAGTTATTGAAGCCATTGAACAAAACAATGTGGAAAATCTTAAGGAAGAATTGGGCGATTTACTTTTACAAGTGGTCTTTCTCAGTCAATTAGCAGCGGAGGAGAAAAAGTTTACCTTTGATCAAGTCGTACAAGACGTTGCGGAAAAAATCGTGCGTCGCCATCCCCACGTGTTCGGTGACAAGCATGCCAATAATGAACAGGAAGCCTTACAGAATTGGAATGCCATGAAAGCGCAGGAGCATCAAAATCAAGGTTACACCTCCATTTTAGATAACATTCCGCATGCCTTTCCCGCCTTAATGCGAGCAGAAAAATTGCAAAAACGCTGTGCCAAAGTCGGCTTTGACTGGAAAGACATTGCACCGGTTTTTGCCAAAGTGGAAGAGGAATTACAGGAAGTGAAACAGGAAATGGAACGCTCTCCGCAAGATCAACAGAAAATCGAAGAAGAAATGGGCGATTTGTTATTTGCTACCGTCAATTTAAGCCGTCATTTGAAATGTCAGGCGGAAGAAAGCCTAAGCAAAGCGAACCAAAAATTTGAACAACGATTCCGTCGCGTAGAAGAAAAATTAAAGCAACAACATCGTTCTTTGGAAGACGCGTCTCTGGTCGAAATGGATCTGTTATGGGATGAAGTGAAGCAGGAAGAAAAACACCGCTAAAACCCACCGCACTTTTCCTTTAAAAAACACGAAAAAAATTGACCGCACTTTGTTGCCCAATCAAAGATACCGAGCGCTAAACTCGGTATTTTTCTTTCTAATCAATGCCCAACACTTTACGCCCGTTGATGCTGGCAATATTCACCATGGCATCCAAATCCGGGAAGCGGCAACCTGCCGCCAGCAAGCTCAGCTCCTGCCACATATCGCCTTCACATAAAGGCACCATGTAATCGCAAATATTATCCGTACCAATCGCTACCGTAATGCCTTCCGGAATCATTTCATCCGCCGGCGTGAGTGCATTATGGAACGGCATCAGTTCCTCTTTTCGGTTACTATCAATCCATGCCATCGGACAGGCAATCATCATCATTTGCGCCTGACGCATTTTTTCATATAAACGATAGCGATATTCTTTGGAATGCGAACCGATAGAAATACCGTGAATCGCCACCACCCGACCTTGCATACCATGTTCAATGGCTTTATCGCATAACTGCTCCGTTTCTTTTTCCTGCGGCGAATTGAACTGATCCACATGCACATGGCACATAATGCCGAGAGACTTGGCTTTATCCAACAAAATATCCATGGCGTCCAAACCGCGTCCGTAATCTAATTCATCACGATAAGGCAAGCCACCGATCATATCCACCATTTCCGAACCGATGTCGAACCATTTGCGTGCCGTCGGTTCAATCACGCCTTTCAACGTTTGGTTGGCGAATTTCAGGATAATGTCATTTTTATACACTTCGCGCGCTTTGTGGGCGGCAATAATGGCGCGATCTTCACACACCGGGTCAATATCCACAAAGGTACCGAACGCCGTAACCCCTTGGGAAATCATCAATTCGATAGATTGACAAAAACGGGCGTAATAATCATCCACGGAGGAGGTGCGTTTTACCTCGTCCACCAAGTCCCATTTTTGCTGCAAATTACTGCTGTGATAAATCCCGATTTTTTCCGGGGTCATGGTAAAAGCGCGATCGGCATGCGCATGTGCATTAACCCAGCCACCTTTTTTAATAATTTCATCTCGAATATAGGTTTTGAAACTCCGAACATGATTCTTCGTCATGATTACTCCGTGGTAGGCAAATTGGAAAATGTGATGGGCGCAAATAGAAAAAATCCTCAAAAGAGGATCGTTTATTAATTGAAAAAAGAAGGGCGAACAATGAAACGGATTCATTGCAATAACGGATAATGTTATAAAAAATTCGCAGATTTTTAATTAATAACATCGTATTTGTCCCGATATAAATTGCCCGCTAGTATAAAGCGAGCAACCTCAAAAACATAATCGATTTTGACTATTGGTCAGGCGTATTTTTAATCATTTTTCTAAAAATGAACGCTCTTGATTAAACACTTCCAAAAACAGCCCTAATGGCGGTCTTTTAGAGGAAATTTTCTGATAAGTGCGGTCATATTTTTGATAGTTTCCGCGCGTATCAATATGATATTGCGTGCCATCCGGCTGAATAATCACATTCCAGCGATAATTAGACACCAAAACCCAATCCGGGGTCTGATTCAAGTCAAACAAATCACGTCCCTGCGCGTAATCGCCAATCGGATTTCTCACCTTGAAAACGTGTTTCATTAACGCCGGCAGCACATCCACATGAGAGGTTAATTTTGTCACTTTACCTTTCGCCAAACCTTGCCAATGTACGATCATCGGCACCCGCACTTTATCTTGGGCGAAATAGCGATTTTCCTCTTTCTCCGTGAGCTGCCGGAAGGTATAGCCATGCTCAGCAGAATAATCACCAGGGTATTAGGTAAATCCAATTGCGGCAAAATCTGCCCTAATAATTCATCAATTTTGGTACGTTCCTGCGCATAATTTTCCGGTGATAAATTCGGTTTAATATCCAAGCTCAAATAGCCCCAGAACGGTTTTTCCTGCGTTTTTGCCGTCTCCAGCCAATGTTGAAAAGCATTTACTGCCCCTTGATTGGAAGTGTCACCGATCAGTTTGGTTTGCTGATAAATCGCACGCCGTAAAATGCTGGAATTAAACTTCCTGCCGGAAAACAGCCCTTGCACGTATTTCTGTTGCGTTATGTGTTCAACCAGTGCGGAAGGGATTTTGCTGCTCAATAAGCTGTCGGTATAATTTGCATTCAAACCATAAAATAGGCCTGTTAACCCGGCGTTATTGTTATTTCCGCTACTGTAATGATTGGTAAATTGCGTGGAATCGGTGGTGAACCGTGCTAAATTCGGCATGCTCTTTTCATTAATGGCATCATAACGCAGCCCGGAAATGGTAATCAGAATGATATTTTGCTTCTCCGTCGGCTCATCAAACGTCAGTGGCTTTTTAGGATATTCAATCGCCAACGCATCCAAGCGGCCTTCCTGTGCCAACCGTTCGGCGTATTCCCGCTTGTTGATAAAACCACGCTTTTCTAATAATGAGCGGGCAGTCATCGGATAGGACAACGGAAAATTGTAACGCTGCATCGTAATCGGACGATACAAATAAGCATCCGCCCACGCATAAATCAGGTGGGTGGCACTAAATGTGCAAACAAAAAAGATGCCTATGCCTTTCAGCCATTTTTGCCGTTCTAAACTGCGTAATTTTTGCCAAGACCAACGTGAAAATAGCATTTGTATTAATAAAATCAACGGCATAGGTACGAAAAAAAGTTGCCAGTTGCGGGAGAGTTCACCGTTTTCCGGATTCACCAGTAAATTCCAGACTAAGGAGGAAAGGTGAAGATTAAAGCGAACAAAAACTTCCGTATCCACTAATAATAAGGTGTTGCTAATGGTCGCAAGAATAACGGTCAGCCCGCGAAAAGTGCGGTGGTTTTTGACGATAAAACTGAGGGGGAAAATCACCAACAGATAAAAGGCGAAAACAATAAAACTGAAATGCCCCAATAAGCTGATGAAAAAATACACTTTACCGAATAGGGTGTCGGGCCAGTCGATAATAAAAGCATAACGGGCGCCGATAAAAATCGCCCATAAAATATTAAAAAAAGCAAACCAGTGACCCCACGAAATTTTTTGCGAGGTTTCTTCTCGATATTGTTTGCTGTTAAATTTCCACATAATGCTATTGGTTCGTCGTATTAAGAGAGTTCAGCAAAGCGTCGGAGAAGGCTTTTGCCAGCACTTGTCGTTGCTGTTTTCCGACACTGCCGAGCAGTAAATTGGTGGTCATATTGCCTAACACGATTAAAGATAAATCCAGCGGCGCTTGGTGTTTTTCCAGCACTGCAATCATGTCGTTGAGAATTTCATCTATTTGTTTATCTTGATATTTTGATTGAATTGCCATGTTTGGTTGGTCTGCCGATTTAAAATGCCGCATATATTAACCGATAATTGCGCTAATCCTAACATATTTTGTTAGTTCCGGTAAAAAGTGCGGTTATAATAGACAGAGTTTTTTAAGGACAATTTCATGAGCATTACAGTTAAACAAATTATTCTCCACCAAATTACCAAATCCAATCAAACCGAAGCGGAAAGCGTGCCGCAACTGAATAGCGTGCTACGTAAACAAGTGCTGACAATCACGCCGGAAGTAGAACAAATGATGTTGCAGCTACACCAAGGCTATCAAAACAAAGCGAAAGGTTATGGTATTTTCCTGGACTCCTCGGTGTTTGCCCAAAGTCTGAATCGCTTGTTGGAAAATGAACTGGAATTCCTGCCGTTCAGCTATGAAGCAACGAATTTATTGATTAACGAACTGGGTAAATATAATTTTGCCGATAGCGGCACTTTGGTTTTATGCCAATATAATTTTCTCGCCACCGATTACCTGTTTATCGCGTTATTGGACAGTCGCGTCAGTATGTTGGTGGATGACAAATTAGAAATTCAGCGTACCGAATATTTGGACATCACCCAATTTGATGTGGCAGCACGTATTAATTTAACCGACCTGCAACTTAATGCCAATTCCAATCGTTACTTAACCTTCATCAAAGGGCGCGTCGGGCGCAAAATCGCGGACTTCTTTATGGATTTTCTGGGTGCGGAAGAAGGGCTTAACCCACAAGTACAAAATCAATGTTTATTACAGGCGGTGAGTGATTACTGCGCACAAGGCGAGTTAAATCGTGAACAAACCCAAGCGGTAAAAAAACAGGTGTTTGAATACTGCAAAGGGCAGATAAATAGCGGCGAAGAAATTGAACTTGCGGAACTTTCCGGCGAGCTGCCGACGCTAAACCAACAACCTTTTGCCGAGTTTACTCAAGCGCAAAATTACGGCTTGGAAGAAAATATACCGCCGGTTCGCACCGCACTTAAGTCGCTCACGAAATTCTCCGGTTCCGGCAAAGGAGTGACCATCAGTTTTGATACGGAGTTAATTAATCAACGTATCTTTTGGGATGAAGCCGCCGACACGCTTACAATCAAAGGGCTTCCGCCAAATTTACGCGATCAGTTGCAGCGCCAGTTAAAAGAACAGAATTAGTTTGGCAATTAATTAAACTTTCGGTATCATCATTCACATTATCCAGAGAATAAAAAGGCAAAGAAATGCAATTCAGATCTGTCGTAACCGCACTTATTTTCGCGCTCAGTGTTACCGCCTGCTCCACCGTCAATAAAGTCGTTTATCGTATTGATGTGCCACAAGGTAACTATTTGGAAGCTTCAAAAGTTACACAATTAAAAACCGGCATGACAGCCCAACAAGTTCAGTATTTACTCGGTACACCGGTTCTCATCGATCCTTACAGTAACCACACCTGGTATTATGTTTACTTACAACAAAAAGCCTATGAAACGCCGGAACAGCACACGCTGGTCGTAAATTTTGACCAAAATGGTGCCGTAAGCAACTTTGACTTGGACAAACCGTTACCGAATGACGATAAAGTCGAAGTGAATAATACCATTATCACAGCACCTGACGCTCAAGCTAAGCGTTGGTGGCAATTCTGGAAATAATCTTTACTCTTTTTATTTGTAACCCAAATAAGGTTTAACCTATGGCTAAAATTTTACTTGTTGATGATGATGCGGAGCTCACCGAACTGTTAGCACAATTACTCGATTTAGAAGGCTTTCAGGTGAATGTCGCAAACAATGGTAAAGAAGCATTGGAATTACTTGACCATAGTTATGATCTCATCTTATTAGATATTATGATGCCGGTCTTAAACGGTATTGAAACATTAAAACAAATCAGAAAAAACTATTCCACGCCGGTCATGATGCTGACTGCCCGCGGTGATGATATTGATCGTATTTTAGGTCTTGAATTAGGTGCGGACGACTACCTACCGAAGCCGTTTAACGATCGTGAATTGGTTGCGCGAATTAAAGCGATTTTAAGACGTACAGCACAGGCAAATAACGCGAAAGATCCGACAGATGTGGATAAAATCGAGTTCGGCGGCATCGTGTTTTATCCGGGACGCCAACAGGCAATGTTGGGTTCAAAAGATCTTGAACTCACCGGCACCGAATTGCTTTATTACTAAAACTTATTACTCATCCCGGGTTAATTCTGACTCGTGAAGAGTTAAGTCTTGAAGTTTTGGGCAAGCCACTTACGCCTTTCGATCGTGCCATTGATATGCATATGTCGAATTTACGAAAAAAATTACCGGCTCGCTCCGATGATCTACCATGGTTTAAAACACTTCGTGGTCGCGGTTATTTATTAATAGCGGAAAAATAACAATAAAGGCTATTTTTATATAGCCTTTTTCACACCTAATTATCATGTTCAGAAAAGAATTTATTTTTAACTCACTCACCATACGAATTTTCACTTTCTTCTGGCTCACATTTTCCATTTTACTAATCTTTATTTTTTTATTACCTTATTTTGATGCGCATATTTACTCGGATTTAAAAGAGCATGAAATGGTAAAGTATCAAAAAGAAATTACAACTTCGATGCGTAACAACCAAATTTCCCGTATTTTAGCAGGAATTCCAAGTTTCCCTAATGATCGATTTACCCCCCATCCTGTACTAATCTCGCCGAGTGGACAAATTCTCGGTGCACTCACTGAAGAAGAAAAATCAGTACGTCAATTTATTTTTAACAACGCTTCATTGGATCAACCGTTAAAAAAAATCTATTCCAATATTCAAATTGTCGGTCCGTTTTCTCTGTACCTAAATCCTGAGCATAATCAATCTTATAGCTTATATTTTGTCAATCAGATCAATGCACAGAAAGAGATCCTAAACTACATTTTTGATCGCCCGTTTTTCCTGATCATCTTGGTCATTTTAATTTCCACACCGTTATTGTGGTGGCTATCACGCAGTATAGGTCAGCCTATTCGTAACCTACAACTTGCAGCAAATGCCGTTGCCATAGGAAATTTAAAAATTAATAAAAATCTTGAAACCAAAGGGTTGATCGAGTTACGTCAAGTAGGACAAAGTTTTAACCGCATGATGCTTTCTCTTGAAGAGGTATTGTCAAATCAGCAATCGTTATTATCTTCTATTTCTCATGAATTAAGAACCCCCCTGACCCGTCTACAACTGGCAACGGCGTTATTGCGTCGTCGCTTAGGCGACAGTAACGAAATTCAGCGTATTGATACGGAAGCACAACGTTTAGATAAAATGGTCAGTGACTTGCTACAGCTTTCCCGTCAACAGTTGAATAGCCATCTGGAAAAAGACATCTTCCCGATACCTTTACTTTGGAAAGAAATTTTAGAAGATGCAAAATTTGAAGCAGCTCAACGAAATATTCGTTTTCACGTGGAGCAAGGCATCGCCCATCCTGAACAGTATTATCTCAATGGTAACCACGGACTTCTTGCAAGTGCGGTGGAAAATATTGTCAGAAATGCGTTGAAATATACAAAATCAGCAATTTCCGTCCACATCTATACTCATGAAAATGACTTATTTATTCGCATTGAAGATAACGGTGCAGGCTTACCGGAAGATGAATATGAAAAAATCTTTAAGCCGTTTTATCGCGTTGATGAAACGCGTACCCGCGAAACCGGTGGCACCGGCTTAGGCTTATCCATTGTTGCCAATACAGCGAAGGACCATCACGGCGCAGTCTGGGCAGGGAAAGCTGATCTGGGTGGCTTAGCCGTTATCTTACGCTTACCACTTTGGGTGGCAAAATAATTTAACAAAAAACCCATTGAACAACTCAATGGGTTTTTTGTTTCTATAAATTCAATTAGTGCAATGCCGATACCACAAATAAAAAGACTTTGAGCACGGAAGCATTTACCAAGTCAATGAAGAACGCACCAACCATCGGTACAATTAAGAAAGCTTTGTGTGACGGTCCAAAACGGCTTGTCACCGCCTGCATGTTCGCTACTGCCGTCGGTGTTGCACCAAGGCCGAAACCACAGTGACCGGCACTTAATACTACTGCGTCGTAATCTTTACCCATTATGCGGTAAGTCACATAAACCGCAAAGATTGCCATAAGAACAACCTGAATTGCCAAAATGGCCATGACCGGTAACGCCAACCCTGCTAATTGCCATAATTTTAAGGACATTAATGCAATAGCTAAGAATAAGGACAGACCCACGTTACCCAAAACATCTACGGCAGAATCAGCAACATTAAATTTGAAAATATGGGTCAAAGAATTACGAATGATTACCCCGGTAAACAGACACCATACGAATGTTGGCAATTCAATGACGCTACCTTTTGTGTGTGCATCCAAGAACTGACCGATAAGTAAACAGCACGTCATCATGGTAATCGTTTCAATCAGTGAACGGGTTGTAATTTTACGTTGGTAAGTAGGGTGCTCAAAAGCTTCTTGTACATCATCGACATCATCGCTTTCCGGATTCTCGCCATGTTTCATTTTCCCTAATAAATGGCGTGCTACCGGACCGCCGATAATACCACCGGAGACCAAACCAAAGGTGGCACAAGCCATGGCTAATTCCAAGGCGCCTTCAAGGTGGAATAACTCTGTTAATTTACCGGCCCACGCCGCACCGGTACCATGTCCGCCGGTTAAGGTGACCGAACCGGCAATTAGACCGTAAGCAGGGTCGATGCCGAGTAAGACCGAACCTGTTACACCCACGATATTTTGTACAGTAATCAATAATGTCGCTGCAATCACAAAAATAATTAACGGTTTACCACCTTTTACCAAGCGCGCAAAGTTAGCACTTAAACCGATGGAAGAAAAAAATACCAACATCATGGTGAACTGCAAATTCGTATCAAACATAAAAGACAATCCCCAGCCTTGATATAAAACGGTGAGAATAATCGCGACTAAGAAACCACCCACAACCGGCTCAGGAATATTATAGCTTTTCAATAAGGAAATACGTTTTACCAGAAAATACCCAAGCAACAGCACAAAGCCCGCCAATGCGAGGGTTTCAAAAGTATTGAAAGTCATAGAACATCCTCTTTTTAATGATGAAGTCCCGGTTATTGCTAATCATTCTAAACACCAGGAATTTTTATGCGAAGAATAAAAAATTTTTATCGATCACGGAAGGAATTTCAATTTAGCAGAAAAATCGGGCGACTGCCAGGGAAACGCATAAAAATTTCATCCGGTCTAACAACTTAACCAAAATGTGATGGGACCGTCATTAACCAGACTCACCTGCATATCCGCCGCAAAACGTCCGCATTTCACCTTTAATTTGTCACCGCACTTTCGCACGAAATACGCATAAAGTTCATTTGCTAACTGCGGCGATGCTCCTTTAGAGAAACTCGGGCGTAGCCCTTTTTGCGTATCTGCCGCCAAGGTAAATTGCGACACCACCAATAATTCGCCGCCGATTTGCTGTACATTCAGATTCATTTTGTCATCTGCGTCGCTAAACACGCGATAATTCAACACCTTCTCCGCCAGTTTATCCGCTTTTTGTCGGTCATCATCCTTTTCCACGCCCAGCAGCACCAACAATCCCTTGCCGATTTGCCCGACCACTTCGCCACCGACTTCCACTTTCGCCTGTGTTACCCGTTGAATTAACGCAATCACTGTTTTACCTCCTGATGATTTACTTGTTTTTTCGACTGCACTTCCGCCAGCACCGCCGCCAGTTGTGCGCCGAGCAACACGAAAGTCCAGCTTAACTGAATCCATAGCAGCATAATCGGCAAGGTCGCCATGGCGCCGTAAATTAATTGATAAGAGGGAAAAGTCACAATGTACCAAGCAAATGCCTGCTTACCCAGCGTAAAAAACACCGCGGCAATCAGCGCACCGGCAGCAGAATGTTTAATACTGACTTTTTTATTCGGCACCACCATATAAATCACGGTGAAAATAAACCAGGTGGAAAGAAACGGCACAAAACTGAGTAATTTCAAACCGAAAGAAGAAGCTGCAGAATACTCAAACATGGTTTTCACATAAGAACTGGCGGCAATACTGGTGCCTACTAACAGCGGACCTAACGTCAAAATCAGCCAATAAATCGCAAAAGAGGTAAAAATCGGGCGGGTACTGGTGTCATGCCAAATGCCGTTCAGGGTGCGGTCGATGGAATTAATCAACATCAATGCCACCACAATTAAACTGATGATACCCACCGCACTCATCTGTTTGGAATTATTCACAAATTCATCAATATATTGCCCCACCACGTCACCGGCGGAGGGAGCGAAATTAGTAAAAATAAACTCTTTCAATGCACCGGTAACTTCGTTAAAAACCGGAAAAGCGGAGAAGATGGAAAACACCACCATAATCAGCGGCACAATGGCGAGCATGGTGCTGTACGTCAGATAACCGGCGGCTTGCGTGAGTTTATTTTGATTAAAACGTTGCCAAAACAACGCACAAAAGGTTTTTAGATCAATCATAAAAATCCTCCGCAACAATGCTTAAATTTTTTGCCGGAATCGCATATGCAAGGCTGTTTCATGGTCGGTAGCGGCACCGTCGGATCCACAAAATACCAACGCCTGTCAATTTTCACAAAAATCGAACGTTCATGATGCGCCTGCTCACCTTCTTCGCCCTGAAAAATGGCGTTAAATTCCACCGCACTTTGCACCTTCGTCAGGGTTTCCGTATTCAGAATCTGTAAGCCAAGCCATTGCGTATTTTCCGCCCAGGTTTGAATTGCCTGCACGTTCAGCAGCTTTTGTTGGTTCGGCACGGTGGTTTCCACAATATAAGGCACATTTTTTAACACATACGCGGCATAGCGCGAGCGCATGAGCTGCTCGGTAGTTTCGGGAAACTGCACGTAAGCATGAAAACGCCCGCAGCATTCCCCATAGGTGTTATGGGAGTGACAAGGGCAATAGGAATCTAAAAATGCGGTCATTTTTAACTCTGTTTTTGTTGTAACTTGGTAAGCTGAGAATGCAACGAGCGTTTAAACGCCGGCGCCAACACCTCAAGTGCCAACGCCTGTTCCAATTCGTTAATCGTGTCGGGCGCCGAAAGCAAGCGGTTCAAATGGCGAATGGTAAAGTCGGGATGCGGACGCGCCTGCAAAATTAATTTGTCGCCCCGCTGAATTTCCCCCTCGCGTACCACCCGCACATACCAGCCCGACCAGCCGGAGCGATACACGGTTTGTTGCGTGTTCGGATTATTGGTATTTTTCGATAAGCGCTCACAAGGTTTACGCGGCTGCGACACCTCCACCACGCAGGAGCCGATTTGATAAATATCGCCCACACACACGGAATCTTCATTCAGCGCGGAAACCACAAAATTCTCGCCGTAAACTGCTGTGTCCTGATACGAAAAATTTTCGTCTAATAACGCATTTAACGCAGGAAAGGCATCTGCCGACATAAAAAATAACGCTTTATCCACACCGCCATGATGGGCTTTCAATCCCACATCATTGCCTTCCGCACCAAGTGAGTGAATTTTCACCGCCTCCACCGGCACTTTGCGAATGGCGCTTTCATACAGCGAACCGTCGGCAAAGGTAAGCTGTTGCACCTTGCCGATTTTAATGATCAAAATTTCTGCCGTTGCCATCACTTTCCCTGTTATTTTCTAAAATCTGCGGAATTATACCGTAAAAACAACTTATTTTTTGACCGCACTTCTATTTTTAAATATCATGCGGGAAATTTATCCGTCATCAATCAGGAACACTCAACATGCAATATTTACTCGCCCAAACCGAACAAAATCAACAATTCGGCATTTCCGCCAAAATGGCAAACCGCCACGGCTTAATCGCCGGCGCCACTGGAACCGGTAAAACCGTCACCTTACGCAAAATGGCGGAAACCTTCAGTGATGACGGCGTGCCGGTATTTTTAGTGGATGTAAAAGGCGACTTATCGGGCTTGGTGCAAGCAGGCGCGATGCAAGGCAAAGTCGCCGAGCGTATCGAACAGTTCAATTTAGGCGGCGAAAGCTATTTAAGCGGCTATCCCGTGTCCTTTTGGGATGTCTTCGGCGAAACCGGCATTCCGCTGCGCACCACCATTTCCGAAATGGGGCCGTTGTTGCTCTCCCGTTTATTGAATTTGAACGCCACCCAAGAAGGCTTGCTCAATCTGGTGTTCCGCGTAGCCGACGACAAAGGCTTATTGCTTATCGACTTAAAAGATCTGCGCGCCATGTTGAAATATGTGGCGGAAAATGCCAAAACCTTCCAAGTGGAATACGGTAATGTATCCGCTGCCAGCGTGGGAGCCATCCAACGGGCATTATTAACGCTGGAAAATGAAGGCGCGGCAAATTTATTCGGCGAACCGGCGCTGAATCTGGAAGACTGGTTGCAAACCCGTGACGGTCGTGGTGTCATCAATGTGTTAAATTCGGAAAAACTGATCAATTCTCCGCGCATGTACAGCGCCTTCCTGCTTTGGTTAATGGCGGAATTATTTGAGCAATTGCCGGAAGTGGGCGACCCCGACAAACCGAAATTCGTCATGTTCTTTGACGAAGCTCACTTGCTGTTCGACGGCGCGCCAAGTGTATTGGTGGATAAAGTGGAACAGGTTGTGCGCCTGATTCGCTCCAAAGGCGTGGGCATTTATTTCGTGACCCAAAACCCGCTGGATTTGCCGGACACCGTGCTTGGGCAATTAGGTAACCGCGTACAACACGCCCTGCGTGCCTTTACGCCGCGTGATCAAAAAGCAGTGAAATCGGCGGCGGAAACTTTCCGCACCAACCTAAAAGTCAACGTGGTGGAAACTATCTCCACCCTTGGCGTGGGGCAAGCGCTGGTCTCTTTCCTGGATGAAAAAGGTATGCCGACACCGGTGGAAATCGCCTACATTTTCCCGCCGAAAAGCCAATTGGCACCGATTAGCGCCGAACAACGCGCCGCATGGGTGAAAGACGACGATTTGTACGCGTTCTATAAAGATTATGTGGATAACGAATCGGCATTTGAAGTGTTAAATGCGCAGGCAGATCTCGCCGCCGTAGCGCAAAAACAGGCGGAACAAGCCAAACAGGAAGAAGAAAACGGCATCATGGGCAGTCTCAGCCGCATGATTTTCGGCACCAAAAAACGCGGCGAACAACTCTCGGTTACCGAACAAGTCGTCAGCAGTGTGGCAAAATCCGTCGGTCGCAATATTCGCAACCAAGTGACAAAACAAATTATGCGCGGTATTCTGGGCGCGTTTAAGAAGTAAAATTCACCCGTAAAAATGACCGCACTTTTCGCTATTGGGCTTGCAACATAAGCATCTCATACCCAAAAGTGCGGTCACAAAAAATTCCGTTTTTTGAACGTTGGTTATGCCAAGGGCCCCGAAGGGGTGAATAAATCACTTCAGTGATTTATGAATATTTTTCCAAACGTTTTTCACCCCCTTAATCCCAGCCTTTAATTAAGAATAATTCTCATCTATAATCATCCTGTTCTCAAGAAGACAACATTCGTCTTTTCCCGACGGCAGCTTGCGCCGTACTGTCCGCCACACATGACTCTCTACGCGGTTTAACCGCGCGTTTCCACAAGGAGGTAATGATGTTTAAAATTCAGGATGCGGTCAGCGAGACCCTGCTTATTCCGCTCTATATGCGCTATCACGAGTCCCTCAAACCCGATCCGATTATTCACGACGCATCGGCGCTACGCCTGGTGCCGCAAATTGATTATGATTTCAGTAAGTTTGACACTGCTATCCGCAGTTCAGTAGGGTCGGCTATTCGCGCTACCTATTTGGATAGCCTCACCAAAGCCTTTATTCAACAGCACCAACAACCGATTATCGTGATGATCGGTTGCGGGCTGGATGCGCGTCATGAGCGCGTGGGTGACATCGGCAAAAATGTGCCGTTCTATGAGCTGGATTTGCCCGATGTGATCGCATTGCGCAAGCAACTGATGCCGCCGGCGGAAAATGAAATTTTGCTTGCCGCGTCGGCGTTTGACACGGATTGGATGGACGAATTACGCTCCACCTATCCGCAGGCACAGTTTTTATTTGTTATTGAAGGCGTATTGATGTATTTCAATGAAGCGCAGGTGAAAAAGCTGTTTGAAGATCTTGCCGTCCGTTTTAGTGGTGGCGAAATCGCCTTTGACATCGGCAGCACTTGGATGAGTCGCAATTCGCAAAAACACCATGACGTGATGAAACATATGCGGGCACAGTTTGATTACGGCTGCGATGATGATCATGAAATGGAACGTTGGGCGGATAATCTCCACCTGATTTCGGCGAAGTATATGTTTGATTTTCCCGCCTGGAAACGTATCGGCTTGTTGCAAGCCGCCATCATGTGGATTGTGCCCTTCGTGCGCAAATCTTATCGTTTCCTGTATTATCGGATAAGTTAAAATTCACCCTAAAAACAAACCGCACTTTGATTGCTGAAACCAAAGTGCGGTTTGTTTTCAACGTGTTTTTCCTGCGGTTAGATTTTCAATGCCGCCACCAAGGCTTTAAAGAGCGGTGAATTTTGGCGGCGATTTGGGTAGTAGAGATGATAGCCGTCGTAGCTGATAGCGACATTGCTCAACACTTCTACTAATTCGCCGCTGTCTAAATAAGGCTGCATGGTGTCGATGGGCAACCATGCCAAGCCTTTGCCCACCAACACGGCACGGCTGATTAAATGGCTGTTGTTAAAACAAAGTTGTCCTTTCGGGTGGAATTTCACCACAGGCGCGGATTTTTTTGCAGGCTGAAATTCCCACGTCATAATGCTGTCTGAAGTTGGCAAACGCACCAGCAAGCACTCGTGTTCGCCCAAGTCTTCTACTTTCTTCGGTGTGGCTTTTTTGGCGAAATACTCTGGCGTGCCGACCACCGCCATTTGCATTTTGTCGCTTAATCTCACGGCGATCATATCTTGTGCCACGTCCGATCCTAAGCGAATACCCGCATCAAACCGCCCCGCCACGATATCCACAAATTTGGTGTCACTGGTCAATTCCAATTCCATTTCGGGGTATTGTTCCGCGAACGCCATCAATTTATCCCACAAAATGGATAAAAAAACATGATCGTTACCGTTAATGCGTAATTTCCCTTTCAACGTGTTGCGAAAGGTGCTTAATGCGTTGAGATTATCTTCAATACTTTCAAACAACGGCAAGAGATTTTGAAACAACTGCTCGCCCGCCTCCGTGGTGGCAATGCTGCGTGTGGTGCGGTTGAACAGTTTGATGTTGAGCTGTTCTTCCAGCTTGCGAATGGAATGGCTTAATGCGGAGGTGGAAACGTTTAATTTTGCGGCGGCTTTGGTGAAACTGCCTTCTTGCGCCGCGGTGATAAAGGTGCGAAGTTCGTTGATGTTGTCGATCATAGGCGGTGTTCTATTGTTGAATATTATTCACAAGGCTATCCGATTTTTTCCTACTAATCAAATGAATCAAAGTTTTTTATAATGCACAAATCAAAACGAAACGCGGAATAATCCTCTCGCCCGCTTGAGGGAGAGAGAGACGGAAATTGCGTCAGGCAATTTTCGTCAGAGAGAGGGGGAACGATATTGATTTTCCCCTCTCCCTCCGAGAATTCTGCGAATTTTCTCCACCCAATACTCGCTTCGCTCGCCCCTTCGGGGTCGTTGGCAGAGCCAACGCTCAAATGCAAGCATTTGTCCTGCAAGCGAGAGAGGGGATAAGGTAGCCCCAAAATTCAATAAAACAAGGAAAAACAAAATGGAAAAAGTATTCAAATTAAACAACGGTGTAGAAATGCCAATGGTAGGTTTCGGCGTATATCAAGTGAGCGATGAAGAAACCGAAAAAGCGGTATTGGAAGCACTCAAAGCAGGCTACCGTTTATTAGACACCGCCGCAGTGTACGCCAACGAAGCGGGCGTAGGGCGTGCCATTAAAACCAGTGGCATTCCGCGTGAAGACATTTTCGTCACTACCAAACTGTGGATTCAACGTAAAAACGGTTATGAAAACACCAAAAAAGCCTTGGAAGATTCCCTTGAACGTTTAGGGTTGGATTATGTGGATTTATATTTAATGCACCAACCGTTGGGCGATGTACACGAAGAATGGCGTGCGATGGAAGAGTTATACAAGGCCGGCAAAGCTCGTGCCATCGGCGTGAGTAACTTCCACACTGACCGTTTAATGGATTTAATCACCTGCCACGACATCGTGCCGGCGGTGAATCAAATTGAAACCCACCCGTTCTATCAACGTGATGAAGAAATTGCGTTCCACAAAGAACACGGCATTTTGCAACAATCTTGGGGCCCGTTGGCAGAAGGGAAATTTGACATTTTTACCAACCCTGTATTAACCAAAATTGCCGAAAAACACGGTAAATCGGTGGCGCAAGTGGTGTTGCGCTGGTTAAACCAACGTGGCGTGGCGATTATCCCGAAATCGGTGAAAGTGGAACGTATGCTTGAAAACCGCGATATTTTCGGCTTCACCTTAGATGAACAAGATTTAGCCGACATCGCAACCCTCAACCGCAATGAAATCATCTTCAATCACCGCGATCCCAAAATGATTGTGTGGTTGGCGCAGGCAAGAGGGTAAAATTAACCTTTTGCTTGATAGGGTGACAAACCACCCTATCTTACGAAAAACAAGGAGAACAATATGCAAACTCGACAACTTGGCTCACAAGGTTTAACGGTTTCTGAGCTTGGTTTGGGCTGCATGGGCATAACTTTCGGCTATAGCACGGAAATTCCTCAAGCAGAGGGGGTAAAACTCATTCGGCAAGCCTTTGATTTAGGCGTCACGTTTTTTGATACCGCCGAAGCCTATGGTGAAGCGAATGAAGTGTTAGTGGGGAAAGCTGTTGCGCCATTTCGTGATCAGGTAGTGGTTGCGACCAAGTTCGGTTTCAAAAATGGTAATGTGGCGGAGGGGCTGGACAGCCGTCCTGAACGCATTCGCCAAGTGGTGGAGCAATCACTCAAACGCATGAACACCGATTATATTGATTTGTTGTATCAGCACCGCGTCGATCCGAATGTGCCGATTGAAGAGGTGGTGGGCGCGGTGAAAGACTTGATTGCAGAGGGCAAAGTGAAGTATTTCGGCTTGTCTGAAGTGGGTGCGGAGATTATCCGTCGCGCTCACGCCGTTCAACCTGTGTCGGCATTGCAAAGCGAATATTCGTTGATGTGGCGTGAACCTGAAGCGGAAATTTTCCCACTGCTAGAAGAATTAAACATTGGCTTCGTGCCATTTAGTCCATTGGCAAAATCCTTGCTTACCGGAACGATCACCGCCGATACCCAATTTGCCGCCAACGATTTCCGCAACAGCGTTCCCCGTTTGCAAGGCGATGCGCTGAAAAGCAACCTTGGGCTAGCCGAATTGGTGAAAAACATCGCCGCTCAAAAAGGCGTAACTCTAGCACAAGTTGCCTTGGCTTGGGTGTTGGCGCAAAAACCATGGATTGCCCCGATTTTCGGCACCACGAAACCTCATCGTTTAGTGGAAAATTTAGGTGGTGCGGACGTGCATTTAAGCGCAGAAGATTTAACTCGAATTCAAACCGCACTTTCGCAAATTCAGATTGTGGGCGAGCGTTATAGTGCGGCAGGGCAGGCATTGATTAATCGTTAATAGATAAATCCTCTCTTCCGCAAGCGGGCGAGAGGATAAAATTCAACCCCAAAGGGGCTGAACTATGCGTCACCTAGGGTAACTTGTTACCCTAGGAATAAAACTTGGCATTTTAATTATTGAATTTCACTCAATAGCCTTTCCAATAAAACCCCATTTATCAAAATAAAAACGCTCGCTAAAATAACCGCACTTTCTTGATGATGACACTTTTAGGAGAATCCGATGAAACTTTTCCCTTCCAAATTGACGTTAGCTCTTGCTATTGCAAGTGGCTTAAGTGTAACAAATTTAAGCTATGCCACTAACGATACTATTCAAGCGGGCAACGGCATTGCCGTGGTACAAACCCAATCGGGTGAAATCCAAGGTTATATTCATAACGATATTTTGACCTATAAAGGCATTCCGTATGCCACAGCAGAACGTTTTATGCCACCAAAACCGGTGGAGAATTGGCAAGGGACAAAAATGGCGTTGACTTATGGCGATGTCTGCCCGCAAGTGCCGATGGGCGGTCGTAGTTTCTTCTTTACCGGACCTGAAATGACGGAAAGTGAGCAATGTTTAAATTTAAACGTTTGGGCGCCGAAAAATGACGGTAAAAAACGGGCGGTGATGGTGTGGATTCACGGCGGCGGTTTTCAATCGGGCGCATCAAATGATTTAGACAGTTACGATGGCGAAAACTTAGCCCGCAAAGGTGATGTAGTCGTTGTGTCGGTTAATCACCGTTTAAATGCCATGGGATATTTAGATCTTTCTGCTTACGGAAAACAGTATAAAAATTCAGCAAATGCGGGTATTCAAGATTTAGTGGCTGCATTGGAATGGGTGAAAGCGAATGCTGAACAATTTGGCGGTGATCCGAATAATGTGACCATCTTCGGTGAAAGTGGCGGTGGTGCGAAAGTGTTAACCTTAATGGCGACACCAGCAGCAAAAGGCTTGTTCAACAAAGCGATTGTGCAAAGTGGTGCGGTAGAAAAAATGGGTATGACGCTTACGTCACCGAAAACAGGGCAACGCGTGGCGGAGCTGACCCTTGCAAATTTAGGCGTAAAACCGACCGCACTTAATCGACTTAATAGCTTTACACCGGATCAAATTAATGCTGCCGCCAATAAAGCCTTAAAACAAACCGCAGAAGAACAAAAAATCACACCATTACGCGGAACGGGCTATGGCTTAGCGTGGGCACCAACAATGGACGGCGATTATATCCCGCAGGAGCCTGTGGGCAAAAATACCCAGAAATCGCGAAAGATATTCCACTTCTGATTGGTTCAAACTTAACGGAATGGGAAAGTTTTGGGGCACAGCTTGATCTTGTCAACACTCAAAAAGACAACCGTTTCATTTGGACGGAAGCACAAGTTCAAGAAAAATTAAAAGCGAAATATGGCGAGAAAACCGATGAAATCGTGGCTGCATTCCGTGAAGCGTACCCAGATCGTATGCTTGCCGATGCGTTATATGTAGATAGCTTCTTGCGTGCCCCTGCGTTAAAAACCGCGGGCTTGAAATCAAGATCAAAAAGGTGCACCTGTGTATAACTATTTGTTTACCTGGGATACGCCTGTGTTTAATGGCACGCCAATGAGCTACCACACCGCAGAAATTGCCTTTGTGTTCAACAATATTCAACGTATGGCACAAGCCACAGGCGGTGGTGATGAAGCTCAAGCGTTGGCGGATAAAATGGCCCGTGCGTGGACGAACTTCGCTAAAGCAGGTAACCCGAACGGTGAAGGCTTACCGCAATGGGACGCTTACACCCGCGAAAACGGCAATGTGATGATTTTTGATAACCAAGTGGAAGTGAAACAACATCACGATGCGAAGTTGCAGCGTTTGTTGGCGCCGAGTATGAAGTTTTAGGCTTTTTCACAAAGGAAGCGTAGGGTGGGATTTATCCCACCGATAATAAGATTGATTGTTTAATGGTGGGATAAATCCCACCCTACCATAACCCGCAAGTGGGCGAGAGTCCCCCCCACTTTCAAAAGGAAACTCCATGAAAAAATTCGCAAAAATTTCTACACTTTTAACCGCTTGTGCCTTAGCCGTACAAGCCTACGCTGCCCCACTTTCCATTGAGAAGCAAGGCTCCTTTGCCGTGGGCGGCACGGTGAAAACCTCGGAAGGCACTTATACGCCAATCCCTGATGCGATTAAAAACCGCCAAAGCTCGGCATTTTTTGATGTGTACGGCGAGGCGGTGAAAGCAGGAGGAATGACGCTACACGGTGATCATGCCAGCGTGTTTTACCAAATTCCAACCAATGCGAAACAAAATTCGTTGGTGTTCTTGCAAGGCTACGGGCAATCTGCACGCGGTTGGATGACCACACCAGACGGACACGAAGGCTTTAACGAGCTTTTCTTGCAACGCAACTACCCAGTTTATTTGGTGGATCAACCTCGTCGCGGACAAGCAGGACGCAGTACTGTTGATGCCAATGTGCCAGCCACACCTGACGACCAATTTTGGTATGCCCAATTCCGTATCGGTGTTTATCCGAAGATGAACGAAGGCGTGGCATTCCCGAAAGATGCGGAAAGCCAAGCACAATTCTTCCGAATGATGACGCCAGACACGGGGGCATTTGATGTGCCGGTTATCACCGATAGTATGGTGAAACTCTTTGATAAAACAGGCGGTGGCGTATTTGTGACCCACTCCGCTGGCGGGGTTATCGGTTGGACAACAGCGATGGCAAGCGATAAAGTCAAAGGCGTGGTTGCTTATGAACCCGGTGCGTTTTTCTTCCCCGAAGGCGAAACGCCTGCGAAATTAGAGAGCAAATTTGGTGATGTTGCTCCGCTGACTGTGCCGAAAGCGCAATTTGAAAAACTCACTAAAATGCCAATTGTCATCTACTTTGGCGACTTCATTCCCGACCATTTAGACGGCACGCAAGGCGGCGAGCAATGGTTTATCCGAATGAAAATGGCACAACAATTTGTGGATACCATCAACAAACACGGCGGCAAAGCGGAGCTAATTCATCTGCCGAAAATCGGCATCAAAGGCAACACGCACTTTATGTTTAGCGATTTGAACAATGATAAAGTGGCGGAAGAAATGGCGCGCTGGTTGAAGGCAAAGGGGTTGGATAAGTAATCACTTCGTAATAATTATAAAGCCGAGGGTAACAAGTTACCCTCGGTTAGGTATAGTTCAGCCCCTCTGGGCTGATTCTTTTAATACCCCAATGGGGTATAGCTATGCTTAACCGTGGGTATTTATACCCACGGACGGCTACACCCGCAACGCCTCCACCACCAACTCAAACGCTCGTGAATGCCCTTGTCGGTTTGGGTAGTAGAGATACAGCGGTTCGTATTCCATTGCGTATTCGTCGAGCAATTCCACTAACCACCCCGCTTCCAAATCCTTTTCCACCACGATTTTTGGCAGCCACGCAATGCCTAAGCCGTCTAGGGCGGCTTGGTGGCGTAAGCCGTTATTCACGGAAAAATGTGGTTCGGGTTGGAAGGTGATGCGTTCGCCCTTGTGTTGAAATTCCCAGTGGGCTTCGCCGTGTTGGTTGGAAAGTCGCAGACCAATCAGGAGATGGGCGGGCAAGTCAGCGATGGCTTGCACGGACGGTTTGCCACGCAAATAATCGGGGCTTGCCACCACCGCCATTCGGACGGGGTCAGAAATTTTTACTGCAATCATATCCTTATACAAGGCATATCCCAGCCGCACGCCCATATCAAAGCCCTGTTCCACAATGTCCACCCAACGGTTTTCCACCACCATTTCGATTTTCAGTTCGGGGTAGCGTTGCATGAGCGTTTTTAATTTCGGGTAAAGCAACAAATTCGCCGCCACTTCGCTGGTGTTGATGCGGATGGTGCCAAGGGGGGAATTTCGCCAGTCGTCTAACTGATTGAGTCCGCCTACGATGGCGTGAAAGTGCGGTGTGATTTGGGCGAGTAATTTTTCCCCTGCGTTGGTGGGGGAAATGCTGCGTGTGGTGCGGTTGAGCAGCCGTAAGTCCAGCGATTTTTCTAAGCTTTTCACATTCTGGCTGAGTGCCGATGACGTTACGCCCAGCTTGTTCGCCGCTTTGGCAAAAGAGCCTGCCTGAACCACTTGGATAAAATAATAAAGCTCGTTGAGGTTGGGAAGATTGTTAAGCATTGCTTTCTAATATATTAAGGAAAAGGTGGTTTATCTTATCATAGGGCTTCGCTATAATGCACACATCAAATGACGAAACAACCTCAAACAGGACATCTTATGAAGAAACTTTTAAAAACCACCCTTTTAGCCACATTAATTGGTACATCATTTTTAGGAGCAAATGCAATGGCAGCAGATTACAAATAAAATCCGTTCACCTTGGCTTATGACGGGGCAATCACCGAAAACGTGAAAGGCAAAGTGAATATTCACCCGGTGACTTACGTTAATAACGACGGCATTAAAATTTCCGCCAACGTTTACACACCAGCCAACTTTGACCCAAACAAAAAATACCCGGCAATTACCGTAGCGCACCCGAACGGCGGCGTGAAAGAGCAAGTGGCAGGCTTATACGCCCAAAAATTAGCCGAACAAATATCACCATCGCGGCTGATGCGGCATACCAAGGTGCAAGCGGTGGCGAACCACGTCAAACCGACAAACCGGCAAACCGTATCAACGATGTTCACGCAATGGTGGACTTCCTTGAAAAATATCAAGGCGTAGATACCAACCGTATCGGGGCATTAGGCATTTGTGGCGGTGGCGGTTACACCTTCGCGGCAGCACAAAGCGACAAACGCTTGCACGCCGTGGCAACCGTGAGCTTGTTCAACACAGGTGATGTGCGTCGTAACGGCTTAGGCGGAAGCCAAGTTTCTACTATTCAAGAACGCCTTGCACAAGCGGCGGCAGCGCGTACCGAAGAAGCCAAAGGCAACGTGGAATACGCAGCGAATGCGGATATGAGCAAAATCACCGAAGCGGACGTGGCGAAAATGCCTGCTGGCTTATACAAAGACGGTTTTGAATACTACGGCATCACCCACCGCCACCCAAACAGCACGCCACGTTACACCATGGGTAGCTTGTTAGACTTAATGACATGGGACGCCACCGACCACGCGGAACTCATCAACACGCCATTATTGATCGTGGCAGGCGACAAAGCCGACACCCTTTATATGAGCGACAAAGCCTTTGAAAAAGCAGGTTCGCAAGACAAAGAATTGGTGAAAATCCCAGGAGCGAGCCATATCGAAACCTACTGGAAGCCTGAATATGTGAAACAAATCAGCGAGAAATTGACGGATTTCTTTGGGAAGAAATTGTAATTCTTTCATCTCCCTTCTCCCGCAAGCAAGCGGGAGGATATGTAAAGAGCGATTATTTTCTCGATCATAAATTGCAAAATCTCCCAAAAAACAAACCGCACTTTGATTGCTGAAACCAAAGTGCGGTGGAATTTTAAAGCGTTTTTTGCGATTACTCTACTGTGACCGCTTTCGCCAGGTTACGCGGCTGATCCACATCGGTGCCTTTAATCAGCGCGATGTGATACGCCAACAACTGCATTGGCACGGTGTAATAAATCGGCGCGGTGATTTCGTTGACCGTCGGCATGGTGATGATTTTCATCCCTTCCGCTTCGGTGAAGCCCGCTTCTTTGTCGGCGAAAACGTACAATTGACCGCCACGAGCGCGTACTTCTTCAATATTGGATTTGATTTTTTCCAACAATTCATTGTTCGGTGCCACCACGATCACCGGCATATCCGCGTCAATGAGCGCCAACGGGCCGTGTTTCAATTCACCGGCAGCATAAGCTTCGGCGTGAATGTAAGAAATTTCTTTCAGCTTCAAGGACGCTTCCATGGCAATCGGATAATATTCGCCGCGACCTAAGAATAAGGCATGGTGTTTTTCGGCGAAATCTTCCGCCAAGGCTTCAATTTGTTTATCGAAAGCCAAGGCTTTTTCAATCTCTGCCGGCAAGGCTTGCAAGGCTTTGACCATTTCCTGTTCTTTTTCGGCGGAAAGCGTGTGTTTCGCCTTACCGATCGCCACCACCAACATTAACAATGACGCCAATTGCGTAGTGAAAGCTTTGGTCGAAGCTACGCCGATTTCCACGCCGGCGCGGGTCATGAAGGCTAAATCGGATTCACGCACCAAAGAGGAACCCGCCACGTTACAAATGGTCATTGCCGCCATGTAACCTTTCTCTTTCGCCAAACGCAAGGCGGCTAACGTATCCGCCGTTTCACCGGATTGGGAAAGGGTAATCAACAGGCTGTTCGGGCGCACCACGAATTTGCGGTAACGGAATTCGGAAGCGATTTCAATATCGCAGCTGACGCCTGCTATGCTTTCAAACCAATAACGCGCCACCATACCGGAGTTGTACGACGTACCGCAAGCAACGATTTGAACATGTTCGACTTTTTCCAGAATTTCTTTGGCACTGTTACCGATAGCTTCAACTATCACGTTATTGTGGGTCACACGACCTTCCATGGTGTTAATCAGTGCGGTCGGCTGTTCGTAAATTTCTTTTTGCATGAAGTGGCGATATTTGCCTTTTTCCGCCGCATCGTTTTCTAAATTGGAATCGTGCGCTTCACGTTCGACTTTGTTGCCGTCGCGATCGTAAATATCCACGGAACGACGGGTAATTTCGGCGATGTCGCCTTCTTCCAGGAAAATAAAGCGACGTGTCACGCTTAACAACGCAAGCTGGTCGGAAGCAAGGAAGTTTTCACCAATCCCTAAACCGATCACCAACGGGCTACCGGAACGGGCGGCAACCAAATGTTCCGGTTGCATACGATCCATCACCACCATGCCGTAAGCACCGGTTAATTGTTTCACCACTTTTTGCACCGCTTCCAATAAGCTACCCGCCGTGCGCATTTCCCATTCCACCAAGTGCGCAATCACTTCCGTGTCGGTTTGGGAGGTAAAGACATAACCGCGCTCTTTCAACAATGTACGCAATTCTTCGTAATTTTCAATAATGCCGTTATGCACCACGGCAAAATTGCCGGAAACGTGCGGATGGGCATTTTCTTCGGAAGGTTCGCCATGGGTTGCCCAACGGGTATGCGCAATCCCGGTGCCGCCGATTAATGGCGTTTTTTCCACTGCATCATCTAACGCTTTCACTTTGCCTAAGCAGCGCACACGTTGCAATTCATGTTGCGAATTGACCACCGCCAAACCTGCCGAGTCGTAACCACGATACTCAAGACGATGCAATCCGTTAATTAAAATTTCCGCGATATCACGTTGTGCTACTGCACCGACGATTCCACACATAAGCTTTAGCTCTCCTGAATTAAATAAAAAAACGCTTGCGAAAACCACCGCACTTTAGGCGCAGATCACCTCTACGCCATGGGCTGCAATACGGTTTTTGCTTTCTTCCGACAACAAACTATCGGTAATTAATACATCAATTTGCTGCCAGGTTAATTCTACATTGGGCATTTTGCGCCCGATTTTTTGTGATTCCACCATCACAATCACTTCACGTGCCACTTCCGCCATAACACGGCTTAAACCAACCAATTCGTTAAAGGTGGTCGTGCCACGTTCAAAATCAATGCCATCCGCGCCGATAAATAACTGATCAAAGTTATAAGAACGCAACACCTGTTCCGCCACATTGCCTTGAAAGGATTCGGAACGGTTATCCCAAGTGCCGCCGGTCATTAACAGGGTCGGTTCATTTTCTAAAGAACGCAACTCATTCGCTACATACATGGAATTGGTCATCACCACCAGACCTTGCTTGTGATTTAGCTGTTTAATCAATGCTGCCGTGGTGGTACCACTGTCGATAATAATACGATTATGATCGCGAATGCGTTCCGCCGCGACTTTCGCAATTGCCAACTTTCGTTCCGAAAGAAAATCTTCTTGCGCATCTTCCAGCAATTCCTGCGGCATTAAAATCGCACCGCCATAACGACGCAGCAGAAAACCATTACTTTGCAGCACCGATAAATCTTTACGAATAGTCACTTCCGAGGTATCGAATAATTGCACCAATTGCTCGACGCTGATTTCGCCCCGTTCCTGCAATAATTGCATGATGCCGTGGCGACGCTGTTGCGTATTACGGGTCTGAATGTTTCGCTTAGTCATTTTTGGGTCAAAATAGTTCAAATTAAATTTCGGTTCGAAAGTTTAGCGGTATTTAGGCTGGGTGTAAACGGAAGAATTTTCGGAAATAGCAAATAAAAAACCCTGTTTTGATAAACAGGGTTAAGTTCATTAAAGACAGGGGCTAATTATTTAACAGCATCTTTTAATGCTTTACCGGAAACGAATGCCGGAACTTTAGATGCAGCAATTTTGATTTCTGCGCCGGTTTGCGGATTACGACCGGTACGCGCTTTGCGTGCGTTCACTTTAAATGTACCGAAACCGATTAATTGCACCGCCTCACCTTTTTTCAAGCTGCCGGTGATAGCGTCTAAAGTTGCTTCTAAAGCTGCTTTAGCTTGTTTTTTGTTCAATTCAGCTGAGCTTGCGATAGCATCAATTAAATCTGTTTTGTTCATAGACTAGTACCTTCTATTTTTAAATAAATTTGACATTGGTGGAATAAACAACGTTTAAGATTATCTATTCAATGACCATAATCACTGGAATCAGTGCAGTGCAAAGCTTAATCTAAGTTGCACTTAAAGCAAAGCAGGAAATGTTATTTTTGCAGAAAATATCGCACTATTGGTCAATTTTTACACAAATATTCGAAATTCCTACCTCGCGTAACTCATTTTTTAAACCCAGAATCAGCTCAACATTGCGCTTTTCCGCGTCTTTCAGTGCGCGATAAATTTGCCATTGCACGTCCAATTCTTGCTGAATTTCCTCGCTTTCCTTTAATTCTGTCTCGGATAATTCGCGTTCATTTTGTTCCGCTAGCAAATCCGCCACGGTTTGCAAAGATAATTGGCTTAATTTCACCGCTTGGGTTAGGGAATCGCCGGCAATGATGGTATGTAACATTTCCGATAATGCTTCACAGGCATCCAACGCAGGCACCACACCGTAAAAATCATAGTCATTCACATCGGGAATGATGTTTTCCAGTTTTTCCAGCTGATTTTCAAAATTAATCTTCTCGTCTTTAACGGTTAAATATTCCCACGCCAAATTCAGAATATTGTGATACACCTTGGCATGTTGTGGTTGTTCGGTAATTTGGCAAAACAGCTGATAATTAGGGTACATCCGCTCGCACAGGCACGCTATGAAAGTCAGGTGTTGCCAGGTGGCTAAATTTTCTAAACGTTTATGAATAGGATTTCGCATCATATTTCCACCGCACTTTAGAGATGATAAGGCTGAGACAGCTGATGTACTGCGTCTACCAACCGTTTCGGACTTTCTACCGGCACATCCTGATGAATGCCGTGACCGAGGTTAAACACATGGCCGTTGCCCGCACCAAACGCCGCCAAAATTGACCGCACTTCATCTTCAATTCGGTTTGCCGGTGCGTACAACACGCTCGGATCCAAATTGCCTTGCAGCGCTACTTTATGCCCCACACGACGACGGGCTTCGGCGATGTCCACCGTCCAGTCCAGCCCCACCGCATCACAGCCGGTGTCGGCAATGGCTTCCAGCCAGAGTCCGCCGCCTTTGGTAAATAACGTGACCGGCACGCGACGCTCTTCATGTTCGCGAATTAAGCCGTCCACGATTTTGTGCATATAGTGCAGCGAAAATGCTGGATAATCGCGGTGCGCCAACACGCCGCCCCAGGTGTCAAACACTATCACCGCTTGCGCACCCGCTTTAATTTGTGCATTCAAATACAAAATAACGCTGTCGGCAAGTTTATCCAACAACGCGTGCAATAAGTGCGGTTCGGCATACAACATTTTTTTAATTTTTGTGAAGGCTTTGGAAGAACCGCCTTCCACTATGTAGGTCGCCAATGTCCACGGGCTACCGGAAAAACCGATGAGCGGCACCTCACCTTTCAGTTCACGGCGAATAGTGCGCACGGCGTTCATTACATATTGCAGCTCCTGTTCCGGGTCAGGAACGGGTAAATTTTCCACCGCACTTTTGCTGTCGATAACCCGTTCAAATTTCGGTCCTTCCCCTGCACCAAAGCTTAATCCCAGCCCCATGGCGTCAGGAATCGTTAAAATATCGGAAAATAAAATCGCCGCGTCCAAATCATAGCGACGCAATGGCTGTAGCGTCACCTCACACGCCAATTCCGCATTGCGGCACAGGGACATAAAATCGCCTGCCTGTGCACGGGTCGCCTTATATTCCGGCAAATAGCGTCCCGCCTGACGCATCATCCAAATCGGCGTCATATCCACCGGTTGGCGTAGCAACGCTCTCAAATAACGATCATTTTTCAATGTAGTCATACCCGTTCCTTATCATGGTTTATTTTTATACTGTTTACACAATTCAAGTGTGGTTTCAATCAATTTGCGTGCGATGGTGCCGCGCGGTGGCAGTTCGGGCAACGGTTGGTCGCAATCAAACCATTGTGCGTCATAAAGTTCTTCACGCTGAATAGTAATCTCGCCGCCTTCATAATCGGCTAAAAAACCCACCATTTGCGAATTAGGAAACGCCCAAGGCTGGCTGCCGAAATAACGCAAATTTTTTACTTTGATTTGGGTTTCCTCCCAAATTTCGCGATGTACCGCATCCTCAAAGGTTTCGCCTACTTCCACAAAACCCGCCAACGTGGTGTAAATGCCGCCTTTGTGGCGCATATGATTTGCCAGCAGGATTTGTGAATCGTGTCGTACTGCAACGATAATGGAAGGGCAAATGACGGGATAGGTATGAAAACCGCAGGCACGGCATTTTACCGCCCATTCCTCCTGCATTTGCTCGGTTTTTCCACCGCACTTTCCGCAGAATTGATGGGTCTGATAGAAATGATTTAACTCCACGCCGCAGCTCAACAGATTAAATTGCGCTTGCGGCAGCGGCAGTTGATCGCGTAAAGAAAAATAGGTGCGGTTGTCGTTCGGTTGGGTTTCCACCAAATATAACGGTTGCTCCAGCCATTCGCCGATGCGCATAGCATGAAGCCCGACGAAACCCAGTTCGGCGGCATTGCCGAAAGGAAGCTTGCCGTCAATTAAATGTATTGTTGATCCCTGAGTGAAAAGCCAAAAGCCCTTATCTTCAGGCTGAATAGCGTCCATTTTTAGCACCTGTTTAACTGCGTGAAAAATACATAAATTTTTATTCACCCGATTTAAAAAAACGTTGTTTTTTGTGATCGCACTTTTCAATAAAAAGTCAATTTTTTTATTCAGGCGGCCTTGTTTTTCGATAAAATTTTAGTCTTTCACAAACTCGCTGAAGGTGAGTTCGTACTTATCGCCGTCGCGATTGTAGGAAATAAAGCGAGGGAATTTTTCTCCCTCGTGTTTTTTCACCATAATGTCTTTATCGCCGGTTTTGAATTTGTAGGTGATTTCGGTCACCTCTTGTTTGTTATATTTAACCTGTTTCTTGCTGGTGTTCAGCACTACATTTTCCATTGGGTAGAGTTTTTTGCCGTTGGTGATTTGGAAGCTGTTCGGCAGTTTATCATAATAACTGAGCTGGAATGCCACAGTGAATAAATCATAGGTCGGCAAGGTTAAATCTTCGGTTTTTAAGCCGTTTTTTACTTTGCCGTATTCGATTTTATGATTGGCGATTTTGGCTTTTGCATAAGGTTTGTTGTTACGCGTGTCTTGATAACTTAACATATTGAAAAAGTTGCTACTTTGCGTACCTTTGGAGGTGAACTGAATGTTGTATAAAGGCACGTTAATGTTAGCTTTAATTGTATATTCAAAGCCGTCCGATTTGAAATGTACATAAGCCGGCATTAAATAATTGGAACTGTATTTGATGTTTAAACCGGCAAGGTCTGCAGCCCACGCGGCGGGAAAGTAAAGTAAAGCGACAAGTAAAAAGGTTTTGCGTAATTTCATGCTATTCCTTCCGGGTGGTTGATCATTGTGTTACTTAGAACGGGCGCTAAATCATAAGTTCCCATTGAAAGTGCGGTGGTTTTTTGCGTTATTTTTAATAGAGCGAAAATGCTTCTCAAATCGGCGGGTAAATTTACCTAAAATGCAATAAAAAATAAAGCAATGTTCAAATATTTGATCAAGCTAACAGTTTTTAGGGAGAAATTTTCATAGAATGTTGTCCAATTTTTAACTTTTAACACAATGAGGTGAAGTATATGACAGATGTAAACAACGTAGTTAAAGAGCTTGAGGCAATTGGCATTCATAATGTAAAAGAAGTGGTTTATAACCCAAGTTATGAACAACTTTTTGAAGAAGAAACCAAACCGGGCTTGGAAGGTTTCGAAAAAGGCACCGTCACCACCACCGGCGCGGTCGCTGTGGATACCGGCATTTTTACCGGACGTTCTCCTAAGGATAAATATATTGTTTTAGATGATACCACCAAAGACACCGTATGGTGGACTTCCGACGCGGCGAAAAACGATAATAAACCGATGACCCAAGAAACCTGGGCAAGTTTAAAAGACATCGTCACCAAAGAACTTTCCGGCAAACGCTTATTCGTGATTGACGGCTTCTGCGGTGCCAGCGAAAAAGACCGTATTGCGGTGCGTATCGTGACTGAAGTGGCATGGCAGGCGCATTTCGTGAAAAATATGTTTATTCGTCCGACAGACGCCGAATTAAAAGATTTCAAACCAAGTTTCGTGGTGATGAACGGTTCTAAATGCACCAACCCGAACTGGAAAGAACAAGGCTTGAATTCCGAAAACTTCGTGGCGTTTAACTTAACCGAACGCATTCAATTAATCGGCGGCACTTGGTACGGCGGTGAAATGAAGAAAGGTATGTTCTCCATGATGAACTACTTCCTGCCGCTAAAAGGCGTGGGCGCAATGCACTGTTCCGCTAACGTAGGCAAAGACGGTGATGTTGCTGTGTTCTTCGGCTTGTCCGGCACCGGTAAAACCACCCTTTCTACCGATCCGAAACGTGAGCTAATCGGTGATGATGAACACGGTTGGGATGATGTGGGTATCTTCAACTTTGAAGGTGGTTGTTACGCGAAAACCATTCACCTTTCCGAAGAAAACGAACCGGATATTTATCGCGCAATCCGTCGTGATGCCTTATTAGAAAACGTAGTGGTGCGTGCAGACGGTTCAGTGGATTTCGATGACGGTTCCAAAACCGAAAACACCCGCGTTTCCTATCCGATTTATCACATCGATAACATCGTTAAACCGGTTTCCCGCGCAGGTCACGCTACTAAAGTGATTTTCTTAACCGCTGACGCTTTCGGCGTGTTGCCGCCGGTATCTAAATTGACACCGGAACAAACCAAATACTACTTCTTATCCGGTTTCACTGCGAAATTAGCCGGTACTGAACGTGGTATTACCGAACCGACCCCAACCTTCTCCGCTTGTTTCGGTGCGGCGTTCTTAACCTTACACCCAACCCAATATGCGGAAGTGTTGGTAAAACGTATGCAAGCGGCAGGTGCGGAAGCCTATTTGGTGAACACCGGTTGGAACGGCACGGGCAAACGTATCTCCATTAAAGATACCCGGGGTATTATCGACGCCATCTTAGACGGTTCTATCGAAAAAGCGCAAATGAGTGAGTTACCAATCTTCAATTTGGCAATTCCTAAGGCATTACCCGGCGTTGATCCGGCTATTTTAGATCCGCGTGATACTTATGCCGATAAAGCGCAATGGGAAGCCAAAGCGAAAGATCTTGCCGGTCGTTTTGTGAAGAACTTCGAAAAATACGCTACCAATGCAGAAGGCAAAGCCTTAATTTCTGCCGGTCCCAAAGCGTAATCGGCTTATATAACAAAAATCCCCGTTATATGATGTAACGGGGGTTTTTTATTTATCACGAAAATCAACGTGCCGACAGGCTTAATTCCAAGGTTTGTAAAAAACGATTTTCCAATGCCAAATCATTTTTCAGTAACGGGTTATGGGTTAAATAATCCGTTTCAAATTCCAACTGCCAGTTGCTAAAAGTGCGGTCGTTTTTCAAGATGATTTTTTCGGTTTTCTCGGTGGCTTGACGGGAGCGGTTAATAATCGCCGCCAAACGTAAAATACGGATGAGGGCTAAAACGTCTTTTTCGTTATAGCGGGAAAACTTGAACATATCCGGCAGTTTAAAGTTGCCGATATGATAGCGCACCAGGGTAGAAAGCAGGCGATGCTGTTCGTTGTCAAAGCCGGGCAGTTCCGTGTTGTATAAAATGTATGCGGAATGTTTCTGCATAGCTTTATGGTTAATCACAATGCCCACTTCATGCAAACGCGCCGCCCAAAAAAGCACATCCTGCATTTCCGGAATTAGCTCGGTGTTTTGCCAGGCATTATATTGATTAAACAATAAAACCGCGCTTTGATACACCCGCTCTGCCTGTGCCTGATCGATATTAAATTGCTCCGCCAAACCCAGTGCCGTACGTTCCCGAATATTGTTGACCTGAAAATTTTGCTCCAGGCTGTACATTACGCCTTCGCGCAATGCGCCGTCGGAATAGCGCATTTTTTCAATGTGAAAATTTTCAAAAACCGCGCTTAAAATCGCTAATCCTGGCACAAAAACATCGGCACGGTCAGGATTTAAGCCATTAAATTTCAGTTGGTTAAAATGAGAGTATTGTAAGGTTTGTTCAATCAATTGGTCTAAGCGCGGTGCCGTGATGGTGCCGTTGGGATCGATATTTTCGTAAATTACTTGGTGTACGGTTTTGATTGTCCCTGATGAACCCAGCACCGATTGCCAACCCAGGTTACGGTATTCCCAGGCGAGATCTTCAATTTTATTCAATGCACTTTGTTTTGCTTGCCGGAAATTTTCCGCGCTGATTTCGCCGTTCGGAAAGAATTTTTTCGCAAAACTGACGCAGCCCACATGACGGCTTTCGTAAATTAACGGCGTGAAATTATCGCCGATAATCATCTCTGTTGAACCGCCGCCAATATCAATAACGAATTTACGTCCGGTTTCCGGTTGGGTGTGGCAAACGCCGGCGTAGATGGTTTTGGCTTCGGTTTTGCCGCTGATAATATTAATTTGATAAGGAAATACGTTGGCGGCTTGGCGTAAAAACACGTCGTTATTTACCGCGCGTCGTAAGGTGTAAGTGCCGACGACGCTCACGTTTTCGGCAGAAAATCCCTGCAAGCGTTCGGCAAATAACGCCAGACAATTTACCCCGCGTTCAATTGCTGCCTGGCTTAACACTTGGTTTTCATCCAAGCCTTCCGCAAGCTGGACTTTCTGTTTCAGACGGGATAGCACCTGTAACGTGCCGTTGACGATGCGGGCGATGATCATATGAAAGCTGTTGGAACCTAAGTCGATCGCGGCGATTTCACGCACCTCGCCACGTCGGGCGTAGAGTTCGTTAGCTTTCTTTAGTAAATTTTCGTTATTCATAATTAAAATTCAAATTGATAGAGTAGATCAAAGGCTTGATTAACACCCGAAACGGATTGAACATAAAGTTGCGGCAATAATCGGTAACGCAGGGTCACTTCGGCTAAACCGTCAAATAACCCAACGCCGTATTTTACCTGTAAGCGCGGTGTAATGGTGCCGCTGACCACTACTTTAGATCTGTCGCCCACCCCGGCGGTACTTAGGTTCAGATCTTTGATACCAAAGGCTTTTCCGATTCCCCCGACCACATTACCGCTTTTAGCGAGCCCCATGCCGAGCAAAGCGGCGCCTACAGAACCGCTGGAAGCGGTATCGCCGCTGTTTTCTAAGGAGCGGCCTGTTAAAATATAAGATAGTGCCTGATCCTGCGGCATTCCCGGTTCGGAGAAAATGGTTACACTGGGTGCGGTCGCTATACCATTCACTTTCACACCGGCAGTAACGCTTGCGTCTTCCATGGCTTCCGGATTACGAATTGCTTCAATATTCAGCATCGGTTGCGACGGTTGACCGACAAAACTGATGAGCCCTTTACGAATAATTAAATCCTGCCCGAAAGAGGCGTAGCGACCGTTCTTCAGGTTGACCTCGCCGTAAAGCCCCAAATTGCCCTTTTCCTGTTTCACCGAGAGCAACCCGTGGAGATGGGTTTTCAAGCCATAGGCATTTAAACTGACATCATCGCCGATATTGATTCTTAAATCAGAACGAATTGCCATGCCGCTTTGGGTTTCGCTCGGCAATGTTTTCGGCAGAGTACTCTTCTTATTGCCATTTAAAATCACTTCATCGGAGCTGACCGCCACTGCACTGTCCGGCAGGTTTTCAATGGCAATGCGTGCCCAAGGAATATCAATATTGCCGGAAAGTTCCAACAGCTTCGGTGTCGCACTGATGTCGATATTCGGGCTGATTCTCAGTCTTGCCATAGACGGAATATCCACTTTAAATTTATCCGCCTCGGCGTGTAAACGGGTACGCCAGTCATTCACATTTTTCCAATTTGCCTCACCGCTCAGGTGTAAACGGCTGTCGGCAGTTTGTACATACCCTTTCAGGGTGGAGCCGGTGCCGGTAAAAAGTAGCGTCAGCTCACTTTCGGTAATATCAAAAGGCAATGCGCGTATTTTGGCAGTAAGTTTGTTTAGATTAACATCGCCGTTGAGGGTCGGCGCGGTTAAACTGCCGCCGAGGGTGAGATTGGCTCTCAGCGC
Source organism: Aggregatibacter actinomycetemcomitans DSM 8324 (assembly GCF_000372365.1). Taxonomy (GTDB): domain Bacteria; phylum Pseudomonadota; class Gammaproteobacteria; order Enterobacterales; family Pasteurellaceae; genus Aggregatibacter; species Aggregatibacter actinomycetemcomitans. Next base: position 27,913 of record NZ_AQUU01000010.1, on the reverse strand, counting down.
GCCATTAACCTGTTCATCACGGTTAAGCAGTTGATTCACCAGATTCAAATTCAGGTTTTGAATGCTGAATGTACCGCCCAACTCACGGGCATTGGCAATATCCGATAGTTTCAAATCGGCGCCGATTCGTCCTTGATCCTGAAGATTAATATCGGATTTCAGCGCCAGGTTATTGTTGGCTAAATTGGCATTTAAACCGATTTGCGGAATTGCCAGGCGGAAGGTTTTACGATCCACCTTTTGCGTTAGCGACACATGATTGCCGTTAAGTTGTAACTCAGCCTGTAACGGCTTATCGGTAAACCAAGCCACTTTGCCCTGACTGTTTAGCTGACCGCTGAGTAGTTCCTGTTCTAGCAGTTTATTGATGAAAGCCAGATTAAAGCGCTTAATATCAAACGGCACTTCACCGTTTGCGCCCACGTTAAAGCTTTGCGGGAAACATAAATCCGCGTGGCTGTGTATCCAGCAGTGCGCAGAAATAGTGGCTTCGGTGGTTTTATTGTTGTAAGTGACGGCAACATTTTTGTTGGTTTGCAGGTTACCGAATTCCGATTTAATCATTATTTGGCTCAACGTGCCTTTCCATTGCTGTAAAGTGCGGTTGAAATTTCCGGTGAAATTTAAGTTGGTCGCCACAGGGGTGCCGTCCGATTGTAGCTGCAAACTGTGTTTTTGTTCGTCGCCGTTTGCCGTCAATTTGAGCTGATTTACTTTGATGTCATCGTAATTAAAGCCGTTTAAATTCACTTCAAGCTGACCGCTAATTTGTTCCGCGCTGTTGATTTCGCCTTTAATCAGGGCTTGGTTCAGGCGCATGTGTTGTAATGCAAAGCGGCTTGCGGTTAAATCCGCATGAATGCTTGGTCGGGCGATGCTGCCGTTTAATTTTACGTTGCCTTTCAAACCCGCCGATAAATCCGCCCACAAGCCCTGTAAATTCGGCGCATTAATGTCCAGGTTAAAATCCGATGTATCACCGAGATGGCCCTGCGCCTCAATTTTATTGTCGCCATAAGTGAGCAATAACTGCGGGATATTGAGCAACTGCTGATTGCCCGCAGTGAAATTGCCTTTCAGGTTCAGCGGGCGTTGGGACAGCGTACCTTGAATATCCAATTCCGGCACGGCAACCTGCCAACCGCTTTGATTGGCTTTGCCTTGCGAGCTTAATTTGCCTGATAACTGGGCCGGGAAGGCGGATAAATATTTGCCCACATTGATTTTCTCCAACTGTAAATGGCTGTCCCAGGCAATGCCGTCACGCCAGTTCAAATTGCCTTGTAATTCTGCCGAACCACTTAACGCGTTAAGCAAGAGACGCTGAATTTCCACATTGGATAAATGGCTAACTGCCTGTAATTTAAGAGTGTTGGTTGGAATTCCCATGCCACTGACCGCACTTTTTAAGTTCACTTGTGCCGTCAGTAAATCTCCTTCAATATCCAACACCAGATCGTTAATTTGCAGCGGATCTTTATTGTTAAACGGGTATTGTGCTTTGTCGGCAGTGAAGTGCAGCGTTAACGGCAGTTTCGGCGCAGCAGGTTGTGCCTGCGCTTCCAGTGTCGCTTCTAACGCACCTTGGGTTTGCAGGGAAAGTGCGGTCTTTTTTTTCAGCGATCCTGAAAGCGTTAGATCGATTTTGCTTGCAGGAAGCAACACGTTATTATTGTGTCTGAAGGTGTTGAAATCGCCTAATAATTTAAATTGCAACGGGAAATCTTCGCTGAGCTGCATTTGCCCACTTGCCGTTAAACCACCGAGAGAGCTTTTTACGTCAAATTTTTGTAACTGCACCGTATAATCCGTTGCGTCGGCTTGCAGTTCGACAGAAGAAACCAGAATGTCTTGCAGGGTTTCCTGTTTATCGTTAATCAGTTGATATTGCCAGTTTTTTCCGCTAATGCCTTGAACGTGCATATCAAAGGGCAAGTCTATTTTTGGTAAATCGGCAAGTAACGGACGGCTAAGATCCTGTTCCAGTTTTTCCCAGTTAATCGGCGGGCTTGCTGCGGTGTCTGCCGATTTAGCCTCGGCTTTCTGTGACGTGTTTTCAGTCAGCTGTTGAACAAAACGAAAATCGTCGATTTGAGTTGGCGATAAGGTGATCCCCGTTTCATTATTTAAACCGGCGGCGGTGTGAAATGTCGCCAAGTGCATTTGGTTTTTGTCAATCAGCAAGCTCAAATCTTTCACGGCAAGCTGATTGACCTGCACGGAGATCGGTAGGGAAATACGCTTCATCGGTGCGCTTTCTTTGAGCTTTTGCCCCGACGGCGGCAATAGGGCGGTATCAATTTGAATACCGGGTTGTTGCAGGCTGATGTCATCAACGCAAACCTTTAATTTCCATAAGCAGCTTAATTGCATTTGCAGGCGGGCTTGGTTTACCTGGACGCCGATGCCCTGCGTTTGGAAACGTACATTGGTTAGCACCAGACCTTCGCTCAAATTGCCTTCTATCCGTTTAATGGAAAGGGCATCTGTGAAATCATCCGCCCACTGAATCAGTTTATGCTGCCCGTTTTCTGTGGCAAGCATACCCAACAGGGCAAAAACAGCAAAAAAAACGACCGCACTTACGGCGCAGAGACGGCGATGCCATTTGCTTTTTTTCGTTTTTGGTGCAGGGGTTTGCGGTGCTTGTTCCGTGTGTTCTGTCATTTCATTATCCGTTCTCGCTGATCCTGGTTATAGCTCGGAACCTAACCCGATATAAAATTGAATATTTTTGCTGTTGTCTTTATCGTGCACCGGCGTGGCAATATCAAATTTAATCGCGCCTACCGGCGATGCCCAACGCACACCTACGCCCGTGCCATAACGCAATTCGTTCATATCAAACGAATTTGCCGCCAGCCCGCTGTCCACGAAGGTGGCAAGCCACCAATCCGGATAAACCTGATATTGATATTCGATGGAACCGGTAAGTAAGCGCGAACCGCCGATGAGTTTGCCGTTACGATCTTTCGGTGAGATTTTTTTATAGCTGTAGCCACGCACGCTACGATCGCCACCGGCGAAGAAACGTAAAGAAGGCGGAATGCGGTGAATGCTGGCGGTATTTAACACGCCGGCTTCTAATCGCGTGAGGAAGCGGTGATTTTGCGCGTAGGTTCGAATCCATGCGGTGGATGCCTGAATTTTCCAGAAATCCACGTCGGATAGCCAAAACTTGCGCCCGAAATCAAACGTGATACGTTGTGAATCGCCCCAATCGGGAAACGCGCCGCCTCGTAACCGGGTGCGGGTGAGGGAGGTTGTTGGGTAGATGAGTAAGGTTTTATCGCTGATTTCCGCTTGGGTAAAAGAATCATGGCGCACCCGTAACCCCAGCGAGTATTGCCAGCCCGTCGGATGATTCCAGTAGCGCAAGGCGGCAAGGGTAGAGGCGGTGGTTTTGGTGTCGTTTGTATTTTCATTTTCGAAACCGGCGGAATATTCGTAGTAATAATTCAGCGGATTTTTCAATAAAGGGTGTTTGTACGTGAGTTCCAATGTCTGTTTTGGCGAAGAAATATACATATTGCTTCTTACGCTATGCCCGCGAGCGTTAATCCAGGGCTTGGTCCAGCTCCATTGCAGGCGCGGACCTACATCGGTGGAATAACCGACACCCACGCTCATGATGTTTTTCTTGCGCGGATAAAGCAATACGTCCAGATCGACCAATTTATTTTCATCGTCCAAATGCGGTTGTAACAGCACCGAGCTAAACCAGTTGGTGGAAGAATAATTATTGGTCAGCGTGGAAAGATCGCTGAGTAAGTAGTCTTCACCGGGCTGAATATTCAGCATATTGCGCAAATAATCTTCGCGAATTTGCGCGTGTTGGAAATGAATTTTGCCGTAGTGGTAACGTGCTTTGGAATTAAAGTCGAGCTTCCACCAGGCTTGATAAGTGGAAGGCATGACTTCCAATCGTGAGGTTTCAAACCCCGCGTCGAAATAGCCGCGTGTTAAGGCGAGTTGTTGCAACGAACTTTTGTAATCGTCGTAGGTTTCGTGATTCAGCACTGTGCCCGGTTTCGGCACTTTTCTTTCCAGCTTGGCAAATTCGGGATCTTCTTCCGCCTGTCCGCTGATAACCACGTCAGTGGCGGCGATTTTCACCGGATTGCCGACGGTGACGTGAGTGATTAATAAGGGTTTATTGGGCTTGGCGCGATTTTTGAGTTCAAAACTGACCGCACTTTCGTAATAACCGAAAGCACGCAAGCCTTTATCCACCGCCTGACGAACGGATTCCTGATAACGATCGGAACCGTCCATGTCTTCTTTTTCTATGGCATTGGTATAAATCTGCACGTTTTCATTTAATTTTTCGTTTTTGATGCCGCTGACTTGCAAATCAACGAGATGTTCCGCACATACTGACGGATGCCAAAGAAAACAAAAAATGAAAATTGTCTTGGCTGCCCAATGTGTTATCCGATTGCCCGATTGCTTCATATTTACCTCAAAATCAAACGCCAGTAGTGTACCCGTTAGGCTAAAGCCCTGCAATGCAAAGTGCGGTGGATTTCCAAAATATTTTCTGAGGTCGGTCAAGGGTTTTCCATAAAAAATAGCCGACAATCATGCCGGCTATTTGGAAGGTAGATTCAATAAACGGGCTTAACCGTTTTTATGTTCAAAATATAATACGGTTGCCGCAACACGGGAATGGACGTTCAATTTGCGTAACAAATTGCGAATATGCACTTTTACCGTTTCTTCCGAAATGAATAATTGTCCTGCAATTTGCTTGTTGGAAAGCCCGGTGGCGATTAAACGTAGTACGCCCATTTCGCGATCGGTGAGGGAATAAATGGGTTCTTGAGCAGATTGACGTTCCAGCAATAAATTTTTGATGGAATCGCTTAAAATCACTTCCCCCCGGGCGATTCGTTTCAGCTGAGAAAGCAAAGTATCGGGCTCGGTGTCTTTCAATAAATAACCGTCCGCGCCGGCATCAATCAACGTGAAAATGTCATTTTTGGCATCGGAAACGGTTAAAATCACGATGCGTGCATCCACGCCTTCCGCTCTCAATGCTTTAAGCGTATCCAACCCGGAAAGCCCTTTCATGTTCAGATCTAAAATAATCAAATCGGGCGAGGTTTGTAATGCCAGATTAATGCCTTCAGTGCCGTTCCCTGCACCACCGACAAATTCAAAACCCTCTTCCAGCTCAACGAGTTGTTTGATTCCGCGACGCATTAACGGATGGTCATCAATAATTAATACTTTTAATTTATCAGTCATATAAAACCTTTAGGATAAAGCCAAGCGACTATGGAACGGAACGATGGTCGTGCCTTCTTTGGTCGTGACGAGTTGATAAAATTGCGGGTAGTTAAAATCACGTTGCACGATTTTATACGGATTGTCATTTTCATCCAAGCCGGATAACTGATAAATTCGGTTTATCTCATGAATTTTTTTCTCTTTCGTGCCGTCGCAGTTGCGATAAATTTCAATTCGATTCAGTTCGTCGAGAATGTACACGTTAAAGCTGCCGTTCGCGTTATCTTCAAAGAAAAATTGCAGGAAGCCCTCGCTGGCGAACATGTCAATCTCGTGCGGGTATTTCTGCAGTTTGACGATTTTCGGCTCTGTCGCTTTGACTTTGGCATTAAGTGCGGTGTCTAATTGGTGCGTTTTTCCGATGTCCGCATGATGAATTTCCTGCAGGCTGATGCCGCGTTCTTCAAAGAAGAATTGCCAGTTTTTGCCGGCAACACGTAACAGGTTATTTTTCGGCGGTTCGGCGGTACCCACTTGGATGCTGATACATTTGTTAATCAGGGTGGTTACGATGCGGCGCAAGGCGTGGCGATAATAACGGCTGTAACAGAATACCTGAACCTGTTGCGGCAACGGCGCGCCACGATAGATTTTGTTGGAAAGCACTTTTAACGCCAATAAAATCGCATTTGCCCCTTCAAAGTGTAACGTGCGGATTTCATTCCACACATTGCGATAAGTGAGATCAATGCTGCCCACCAAACTTTCTTCATTCGGTCCGAAACTGAATAAATCACTGGATTGAATGCTGGATTTGACTTCCGTTAAATGACGGGTCGGATCCTGCGTTAAGTTGACGATGACCGCCAGATTACGAATTTCACAAGGATGGCTCAGCTCGGAATTATTGGCGAATCGGTTTTCCAGCGGGAAAGCTAAACGTAAATCGGTGACGTATTGGCGTAAGGTTTTCAGATCCACGTTTTTGCTGGTAATGAATAATTCGGTGTTGGCGGTCAGCAGGCGGTTGAAGTATCCCCATGCCACCAATTTGTTCAGGCTTTCATTATATTCCGTGTAACGCGGTCGGCTAAAACCTTGCACCGTCGGCGTTTGGTTGACGAGATACCAGCCGTCTCTAAAGTGGCGGTTGTTTTTCACTTCAATGAAGGTCAGGTATTTTTCCGACAAATCCACCGCAAGTTGCGGGTTAAGCAAGGTCACTTTGCTCGGCAGCTCTTCAAATGCGGTATAGAGCTTGCGGGTTAATATGCTCATATCTTGCGGCATAATGCTGGCATTGACCTGATGTTTGCGGGCAAAATTCACCAAATTGCGATAACTTAACATCAGAAATTTAATCAAATCGTTATGTACTTTGATGGTTTGCTTGATTTTCCACTGGGCACGGTGATTTAAGTGCTCCAGCTGACCGCACTTCCAGCCCCATTGCTGGGTGAGTTTGAGTAATTCGTCCAGACGCCAGTTGCTTTGTTCCGGCCCCACTTCATTTTCATGCACTTTGATATAAAAACAGCAACGCACGAAATCTAAGCGCTTGAATTCCTTTTGCCGGGTTAAATAGGCGGTTACCCGTTGCAACATGGCAAGATAAGCGTCAAATTTGTGTTCAACTTTAAGCTGATTGCTCAGTAGCGCCTGTTTGAATTCGCGGGAAATTAAAAAGGTGTTCGGATAATCGTGCGAATAAGCCTCCAACAATAAAATTTTGAGCAGGGATTTATACGGATAATCAATCCCTTTGTACAACTGCCAGAGGCTGGCGCCGAAATATTCATTTGCCGATAAAGTGCCTAATCCGCCGAAATCCACCCAATCATTTAAATCCAGCTCGCCATTTTGTGCCAGACGCTCGATTTCCGCTTCGTAATCCGCTTCGTTTTCAACGGCTAAATGTAGCCATAACAAGGGTTTACCCGCGAGACGAATGGCGGAGCGATAAAATTCATCAAGCAACAACATATATTGCGCCGAACCGCAATTCTCAATGCCGACGGGTTCGGTGTCATGAAAGCAACGGAAGCGTTTTTGATCCATTAGATAGAAATTGATTTCCACATGAAACCGTTTTGCCCATTGTTGAATCAATTCGATTTTTTGTTGTAATAATTGGCGGGATTGCGCACTTAAATCTTCCCGATGACAAAGCCAAATGTCCAAATCAGAAGAAGGCGTTTGCGCAATGGAGGCGATACTGCCCATCACATACACGCCGAGAATCGCCCGTTCGTGAAAAGTGCGGTGGGATTTTAAAATGTTTTTTACGCTGTCAGGGGCATAATTGTGTTTGAGATAATTCTGCTGAAATTTATTAGCGACGAAATGCACAATACCGCACGGCGCATCAGCAATGTAGCCGGGCAAATCGGGGTGGTTAAAATGGAGCAACAGCGGAATCAGGCGGAATACTTGTTGAAAGGATTCAGGCGTATCGGATAGAGCGCGCTGAATGCGAAGTTTATCTAAATAATCCACGCGTTTTCTGGCTTTATTGAGATCAAGCTTCAAGTAATATCCTAACCTGTGACAACGGCAATACTGAGTTGGCGCTTACTCTACCATCGTAATGTCGCGAAAGCAAAAAAATTAAATGGAAACTGACATTCTTGGTTAACAATGATAGGATAAGTGCTTATTATATCATTAAGAAATATTTCATCAGCATGACGCAAAAAAGCTTAAAAATAGCCACCCGCCAAAGTCCCTTGGCATTATGGCAGGCGAATTATGTGAAAGACCTCTTGCAGCAGTTATATCCTGATCTGAATGTGGAACTCGTCCCAATGGTCACCAAAGGCGATGTGATTTTGGATTCGCCGTTGGCGAAAATCGGCGGCAAAGGTTTGTTTGTCAAAGAACTGGAAAATGCGCTGCTGAATAAAGAGGCGGATATTGCCGTGCATTCCATGAAAGATGTGCCCATGCAATTTCCCGAAGGGCTTGGGTTGGCGGTGATTTGCAAACGTGAAGATCCGCGTGATGCATTCGTCTCAAATTCTTACCGCACTTTAGCGGAATTACCGCAAGGTGCCGTGGTCGGCACTTCCAGTTTACGCCGTCAATGTCAGTTAAAAACATTACGTCCCGATTTGGAAATTCGTTCTTTGCGCGGCAATGTGGGTACGCGTTTGAGTAAATTAGATAACGGTGATTATGATGCCATTATTTTGGCTTCCGCCGGTTTGATTCGGTTAGGTTTAGCAGAGCGTATCGCTTCTTTTATTGATGTGGAGCAATCCTTGCCTGCTGCCGGACAAGGCGCGGTGGGCATCGAATGTCGGACAGACGATGTTGCGGTTCAACAATTACTGGCGCCACTGGCGGATGCGGAAACTACCTCTTGCGTGCTGGCGGAACGCGCCATGAACCATCACTTACAAGGCGGTTGCCAAGTGCCTATCGGCGGTTATGCGGTGTTGCGTGATAGTGAATTGTATTTGCGCGCCTTGGTAGGCAGTGTGGACGGTTCGACGATTATTCGCGCGGAAGGCAAAAGTGCGGTGGAAAACGCCGATGTTTTAGGCGTGCAAATTGCCGAACAGCTACTGGCGCAGGGGGCGGATAAAATTTTGCAGGACATTTACGCGTAAGGAAGAAAACGCATGGCAGTTTTGGTTACCCGCCCCGATGAACGCGGTCAGCAGTTGGTGGATATGTTGGCGAAAGCCGGTGTTGTCGCCATTCATTTGCCGTTATTTCGTATCGAAAGCGGTGCGGAACTGAATGAATTGCCGAATAAATTTGCGCAGCTAAAAAACGGCGATTATGTTTTTGCCGTCTCAAAAAGTGCGGTGGATTTTGCTTTCAAAACCTTAACGGCAACAGGGTTTGTGTGGCGCCGGGATTTGCATTATTTTACCGTCGGACAAGGTACGGCACAGTATTTCGCCGCCACGACGGAAATGCCGGTGCATTATCCCACCGCGCAGGAAAACAGCGAAGGGTTATTGCAATTAAGCGCTATGCGGGATCTGTCCGATAAAACCGTGTTAATTTTGCGCGGCAACGGTGGGCGTGAATTATTTGCCGAACAGGCGCAACAGCGTGGTGCGAGCGTGGAGACAGTCGAATGTTATCGACGTGAGCCCATTGTTTATAATAACGCCGAGCAAACCAGCATTTGTAAGCGTGCCGGCATTCAAACCATTGTGGCGACCAGTGCCGAAATTCTCACCCAATTAGTGGATTTTGTGCCGCAAAATGAACATAATTGGTTAAAAAGTTGTCAACTTATTACAGTAAGCGAACGAATCGCCCATTTGGCGGAAGCGTTAGGCTGGAAAAATGTGGTGATTTCTCCGCGTGCGGATAATCAAACTTTATTACAAACCTTATTACAATGTCGTTAAACAACACTTTCTTTTATAGGTAACGAATATGGCTAACAAGAAATCCAATCATCCGAAAAACAATGCGGGAATTGAACATAAAATTGATGTCAGCGATGATCTTGATTTAGCGACACAAGATACCACGCCTAATGAACACGTTGAAACAAATGCAGAGGATAAGACAGAAACGATGCAACAAAGTGAAGAAAAAATCGCGCCGTCAGAGCAAAAACCGATCGTGCATGAAACCGTTGTGGTGAAGAAAACCGGTTCCGCATTAGGCTTGCTGGCACTTTTAATTGCGTTGGGCTTAGGTGGCGCGGGCTACTATTTCGGTCAGCTGCAGGTTGACGAAATACAGCAAAAACTGACCGCACTTGAAAGCCAATTGCAACAAAAAGGCGCTTCTGCCGATGCCGCCGGCATGCCGGACTTTAGTGCGGAGAAAAATCAGCTGGCGAAATTAACGGAATTTTCCCAAGTGGCAAGCGATCAAATCAGCGCCTTGAATCAGAGTTTGTCCGCCAAAGAACAAAGCCTGTCGGCATTGCAACAACAGGTGCAACGTTTGTCCAATCAAGCCAAAGCGGAGCAGCCGAATGATTGGCTGCTGACCGAAGCGGATTTTCTGTTAAATAACGCTTTGCGCAAATTGGTGTTGGATAATGACGTGGATACCAGCGTGTCCCTGCTGAAAGTTGCCGATGAAACCCTTTCCAAAGTCGCCATGCCGCAAGTGGCGCAGGTGCGTAGCGCCATTAACGCCGATTTAAAACAATTGTTGTCCCTTAACAATGTGGATCAAAACGCCATCATGCAGAATTTATCCCAGTTGGCGAATAACGTAGATGAGCTGACGGTACTGGATGTGAATTTTGATGAAGATCCGAGCAGCGACAAGTTGACGGATTCCTTAGACGATTGGAAGGAAAACGCAGAGAAAAGTGCGGTCAGTTTTTTAAATCATTTTATTCGTATCACGCCGAAGAAAGCGGACAGCAAAGCGTTGTTAGCGCCGAATCAGGATATTTATTTACGCGAAAACATTCGCTTACGTTTGCAAATTGCCATTCTCGCCGTACCGCGTCAGCAGGACGATTTGTATAAACAATCCCTGGAAACCGTGGCATCCTGGATCAGAAGCTATTTTGATACCAACACCGAAGTGGCGCAAATTTTCCTGAAAACCCTTGATGAACTGGCGGAACAGTCCATTTATGTGGATGTCCCGACCCGGTTAAATAGTTTGAATGCGTTGGATAAATTGTTGGATAAACAACCGCAGGAAGTCCAAAAAATCACCCTTTCCGTGGACAAAGATTTAACCGATACCGCGGACAAACCGGCTGCCGACAAACCTACAAACGAAAATGAAGCGGGTTCTGCGCCGACAAATGAAGCAAACCAAGATTCCAATCAAGGGCAACAATAGGAGAAATAGATTATGGTCAGAGTGCTATTTTTAATGTTGTTGCTGCTGGCAGGCTTAATTGCCGGTCCATATTTGTCGGGCAAACAGGGTTATGTGCGCATTGAAACCGCAAGCAACATCATCGAAATGTCCATTACTACATTGGTGATTTTCTTTGTGATTGCGCTAGCGTTGGTGTACAGCATTGAAGTGGCGATTAGTCGCTTTTTCCGTTTGAGCAATAACACTTACAGCTGGTTTTCCCGCCGTAAACGGGCAAAAGCGCAAAAACAAACGCTGGAAGGCTTAATGCGCATGGATGAAGGCGATTATTCCAAGGCAGAAAAACTTATCGGCAAAAATGCCAAACATTCCGATGAGCCGGTATTGAATTTCATTAAAGCGGCGGAAGCGGCGCAGCAACGGGGTGATGAATTCAGCGCGAATCGTTATTTAATCGAAGCCACGGAAATTGCCGGTTCCGACAGTTTGATTCTGGAAATTGCGCGCACCCGCATTTTGTTACAACAGCATAAACTACCGGCGGCACGTAGCTCCGTAGACAGTTTGTTGTTGATGGAAGGGCGCAATAAGGAAGTATTAAAACTGGCGGTGGATATTTATTTGAAATCCAAAGCCTATCAGGCGTTAGATAATATTTTGGAACAAGTGGAAAAATCCGGTTTGTACTCGGCAGAAGGCTTTGTTCAGTTACAGCATCAGGTGGAAGACGGTTTGCTGGATGAAAAAATGAACGAAGAAGGCGTGGACGGTTTGTTGGATTGGTGGGATGAACAACCACGTAAACGTCGTAACGATGCCTATGTCAAACTGGCGCTTATCAGCCGTTTAATTGATGCCAACGACCATGAATCTGCTTATGAACTCATGTTGGAATTGGTGAAGAAACTGGACGATGAAAACAGCCCGCTAAATCAGGAACTCTTCAAGCAAATTAGCCGTTTGCAGCCGGAAGATAATACGAAATTGATTAAATTTATCAGCAAGTGGTTAAAAGGCGCTAATCCGTCGGTGCAATGCGGCGCCAACCGCGCTTTAGGTTATCTGTATATGCGCAACAATGATTTTGCCAAAGCCAATGAGGTGTTTAAGGCGTTAATCGCGAATAAAGATAAATTGGAGCCGGCGGACATCACCATGGCGTCTTATGTGTTTGAACAGGTGGGTGACACTGCGGCGGCTGCACAATTACGCAAGGATGGTCTGCAATCCATGATGGCAATCCGAAAGCCGCAGGCGGCAGAAAAAACACCTGAAAAATAGACCGCACTTATTCCCAAAAAGACTAATTCCCAAATGAAAAATGCCCTGAATTATCAGGGCATTTTGTTATCCGTTCGCTTCTTCTATTTTTCCGCCAAATTCCGTTTGCATGGCTGCCGTTAGGGTTTGAATCTTGCGTAAAATCACATTTAGTACCACACCGTAAGCGGGTACGAACAACAATAATCCGATGAATAATTTGAACAAATAATCCACGAAACCGATTTCCATCCAATGCGCCGCCATAAAGGGATCGCTGCTGGCGTAGAATGCGATGGCGAAGAATAAATAGGTATCCGCCATGGAACCGAATACCATGGAACTGGTCGGTGCAATCCACCAGGTTTTCAGTTGGCGTAAGCGATTGAACACCAATACATCTAATAATTGCCCGAACACATAGGCGCAGAAACTTGCCAGTGCGATGCGGAACACGAATAAGTTGAACGCAGTTAATGCCTGCCAGCCTTGGTATTGGCTGTCTGAAAATAGCGTGGAAACTACATAGCTGATAATTAACGCCGGAATCATTACTACGAAAATAATCCAGCGCGCTTCTTTGGCGCCGAACACCCGAACGGTTAAATCTGTCGCCAGGAAAATAAACGGGAAGGTTAGTGTGCCCCACGTGCTGTGAAACATGAAGTCTTCCTGTGCGCCGAAGAAAGCCAATGGCACATGCACTTCAAAGGGAATTTGGACGAGATAGTTACTGGCGGTGATGATAAAAATATGGAAAAAACTGAGCAGCACCAATGCCCGACGTTTTTGCTGATCGTTAAAGATCGAAAATGAATATGTCATTTGAAATTACCTTTTTAGTTTAAATTGGGGTTAGGGAACCCAGTTCGTGATTTCGCAAAAAATGCATCTTAGAGGCATTGTAACATAATCAGGTAAAATTATTTTCTCCCTTTCAATAAAAAAACTTAAAAAATTTAAAATTTTTTGTAAGAAAATCAGAGGTAACTCTGTCTAATGCACATACGTGAAAATCGTAAGGTTTTCACGTACAAAGCACTTTTCTATAAATAACAAATCTCACAATCTCTAAAGGAGTTTATTATGAAAAAAACAGCATTATTCGCTACATTAGCAGGTGTATTCACTATGGCAATGGCGACTCAAGCTTCAGCTGAAATGAAAGCAATGGACCATAAAATGGAACAAGGTATGGAACATAAAATGGAGCATACCATGAAAGATGATAAAGCCATGATGGACCATAAAATGGATAAAACCATGAAGGATGGCAAAATGATGGATCATAAAAAAGACAAAATGATGAAAGACGGTAAGTCCATGGACCATAAAATGGACAAGGAAATGAAAGATCACAAAATGTAATTTTCACTCCAAGTCATTATAAATAATCACTTATTTTGGACTTGTGGTGAACAAGTCCTTTTTTTGCAAAAATCTTAGCCTGCTGCTGAATTTAATTATTTATTTTTAAGATATTATAGGTGCATTGTATTATATGATGGTAGAATACTCTCTTTTCTACTCATTAAAATAAAATGGACTCAACAATGCAATTTTCTTTTCAACACATTTCATCTCAAGAAATTGAGGATATTCGCCGGCAGATGCTGAAATTTGCCACTTTACAGTTAAGGGACGAAGATTTAGCGGAAGATGTCGTGCAGGAAACCTTAGTGAAAGCGTATCAACATGCGACCTCATTTAAAGGGGCTTCTGCGCTGAAAACCTGGTTTTTTGCCATTTTGAAGAATCAAATCATTGATTTGATTAATTATCGTAAACGTACGGTGAATGTGTCAGAAATTTATGATGACGAGGATGAGGCAGATGAGCCCAATGCCTTTTTTGATCAGAGCGGTCACTGGGATCGCAGCCATTTTTCCCCACAAACCTGGCACGAACCTGATAATCAGGTACATAAACGGGAATTTTGGGTTGTTTTTGAAGCTTGTTTGGAGCATTTGCCGGCACAACAAGCCCGCGTATTTATGATGCGCGAGTATTTTGAAATGAAAAGTGAACAGATTTGTGAGGAATGTGATTTATCCGTCTCCAATCTGCATGTTTTACTTTATCGCGCACGCTTACAGTTGCAAGCCTGCCTGTCTAATAATTGGTTTGATGAAAAGAAATAAAGTGGGAAAACATCATGAAGTGTAAACAGGTTACCAAGTTAATTTCCGATGGTCAGGAAAAACCGCTTTCCTTGTTGCAACACAGTCAGGTTTATATGCATTTGGCTATTTGTCCGTACTGTCGTGCTTTTGCTCGAAATTGCGCAAAAATGCACGATATGATGCACGAATTCGCTGAACAACCGGATAATGAGAAGGCTCGGTAATATTAAGTATCCTAAAAGTGCGGTGAGAAATTTATATGTTTTTTCGATCGCACTTTTCATCTATTGAAAAGCAATTCTGGCGCTATGCGTTTTTTTCATACCAAATTCGATTCACACATAGCCAAATTTTACCGGCAGGCGTGTCCACCGTAATTTCGTCATCTTCCTGCTTGCCGATTAGTGCGCGTGCCACCGGTGAATCAATGGAAATCCAGTTATTTGCCGGATCAAATTCATCACAGCCGACAATGCGATATTGTTTCACTTCGCCGTCTTCATTTTCCAGTTCCACCCATGCGCCGAAAAACACTTTGCTTTCCTGTTTGGGGGAATAATCCACAATTTGCAATACTTCCAGACGCTTGGTCAGAAAGCGTACACGGCGATCGATTTCCCGTAAGCGTCGTTTACCGTAAATATATTCCGCATTTTCGCTGCGATCGCCTAATGCCGCCGCGTCGGAGACGGCTTGCGTCACCTGCGGACGCTCTTCTTTCCATAAAAATTTCAATTCCCGATCCAGCATATTCCAGCCTTGTCGGGTGATGTAATTTGACTTTGCCATAATAATGTCCTCAACTGCTGCAAAATTATATCGAAAAAGGCTCAAACATTTGAACCTATTGTCTCAAAATAGGATTTTATACCTGTTTTTTCATTACTAAGAAGTATATATCATTCCGGGTTACCAACAGAACAGGGCATTTTTAAAGAACTGGAAAAACCGGGGTGTGACCCACGCGGTGAATTTAAAACTGCGGCTCTCGCTGATCGCGTGGAAGAGATTGCCGACTTAAGAGCGGTAACTAACGCTACCAATTTAGGCGCCGTTGTGGACATCGGTGTTCGCCAAGACGGTTTGGTGCATATTCCTTGCTTAAGTGATAGGAAGATCCGCGCCAAGTGGTGAAAACCAGTGATGTGGTCAAAGTAGAAGTGCCGGAAGTGAATGTCATTCGCTGCCGGTACCGATAATTGCAATATTTATGCTTTGTACGATATTTCAGCAAAGAATAGTAAAAGTTCCGTTAAATAATTTAATATTTATTCTGCCATTTTTTTGGCAAATCGCTGCTAATGTTTTTTTCGAAGGGTTGAAACATAAAAAAGTTAGCAAGAACAGGGAAGGTGTCTTTGGTAAAGGCTTTAGTCTATCTTTTTGAATTTACAAATGAAAAATACAATTATCTTATCAATAGAGCTGAATTTAAAAGTGCAGCACATAAAATCGCATTCAACGTTATAAATGATCAATGCCTGTCTGTAAAAAGTATTTTACTTTTAAATTGCTTTAGCTTATTAATCTGCCACATTGATTTCCGGCACAAAACTTCCTAGATTATAGGCTTCTAACTTGATGGGATGATTTGGCGTTATGTCAAAAATAGTAAGTGTTCCCTGGGTTACCGGTAATAGATGCTTGGTTGATAAAGAAATTAATCTTTCACAGGCAGCGCGAACTACACCACTATGTACGATGGCTAAGATGTCTCCATCAGATTTATTTGTCCACTGAAAAAGTGCGGTTGAAATTCGATGACAAAAATCTTGCCAACTCTCACCACCTCTAGGTGTGTAGTTACCGTTTCTCCAGTCTTGGTAAAGGATGGGGTTTCTTGCATAATCTCGTCTTTTTTTCGCCCTTCCCATTCCCCCATGGCAAGTTCGCGCAAATGGCTATCCGGTGTGGCATTGGGAAAACCGATAAGTTCAGCGGTTTGCTTGGCGCGTTCCAAATCGGAGCAAATAACTTTTTTTAAGGAAAATTTTTCGATTAAAGGTTTAATCGCTTTTGCTTGAGCAATACCTTTTTCCGAAAGTGGAGAATTTAGGTGTCCTTGTAGACGGTGTTCTTTATTCCATAAAGTTTCACCATGTCTTAATAAAATTAAACGCATTTTATTTTTCCTTATAAACCGTATCCGAGTAATTGGAACCATGTAAAGGTTGCAAGGCAGATCATGCAGGCACTAATGAAACAGGTGATTAATCCATACTTCATCTGATCTAATACACTGAAATAGCCGGTCGCAAAATAAATGGTATTTACCTTAGAATGTGGCGGTAAGGTTATAGTGTAGGTAAGAGTAAATGATGCTGAGAGTGCGAGTGTCACCGGATTTATCCCTAAAGATTGGACTAATGCGATAATAGATGGAATTAGAATCGTAGTTCGTACGGTTTTACTGGTGAAGATCAGGTGACTATACATGCAAATAAAAATGACGGCGATATAGACGAAGGCATGATTCATGCTCTCTAAACCCAATCCATGAACAATTTTATCCATAATCCATTGAGCACCTTTGGTTGACTCAAGCGTATTTCCTGCGGCGTAAGCACCGGCAGCAAATAGCATTAAATCCCATTTGATTTTTGCTTCATTCCAGGTTAGTAATCCAATTTTAGGCATTAAGCACAGTACGGCTGCAATAACGGCAGTCATATATACACTGATTTTGAAACCAAATAAGATTTTTTGATAATCTTCTGTTGCCCATAACACCACGGTGAGCAAGAAGATTACCATGGCTTTCTTCTCATCTAAGGTAAATTTACCAAGTTTTTTGAATTCCGCCTGTAAGAGCCCCAATGCCTCAATAAATTGTGTTTCTTTTTTAATAGAAAATAATTTAAAGCCCACCATAAAAGAAATCATCATGGATATAAAGGCAATAGGGAAGGAGGCTATTACCCAGTCAATATAACCGATATCGCCGTTTGCTTGGCTATTGATAAAACCAACGGAAATAATGTTGGCAGCAGTACCTGTCATCACACCCGATATGGCAATCGCATCGGCCTGTACACCTTGTAACATCATCAATCGTCCAAAATTGCTTTCACCTGGCATGGCTTTATAAATTTCTAAAAGAATTAAGCAAATAGGAACCATTAATGAGGCTCGTGCTGTTGTTGAAGGAACAAAGAAAACAAGTATAAAATTAATTAATACAAGCACAAATAAGGCTTTCTTCGGTGTTTGTCCAAAATGAGTAATCATCCAAAGCGCAAAACGGCGGGCGATATTCGATTTGATCATAGCCGAGGTGAGAACAAATGCCGATACCATTAACCAAATCACATCATACCCTAATGTGGCAAAAACAAGTTTATCTTTTTCCACAGTCTGGGTGAGTGATAATAAGATGATGACAATCATTGATGTCAAATAAATAGGAATAGAACCACACACCCACAAAATCAAGGCGCCAACAAAAATTGCAATGGATTTTTGTCCCTGAATGGTTAGCCCCTCCGGGGTAGGCATCCACATTAAAAGTAGTAAGATGACAAGCGCCAGAGGAATACCTAATTGTTTGAGAAGTTTATTCGTTTCTTTATTCTCTATTGGGGTAGTCTGAATAGCTTTGTTCATAACCTATAACTCCTTATAGTGATCTGTCAATGCCGATTATAGTGATTTCATTTCATGACGAATAATTGTATTATCCTATAAGGATCATAAAATAATTTAATGGAATTATATGAATATAAACCAATTAAAGACATTTATTGTGCTTGCCGATTGTTTGAGTGTGACTGAAACATCGAAGCGTTTGTTTTGTACACAGCCTGCGGTGAGTATAAAAATCCGCAAATTGGAAGAGACCTTAAATACTGTACTTTTTGAGCGAATCAACAACCGCTTGTATTTAACAGAACAAGGTAAAATTTTTTATAGTTATGCGGAACAGATAATTAGTACCTTAGAAATGTCAGTGGAGCACCTACATCAATATGATGATCCTAATTATGGCAAGATTATTATCGGCGCAAGCCATTTTGTCGGTGTTTATTTGTTACCGCAGGTTATTGCAGAGTATCGAAAATTATCACCGAATGTAGAACTTCGTCTTGAGATTCTTTCTTCCCAACAGCTGATTCAGGGGCTGGAGAATCATTCCATTGACTTTATTATTATGTCTGACCAAATTTATTTTGATCCGCAAAAATATGATGTTAATCGTTTTTTGTCTGATGAACTGATTTTGATTGTTCCTCCTGATCATGTGTTAGCCACATATGAATCTTGTCATTTTGAGCAACTTTGTGACGAATTATTTATCATTAAACCGAAGAATTCTCAAACCCGAAAATTTCTTTTACAGCAATTTTCAAAAGATCAGATTTCTCTGCTTAAGTTTATGGAAATCAATAGTTTAGAAGGTATTAAACGTTGTGTAATGAATGGATTAGGGGTTTCCATTATTTCTCGATTTTCCGTTGAAAACGAACTGAAAATGGGTATGTTGAAGGCTGTAGAATTAGACAGTTTTCAATTTAAACGTGGGATAAATTATATTTACCATAAAGAAAAACGCCTTTCATCAGCAATTGGGCGATTTATTGGGCTGTTGAACATACTTAAATAATCCATGATATGAAAAAGTGCGGTTAATTTGCGATTAATTTTGTTAAGTATGAAAATCGTAACGACCTCACTTTCTGAATTGAGTGGTTTTAGAACGAAATCATTATTCTATTGTCACACTGAATTAGCAATGCGGAGGTGTAAAACAAACATTTGAGCCTCTTGTCCAAAAACAGTATGCTATGCCCGTTTTTTTCATTACTAAGAAGTACATATCATGTTAAACCAACAAATCAGCCAACTTATCGCGCAGGAATTGAATGTGTGTGATAACCAAATTCTCGCCGCCATTCAACTGTTAGACGATGGCAACACCATTCCCTTTATCGCCCGTTATCGTAAAGAAGCCACCGGCGGGCTGGACGACACCCAATTACGCCATTTTGAGACCCGTTTAATTTATTTGCATGAACTGGAAGAACGTCGTCAAACCATTCTGAAATCCATTGAAGAGCAAGGCAAATTAACGGATGAATTGCGTGGCAAAATCCAAGCTACGCAGAGCAAAACTGAATTGGAAGATTTATATTTACCGTTCAAACCGAAACGCCGCACCAAAGGACAAATTGCCATTGAAGCCGGGCTTGAGCCGTTGGCGGATTTACTTTGGAACGAACCGAAAACCGATCCGGAAACGGCGGCAAATGAATTCATTAATGTGGAAAAGGGTGTTGCCGATAGCAAAGCGGTACTGGACGGCGCCCGTTATATTTTAATGGAACGTTTCGCCGAGGACGCTGGCTTACTGGCGAAAGTGCGCGATTATTTAAGCAAAAATGCCTTATTGGTTTCCAAAGTGCTTGAGGGCAAAGAAACGGAAGGTGCAAAATTCCAAGATTATTTTGACCATCAGGAGTTATTCAAAAATGTACCTTCGCACCGTGCGTTGGCAATGTTTCGTGGGCGTAACGAAGGCATTTTGCAGCTAAGTTTAAATGCCGATCCCGACGCGGAAGAAGGAAGCCGCCAAAGTTATTGCGAAGAGATTATCCGCGACTATTTGGGCGTTCGTTTCACCGGACAACCTGCGGATAAATGGCGTGAGCAGGTTATCGCCTGGACATGGAAAATCAAGGTGGCGCTGCATTTAGAAACGGAATTGATGGCAACGTTGCGTGAGAAAGCGGAAGAAGAAGCCATTGATGTTTTTGCTCGAAATCTGACCGCACTTTTAATGGCGACACCGGCAGGCGCGAAAAATACTATGGGTCTAGACCCGGGTTTGCGTACCGGCGTGAAAGTGGCGGTAGTGGATAGCACCGGTAAATTATTGGCAACGGACACCATTTATCCACATACGGGACAAATGGATCGCGCCATGTTGTCCATTTTCCAATTAATTAAGCAACATAATGTGGAATTAATCGCCATCGGTAACGGCACCGCTTCCCGTGAGACGGAGCGTTTTGCCAAAGATGTGATTAAAGAAATCAAAGAGAATAAACCGCAAACGGTAGTGGTGAGTGAGGCAGGCGCTTCCGTGTATTCCGCTTCCGAATTGGCGGCGCAGGAATTCCCTGAATTGGACGTGTCGTTGCGC
Organism: Aggregatibacter actinomycetemcomitans DSM 8324; assembly: GCF_000372365.1. GTDB lineage: Bacteria > Pseudomonadota > Gammaproteobacteria > Enterobacterales > Pasteurellaceae > Aggregatibacter > Aggregatibacter actinomycetemcomitans. Next base: position 7,393 of record NZ_AQUU01000010.1, on the reverse strand, counting down.
GGTGCGGTATCTATCGCTCGTCGTTTGCAGGATCCGTTGGCGGAGTTGGTAAAAATCGAACCGAAAGCCATTGGTGTAGGGCAATATCAACATGATGTGAATCAAAGCCAGCTGGCGCGCAAACTGGACGCCGTAGTGGAAGACTGCGTGAACGCCGTGGGCGTGGATTTGAATACCGCTTCCGTACCGTTATTGGCACGTGTGGCGGGAATGACCAAAACCATTGCGCAGAATATTGTGGCATATCGTGATGAAAATGGGCGTTTCGACAGCCGTGAGCAACTGAAAAAAGTGCCGCGTTTGGGACCGAAATCCTTTGAACAATGTGCCGGTTTTATGCGTATTGCGGCGGGCAACAATCCATTAGACGCTTCCGGCGTACACCCGGAGGCTTATCCTGTTGTGGAAAAAATCCTGCAGGCAACGGAACAGTCCATTCAGGATTTAATGGGCAATGCCGGTTTGGTGCGTCAGCTTGATGCAAAACAGTTTACTGATGAACAATTCGGCTTGCCGACGGTGCAGGATATTTTCAAAGAATTGGAAAAACCGGGACGCGACCCGCGCGGCGAATTTAAAACCGCGACCTTCGCGGATGGTGTGGAGGAGATTACCGACTTAAAAGCGGGCATGATTTTAGAAGGAACGGTAACTAACGTCACTAATTTTGGCGCCTTTGTGGACATCGGCGTTCACCAAGACGGTTTGGTGCATATTTCTTCTTTAAGCGATAAATTCGTGGAAGATCCGCATCAAGTAGTGAAAACCGGTGATATAGTCAAAGTGAAAGTACTAGAAGTGGATGTCGCGCGTCGTCGTATTGCGCTGACGATGCGTTTAGATGAAAGTGCGGTGAAAAACGACGGCAAATCCGACCGCACTTTATCGGCAAAACCACGCACCAATGCTTCTCGTCAAGAACGTAATGCGCCAAGAACCAATAACGCTATGGGCAACGCATTTGCCGACGCGTTGAAGAATTGGAAGAGGTAAGGCAACTTCAGCGCATTAAAAATATCTGAAATGTTGTTAACCGCACTTTATGCCATTTCGCTCAGTAGATTAACTAGCTTACGATATTTCTGATATTTCTGTTGATATGCGTCGAAATGAAAGGAATTAGGATGAATAATTTTTAATTTCTGATTACGTTTTAAAGTGGCTGCTTCGTGATTGGCTCCTTCCGCGGCCATTAAAGCCGCGCCGAGGCAGCCGACTTCTTCAGTTTGCAGAACTTCCAAGGTTTTTCCACTAAAATCTGCCAGCATTTGCAACCAAACTTGTGATTTTACCGGGCCGCCTGTTACACGCAAACGTTGTACGTGAGGAAAACGTTGATACATCCGCTCTAAGTGTATCATGAGGCTGAATAATACACCTTCATAGACCGCTTGCAGTAAATGTGCCAAAGTGTGGTGGGCTTGCATGCCATAGAATCCGGCAGTCATGCCTAATTTGGCGTTAGTTCCGTATAAAAATGGGATGAAAATGACCGCACTTTGTGCCGGCGGTAATGCTTCTACCATTTGATTTGTCTGATGATAAGTTAAATTCCATTGCTTGATGAACCATTCTAAATTGCCGGCAGAAGTCGGACTTGCTTCCTGAATCAAGAAGGTATTTTGTTCGACATAACGTCCGTGGGCGAATGGTAGAGTTTGGTTTTCATCAATCGTATGGGAAATTCCTGTCACAATTGACCAGGTGCCTAACAGCACATTTAATTTGGTTTCGTCATTATCATCGGTCAAACACAAGGTCATTGCTGTGACATCAAATACACCGCCGACTACTGCCGTTCCAACTGCCAAACCGCATTGGTGAGCCGCTTGTTGTGTAATATAGCCTGCAATTTGATTTGGTTTTACAATGGGGGGCAGTTTACCTATGATTTCTTCAATGCCTAGCAATCGAGCCAATTCGGGTTCATAATTTCCTATTGCCATATTGTATAAATTACTTTCCGAAATATTACTCTCTTCACAATACAACTCTCCGGTTAAACAAAAGCGCAGGTAATCGTGCGCCATGAGTAACTTATTGATCGCATAATAACGTTGCGGTTGGTTTTCTTTCAACCAGCGTAAAATAGAAACAGGATGACCGGTCCATAACCCTTGATAGGAAAGCGGATAAACTTTCTTTTCCAGCCCCTCTTGCTGCCAGCGTTTAACAATGGGTTGCGAGCGTTGATCGGAAGACAGAATTGCCCGCCCTAACGGTTTATTTTCTTTGTCCAGCAAAAAAGCGCCTTTACCTTGGGCGGAAATGCCGACACTTTTAATAAAGTGCGGTTCAATTTTACTGTGTTTTATGGTAGTGCGAATAACATTGGCACATGCCCGCCAAAGCTCGTCCATATCCCGTTCGGCATAGCTCGCTTATTACACTGAGACTTTCTCTTTCGCAGGCGTGGATTTTTCCCGTTTTATCAAAAAGCGCGGCTTTGATAAAAGTACCTCTGCAGTCAATACCTAAATAATAATGCATACTCGTTACTCTCTGAAGAAAATACGTCTTAAACGACCAGTGGAAACTTCTCCGCGACGCAATTGATCAAGAAATACGGCAAGAATAATAACCAAGCCGATAATCAAACGTTGCAGATACGAGGTGACGTTCAGAAGCGTTAGTCCGTTTTGCAGCACGCCCATAATCAGCGCGCCAATGGAGGTGCTGATCACCGAACCGACGCCGCCCATCAAACTGGTTCCGCCGATCACCGTTGCGGCAATGGCATCCAGTTCATAGTCTGTTCCGGCGATAGGTTGGGCGGCATTTAAGCGTCCCACCAATATCACTGCACCGATTGCCGCTAGTGCGCCGTTAATCACATAGGTTTTAATTTCCAGTTTATTTACATTAATGCCGGATAATCTCACCGCCTCACGATTACCGCCAAGCGCGTAAACCTGCCGTCCAAAAACGGTTTGGGTTAAGATGTAAAAGCTGATTAATACGACGATTAAAGCAATGATTACCGGTATCGGAATACCAAAGCCATACGTTATATTCAATCGCCCGTTACCAAAAAAACGTAATGCTTCGGGAAAATTATAGATAGTTTTACCGTTAGACAGCGTGAGTGCCAGCCCTCGTGCAATTCCCATCATGCCTAAGGTAGTAATAAACGAAGTAACCTTGCCGTAAACGATAATCACACCGTTTACATACCCGCATAAGGCTCCAACGCCGATGGAACCAAGCACGGATACTATCACAACGATCGAAAGCATAGGTTCCGTCGGATTTTCACCTAAAAGAGCTACTCCCCAATGGGTGAATAATCCCAAACAAACAGCACTCAATGCGACGATCGAGCCTACCGATAAATCAATACCGCCGGTTAGAATGACGTAAGTCATACCAACGGAGATCACGCAAATGACGGATACTTGTAATAGGATATTAAAAATATTGTTAGTCGATAAAAAGGCCTCTGATGTGAAAGACATCCCTAAAATCATGAAAAATAAAACTAACCCGATCCCTAATTTGGAGATTATTTTTTTCAATGAAAACATAGTGTCATCCTTATTCTAAACACCTATCATCAGGCGCATTAAATTTTCTTCCGTCATCTCGGTGCGATCGGCGATTTCTTTTATTTTTTCACCGTTACGCATTACTATGACGCGATCGGAAATGGTGATTAATTCTGGTAAATCCGACGATATCATCACGATAGTGCCGCCGCTTTCGGTAAATTGGTGCATTAAATCATAAATTTCCGACTTTGCCCCGATATCAATGCCGCGAGTCGGTTCATCAAAAAATAAAATATCCACCCCGCTTTCTAACCAGCGAGCCAAAATCACTTTCTGCTGATTTCCGCCCGATAAGGTTTTGGTTTGCTGTTCCTGATCGTGAGAAACGATATGTAGTTTGGTTCTGTTTTTTTCAGCGACTCTCCGTTCTTGTTTTTTATCCAGATAAAATTTACGCCAAAAGTGTTTTAAAATCGGTAGTGTGATATTTTCCCGAATACTCATACCAAGTACCAAACCTTGGGATTTTCGGTCTTCAGTAATTAACCCGATTTTATGCTTTACCGCATCTTCCGGAGAATTGATTTTTATCTCTTTCCCGTCGATATAAATTTTTCCACTGGTCTGGTCCGCACCATAAATCGCTCTCAGTACTTCGGTTCGTCCCGCACCGACAAGTCCGGCAAAGCCTAGGATTTCTCCTTTGTGTACACTGAAAGAAATCGGTTTAATATATTTGTTGTGTAAATTTTCCACCCGTAATTTTTCCTGGTTAAAGGAACCTGTACGCAGGTATCTAGTGAAATCAATTTTACGTCCGACCATCAAACGTACGATTTCTTCCGGCGATGTATCCTGATAGCGCATCGTTCCCGTAATTCGCCCGTCTCTTAAAACGGTAACGCGATCGGCGATATATTTGAATTCCTCCAGACGATGCGAAATATAAATCATTGCCACGCCTTTCGCCTTTAGTTGATGAATAATGTTAAACAATACCTCGGTATTTTTGCGAGAAATGGACGATGTCGGTTCGTCAAAAATAATGATCTTATATTCGCTGAATACCGCTTTAGCGATTTCTACCATTTGTTGCTGAGCGATGGATAAGTCGGAAATTAAATCGTCCGGCTTTATATCCAGTTCCAGTTCGTTAATGATATGTTGCGTTTTTTCCCGCATGACCGTCCAGTTCATGCGCCCGAAAGCGGAGGTTTTCTCTGAACCCAGAAAGATATTTTCCAGTACAGTTAATTTAGGGACTAGCATCAATTCCTGATGAATAAACCCGATTCCCGCCTCTTGCGCCTGTTTGACGGTGTCCGGAGAATATTTTCGGCCGGAATAAAACATTTCGCCGTCATCACAATGATAAATACCGGCAATAATCTTACACAAAGTCGATTTTCCGGCACCGTTTTCACCTATCAGGCAAAGTACCTCCCCTTGACGAATATCCAAATGAATGTCGTCTAGTACGGTTACACCGAAAAAATGCTTGGATATATTTTTTAATTCTAAAATTATATTTTCACTCATTTAACCTCCGCCGTTTCAGCTAAATAGAAATTCATAGGATAGATTATTTTTTATGCAAAAAATGGGAGAAAGTTCACAGTTTTCAACATTGAATCTCAGTAAACTAGAGCAGTTTCAAGTCAAGAAACAAATTATTTAATCTTAAATCAGGGAGTGTGTTATATGAAATTAAAGTTATTAAAAAATCTATTCAAAATCGGTGCATTGCTTGCTGCGCTACCAACGCTTGCGGTAGCGGCAGATAAACCACAGATTGCATTATTAATGAAAACACTAAGCAACGAATATTTTATTTCAATGCAACAGGGGGCAGAGGAAGCTGCTAAACAAAAAAATGTTGATTTAATTATTCAGGTAGCCGAGAAAGAAGATTCTACGGAACAATTGGTGGGCTTGGTTGAAAATATGATAGCCAAAAAAGTCGATGCAATTATTGTGACGCCGAATGATTCTATCGCTTTCATTCCGGCGTTCCAAAAAGCACAAAAAGCACAAAAAGCAGGGATTCCTATTATTGATCTGGATGTTCGTCTTGATGCAAAAGCGGCTGAAGCAGCGGGACTGAAATTTAATTATGTGGGCGTAGATAATTTTAACGGTGGTTATCTGGAAGCGAAAAATCTTGCCGAAGCGTTGGGTGGGAAAGGTAATGTCGCGGTTTTGGAGGGCATCCCGGGCGTTGATAATGGCGAACAACGCAAAGGTGGTGCATTAAAAGCCTTTGCCGAATATCCGGACATAAAAATCGTGGCATCACAATCAGCAAACTGGGAAACCGAACAAGCACTTAATGTAACTACTAATATTTTAACCGCTAATCCAAATGTTAATGGTATTTTTGCCGCTAACGATAATATGGCAATCGGTGCGGTTACGGCTGTGGAAAACGCCGGTCTGGCAGGCAAAGTATTGGTTACCGGCTATGATGGTATTCCGCTTGCCATTGAATATGTAAAACAAGGCAAAATGCAAAATACTATTGATCAGCTGCCGAAAAAACAAGTGGCTATTGCTATTGAGCATGCGTTAAAACAAATCAATAAACAGGAAATTCCGGCTGTTTATTATGTAGATCCGGTCGTCGTGGATAAAGAACAATCTAAAAATTACTGATTTGATACCAAACAAAAAGGCGTACCTTTCGATACGCCTTTTCAGTTTTACTTTGGTTTGTCTTATCAATTATTTGATAATTTTAGCTACCACGCCGGCACCCACTGTACGGCCACCTTCACGGATAGCGAAACGTAAACCTTGGTCCATCGCAATTGGGTGAATTAAGGATACGGTCATTTTGATGTTATCGCCAGGCATAACCATTTCCACGCCTTCAGGTAACTCGATAGTACCGGTTACGTCAGTTGTACGGAAATAGAATTGTGGACGGTAACCTTTGAAGAATGGAGTATGACGACCACCTTCTTCTTTGGACAATACGTACACTTCAGATTCGAAGTCAGTGTGCGGGGTGATTGACCCCGGTTTCGCCAATACCTGACCACGTTCGATTTCTTCACGTTTAGTACCACGCAATAATGCACCGATGTTTTCACCCGCACGACCTTCGTCAAGTAATTTACGGAACATTTCAACACCGGTTACGGTGGTTTTTGCAGTCGGTTTGATACCCACGATTTCAACTTCATCACCGGTACGGATGATACCGCGCTCAACACGACCCGTTACTACGGTACCACGACCGGAGATAGAGAACACATCTTCAATTGGAAGAAGGAACGGTTGGTCGATAGCACGCTCAGGTTCCGGGATGTAAGTATCTAAATGGTTTGCTAATTCAAGGATTTTTTCTTCCCATGCGGCATCGCCTTCAAGCGCTTTTAATGCAGAACCGCGTACGATTGGGGTGTCATCGCCCGGGAAGTCATATTGAGAAAGAAGTTCACGAACTTCCATTTCAACTAATTCTAATAACTCTTCGTCATCTACCATGTCGCATTTGTTTAAGAATACGATGATGTAAGGAACACCTACTTGGCGACCTAATAAGATGTGCTCACGAGTTTGTGGCATAGGACCGTCGGTTGCTGCTACTACTAAGATAGCACCGTCCATTTGCGCCGCACCGGTAATCATGTTTTTCACATAGTCGGCGTGTCCCGGGCAGTCAACGTGTGCATAGTGACGGGTTGGGGTGTCATATTCAACGTGTGAAGTGTTGATGGTGATACCACGCGCTTTTTCTTCAGGTGCATTATCGATTTGGTCAAATGCACGTGCTGCACCGCCGTAGTGTTTTGCCAATACGGTAGTGATAGCTGCTGTTAAAGTGGTTTTACCATGGTCAACGTGGCCGATTGTACCCACGTTAACGTGCGGTTTTGTACGTTCAAATTTTTCTTTAGACA
>NZ_AQUU01000009.1 GCF_000372365.1 Aggregatibacter actinomycetemcomitans DSM 8324 | reverse complement strand
TAGCCGAAAATCAGCAAATCAAACCCTTTAAAGGGGTACATCAATTTGATACCCCCCTTTCAAAAGTAGTCAATGATGAACTGGTTGAGGGATCGAAAGATCGCCGTTTACACCGTGTTACGGTACGCCAACCTTGATCAGTTCATCACCAGTAATTGGCGTTACTCGTGATGAAGTTTTAAAACTTAAACACGGAGACAGTCAGAATGACTACATTAACTTTTCAAAGCACAACTCTTTCGGCTATTCATCAAAACAATCAAATTTGGCTAACGGTTACAGAGATTGGAAAAGCATTAGGCTATTCAGATCCTTTTAAGTCGGTCAAAAATATCTACGACCGCCACGCCGACGAATTCACCCCACAAATGACCGCACTTATTGATATGCGGACAAATGGCGGAATCCAAAAAGTGCGCATCTTCTCCTTGCGCGGCGCACACCTCATCGGCATGTTAAGCCACACCAAAGTAGCCAAAGACTTCCGCCGCTGGGTGCTGGATATTTTAGACCGCGAAGCCCAACAGCCGAAACAACTTGCCCTGCCGCAACCGGAGAAGACATATACCGTCACGCTAACGGAATATGAACTGCAAACCGTCGCTTGGGCGTGCTTCGCATTCCGACGCAACAACAACCTGCTGCACGAGCTTTACAGCCCGCTTGCTGCCATCGGTTCAAAATTCGCCGTCGAAGCAAGAGATAATGCTGTTGAATATCGCAACACACTACGCCGCTTCAACGAAGTCGTGAAACGTATCACCGTCGACATTGAAGCAGATCCAGAAACAAACTGGCGCGTACTGAAGCATATCCGCAGCTTTAACGAAAAAATCTTCGGCAGGGTCGATACCGACATTTAAAACAACACAAAATCCGACCGCACTTTTTAAGCCTGCGGCGGATTTTCACACCTCAAATTCAGCTTTTAACTAACAAGGAAACTACTATGAAACAAATTATTACAACCGCACTTATAGCAATTATCACCGGCGTGATGATGTTATACGCCGTTGCATTAATCACTATAACCGCTCACGCAGATAACACAACAGATTATTGCGATAACGGTATGGGTCAGCAAATCTCCACCGATTGGGAGGCTAAGGCCAAAGCCGAATGGATAGCCGAATATGGAGACGCCCAGCCGAATTTAACAACCGAAAGTCTAATTTATTTAGAGAAACATACCGAACTTTTACAGGAGAAACGAAATGGCAAATAAGTATATGTTAGAAGTTTTACCAAATGACGGCGGATTTAGAGGCTTAATTATCGACACAAAAACAAAAATTGTGGAACGGCGAACGAGAATTCAAAAAACGAAAACGGATGCGTTTAATGCACTCTCCGAATTAGTAGAAGCGTTTTTAACGTCTTATCCCAAAGCTGATATTTTAGGAGTGTCGATGATAAACCAAGAAACCGCGATTAGTGCCTGCATGGTGCGCGGATTGTTTGAGGGTTAACTATGAACGGATTACAAACGGCATGGGAAAATCGACGTGAGGCTGAATATCATGCACGAATTGAAGCAGGCGAACGTTACGAAGCCGAACTTGAAGCCGAAAAAGCACGAATCGACGAACAAGCCCGCAACGGCGATGAAGTGCTGATTGACGCAATCAACAACGCAATCTCCACTAGCGACGATGATTTAAACCTCCAATGGTTAGCTATCGGCGCCGGCGCGTGGGATAAGTTAGAAACCTTACGCGATAATGCGATTGAGTTTGTGGCAAGAAAACAGTTAGAAAATAAAGTTTATTAGGAGAAGTCAATATGGCACTGAAAATTATTTCATCAGCACAACCGATCGAGGTTAAAAATATTATTGTTTGTTTATACGCTCCCCCGGGGGCAGGCAAAACCTCAACCGCATTTACAGCTTCAAGACCATTACTACTCGACTTTGATCACGGATCTTATCGCTCACAATTCCGCAAAGATACCGTGCAGGTTGATAGTTGGTCTGATGTAACAAACATTACCGAAGACGACTTAGCAACTTACGACACAATTATTGTTGATACCGTGGGGCGCGCGCTGGATATTTTAACGGCAGATATTGTTCGGCGTAATGTTAAAGGAACAACGCGCGGCGGTGGTGAGTTAACGCAACAAGGTTACGGCGCACTAAAACACGCATTCAGTTCATGGCTAACACAATTGCGCAGTTTTGGTAAAGATGTTGTTCTATTGTCTCACATGACAGAACAGCAGCAAAAAGATGAATTCGTAGAACGCTTGGATATACAAGGTAGCTCAAAAACGGAAATTTACAAAGTGGCGGATTTGATGGGGCGATTGCGCTTTGATGACACAAACAAAAGAGTTTTGGATTTTAACCCAAGCTCTACCGGGTTCGGTAAAAATCCAGTGCAATTTGACGCAATTCCGGTACCAAATTTCAAAGCCGAACCCAAATTCCTTGATGGCGTCATTAATAGGGTAAAAGACGGATTAAACAAACAATCCGCCGAAGCTGTACAGTCGCAAAAGGAATTAGATGATATTCACGCAAAATTTAGCGAGCTGATGACAATCGAGCAGTTTAATTCTGCAATCGATCCAAATATGTCGAACCTTCACAAAAAACTGCTATTGGACTATGCGCGGAAAAGCGGATTTAAATTCAACGCCGAAACAAAAGAATTTGAGGAAATTGAATCATGATCCGCATATCTGCTACACAACTTGAATCCTATCGGCGGTGGCTTGAGAACGAGGAAGCGACTATTGAAGAAATGATTGCTTATCTCGAAAAGAAAGTGATACCAAATGAAGCTATGCTTGCCGGTTCCGCCTTTCATAAGGTCTTGGAAGATTATGAAAATATGACACTAGCTTTTGTTGAGAAAGATGGCTTTAAATTCGATTTTAGCGAAATTGATACCGAAATTCACATCCCGCGAATAAAAGAATTCAAATTTGAAATCGCTAAACGCATAAATGATGAACTGGTTACATTCGTTGGCGTAGTTGATGCAATGGAAAGCGACTGTGTTTTTGATCACAAGCTCACTGCATACATTGACGCGGAAAATTACACCGACTCAATGCAGTGGCGGTGTTACTTATCTTGGCTGGGTATGAGTAAGTTTACTTATAACTTATTCCAAAAATACACCCCGGCAGCGGAACCGGATAAGTGCGTCATCAAGAGCGTTACACAGATTTCATTTTACCGCTATCCGGAGATGGAAAACGACGTGCTGCTATTAGCGACGCAGTTAGTGGATTTCATCAAGGCAAACGCTCCACATTTAATACAAATTGAGGTTAAAAATGGCTAACTTTATCAAGTTATCAACAATAAACAGCGTCATATTCATAAACATGGATTTAATTGAAGGCATGTCAAGAGACGACAGCATGACAAGTTTACATTGTTCCGGGGATGCTAATTCATATTACCGAGTGACGGAAACTCCAGAAGAAATTTTAGAAACTATGAAAGCCGCTGAATAAGTGGCTTTTTTATTAAAAATTAAGGTGGAAAAATGAAACTAAGTAAACAAGTAAAAGAAAACATATATAGCAAAATCATTAAAGCTCTTGATATTAAAAATGCGCATCAAATAGGCAAGGAGTTACAGGACGAAATAGACAAAGAGCAGCCGCGATGGTTTGTTGAATGGTACAAATCAACGCTTGAAAAAGCAACCGGACAAAAATTAAATTTTTACACCTATGTTAGCGTAACTATTGGATATTCCAGCGTTTCTTTATGGGTTGAGGTAGATTTCTTAAAAAGCAAAGGATGCAAGGCATTAATAGATAAAGCCAGATCAACTGCCGACGAAATCATTAGAGACCTAAAAAATTTAAAAGATACTATTTTGTCCGTTGATACAGACAAAGCGTTTCTAATAATTTTCCCACAGTGGGAATCGCAGCTACTGGAAAGTTTGCCGCCCCGTAAAGCGGGACTACCTGCTACTCCCGCCGATGTATCGTATCTAGACAAATACAAGCCAAAGAAATAAACAACCCTAACCAACCCCAAGCCCTCCACGTGAGGGCCTTTTTATTACTCAAAAAAGGACAATAAAATGTTGAATGAACAAGAAAAACACGCGTTTTTAAATGGCAATTACGGTATGACGCAATCGGGGGATAAGTGTAAACTGGTGTTAGTGGGCGAAACTCACCGAGATAATCCGTATTTGGTTATTATCACCAGAGGTGACGATTGGTCGTTGCAGTGGACTGACCAGGACCTATCATGTGTTGTCTCGCTTTGGCAAGACAAGCCCGAACAGTTTGATTTAGATCGGGCGCTGGGAGGCGAAGCTTTTGTGCTCGAAGGCGGAAACAAAGCTTTTTTGCTTAAAAAATTAAAAACGTTCAAATGTCATGATTTACTTGGTTATTATGAGTCCGAACCAGACTTAGAGATTGCGGCCGCATGGGATTATAAAGGTAATTTTGACGGTAGTCGTAGAGATTTAGACATTGTCGGCATGTGGCGAGAACCCAAGCCAATTAAGGCGCCTTTACGTGAATTGCCTAAGCCAATCTACGAGATACCGGATGGTGCAGAATATTTATACTATTTGGGGTCGGGTCTAAACCAAAAGCTGCTCGTAAAAAGCGTAAGAGCCAAAGAGCATTATCACTCGGCACTAGAGCATGGCAGATATTACAAATCAAAAGACGACGTAATCCAAGTTATTGAGATGTTAACTGGTAAACGGTATCAAGAGTAACAACAGACCGCGAAAGTGCGGTTTTTTATTTTTATCAAAACAGGAGAAATTCAAATGTTAAAATATTTTATATCTTGGTTATGTTCTTTTATCTATCCACTTAACGGTGTATATCTTGAGCTATGCACTAGCCTTTCTAAGCATAGTGAAGAATGGGATTTTGATGGTTATTACCTTCAGCATAAATCAAAAGAATTAACAATTCGTGGGTTCCAATATTTCTACGAAATGGAAATATCAATTAAAAACGGTCCAAGCACAAATATACCTCTTAAATACAAATGGCGATTGTATAAAGTGATAAATGATTTCATTCAGCAGAAATCAGGTGACAAGATAAGCGAAATATTAAACCGTGATATTGATTAGATAATAAGCGCACAAATGGGCTTTATTTTTGGAGAAATTATGGAATTAATAGGCACAGATAAAGCGGCAAGAATCCTTGATATGCACCCCGTCACACTACGGGAGATGGCAAACAAAGAAGAAATACCCGCTTACAAGATCGGCAGAAAATGGAAATTTGATGTTGAAGAGCTTGAAAAATTCTTGAAAAAGGATAAAGATCACCCCGAGCAAGAGGCGGGGCATAAGGAGAATATATGTCACGTCAAATCATCTCCCTCAAGAAAAGAGGGGAAATCTGGCATTACTCGTTCACGTCGCCAAATGGTGAGCGCGTACGCCGAAGCGCTAGGACTTCAGACAAAAATCAAGCGCAGCAATTAGCCTCAAAGGAATATAACGAATGCTGGCGAGTATTTAAACTTGGTGAGCGCCCAAATTATTCCTGGCAGGAAGCCGTAGTACAATGGCTTGATGAAAAGCCAAAGCGCAAACAAGATAGAAACATGCTTTACGGGTTAGTATGGCTTGATAAATATCTTGGTGATAAAAAACTCAACGAAATTGACCGCACTTTAATAAAATTCATCCAATATGAAAAAGCGAAGGAAGGCGTTAAGGCAAGAACAATTAATGCCGTTTTGCAGCAGATAAGAGTGATATTAAGAGCGGCGGTTGAGTGGGATTGGTTGGATAAATGCCCAGCAATAAAATTCTTACCTGAACCCAAACGACGTGTACGATGGTTGACCCAACACGAAGAAATAAGGCTCATAGAAGAATTGCCGGAGCACTTAAAGCCAATTGTTCAATTTGCTATTTTGACTGGGTTAAGAATGTCGAACATCACCCAGCTAAAATGGTCGCAAATTGACTTATCCAAAAGACAGGCTTGGATAAATTCGGAACAATCAAAAACAGGTAATAGCATTGGCGTACCGTTAAACGACAAAGCTATTGAAGTGATTGTATCACAATTTGGCAAGCACAAAGAAAACGTGTTCACATATAAAGGCAAGCCGGTTCGCATTGCAAACACTAAAGCGTTCCGTGCGGCATTACAACGAGCTGGAATCAAAGACTTCCGTTTTCACGACTTGCGCCATACTTGGGCGACAAGACACATTATGTCGGGAACGCCGTTATATGTGCTGCAAGAGTTGGGCGGGTGGAGTAAATCAGACACCGTGAGAAAATATGCGCATTTATCTGTTGAGCATTTACAAAACCACGCCAACAATGTTCAACTTTTTGCCACAAAATTGGCACAAACACAAAGAGGAAAAAACCTTATCAATAACTAACTAATTGATAAAGCTATAAAATTTGGTGGAGATAATCGGGATCGAACCGACGACCTCTTGAATGCCATTCAAGCGCTCTCCCAACTGAGCTATATCCCCGTAGGTGGCGGCTATAATAGATTCCGCCCCTTTGTCTGTCAATATTAAATTTTCAATTCAATGTTATCAGATTAAATATTAAGCGTTTTGCGCTTTAATAAAATCAATGGCACGTTGAATGCGGTTTAATACGCGTTCGCGTCCGATGCCGACCAGGGTGACATCCATTGACGGCGATTGTCCCGCACCGGTAACGGCAACACGCAAAGGCATCCCCACTTTGCCCATGCCGACCTCTAATTCGGCGGCGGTTTGTTCAATGGCTTCATGAGTGGAATGTAAATCCCAGCCGGAAAGTGCGGTCAGTTTTTCTTTTACTTTTTCGAGGGCCTCTACGGAACCGGCTTTGAAATGTTTTTTAGCCGCTGCTTCATCAAATTCGTCGAATTCTTCAAAGAAATAACGGCTTGCCAGCGCCATTTCCCGTAAAGTTTTGCAGCGATCCGCCAACATGGCAACAATTTCCGTTAATGCCGGACCGTTGGCGGTGTCAATACCAAGATCCTGATATTGCCATGCCAGATGTTTCGCTACATAGTCTGCCGGTAATTCACGAATATAATGATGGTTCAACCACAATAATTTTTCCGTATTAAACGCACTGGCGGATTTGCTGACGGAATGCAAATCGAACAATTCAATCATTTCTTCACGGGTGAAGATTTCCTGATCGCCGTGTCCCCAGCCTAAGCGTACCAAATAGTTGATGAGCGCTTCCGGCAGATAACCTTCGTCGCGATATTGCATGACGCTCACCGCGCCATGGCGTTTGGAAAGTTTTTGCCCGTCATCGCCGTTAATCATGGAAACGTGGGCATACACCGGAATCGGTGCATCGAGCGCTTTTAAGATGTTAATTTGACGTGGGGTGTTGTTAATGTGGTCTTCGCCCCGCACAACATGGGTAATGCCCATGTCCCAGTCATCCACCACCACGCAGAAATTGTAGGTCGGTGATCCGTCGGTGCGACGGATAATCAAATCGTCCAATTCGCTGTTGCTGATTTCAATGCGTCCGCGCACAGCGTCATCAAAAACCACGGAACCTTCCGTCGGATTTTTAAAACGCACAACGTGCGGTTCGTCAGCAGAGTGATAGGCGTGATCATGCAAGCAATGACGGTCATAACGCGGTTTTTCTTTATTTTTCTCTTGTGTATGACGCAACGCATCCAAGCGTTCTTTAGTGCAGTAGCAACGGTATGCCAAGCCTTGTTCAATCATTTGATCAATCACCTGATTGTAACGATCAAAACGTTTGGTTTGATAATACGGACCATGTTCCCATGCCAAATCCAGCCATTCCATCGCTTCTAAAATAGCTTGCGTCGCTTCTGGGGTGGAGCGTTCCAAATCAGTATCTTCGATACGCAACACAAATTCACCATGGTTATGTTTTGCATATAACCAAGAATAAAGTGCGGTTCTGGCACCGCCGACATGTAAATAACCGGTCGGGCTTGGCGCAAAACGGGTACGCACTTTCACATTTGGATCCAAATCAAATAATGCCTCTAATTTCATTTTATAACCCTTTTTCTAATGCAAATAATTGTGCGGTATTGTACTACGGGTTCATTGAATTCATAAGGAAAAATCGTGTTTTATGCCTATTTTTGAAACAACCGACGGATTTTTGGCAAAAATTTGTTGACTGAAATCATTGAGCAATTATAATGCTCGCTCACAACGCTGAGGGCAGTTACGGTTAGCTTAGGTAGGAGAATTCTTGATAGGAAAAGCGCCAAGAGTTCGAAACCGATGTTCTCACCACTTCAAAGTTTCTCAATGTTGTCAATGTAACGACGTGGGCGATTAGCTCAGTTGGGAGAGCACCTCCCTTACAAGGAGGGGGTCACTGGTTCGAGACCGGTATCGCCCACCACTTCTTTACATACTTCCCTAATTTTAAGATTCTAACGTGGGCGATTAGCTCAGTTGGGAGAGCACCTCCCTTACAAGGAGGAGGTCACTGGTTCGAGACCGGTATCGCCCACCACTTAAAATCTTAAAGTGCCGATTCGTCGGGCGATTAGCTCAGTTGGGAGAGCACCTCCCTTACAAGGAGGGGGTCACTGGTTCGAGACCGGTATCGCCCACCACTCACTTCCCCTTTAATTATTTTATTTCAACAGGTTCAGAACATTTATTCTTTTAGCGTAAAGTGATAAAGTACGCCCAATTTTTCAGTTGCATCAACGGATTCATTGAATGAATAAACCAATTAAAAATCAGACCGCACTTTTCATTTCTAACGGCTTGTTACGTTTAGCCGGCAATATTGTCAAAATCCTAAGTTACCCGTTCCACGCGATTTTTCCGAAAAAGCGCTTTACCATTCCGGAATTCAGCCCGGCAAGACACCCAACCAATAAGCCCGGCAAAATCAATAAAGTCATCTGGCAAACCAACTACAGCAACCAAGTTACCTTACCGATTTATTGTAACTATTTGGTCAATCGCCTGTTTTCGCCCGGTTATGATTACCGTTATGTGAGCACCGAAGCGCGCGGCGATTATATTGAAAAAAATGCCGATGCCCGCACATTCGCCGCGTATAGCAAACTTACCGACGGCGCGGCGCAGGCGGATTTCTGGCGTTTATTCACGCTCTACCACGACGGTGGTATTTACATGGACATCGACGGCCATTTGGTCGGCAATTTGGATAAGATGATTGATCCCGAAGACAACGAAGTGCTCATTACGCGCCGTGGTCGTTACACCAATTTCTTTTTAGCCAGTCGCAAAAGCAATCCGTTTTTGAAAGAAACTCTGGACATTATTATTGATAATATCGAAAACCGTCGTATTGACGGCGGCGTGTTTGTCCTCACCGGTCCCGATACGCTCAATAAAGCGCTGGAAAACAAAGATGTCAACACCCGCCGCGATAAATTGACCTGCGCACAAGGCACCTTTGCCAACGAATATTTTCAATATATGGATAAAAAACGCGGCAAATGGATTCACGCGAAAAACGAAGATTTATTAAAATAACCGTCAATTAAGCAAAAAGTGCGGTCACAAAAAGCAGATTTTTGTTGATCGCCTTTTTTGTTTCTGTGATATATTTTTTAACCGATTTCACAAATAACAATCAGAGGGTTCTATGGCACTTTGGGGTGGACGCTTCACGCAAGCTGCGGATAAGCGTTTTAAAAACTTTAACGATTCATTACGCTTTGACTACCGTTTGGCAGAGCAAGACATCGAAGGCTCAATCGGCTGGTCGAAAGCGTTGGTATCCGTGGGCATTTTAGATGTGCAGGAACAACAACAATTAGAACAGGCATTGCACGAATTATTAGTTGAAGTGCGGTCAAATCCGCAAGCGATTTTACAAGATGACGCGGAAGACATCCACAGCTGGGTGGAAAGTAAGCTCATTGATAAGGTAGGCAATTTAGGCAAAAAACTGCACACCGGGCGCAGCCGCAACGACCAAGTGGCACTCGACATCAAAATGTGGTGTAAACAACGGGTTGCCGAATTGCAGCATTCTATCCGTGACTTACAGCGTAAATTGGTGCTCACCGCAGAAAACAATCAGGATGCCGTGATGCCAGGCTACACCCACCTGCAACGCGCCCAACCGATCACCTTTGCCCATTGGTGCATGGCGTATGTGGAAATGCTGGATCGCGATTATTCCCGTTTAGCTGATGCCTACCGTCGCATGAACAGCTGCCCGCTCGGTAGCGGCGCCCTTGCCGGCACGGCATATCCTATCGATCGCGAACGGCTCGCCAAGGATCTGGATTTCGCCTTCGCCACCCGTAACAGCTTGGACAGCGTATCCGATCGCGATCACATTGTGGAACTGCTCTCCGCCGCGTCCCTTAGCATGGTGCATTTATCCCGTTTCGCCGAAGACATGATTATTTTCAACAGCGGCGAATCCAACTTTGTGGAACTCTCCGATCGCGTAACGTCCGGTTCTTCCCTGATGCCGCAAAAGAAAAATCCCGATGCCTGCGAATTGATTCGCGGTAAAGCGGGGCGCGTAATCGGCGCCCTAAACGGCATGCTGATGACACTGAAAGGTTTGCCGTTAGCCTACAACAAAGATATGCAGGAAGACAAAGAAGGCATTTTCGATGCGTTGGATACTTGGCAAGATTGCTTAGATATGGCGTCTTTGGTGTTGGATGATATTAAAGTGAACGTGGAACGCACCCGCGAATCCGCGCTAAAAGGCTACTCTAACGCCACCGAATTGGCAGATTACTTGGTCGCTAAAGGCGTGCCGTTCCGCGATTCCCACCACATTGTGGGCGAGACCGTGGTATATGCCATTAAGCAACACAAGGCGTTAGAAGAATTGACTATTCCGGAATTCCGTCAATTCTGCGAAAAAGTGTCGGACGATGTGTACGATATTCTGTCTCTGCAATCCTGTTTAGACAAACGTGCCGCCAAAGGCGGGGTTTCACCGTTGCGCATTGCCGAAGCCATTGCTGACGCAAAAGCCCGATTTGCGTCGTAAATACGTCGTAAAGTGCGGTCATAAAAAACATCATTTTTTCTGACCGCACTTTTGTTTGTTTTTAGCACCGATTTCACTTACGCGACCAAAAAAACTAAACAGCGTTTAACATAAATATTTTTTTATTAGATAAAATCTAAAACATTTCTATAAAAACAAAATATTCTAATATTTTTCTAGAAAAACATTTGAAATCATCTCCCCGGCTGTTGCATATTGAAAACCGACTTAACAACATAGTTGAGCAACACACAATTCACTCAAATGCAAACAACAACATTCATCTTACAGGAGATTTCTTATGTCTGGTTCGGTCCCTTCCTTAGAAGCATTTTTAGCTAAAGTCGAACAACGCGATGGTAACCAACCTGAATTTTTACAAGCTGTTCGTGAAGTGTTTACTTCCATCTGGCCATTTCTTGAACAAAATCCGAAATATTGTTCCGAAGCCTTATTAGAACGTCTTGTAGAACCTGAACGCGCCATTCAGTTTCGCGTAGCATGGACGGACGATAAAGGTCAAGTGCAAGTCAACCGCGCATTCCGTATTCAATTTAACAGTGCCATCGGTCCGTTCAAAGGCGGCATGCGTTTTCACCCTTCCGTAAACCAATCCATTTTAAAATTCTTAGGGTTTGAACAAATCTTCAAAAACGCCCTAACCACCTTACCGATGGGCGGCGCCAAAGGCGGTTCCGACTTCGATCCGAAAGGCAAAAGCGATGCGGAAGTCATGCGTTTCTGTCAAGCGCTTATGGCGGAACTTTATCGCCATATCGGTCCGGACACCGACATACCGGCAGGAGACATCGGTGTGGGCGGTCGTGAAGTAGGTTATTTAACCGGCATGATGAAAAAACTCTCTAACCAAACCGGCTGCGTATTCACCGGTAAAGGCTTAACCTTCGGCGGTAGCTTAATTCGTCCGGAAGCCACCGGTTACGGCTTGGTTTATTTCGTACAAGCCATGCTGGCGGAAAAAGGTCAGGATTTAAAAGGCAAAACCGTGGCGGTTTCAGGTTCCGGCAACGTGGCGCAATATGCCATCGAAAAAGCGTTGGAATTAGGCGCAAAAGTCATTAGCTGTTCCGACTCTTCGGGCACGGTTGTGGATGAAGAAGGCTTCACCACCGAAAAATTAGCCGCACTGATGGAAATCAAAAATGTGAAACGCGGTCGCGTTAAAGATTACGCCGATCAGTTCGGATTGAAATATGTGGCAGGCGCGCGCCCATGGCACTTAAAAGTGGATGTTGCTCTGCCTTGCGCAACCCAAAACGAATTGGCATTGAGCGACGCGCAAACCCTTATCGCCAACGACGTACAAGTGGTGGCGGAAGGCGCCAATATGCCAACCACCATCGACGCCACCAATGCCTTCATTGACGCCGGCGTATTATTCGGACCGGGCAAAGCAGCGAATGCAGGTGGTGTGGCAACTTCCGGCTTAGAAATGTCGCAAAATGCACAACGTTTAAGCTGGACCCGCGAAGAAGTGGACACGAAATTACACAGCATCATGCTGGATATTCACGCTAACTGTAAAAAATACGGCTCCAACGCCCAAGGCAACATCAACTATGTGGTGGGCGCCAACATCGCCGGTTTCGTGAAAGTCGCCGATGCCATGTTGGCACAAGGGGTGTATTAATCGGTCAGAAAAAACACCGTTGAAAATGACCGCACTTTGATCTGCCCTCCCAAAGAGGACGCCGCCGCCAATCAATTAAAATGCAGGTTTTTATAGGAAAACATTATTTAATCGGAATATTTTTATTCCCGCCGGTTTAACTACATGATGAACCCGGGCGGACGATGAATATATTCGTTATTATTGAGGAGCGTAATTAAGCTTAAGTTAAACAATTTGAGCCCTGTGCAGTGCAGAGCTCAATATTTAACTTAGGTTTAGCTATCCGCCCGGTTTTAGGGTGCAGATCAAAGTGCGATCATTTTCTTTTCTCATTTCTTTTTTCTTGATTAAATCAATTCTAACTATTAATAGTTATTTTTTAATCGTCAAATATTATTAATTTAATAGATTGAGAACTTTTTGCTGGTATTTATAATTTCTGTCAATCGATCATCCATGAAAATGGATATTTTTTACTCTACTACTCAAAAATTAAGGAAACGATTATGTCAGCAAAATGCCCTTTCGATCATAACTCTGCCACATTGACTACCGCTGCCGGCGTGCCGGTGGTGGATAATGACAACACCATGAGTGCCGGCCCCCGCGGCCCGTTACTGTTACAAGATGTTTGGTATCAAGAAAAACTAGCCCACTTTGCCCGCGAGCGCATTCCTGAGCGTGTGGTGCACGCCAAGGGTTCCGCCGCATTCGGTACATTCACCGTCACTCACGACATCACCCAATACACCAAAGCTGCGCTGTTCAGCGAAGTGGGCAAACAAACGGAAGTGCTGTTGCGCTTTTCCACCGTTGCCGGCGAACGCGGTGCTGCCGACGCGGAACGTGATGTACGCGGTTTTTCGTTGAAATTCTACACCGAACAAGGCAACTGGGACTTAGTGGGCAATAACACGCCGGTGTTCTTCATCCGTGACCCGCTCAAATTCCCGGATTTCATTCACACTCAAAAACGCAACCCGCAAACCAACTTACGCGACGCTACCGCCGCATGGGATTTCTGGTCGCGTCATCCTGAATCCATGCACCAAATTATGATTCTGTTCAGCGATCGTGGTATTCCGGCAAGCCTGCGCAATATGAACGGTTACGGCAGCCACACTTACAGCTTTATCAATGCGGACAACGAACGCTTTTGGGTGAAATTCCACTTCAAAACCCAACAAGGTCATAAATTTTTAACCAACGCAGAAGCGGCGAAGGTGGTGGGTGAAGATCGTGAATCCAGCCAACGTGATTTATATGATGCCATTGCCAACGGCAATTTCCCCCGTTGGAACGTGCGAATTCAAATCATGCCGGAAGCCGATGCAGAAAAACACAATTACAGTTTTGACTTAACCAAAGTATGGCCGCACAAAGATTATCCGTTGATTGATGTAGGCGTATTGGAACTGAATCGCAATCCGCAAAACTATTTTGCTGAAGTGGAACAAGCCGCCTTCGCGCCGAACAACAACGTGCCCGGCATCGGCTTCTCGCCCGATCGTATGTTGCAGGGTCGTTTATTCTCTTATCAAGATGCACAACGCTACCGCTTGGGCGTAAACCACCACCAAATTCCGGTGAATGCACCAAAATGCCCGTATCACACCACCCACCGTGACGGTGCAATGCGCGTAGATCACAACGGCGGCACACACCCGAACTATGCTCCAAACCGCTTTGACACCTATGTGCCAACCCACGATCAAGGTCCGTCATTGCAACTGGAACGTGAAGGCGCGCACTTTAATTTCCGTGATTACGACGAAGATTACTACTCACAACCTGCCGCGCTTTACGCCATTATGGACGCCGCCCAACGCGACCGCCTCGCCGGCAACTTCGCCGCCAGCCTGGCAGAAGTCACCGACGATGCCATCGTGGAACACCAGTTGGTACACTTTGAACGCGTTAATACGGAATTGGCAAACGCCATTCGCACAAAACTTGCTTGATTCAAATTTAACTCAAGAACCGACCGCACTTTTGCTTCAAAAGTGCGGTCATTTTTTTTAGCCGAATCCATTATAAAACCAACAAGCTTGATCTAATAATGCCCAGTGTGCAAATGTTGAAATTCACCAAATTATAGTGTTAAATCTGAACTTATTGTGTGGTTATGCTAAGTAAAGGTTAGAAACAGATTTGTGTAGTCTCCTGACATAAACAAATCCTTCTACTACCTCACCGGAAGCATCGATTCTAAAACGGCATTTTGTTACATAGCGGAACAATTAAAAAAACACTTCCATAAAAAAGCAAGTGAAGAACAAATTTTCTAAGCAATTTAATAAATTAGTAATGTACTGACAGAACACGGCACCTTTAATTTTATTTTTCTAACGAAGAATGTCGCTGTGCCACTAAGTACATTGGGAGCTGAGAAAGCGATGTAAGGCCAAATAATACAAATAGAAAGTGATCTGCCCCCCCAAAAAGTTGGACAGGTTAGTTAACTTAAATATTGAGCTCAGTATTGTATCGGGCTCAATCCTTTTAAATCGGTTTAATTCGTTTTTGGTTGTAATACACAAATTTACCCGGCTGTAATCCTGCCTGTTGATAATAAAAGGTTGAATGAGGCATTTCAGACACTTGCAGCAGGTCATTTAAGGCATGTTTTTCCTTTAACTTTTCGATGACTTTTCTTTTTTCTGCCGTCGTTTTTGATTGTCTAATTCCACTAACTTTTTTAGATTATCAATCTCCTCTTTTGCAAGGGCAGGTTCCCGTTTCAGTTTTTTAAAGGCTTGTGGTGAAAAGTCGCTTGTTTCAAGCCACTTCAATCTGCGTTTTTTTCATTTTGGGTTTCAGAATTTTGGAGGTTTTAGGTTTGTGTAAGGTGATTTTACGCCATCAAGCCCTCTTTCACGAAAGGCTTTTCCAATAAATGACTTGAGAACGAGAAATTTAGCCACCTCTCATATACCGAAATCCTGCTCGGTGACTAGCTTGATAATTTTTAAACGAAATTGATAAGAGTAGGACATAATCTGCAACTTAAATTATATGCCGATTTTTTTGGGGTGTAGATCAAAGTGCAGTTGAAAAAACAATCATTTTTTAACCGCACTTTTTCCTATCTATTCAAACTCCAATTCCACCGCACTTTCACCGAACAGTGCCGCCAGTTCGGTGAGCAGTTCGTCCGTCGGGTTGACCGACCATTGCACGCCCATTTTAACCAGCGCTCTGCCCTGCGGGCTTTGGTAGTAAATATGCACCGGCAGCGAATTGCCGCTGTAAGGCTGTAAAATGCTTTTAAATTGTTTAATGAATTGCGGCGTGATTTGTTCTTGCGACAAGCAAATCGCAAGGCTTTTGGCATAACGGGCACGGGCTTCGTCGATGGTCATTAAATCACGCACTGACATACGCAAACCCTGCGAGAAGTCGTCAAAACTTACTTGCCCGGAAACCACAATCACCGTGTCTTTTTGCAGTTTCTCGCCGAATTTTTCCAAGGCTTCGCCAAATAAGGTTAAATCCAACCGGCCGGAGCGATCGTCAATGGTAGCGATGCCGATATGGTTGCCTTTTTTCGTCACCGCAACGCGAGTGTTAATCACCAAACCGCTGGCGGTGCTCATTTGCCCGCGATAATTCGGCACCAGCTCTTTTAAGCGAACGGGGCTGTAATGGGCTAGTTCTTTCAAATAACGGGTTACCGGGTGGCTGCTGAGATACAACCCTAAAGTTTCCCGTTCGCCGTCCAAAATGGTCTTTTCCGTCCAAGGTGCGATGTTGGCATAGGAGTTTTCCACTTCCTCATTAGTTTCCGTCAGCACGCCGAACATATCCACCTGCCCCAAGGCTTCGTCTTTCGCGTGTTGATCGGAAGCGCGCAACGCATCTTCCAAGTTTTGCTGTAACGCGGCGCGATGCGGTCCGAGTTTATCAAAAGCACCGGATTTAATCAGGCTTTCAAAAGTACGACGGTTGATTTTCTTTAAATCTACGCGGGCACATAAGTCGAACAGATTTTTAAAGATCCCGTCTTTTTCCCGCGCTTCCACCAACGCCGCAATAGGGCCTTCACCCACGCCTTTAATGGCGCCGATTCCGTACACGATTTCACCGTTTTCATTCACGCTGAAATGGTGTTTACCGGTGTTAATGTCGGGCGGAACCACTTTCAAGCCCATACGCATACATTCGTCGTATAAGCCCACAATTTTGTCCGTGTTATCCATTTCCGAGGTCATCACCGCTGCCATAAATTCCGCCGGATAATGGGCTTTCAGCCACAGGGTTTGATAAGACACCAACGCATAGGCGGCGGAGTGGGATTTGTTAAAACCGTAACCGGCGAATTTTTCCACCAAGTCGAAGATCTTCATGGCAAGTCCGCCGTCCACGCCGTTTTTCACCGCGCCTTCTTCAAACACGGAACGCTGCTTCGCCATTTCTTCCGGTTTTTTCTTCCCCATGGCACGGCGCAACAAGTCCGCGCCACCCAAAGTATAGCCTGCCAACACTTGAGCGATTTGCATCACCTGTTCCTGATACAAAATAATGCCGTAGGTCGGTTCCAAAATCGGTTTGAGGGATTCATGCTGATAATTGGCATCTGGGTAAGACACTTCCTCGCGTCCGTGTTTGCGGTCGATAAAATTATCCACCATGCCTGATTGCAACGGACCTGGACGGAACAACGCCACCAACGCGATAATGTCTTCAAAACAGTCCGGCTTCAGGCGTTTAATCAAATCTTTCATACCGCGCGATTCCAACTGAAACACCGCCGTGGTTTCCGCATTCAGTAACACATCGAAGGATTGTTGGTCGTCCAACGGAATGGCGCTGATGTCCACCAACAGCTTGCCTTCTTTTTCCATGCGGGCATTAATCATATCCAGCGCCCATTTTATGATGGTCAACGTGCGTAAACCGAGGAAGTCAAACTTCACCAAACCGGCGTATTCCACGTCATTTTTATCGAAATGGGTGACCGGATGTTTGCCTTCCGAATCGCAATACAGTGGCGAGAAATCCGTGATCAGGGTCGGCGAAATCACCACCCCGCCGGCGTGTTTACCGGCGTTACGCGTGACACCTTCCAGTTTGCGCGCCATGTCGATAATGGCACGCACTTCTTCATCCGCGTCATAAATTTCCTGTAATTTCGGTTCTGCTTCAAAGGCCTTAGCCAAGGTCATGCCCGGATCAGGCGGCACCAGTTTGGAAATGCGATCCACAAAGCCGTAAGGTTGCCCCAGCACCCTCCCCACATCGCGAATTACCGCTTTCGCCGCCATAGTACCGAAGGTAATGATTTGCGACACCGCACCATGCCCGTACATTTCCGCCACATGGTCAATCACGCGGTCGCGTCCGTCCATGCAGAAATCCACGTCGAAGTCAGGCATGGAAACCCGTTCCGGATTGAGGAAACGCTCAAAGAGCAAATCGAATTCCAACGGATCCAAATCGGTAATTTTTAGCGCATATGCCACCAAAGATCCCGCCCCGGAACCACGCCCGGGTCCTACCGGAATGTCATTATCTTTCGACCATTGAATAAACTCCATCACGATCAAAAAATAGCCCGGGAAGCCCATTTGGTTAATCACATCCAGTTCAACCTGTAGCCGTTCATCATATTCCGGGCGGCGTTCGGCACGCACCTTCTCATCGGGGAACAACACTTTTAAGCGTTCTTCCAAGCCGTCTTTGGCGCGCTTAACCAGATAATCTTCCGTAGTTAAATCACCGGTCGGAAATTGTGGCAAGAAATATTCGCCCAAACGAATGGTGACATTACAACGCTGCGCAATTAACACCGTATTTTCCAACGCGCTCGGCACGTCGGCGAACAAATCGCACATTTCCTGTTCGGAGCGAAAATATTGTTGTGACGTATAAAGTTTCGGGCGTTTCGGGTCGTCCAAGGTAAAACCGTCATGAATCGCCACGCGAATTTCATGGGCTTCAAAATCCTCCGCCTGCAAAAAGCATACATCATTAGTTGCCACTACCGGCAACTGTTGCTGCTCCGCCAGTTCCAGCGCCGCTTTAATATAGCGTTCTTCGTCAGGGCGACCGGTACGGGTGAGGGTTAAATAGAAATGATCGGGGAAAAATTCACGGTAAAAATCCACCGCACTTTTTAGTTCATCGGGGTTGCTTCTGAGCAATTTCTTGCCCACATCGCCGTTTACCCCGCCGGACAGCACAATCACCCCGGCGCGGTGTTCCACCAGCCACTGCTGATCGATATAAGGCCAATCGGCATAACCGCGTTCATAAGCTTTGGAAAGCAGCAACGTAATGTTTTTATAACCTTCGTTATTCTTCGCCAGCAAGGTTAAACGAAATTTTTCATCGCCGCATAATGCGCTTTGTACCAACACATCCGTCCCGATAATCGGCTTCACACCGGAAGACAACGCCTCGCCGTAAAAGCGTACCAAGCCACAAAAATTGGTGAAATCCGTCAAGCCCACCGCTACCATTCCATTTCCCACACAGGCTTTCACTAACGGTTTCACTTTGGCGATACCGTCAATCATGGAAAAATCACTGTGAACCTGCAAATGAACGAAACGTGGCTGCGACATAAAAATCCTTGGGAAAAATCAGACAAAAGTGCGGTGTATTTTAGCGGTATTTTACGGGGAATTGTAGGGATAATTTGTCTTGATGTCTTGACGTACCGACACAATAAATCCCTACAAAACGCAGTTTTATTGCTAGAGTTTTGATCGTTAATCGGCTATATTAGCGCACAACTGTTAGCTGATTTTGGATTTTTAACCATGGATCTCAATTTTCATTTTATCAATCGCATTCGCCATCAGGCAAAAACGCTGGCAAATCGCACCGCACTTTGCTATTTCAAAGACAATAACCGGCTGGATATTTCCTGGGCGGAGCTGCAACAGCAAGTGGATCACATCTCTTTGGCACTTTTAGCCAATCATATTGATATTCAAGATAAAATCGGTATTTTCGCGCACAATATGCCGCGTTGGACAATCACCGACATTGGTATATTACAGGTGCGTGCGGTGACGGTACCGATTTATGCCACCAACACCGCAAAACAGGCGCAATTCATTATTAACAACGCCGATATGAAGATCATTTTCGCCGGCGATCAGGAACAATACGATCAGGTGATCGACATCGCCGATGAATGCCCTAAGCTTATAAAAATCGTGGCGATGAAAAGCACCATCAATTTGCACGAACACGCCAAAGCCTGTCATTGGCAGGATTTTATTGAAATGGCGGACGAACAATATCGACCGCAATTACAACAGCGGCTGGATGGCAAATCTTTGGCGGATTTATTCACCCTGATTTACACCTCCGGCACCACCGGTGAGCCGAAAGGCGTGATGCTGGATTATGCCAATCTGGCGCACCAGCTGAAGGCGCACGATCAGGCGTTGCAAATAGATGATAGCGATGTGTCCCTTTCCTTCCTGCCGTTATCTCATATTTTTGAGCGGGCTTGGGTGGCGTATGTGCTCCATCGCGGTGCCACTAACTGTTACATTGAAGATACCAACCAAGTGCGGTCGGCATTGACGGACATTCGTCCGACATTGATGTGTGCCGTGCCACGTTTTTACGAGAAGATTTACACAGCGATTCTGGACAAAGTGCATAACGCACCGAAACTGCGCCAATGGATTTTCAATTGGGCAATTGCCGTCGGGCGTAAACGTTTCGATACCCTTGCCAAGCAACAGAAAATCGGCTTCCCATTAAAACAACAATATGCCCTCGCCGATAAATTGGTGCTCGGTAAACTGCGCGCCTTACTCGGCGGACGCATTCGTATGATGCCGTGCGGCGGCGCCAAATTGGAACCGACCATCGGCTTGTTTTTCCACAGTATCGGCTTAAACATCAAACTGGGTTACGGCATGACGGAAACCACCGCCACCGTTTCCTGCTGGAATGATTTCAGTTTTAATGCCAATTCTATCGGTACTTTGATGCCGGGCGCAGAAGTGAAAATCGGCGAAAACAATGAAATTCTGGTGCGTGGCGGCATGGTGATGAAAGGTTATTATAAAAAACCGCAGGAAACCGCCGACACCTTCACCCCTGACGGTTTCCTGAAAACCGGTGACGCCGGCGAATTCGATGCCGACGGCAATTTATACATCACCGATCGCATCAAAGAACTGATGAAAACCTCCAACGGCAAATATATCGCGCCACAGGTGCTGGAAAGTAAAATCGGCAAAGATAAATTCATCGAACAAATCGCCGTCATCGCCGACGCGAAAAAATACGTCTCCGCCCTTATCGTGCCTTGCTATGCGTCACTGGAAGATTATGCCAAGCAGGTCAACATCAAATATCAGGATCGTTTGGAATTGTTAAGAAATTCGGAGATTATTCAAATGTTAGAACGCCGAATTAATGAATTGCAAAAAGAATTGGCGGGCTGGGAACAAATTAAACGTTTCACCCTTTTGCCCCAAGCCTTCAGCACACAATTGGAAGAAATCACACCGACGTTGAAATTACGACGAAAAGTGATTTTACAGCGTTATAAAGAGCTGATTGAGGCGATGTATAACTAAATGATTCATCATAAAAGTGCGGTGGAAAAATAATGTGTTTTTTCACCGCACTTTTTATATTAATTTCTCTTTATTATTCGTCTTTCAAGTGAATTTTAATAAAAAATTTCAAAAAAGACCTTATTTTTTGTAAAACAATGAAAATTTACTTGCATTTAAAATTTATATAGTTAGGATGTACCCCCTTAACTCAGTCTTGCACAAATATTAGCCAATAAAACTCCATTAATATAATCAAGTACCAAATCTAATTTATAACGCCTTAATCTACATTTTTAAGCTGCAGAACCTATTAACATATTAATTATCAATGTAATTTACCCTAACAAAAAGGAAAACATAAGATGAATAAAGTCTTTAAAGTAATCTGGTGTAAAACATCTCAGACATGGATTGCCGTATCTGAACTATCTAAAGCTTTCTCCCTTTCTACCACTACAGATATACCTAAAAAAACTAAAATATTCATTGCTGCAGCCCCGTTATTATTTCTCTCCTTTAATACCAACGCTTACATTGCTATAGGTTCTGTTGAAAACAATTCTGTGAAATCCGAGGGGGCAGAAGCCTCCCCAAACAAGAGAAAGGGAAGCCAAGCATTAAATTATTACAACCCCGGTAGTAAATCATATGATGATAAAGACAAACCGAGCAATCCTGAAAGAAGATACAGCAATGGGGAGGCATATGGTATCGCTATCGGTAAAAATACCGATGTTCGTGACTCAAGTAAGGATTCAAATGGTATCGCCTTAGGCGATTATTCTAAAGCTACCGGTGGGCTTGCCATGGCCTTAGGTTCATTTTCCAGAGCAGAAAAAAATGGCGGTATTGCAATCGGTATAGCTTCCAGATCATCAGGAATTAATTCTCTTGCGATGATGCGTCAATCTGCAGCAACCGGGGATTATTCTACTGCCATTGGTTCTGTCGCATGGGCTGCAGGTCAATCAAGCTTCGCACTGGGGGCTTCTGCTACTGCTAAAGGCAACCAATCCATTGCAATTGGCAGCTTGGAACAAAAAATATCTCCGAATGGTTCTGGTGTGCCAATCACAAAATACAACGGGTTAGACAACACACAAACCAATGGTAACCGTTCCATGGCATTGGGTACGGCAGCTAAAACCAATGGTGATGATTCATTTGCTATTGGTTATAAAGCACACACCGGTGAGTTTAAAGTGGAACATGACAACTATCTAAAAGAGAATGTTACCTCTCCGGATCTGTCTAAAAAAGCTGATAAAGCCATTGCTGTCGGTACGAGTGCACTTGCGCAAAAAGAATCTGCTATCGCATTTGGCTACCAAGCTAATGCTTCCGGCATTAATGCAATTTCTCTTGGCGCAAATGCAAAAGCATCTCAAGATAACGTTGTAGCAATAGGTAAAGATGCTACAGCCACTGAATCTGGTTCAATGGCCATTGGTCAGGGAGCTAAATCTACCTTTAAAAACTCATTGGCATTAGGTACAGGTACCATTGTCAACAGTGTCGATGGCGGGCAATCTAAATTTACTGCACAAAATTATGATGCTAATAATGGTGTTGTAGCTGTTGCAAACGCCGGTAAAGAGCGTCGAATTATTAATGTTGCCGGTGGTCGTAATGATACTGATGCAGTGAATGTTGCCCAGTTAAAATTCGTGAATGATAACTTAGCCAAGTCCATCGCAGGCGCCGGTTATAACGGCTATGAAGCAGACGGACATACTTACAAAGCACCGGTATTTAGTATTAAAAATACCAACTATCACGATGTCAAAACAGCTGTTGAAGCGGCACAAACCAATTATGTAAGTGTAAATAGCACTAATACAGCAGCCGATAGTAATTACGACAATAAAGGGGCTAAAGCAGTAGGTTCTATTGCGTTAGGCGAAAAAGCCACAACAGGAACGGCGGCAATGAACTCTATTGCCATTGGTTTAAACAGCAATGTTAGCGGCCAAAATACCGTTGCATTGGGTGCCAATATCACCGCGACAACCAACGGTTCCGTCATTTTAGGAAATTCCTCCACCACGGAAGGTTCACATCCTGTTTCAAATGTTAGCAGTGCGACTGTTAACGGATATACCTACTCAGGTTTTACCGGCACGGTAAAAGAGTCGGGACATTTTGTGAGCATTGGTTCAAAAGGCAATGAGCGTCAAATTAAAAATGTGGCAGCAGGTAATGTTGCGGCAAACTCAACCGATGCCGTTAATGGCTCTCAATTATTTGCTGTCGCCAGTCGTGTAGAACAAGGTTGGCAAATCACTTCCGGCGTAGAAAATGGTGGTACTCAAAATGGCGCAGCCTCAACAGCAACAATCAAACCGAGTAACCAAGTGAAGCTACTGGCAGGAAAGAATTTAACAGTCAAACAAAACGGCACTAACTTCACCTTCTCAACCCAAGAAAATGTCACGTTCACTAATGTTACGACCCAAGATCTAACTGCAACAGGCAACACCACTGTTAAGAACTTCAGCGTTCAAAATGGCGGAACCATCAATATGGGAAATAATCGCATTACCGGTGTCGCTGAAGGCACTCAAGATGACGACGCGGTTAACTTTAAACAATTAAAAAGCCTTCTTGGTGGCTCCGCATCAACGGAAATTGTTGAGAAAAAAGCAGCTCAAGCCGGAGATGAAAACCTGGCGGATATTAGCGTAGCAAATGGTAAAAACGCCGGCGATATGGGTGCGAAATACGAAGTATCTGTATCCAAAAAAGCCGTACAAAGTGCCGCAAAAGAAGCGGTTAAAGTGACAGGTTCGGCACCGATTAATGTAAACAAAACAGATGTAAATGGCGTTGATACTTATGCCGTAACCTTTAATGGCACAGAAGCGGCGAAATCTATCCCATTAACTTATAAAGCTAACGGTAGCGGTGATAAAACCGTCATGTTGGATAAAGGATTAAACTTTACCAATGGTATGATGACAACCGCTTCCGTGGCAAATGACGGTGTGGTGAAATATGACGTCAATTTATCCACCATTAAAGTAGAAGATGGCAAGGCTGCCGTAGCCGGTACACCGGGCACAAATGGCGCCAACGGCACTGATGGCAAAGATGGCGTAGCGACGGTTAAAAATGTGGTAGAGGCGTTAAATAATGCCGCATGGACAATAACTGCCTCTAAATCTGACGGCGAAGTCGTCAGCAATGCATCTAATTCCGTTAAAAATGGGGATACGGTGACTTATGATGCCGGCAAAAACATCAAAATTACTCAAAGAGATAAAAAATTCTCTTTTGCCACCAAAGATAATGTTGAATTTACTTCTGTGACCACGGGCAATACCAAATTAACCGGTAATGGTGTAGAAATCACCAACGGCCCTAAACTTACCCAATCAGGTGTGGATGCAGGCGGTAAGAAAATCACCAATGTAGCAGATGGCGTTATTGCAGCTAACAGCAAAGATGCCGTGAATGGCGGTCAATTATTCGCTGAAACTGCAAAAGCCAAAACTACGGTTGAGAAAGGTGATGATAATATTCAAATCACATCAGAAACTGCAACGGACGGACATATTAACTATAAAGTGGCATTAAATCCTAGCTTGACCGTCGGACCAAGAACAAATGGTCACCCGATCACCATTGATGGTAATAACGGCTATATTACCGGTTTAACCAATACAAGCTGGACGGGCGCGCCAACAACCGGTCGTGCAGCAACGGAAGATCAATTATCTATAGTCGATAAAAAATTCGATAATAAGGTTTCTTTAGGCGGTGACAACGGTAGTACCACAGAGAAATCCTTGTCTCACAACGGAGGAATCAAATTTAATATCAAAGGCGGAGACAGCCAAAAATATGTGACGACATCAGGATCCGGCGATGATGTCACGGTGGATCTTGCCCAAACCACAAAAAATAAGATCGACAATGCGGCAGATAAAGATCTCGCCAACATTACCGATAATGGTAAAAAAGTTATTACCGCTTTAGGCGCTGTAGTGAAAGCGGCTGATTCTACGATTACGGTAACTGACGAAACCGATAATACGACAGGACAAAAAACCTACAAAATCAAAGCCAATATTCCAACACCGGAAAAAACAGCAATGGCTCCCGGCAACAATACAACCATTGAAGGTGATGGCTCAGCCGCCAATCCGTTTAAAGTGAATCTGAAAGATGATTTAGCGCTAGGTCAAAAAGACGCTAACGGCGTAACCGGTAAAGATTCTTCCATTAAAGTGAACGGCAAAGATGGCTCCGGTGTGGCGATTAACGGTAAAGACGGTTCCATTGCATTAAATGGCAAAGACGGTGCGAATCCTGTCACCATCAAAACGGCGCAAGGTCCTGCCGGTGTGAATGAAACCAATCCCAAAGACCGTTTAATGGTGAATAACGACGCTGTTGCAACCCTTAAAGACGGCTTAAAATTCGCCGGAGATAACAGCACCGAAGTCATCACTAAAACCTTAAATCAAAAACTGGAAATTGTGGGTGGTGCAGATAAAAACAAATTATCTGACAACAATATCGGCGTAAATGCCAATAACGGCAAACTGGAAGTGAAATTAGCCAAAGAGTTGAATGAGTTAACCAGTGCGCAATTCAAGAATGGCGACAACACAACGGTTATCAATGGCAATGGCATAACAATTACCCTGAAAGATCCGACAAAGGCGGTCAGCTTAACGGATAAAGGACTAAACAATGGTGGTAATCAAATTGTGAACATTGACAGCGGATTAAAACAAGCCGACGGTTCAACAGTTGCTTTAAAAGACGCCTCAGGTGATACCTTAAAAAATGCGGCGAATATCGGTGATTTACAAAAATCCATTAACGACATTACCGACGCAAGTAAAAACGGCGGCTTCGGTTTAAGCGATGACAATGGCGCAACCGCTAAAGCCAACTTAGGTGAAACCGTGAAAGTGAAAGGCGATGGCAGTGTTATTACAAAAGTAGTTACCGATAATGGTAAACCGACCTTACAAGTGGGTTTAAGCAACGACATCACTGTAGGAGACGATGCGCAAGCGGGCACCATTAGCGTCAAAGGGGAAAACGGTAAGGATGGCGTATCCATCAACGGCAAAGAGGCTTCCGTCACTTTTGCTAAAGACGGACAACCGGGTATGTCTATTGCCGCTACGCGTAGCGCTGATGGTAAAGACGCGTTGACGCTCAAAGGCAAAGACGGTAAAGATGGCATTTCGTTCCAGGAAGATGGTCGTATTACTCAGGTTGCCGATGGGGTAAATGACAAAGATGCGGTGAACAAATCCCAATTGGATAGAAGTATTGCTCAAGCTAAATCCGGTGTTAGTGCCGGCAAAAACATTACTGTAACGCCTCAAAAGAATGCCGACGGAAGCACCACGTACACCGTTGAAACCCAAAACGATGTTGAATTCAGCACGGTGAAAACCGGTGATACCACCCTGGATAGCAACGGTGTCAATATCAATGGCGGACCAAGTGTCACCAAGGACGGCATTCACGCCAATGATAAGAAAATCACCGGTGTAAAAGACGGTGAAATTTCAGCCCATAGTAAAGAGGCGGTGAACGGTAGCCAATTACATCAAACCAACCAAAATGTGACGAATTTAGCCAACAATGTGGACAAAGGGCTGAATTTCCAAGGAGACAATCAAGAAGTCACGGTTAATCGTAAATTAGGCGATCAACTTAACATTCGCGGCGGTGCGGATCCGAAGAAATTAACACAAAATAATATCGGCGTGACCGCAGATAAAAACGGCACCATGACCGTTCAGCTGGCGAAGGAAGTTAATCTCGGCGCAGATGGCAGCCTTACTGTAGGCAATACCACGGTCAATAACGACGGTGTTACGATTAAAGACGGTCCAAGCATGACAAGCCACGGCATCAACGCCGGCGGCAAACGAATTGCTAACGTTGCGAAAGGGAAAGCACCGACGGATGCAGTAAATATGAGTCAGCTTCAAGACGTCGGCAGTGCCATTAATAATCGCATTGATAACATTGATAAGCGCGTGAAAAAAATGGATAAACGTCGCAAAGCCGGCACCGCTTCCGCCCTCGCTACGGCGGGTTTGATGCAGCCTCATAGAGACGGGCAATCCGCCTTAGTCGCCGCTGTCGGTCAATATCAAAGCGAAACCGCTGTAGCTGTGGGTTACTCACGCATTTCCGATAACGGAAAATACGGCGTGAAAGTTTCTTTCAGCACCAACTCACAAGGTGAAGTTGGCGGTACGGCAGGCGCGGGCTATTTCTGGTAAAATGCGCTTATTCAGCTAACCTGAAACAAAAGTGCGGTGGAAAAATAATGTGTTTCTTCACCGCACTTTTTTATTTTCGCCCTCTCATTTCTCCCCGAATGAAATTCCTAACGAAACCAATCACTAAACTTTGCTCATAACAGAACGTTAACAAACAAGCCACAAAAACACTACATCTTGTGTCTTGAAATCCTAAAAATATCTATATATAGTATTATCCAATTTTTTATAACACTAAATATGGACATCTCTCATGGGTACATTCTTTGTCATTAAGCGTGATGGTTCACGCATTAGCTTTGAACTTCAACGTATCGTAAACGCCATAAAAAAGGCAGCGCAGGCGGTCGGTATTACGGATGATCGTTATTGCTATGCCGTGGCGCAGAAAGTCAGTGATGACATTTTCAGCCATTACCAACAGGAAATCGACATTAGTCACATTCAAAAAATCGTGGAAAATCACCTGATGGCTAGCCAATACCCGCAAGTGGCACGCGCTTATATTGAATATCGCCACGATCGTGATTTGGCGCGTGAAAAACGCAGTCAATTAACCCGGGAAATTGAGGGATTAATTGAACAAAGCAACGTGGAATTACTGAACGAAAACGCCAATAAAGACGCCAAAGTGATCCCGACCCAACGGGATTTGCTGGCGGGTATCGTGGCGAAACATTATGCCAAACGTTACATTCTGCCGCGCGATGTGGTGGCAGCCCATGAGAAAGGCGAAATCCATTATCACGATTTGGACTATTCGCCCTTCTTCCCGATGTTTAACTGTATGTTGGTGGATTTAAAAGGCATGCTGACCCAAGGCTTTAAAATGGGCAATGCGGAAATCGAACCGCCGAAATCCATCGGCACCGCCACCGCCGTGACTGCGCAAATTATCGCGCAGGTAGCAAGTCACATTTACGGCGGCACCACTATTAACCGTATTGACGAAGTGTTGGCGCCTTACGTTCAACTCAGTTACGACAAACATCTGAAAAATGCCGCGCAGTGGAATGTGCCCGATGCGCAAGGATACGCGCAGGCACTTATCGAAAAAGATTGTTTCGACGCCTTCCAATCCCTTGAATATGAAGTGAATACCTTGCACACCGCCAATGGTCAAACCCCATTCGTGACCTTCGGTTTCGGTTTGGGCACAAGCTGGCAGGCGCGCTTGATTCAAAAAGCGATTTTGCAAAACCGAATTCGCGGTTTAGGCAAAAACCACAAAACACCGGTGTTCCCGAAACTGGTTTTCACCCAACGCAAGGGCGTAAATCTGGAACCTAATGATCCGAATTACGACATCAAACAGCTTGCCTTGGAATGCGCCAGCAAACGTATGTATCCGGATATTCTGAATTACGATCAAGTGGTCAAAGTCACCGGTTCCTTCAAAGCCCCGATGGGCTGCCGTAGCTTCTTGGGCGCGTACGAAGAAAATGGCGAACAAATCCACGACGGACGTAACAACCTCGGCGTGGTGAGCCTCAACCTGCCGCGTATCGCCATTGAAGCCAAAGGGGATGAAAAACGCTTCTATGAAATTTTGGATCAACGTTTAGCCTTGGCGAAAAAAGCACTCATGACCCGCATTGCCCGCTTAGAACACACCAAAGCCCGTGTGGCACCGATTTTATACATGGAAGGCGCCTGTGGCGTGCGTTTAAAAGCGGACGACAACGTGGCACAAATCTTCAAAAACGGACGCTCCTCCATTTCCCTCGGTTACATCGGCATTTATGAAACCGTCAATGCGCTCTATCACCAAGGACACATTTACGATAACGACATGCTACGCGAAAAAGGTCGTGCCATCGTGGAATACCTCAGCAACGCCACCAAACAATGGCGCGCTGAAACTGGTTATGCCTTCAGTTTGTATTCCACTCCAAGCGAAAACCTGTGCGATCGCTTCTGCCGTTTAGATACCAAACAATTCGGCGTCATCGACGGCGTGACCGACAAAGGCTACTACACCAACAGCTACCATTTGGACGTGGAGAAAAAAGTCAATCCATACGACAAACTGGACTTTGAAATGGCGTACCCGCCACTTGCCAGCGGCGGTTTCATTTGCTACGGCGAATACCCAAACATCCAGCACAACCTCAAAGCACTGGAAGACGTGTGGAATTACAGCTACGACCGCGTGCCTTACTACGGCACCAACACGCCTATCGACGAATGCTACGAATGCGGTTTCACCGGCGAATTTGAATGCACCAGCAAAGGCTTCACCTGCCCGAAATGCGGCAACCACGACAGCGAAAAAGTCTCCGTCACCCGACGGGTTTGCGGCTACCTAGGAAGCCCAGACGCCAGACCGTTTAATGCGGGGAAACAGGAAGAAGTGAAGCGCAGAGTTAAGCATATGTAGTTACTCCTACTTTCTTGCTTGTGCAAGAAAGTAGCAAAGAACACACCCCGGATAAGCCGCTGTTCTTCGCTTGGTTGCAATTTTCTTCACGGAAATTTTCGAACTCGCTACGCGCAAACAGACGAAAATTTCCTAAAAATTGCAAGTCGCTCAGGCGTCTTATACGGGGACCCCATTTATTTGAGCGTTATTCTAGAAAAGTGCGGTTATTTTTTTGAGTGTTTTTTTATAGAAAATACCACAAAATTTCACCGCACTTTAAAAGTCAACGTTGGGTTCCCTTCTTTACCGCCTTTGTGAAATTGAATTTGTAGGGAATTTTGTACTGTTTGAGCGTAGCAAGTTTACAAAATTCCCGTAAAGCAAATTCAATGGAACAAAGGACAAAATGCAACGCATTTTAAGCGTTGGCTATGCCAACGACCCCGAAGGGGTGAGCAAGTCAGCTGTGCTGAGTTGCGAATAAACAAGGCAAAGCAGGGGCGCCTTTCTTTTGGTTACTTTTCTTTGACGACGCAAAGAAAAGTAACTCGCCATCGGCGAAATCCGATATATCAACAAAAACCATAGCGGGTTAAACAATCTAAAACATAAGTAACTAATGAACTACCTCCAATACTACCCCGTCGACATCGTCAACGGCGAAGGCACTCGCTGCACCCTTTTCGTCAGCGGCTGTACGCACGCCTGCAAAGGTTGCTACAACCAAAAAAGCTGGTCGTTTAGTGCGGGCGTGCCGTTTGGTATTGAAATGGAAGAACAAATTCTCAAGGATCTCAAAGACACCCGCATTAAACGCCAAGGTTTGACCCTCTCCGGCGGTGATCCGCTTCATCCGCGCAATGTAGAAACGCTGTTGCCGTTAGTGCAACGGGTGAAACGGGAATGCCCCGATAAAGACATTTGGGTATGGACCGGGTACAAATTAGATGAATTGGACGACTATCAACGCCAAATGCTGCCTTATATCGACGTGCTAATTGACGGCAAATTCATTCAGGCGCAAGCGGATCCGAGCCTGATTTGGCGCGGTTCGGCGAATCAAGTGATTCACCGGTTTAAGATCTGATTTCGCACAAAAGTGCGGTACTTTTTTCAAGCGAATTTTGCCACGCTGTTGTGCCAAATGGTCTCGGCGATTTGCGCCGGCGTTTCGCTTCTTAATTCACACAAGGCATTGAACACCTGCACCACGCGTTCCGGGCGATTAGGCTGCCCTTGAAAACCAAACACCGGCATATCGGGCGAATCCGTTTCCAACAGCAACGCGTTTAAAGGCAATTTGGCGATGGTTTGACGGGTTTTATTGGCGCGTTCATAAGTAATGGTGCCGCCTACGCCGATTTTGTAACCTAAATCCACAAAGCGTTTCGCCTGATCATAACTGCCCGCAAAACCATGCACCACACCACATTTTGGCACGGCGATGCGTCTTAAAAAGGAAAACAGTTGCTCATGAGATTTACGGGAATGCAGATTTACCGGCAGGTTGTGTTTTTTCGCCAAGTGCAACTGCGCTTCCAAGAAATCACATTGCTTGCGCCATAATGCTTCCGTTAAGAGTTCAGGCAAGGCACGCTCCAAACCGATTTCCGCCACCGCCGTACAATTTGCCGGACGACTTGCCAATGCCTGATCCAGCAAACCCAAATCGTCGATTTGATGCTCTTGGATATACAAAGGATGCAACCCTAAGCCGTAATACAACTGCCCGGGATAAAGTGCGGTCATTTTTTCAATCGTTTTGAAATCCCGCTGCAACACAGCAACAATCAAAATCTTTTGCACTCCCGCCGCCTGCGCATTTTGCATCAGCTGCACCAACCGCTCGCCGCTAAATTGTTGCAGGTAATCAAGGTGGGTGTGGGTATCAAAAAAAGGCATGATTAGAAATTGGGATAAAGTCTTTTACAATGAATGATGGTGCTGATTTGAATTTCTGCAGAAGAAACACGATAAACAATTCGATAGCCTCTGACATAAATTTCACGAGTTCCCTCAACACTACCGACAACTCCCATCAGAGGCATATAGGCAAGCAATTCAATCGCTTGTTTAATATCTTCAAAAATAGTTATAGCACTGCTAAATCCGGCATATTCGGTTAAATCAAAAACAATATGCTCAAAATCCTGAACGGCGTTTTCTGAATAAATAATTTTATGCAACGTCCTTCATTCCTTCTTTAGCTTTTACCGCCGCTTGAATCACGCGTTGGTACACTTGTTCAGGCTCAAATACGCGATTATTTTTAAAATCTTCATCAGATTTTGCCACTTTTTGTTGCAAAAACTGCTTATATTCCTGTGTCATCATCATAACCTCCCTCGATTTTGGTTAATTTTAGTACAAACCAATCCATTAAGGAACCAATAACCGCCCAATTATTTAGGCGGTTATTATGAAAAATTACTCATCCACAGTAACCGAAGTAATCACCACATCCTCATTCGGCACGTCTTGATGAAAACCTTTGTTGCCGGTTTTAACGCCTTTGATTTTATCGACCACATCCATGCCTTCAACCACTTCGCCGAATACCGCATAACCCCATTCTTGCACCACTTCGCGCCCGTGCAACTCTTTTGCGCGGTAATCCAGGAAGTTGTTATCGGCAACATTAATGAAGAATTGCGCTGTCGCGGAATGCGGATCGGAGGTGCGCGCCATGGCGATGGTGCCGCGTTTGTTACTTAAACGGTTATTGGCTTCATTTTTAATCGGCGCGTTGGTGGCTTTTTCGCGCATACCGCTTTCCATACCGCCGCCTTGAATCATAAAACCGTCAATCACGCGGTGGAAAATTGTGTTATCATAAAAACCGTTTTTACAATAAGTTAAGAAATTTTCCGCCGTTACCGGTGCTTTCTCGTGATTTAAGGCAATTTTAATATCGCCGAAATTTGTATGTAGTGTAACCATTGTGCTTTTCCTCTACGAATTAAAGAGCGTCATTATTTCACAATCCGCCCCAAATCGCCATAAAGTGCGGTGCGTTTTCAAAAAGATTTGGATCCCAATATGTTAAAACTTTTCAATACCCTAACCCGCGAAAAAGAAATTTTTAAACCGATTCACGCCGGCAAAATCGGAATGTATGTGTGTGGCGTGACCGTGTACGATCTCTGCCACATCGGGCACGGGCGTACGTTCGTGTGTTTCGATGTAATCGCCCGTTATTTGCGTTATTTAGGCTACGATTTAACCTATGTGCGTAATATTACCGACGTGGATGACAAAATTATTAAACGTGCCTTGGAAAATAAAGAAACCTGCGATCAGTTGGTGGATCGCATGGTGGTGGAAATGTATAAAGATTTTGACGCGCTGAATATTTTGCGTCCGGATTTTGAACCGCGCGCCACCCACCATATTCCTGAAATCATTGACATTGTACAGAAATTAATCCAACGCGGACACGCCTACGTAGCGGACAACGGCGATGTAATGTTTGATGTGGAAAGCTTCAAAGATTACGGCAAATTGTCCCGTCAGGATTTGGAACAATTACAAGCGGGCGCGCGCATTGAAATTAACGAAATCAAGAAAAATCCAATGGATTTCGTGTTATGGAAAATGTCTAA
Source organism: Aggregatibacter actinomycetemcomitans DSM 8324 (assembly GCF_000372365.1). Classification (GTDB taxonomy): domain Bacteria; phylum Pseudomonadota; class Gammaproteobacteria; order Enterobacterales; family Pasteurellaceae; genus Aggregatibacter; species Aggregatibacter actinomycetemcomitans. The sequence continues at coordinate 73,395 of NZ_AQUU01000009.1, read as the reverse complement.
ACCGAATGAACCGAGCTGGGACTCGCCTTGGGGCAAAGGGCGCCCAGGCTGGCACATCGAATGCTCCGCCATGAACAGCAAACAATTAGGCGAGCATTTTGACATTCACGGTGGCGGCTCCGACCTCATGTTCCCACATCACGAAAACGAAATCGCCCAATCCTGCTGTGCCCACGGCAATCAATATGTGAACTATTGGCTACACTCCGGCATGATCATGGTGGATAAAGAAAAAATGTCGAAATCCCTCGGCAATTTCTTCACCATTCGCGACGTATTAAACCACTACGACGCGGAAAGCGTGCGCTATTTCTTATTGACCGCGCACTACCGCAGCCAATTAAATTACAGCGAAGAAAACCTTAACCTCGCTCACGGCGCATTAGAACGGCTCTACACCGCATTACGCGGCACAGATAAAAGTGCGGTGGCTTTTGGCGGTGAAAATTTTGTGGATGCCTTCCGTGAAGCCATGGATGATGATTTCAACACGCCGAATGCCCTTTCCGTACTGTTTGAAATGGCGCGTGAACTGAACAAGCTGAAGACCGAAGACATGGCAAAAGCCAACGGCTTAGCCGCACGCTTACGCGAACTCGCCGCCATTCTCGGTCTGCTTCAACTGGATCCGGAGCAATTCCTGCAAGCCGGTTCCGATGAAGATGAAGTGGCGAAAATCGAAGCGCTTATTAAGCAACGCAACGAATCCCGAGCCACCAAAGACTGGGCAGCCGCTGACGCCGCGCGCAATGCCTTAACGGAAATGGGCATCATATTGGAAGACGGACCGAACGGCACCACCTGGCGTAAGCAATAATTTAAGCTATTCAGAAAAGCAAAAGGAAAGTTATCATTAACTTCCTTTTTTGTTATCACGACACGGGGTTCATCGTAAAGTGCGGTGGTTTTTCCAAGCGTTTTTCAAGAGAAAAAACGTTCGTGAAAACCACCGCACTTTTCGCGATTATTTCACCAAGCCGCCGCTTGCTTGTAAATCGGCGTGATAAGAAGAACGGACGAATGGGCCGCAGGCGGCGTGTTCGAAGCCCATGTTTTGGGCTTTGTCGCGGAACATATCGAATTCTGTCGGTGGAACATAGCGGGCAACCGGAAGGTGGTGACGACTCGGTTGTAAATATTGCCCCAACGTCAGCATCGTCACACCGTGATCCCGCAGATCCTGCATCACTTCCAAGATCTCGTCATTGGTTTCGCCTAATCCCACCATAAGTCCGGATTTGGTCGGAATATGCGGGAACATGGCTTTAAATTCCTTCAACAAACGCAGTGACCATTGATAATCAGCGCCCGGGCGGATTTCGCGGTATAAGCGCGGTACGTTTTCCAGATTATGATTGAACACATCGGGCGGATTGTCTTTTAATTTTTCCAATGCCAGTTCAATGCGACCACGGAAATCCGGCACTAAAATTTCAATTTTAATATTCGGATTCAGGGCGCGGATTTCCCGAACGCAATCGGCAAAATGCCCGGCACCGCGATCCGGTAAATCATCGCGGTCAACGGAGGTAATCACCACATAACGCAATTTCATATCCTGAATGGTTTCCGCTAATTTACGCGGTTCTTCCGGATCCGGCGCCAACGGTTTACCATGCGCCACGTCGCAGAACGGACAACGGCGGGTGCAAATAGCACCAAGAATCATAAAAGTTGCCGTACCGTGGTTGAAACATTCGTGCAGGTTCGGGCAGGAGGCTTCTTCGCAGACGGAATGCAAGCCATGGCGACGCATACCGGATTTGATACTTTGAATGCGCGCACCGTTTGCCGGAATTTTAATTTTCATCCATTCCGGCTTTTTGAGCAGTTCTTGCTCAGGATCGATATTTTTCACCGGAATAATGGAGGTTTTGGCGGCATCGCGATATTTAACGCCGCGCTCCATTTTAAAAGGTGTTCCCATTGATATTCCTTAATTTTCTGTGCAGATTTGCAGAGATAATGAACGTAAAAAACGATTGTTGATGTTAACAATTTGTTACATTATACCCTAATTGCACGGCGAAATGTTGAACTAATTGTGGGGAAACCTTGTCGCAGTCCGCCTCTGGTGCGGGAATAAAATCTGCCAGCTGACACATTTCCAAACCCGCGTAACCGCAAGGATTGATTTGATGAAACGGGGTCAAATCCATGTTGATGTTAAATGCCAAGCCATGGAACGACCGACCGTGGCGAATACGCAAACCGAGGGAGCAGATTTTTTTGCCGTCAATATAAACGCCTGGCGCATCAGGTTTCGCATAGCCTTCAATGCCGTAATCTGCCAAGGTTTTCACCACTGATTGCTCAAGTGCGGTTACTAATTGGCGCACATTTAGATTCTCGTGGCGTTTCACATCAATCAGCACATACATAATTTGCTGCCCCAAACCGTGATAGGTAATCTGCCCACCACGATCGGACTGCACCACCGGAATTGCACTTTGTTGCAATAGATGTTCCGGCTTGCCCGCCTGACCTTGGGTGAACACAGATAGATGCTGCACCAACCAAATTTCATCAGGAGTCTGCTCCGTACGATTATCGGTAAACGCCTGCATCTCGTGCCAAACGTCCTCATAATCACGAATGCCGAGTTGTCGTACAATTAATTCGGGTTGCATGATAGTTTCCTAAAAACGCTGTTTTTTCTGACCGCACTTTAATGGTTAAAGCACCATTCTCACGCCGTCGATTTCCGCCAATTCTTTATACAGTTTTTCAATTTGTTCGATATTTTCAGCGCGCACGGTGATGGACACGGAATGATAAGTGCCTTTGCCACTCTCTTTCATGCTCGGGTTGTAATCGTCTTTGATGGTTTTATGCACCACCTGAACCACATCATCCACTAAATCGGGACGGGCGGCACCCACCACTTTAAAAGTGAAATCACATGGGAATTCCAGCAAGTCTTTTAATTTTTGTTGTGGAATGTCGGCTAAATTTACCGTTTTTTTATCTGTCATTGCATTCTCCTAAAAAAGTGAACCGCACTTTCATGAAAAAGTGCGGTCAGTGTTGAGTGTGTTTTTTAAAGGCTAGTCAAATAAACTTTTGATGGTCAGCACCAGCCAGTCCCAGATTTTGCCGAAGATACCGCCTTCTTTCACTTCTTGCATCACTTGTAAGTTTACACTGGCGATGTCTTTGCCGTCTAATTGATACACCACCTTGCCCACAACTTGCCCTTTGGCAAGGGGCGCTTCAAGGTATTTTTTCTCTAATTCGTAACGGGCTTTGAGCTCGGCGCTTTTGCCTTTCGGAATGGTGATGAAAGCATCTTGTAACACGCCTAATTGGATGTTACTTTCATCGCCGTAATACACCCGTTGTTCGGAAATGGATTTGCCTGAATCCAAGGTTTTGAAGGTCTCAAAATTAGCAAAACCCCATTGCAATAATTTTTTGCTTTCCACTTCGCGACCTTTATAAGTCGGCACGCCCATCACCACAGAAATCAAACGCATATTGTTCGGGCTGATGGCGGAAGCCACCAGGTTGTACCCCGCTTTATCCGTGTGACCGGTTTTCATACCGTCAACGTTAATGGTTTTGTCCCATAACAAGCCGTTGCGATTAGGCTGTTTGATTTTGTTAAAGGTAAAATCTTTTTCGGCGTAAATTTTATATTCTTCCGGTAAATCACGAATAATACGCGCGCCGATAATCGCCATATCGCGGGCGGAAGAGTATTGGTTATCTTCATCTAAACCGTGCACCGTGGTGAAATAGGTATTTTTTAAACCGAACTGTTCCACATATTTATTCATGGTATCAACGAAGTTCATCACCGTGCCGGAAACATGCTCCGCCATTGCCACGCAGGCGTCATTACCCGAAACAATGATGATGCCGCGATGTAAATCCGCAACGGAAACCTGTTGATTTAAGTTTAAGAACATTTTGGAAGAACCGGGGAATTTATGCCCCCAGGAGCTTTCGCCGATGGTGACCATATCCGTATTACGGATTTTACCTTGCTTAATCGCCTGCCCGACCACATAGCTGGTCATCATTTTGGTCAATGATGCCGGATATTGGCGCTGATCAGGGTTAAGGGACGCCAACACGGCACCGGAGTTGTAATCCATTAAGACGTAGGTTTGTGCATTAATTTCCGGCACGGCGATGTTAAATTGTACGTCTTCCGCCGCCATAGCACCGAGCGATACCGCCAATACCCCTGAGACGATGGCAATCTTGCTGTTTTTTACTGCTTTATTAAACATAATGTTAAATATCCTGAAATTATGTACTTGTTATTGATTATAAGAATACACAATCAACGGTTCAGAATGATTTAACCGTCTTAATTGTGTTTTCAATTCGTTGATTTCCTGTTTTGAATTAAAAGGTCCCAAATGGATATGGTATTTTTGACCATGTGCGGCAATTTCCGTTTTCACATTATTTAACGCTAAATCCTGAATGATCTGCTCGGCGTTTTTCTTGCTGGCGACATTGACCATTTTAATTTCATAGCGTTCGGCACTTGCCACTTTACGATTTTGTCGCGGCGCCGGCGTGGAAGCGATTTCATTATCCACCAGGCGTTTTAGCCCTTCTTCTGTTCTACTTGCTTTCGCCAATGTGGAGGTGCCTGCGCCGGAAAGCTCACCGTTAGCGTCCACATGCAACGCTTCCACCTTAACCAATCCCATACCGTAATTTACAATACCGATCTCTTTTGCCGCCGCGTGGGACAAATCAATAATACGATCTTTAGCAAAGGGCCCACGGTCGTTGATTCGCACAATGACTTTGCGTTGGTTATACATATTGGTGACCACTGCGTAGGAATTCAAAGGCAAAGTTTTATGTGCCGCCGTATATAAAGTGGAATCGTAAATATCGCCGTTGGAAGTTTTCCGCCCGTTAAATTTATGATGGTAATAGCTGGCAATCCCCTGTTTGGAATAATTTTTTGCCGTTTGGTGCGGCTTCGTGGTGTAAGTTTCCCCTTTTACATTATAAGTCTGCGCTTTATCGGACATCGGACGGTAAGTCAACGACGGTCCCTGAATGCCGTATAATTTTTTTGTTTCGGCTTGCACGGAAAGTGCGGTGCAAAATGAAAACAAAATTATCATATATTTTACAGCTTGCTCTAGATTCATTGAGTTTTCTCCCTCTCTGTAAAGCTCACAATTAAGAAAACTGAAAACTTAGTTAGTTCCTTTCAGAAAGTGTTCTTTGTGAGTATGAATTGACATGATTAAACCGAAGCCCGCCATAATTGCCACATAGGATGTACCGCCATAACTCACCAATGGTAAAGGCACGCCCACAACAGGCAAAATGCCGCTTACCATGCCGATGTTAACAAAGACATAAACGAAGAAAATTAACGTTAATGCCCCCACTAAAATACGCCCGAAAGCGCTTTGCGCATTAACGCCAATCATTAAACCGCGCGCAACAATAAATAAATAAATGGCTAATAAAACCAAAAAGCCAATCATGCCATATTCTTCACTCAACACGGCGAAAATAAAATCCGTGTGCGGCTCGGGTAAAAACTCCAGCTGGGATTGCGTTCCCTGTAACCAGCCTTTGCCCCATAACCCACCGGAACCGATCGCAATTTTGGATTGCCAAATATGGTAGCCCGCGCCCAATAAATCTTTTTCCGGATCAAATAAGGTCAACACACGGGCACGTTGATAGTCGTGCATTAAATAGAACCACATAACCGGAATAAATCCCGCAAGCGCAACCACGGCAATTAAAATGAGCCACCAGCTCATGCCGGCTAAAAATATCACAAATAAGCCGGAACCGCTAACCAAAATTGCGGTGCCCAAATCGGGTTGAATCGCCACGAGTAAGGTCGGTACAATAATGGTGATCAGTGCGATAAACGTTTCCTTTAACTTAATGGGTTGTGGGCGATTGCCCAAATACACCGCCACCATCAGCGGCACTGCCAATTTTACGATCTCGGACGGCTGAAAACGTACCACGCCCAAATCCAGCCAACGCTGTGCCCCCTTACTGGTTGCGCCGATAAGATCCACCAAAATAAGCAATACGATGCCGATTCCAAATAAATACGGCGCAATGCGCTGGTAAAATTTCGGCGGAAATTGCGCCATGACCAACATTACGACAAACCCGAGCGCCACCTGCACAATACGGCTACGAAACATGGCTTCATTGGCACCGGAAGCGCTATATAACACCAACATGCCGTAGCCGGTAACCACCACCAACCCGATAAACAGCCACAAATCGATATGCAGACGCCGCCACAGTTCCAGCCAAATATTACGATCATTCATTTTCATTCGGCTCGTCTCCTGTTGCGGGTTCCGATTCCGGCGATTCAGGCTCATCGAATAGCGACATCACGGCTTGCGGGGTATTTTGTTTAAAATAATAATCCATAATTTTTCTGACGATCGGCGCCGCATTACTGGAACCGCCGCCGGCATTTTCCAAAATCATCGACACCACGATTTGTGGGTTATCATAAGGTGCGAAAGCGGTAAACCACGCGTGATCGTGCAATTCTTTTTTCAAGCTGCCGGCGTTATACGTTTGATTTTCTTTCAAACTGAACACCTGTGCCGTACCGGATTTACCGGCGACACGATAAGGCGTGCCGATAAAAGCTTTACGCCCCGTTCCGCCGGCACCGTTTACCACGTTGTACATACCGCGTTTCGCCTCATCCCAGAAATACTGTTTCGGTTCGGTAATATCTTCGTACAACAACGGATCTTTATAGGGTTCTACTACCGAACCTTCCACGCTCTTCATTAAGTGCGGTGTGTTTACCTTGCCGTTATTCACTAAAATGCTGGTGGCTTTTGCCAGCTGTAACGGCGTCGCCGTCCAGTACCCCTGCCCAATGCCTACGGAAATTGTATCGCCCTGCACCCAGGCTTTTTTATAGCGTTTTTGCTTCCATTCACGGGTCGGCATATTGGCACTGGTTTCTTCCTGAATATCAATCCCCGTCGGGACACCGAAACCAAAGCGTTTCATCCAATCGGACAGGCGATCGATGCCGAGGTTATAGGCAGTTTGATAAAAATACGTATCGGAGGATTCGGTAATGGCCTTGTTTAGATTGATCATGCCGTGCCCGCCTTTACGCCAGTCACGAAAACGCTTGGTACTGTTCGGCAACATCCAATAGCCGGGATCATAAATGGTCATGTTCGGCGTAATCACATTTTCCTGCAATGCGGAAACAGCGATGAACGGTTTCACGGTTGATGCCGGCGGATAGGCGCCTTGGGTCACGCGGCTATAAAGCGGGCGATTTGAGTCATTGAGCAAGCGACGGTAATCCGCCCCGGAAATACCATCCACAAAAAGATTATTGTCATAACTCGGTACGGAAACCATGGCTAAAATACTGTTGTCTTTCGGATCCATCACTACCACGGCGCCTTTGTGTCCCGCCAATAAATCGGTAACGTAAAGCTGTAAATTTAAGTCAATGGTCAAGTGAATGCTTTTGCCGGCAATGGCGGGTTGTGCGCGCAATTTGCGGATCACTTTACCGCGACTGTTCACTTCTACTTCTTCAAAGCCTGTGGTGCCGTGTAAAGCATCTTCATAATAGCGCTCAATGCCGAGTTTGCCCCAGTCGTGCGTGCCGGAATAATTGGCGTACTTTTCCTCTTTTTTCAAGCGTTCTACATCACGATCGTTAATTTTTGACACATAGCCCAAAACATGGGTCAGCGGTTCGCCGTATAAATAATGGCGCTTAAAGTAGGGTTTCACATCCAAACTCTGGAAATTGTATTGATTCACCGCAAAACGGGCAATTTGCTCTTCCGTTAGATTTCGTTTCAGCATAATCGGCATATAACGGGAGGAGCGACGCCGTTCCTTGTTAAAATTCGCAATATCTTCATCAGTTAAGCCTACCAACACCCTCAGCTCCTCAAAAGTGCGGTCTAAATTTTCCACCTTTTCAGGCACGATATAAAGCCCGAAAAAGGTCAGATTTTCCGCCAGTAGTTTGCCGTTGCGATCATAAATCAACCCGCGAGTCGGCGGCAGCGGCAACAACTTAATACGATTGCCGTTGGAACGGGTTTGATAACCGTCATAATTGACCACCTGCAAATCATACAAGTTTAAAATTAACACCACCGACAACACCAACACGCCGATAAATGACACCAAAGCGCGACGGGCAAATAAGTTGCGCTCGGCTTTTTTGTCACGAATCGGATCGTATTGCGGCTGATTTAATAATATTTTTAAACTCATCTTATTATTGATTTATTCTCGATGATATGGATGATTGGCAGTGAGCGACCACGCGCGATACAGGCTTTCCGCCACCACCACGCGCACCAACGGATGCGGCAAAGTAAGCGGTGAAAGTGACCAACTTTGTTCGGCGGCGGCTTTACATTCCAGTGCCAAGCCTTCCGGCCCGCCGATGAGCAAACAAACATCGCGCCCGTCATTTTTCCAGCCTTCTAATTGTTGAGCCAGCTGTTCCGTGGTCCAGGGGTTACCTGGAATGTCCAGTGTCACCACCTTGCCTTTTCCGGCAGCCGCCAACATGGCTTTGCCTTCCTGTTCCAAAATACGTTTGATGTCGGCATTTTTACCCCGTTTACCGGCAGGAATTTCAATGAGTTCAAAAGGCATCTCTTTCGGAAAGCGGCGTTGATATTCCTCAAAGCCCGTAGTCACCCACCCCGGCATTTTGGTTCCAACGGCAATTAACTGAATTTTCACCTTTCGATCCTCAACAGCACCTAAAAAATAGCGGGAAAAACAACCGCACTTTTTGGCGTCTATGCCCAAAGTTTTTCCAGCTGATACATTTCGCGGCTTTCTGCCTGCATGATATGTACGATGGCGTCACCCAAATCCACTACCACCCAATCGGCGGTTTCCTTGCCTTCATCGCCGAACACGTCGATACCGGCAAGTTTGCATTCGGTAATTAATTTTTGCGCCAAAGAAGACACATGGCGGGAAGAGGTGCCGGTGCAAAGGATCATGGTATCGGTGACGGAGGATTTTCCCTTCACGTTTAACGATAAAATATCGGTGGCTTTTAAATTGTCCAGTTTATTCACCACGAAATCGACTAATGACATTATTTTTCCTCAATTGACAAAAGGTGCAAATTTTACCATTGAATAAAATACACGCCAATCTGTTGGCTAGCGTTTTGCGCGAAACGGTTTGCGGCGATTGTTATTCTGTGCGCTGAAATTGGTTTGCCGTTTTAATCGATAAGGCTTCGGCAAATCCTGTAATAACGCGTTCGGATCGTATTGGCTCACGGTAATGCTGTGTCCGATATATTCTTCAATCGCCGGCAAATTCATGGCGTATTGCTCGCAGGCGAAGCTGATGGAAATGCCGCTTTCGCCGGCACGTCCGGTACGCCCGATACGGTGCACATAATCTTCCCGATCGTCCGGCAAATCGTAATTGAACACATGAGTCACTTCCGCAATATGCAGCCCGCGCGCCGCCACGTCCGTCGCCACTAAAATATCCAAATCGCCGTCGGTAAATTTTTTCAATAAGGAAAGCCGTTTTTTCTGCGCCACATCGCCGGTTAATAAGCCCACGCGATGCCCGTCCGCCGCCAAATAGCCCCAAATTTCCTCGCATTTATGTTTGGTGTTGGCAAACACAATACAGCGCTCCGGCCATTCTTCTTCCAAGAGCGTCAGCAACAACGGCATTTTGTCCCGATTGGACGGGTAAAATAATTCTTCTTTAATTTGCTGCCCGGTTTTTTGTTCAGGTTCGATTTCCACATATTCCGGGCTATTCATATCTTCAAAAGCCAGTTCACGCACTTTGTAAGACAAGGTGGCGGAGAACAACATGGTCAAGCGTTGTTGTGGCGGCGGGCATTTGCGTAACAAATAGCGAATGTCACGGATAAAACCCAAATCGAACATACGATCCGCTTCGTCCAGCACCACCGTTTGAATCTGATCCAAACGAATCACGCCCTGTTTCACATAATCAATTACGCGCCCCGTGGTGCCGATAAGCACGTCCACGCCGTTTTCAATGGCTTTGAGTTGCTTGTCATAGCCGTCACCGCCGTAGGCAAGTGCGGTCTTAAATTTGGTTGTTTTTAAGAAAATCTGCGCGTCGTGTTCAATTTGCACCGCCAATTCGCGGGTTGGTGCCAGAATCAAAGCGCGCGGTTGATTGGCTTCCGTTTTTTTCGGGTAGGTTAATAAATGATGGAAAAGTGCGGACAAAAACGCGATTGTTTTTCCGGTGCCGGTTTGTGCCTGTCCGGCAACATCTTTGCCTCGTAACGTAATGGGCAGCGAGAGCGCCTGAATCGGCGTACAAAAATCAAATCCTTTGTCGTTCAACGCCTGTAACACCAAAGGATGTAGGGCTAAATCGGCGAAACGTGCCGAACTTAAATAATTCTGTTGCATAGTCTCAAATTTATCGTAAAAAATTGGCGCTAAGCATAGCACAAACAGGGAAAATCCCCAAAAATTAGACACAACAAATTTAGGGAATTTTGTAAACGAACATTAAAGGTGGACCTGAAAAACGCCCGCAAAAAACACCACACTTTTCTGCAATCCGGGGTTGGATCAAACAAACACAGAAAAAAAACGTTAAAAACTAGACAGTGCCTAAATTTAATGCTAAGTTACGCACCAATTTCAAATTGGCCTCCATTCATTTATTTCTTAAACATTCAACTCTAAACAAACTTCAAATAAACTATGCATCTTACAGAACTTAAAAATATGCCGGTTTCCGATCTGGTGAAACTGGGCGAAGACCAAATGGGTTTGGAAAATTTAGCCCGTTTACGCAAACAAGACATTATTTTTGCGATTTTGAAACAGCACGCCAAAGGTGGGGAAGATATTTTCGGCGGCGGCGTGTTGGAAATTTTGCCGGACGGTTTCGGTTTCCTGCGTTCCGACGACAGTTCCTATTTAGCCGGCCCGGATGATATTTATGTCAGCCCGAGCCAGATTCGTCGTTTCAATTTACAGACCGGGGACAAAATCGAAGGGAAAATTCGACCGCCGAAAGAAGGCGAACGCTACTTTGCCCTCCTTAAAGTTGACCAAGTCAACGACGACAAACCGGAAGTATCCCGCAGCAAAATCCTTTTCGAAAACTTAACCCCATTACACGCCAACTCCCGTTTAAGAATGGAACGCGGCAACGGTTCTACCGAAGATTTAACCGCCCGTATTTTAGATTTGGCCTCCCCGATTGGTAAAGGTCAGCGTGGTTTGATCGTGGCGCCGCCAAAAGCGGGTAAAACCATGTTGCTGCAAAATATCGCACAAAGTATCACGCACAATTACCCTGATGTCGAACTTATCGTCTTGCTGATTGATGAACGTCCGGAAGAGGTAACGGAAATGCAACGTTCCGTGAAAGGCGAAGTCATCGCGTCCACCTTCGACGAACCGGCGACCCGTCACGTCCAAGTGGCGGAAATGGTTATTGAAAAAGCCAAACGTGCCGTCGAACACAAAAAAGACGTAGTGATTTTACTCGATTCCATCACTCGTTTAGCGCGCGCTTACAACACCGTGACCCCGGCTTCCGGCAAAATTTTATCCGGTGGTGTGGACGCCAACGCTCTACATCGCCCAAAACGCTTTTTTGGTGCGGCACGTAACGTAGAAGAAGGCGGTAGCTTAACCATTATCGCCACCGCGCTGGTGGATACCGGTTCGAAAATGGACGAAGTGATCTTCGAAGAATTTAAAGGCACCGGTAACATGGAATTGCATCTTTCGCGTAAAATCGCGGAAAAACGCGTGTTCCCGGCAATCGACTTTAACCGTTCAGGCACCCGTAAAGAAGACTTGCTTACTACCCCTGACGAGTTACAAAAAATGTGGATCCTGCGCAAAATCCTTAACCCAATGGGCGAAGTGGAAGCCATGGAATTCCTTATCGACAAACTCGCCGTGGCAAAAACCAACGAAGAGTTTTTTGAAATTATGAAACGCTCGTAATTCCCACCGCACTTTACCTTGAAAAAGTCGCTTTTGACATCATCAAAAGCGGCTTTTTGTTTAAGGTTATTGTCTAAAAAGTGCGGTTAAAAAACACATCATTTTCTCACCGCACTTTAGTTTGCTAATTTAACGCTTTGCCCTTTAATTCCGGTACCAGGAACACGGTCGCCAACATATCAATCACATAAATCACTGCCAATAAGGCAATGGCGGTTTGGAAAGAATATGCGCAGACGATCGCACCGACCACAATCGGTCCGAATCCGCCGACGGCGCGCCCTAAGTTAAATAGTACATTTTGTGCGGTAGCACGGGCTTGAGTTGGGTAGGCTTCCGCCATTAAGGCACCGTAACCACCCATCATGCCGTTCACAAACATCCCTAAAAATGCGCCGGCAATCAGCATCGCCGTCGGGTCCGCTAATTGAGAATAGGCGAAAATACTCACCACGGCACCGGCTTGGAATAACAGAAAACTCGGTTTGCGCCCGATATGATCCGCCAAACGTCCGAAAATCCAGATGCCGACCATCATGCCGCACACGGTGACCGCTGTCCAAATGCCGGATTTCGTTAAGCTGAACCCCAGTTGATTGGAGAGGAAATTCGGCATCCAAATCATGATGCCGTAATACCCGAAATTTTGTACGGAAGTCAGCACCACAACGCCTAAACTGATTTTGATGGTGGCTTTGTCTTTCACCAGTAATTTGAACGATTCCAACTTGGAAGACCAACCGCTTTTTTCCGCTTTGCGCTCAGAAAGTGCGGTTTGTTTTTGCACAAAAATTTCAGGTTCATGTAAGTGAGCGCGTAAATACCACGCCACAAATGCCGGGAAGATGCCCACCATAAACATTCCGCGCCAGCCGATATGCGGTAATAATACCGGTGTCAGCAACGCCGCCCCCAGCACGCCGACTTGCCAGCCGAGCGCCACATAAGATGCCGCTTTGGCGCGATGACGCGCCGGCCAGGCTTCTGCCGCCAATGCCATGCCAATACCGAATTCGCCGCCTAAGCCGATTCCGGCAATGGTGCGGTAAATGAGCAAATCCCAATACCCTTGCGCTAAGGCACATAAACCGGTGAACACGGCGAATAGGATAATCGTCCACATGAGCACGCGTACGCGCCCGTATTTGTCACTTAACGCACCGAATAGGATGCCACCGACTACCGCGCCGACTAAGGTCCAGGTGACCAAAGAACCGCCCTGTGCCGGGGTTAAACCTAAATCGGCGGAAATAGCGCTTAACATGAAACCGAGAATGAGAAGATCGAAACCGTCCATGGCATAACCCACGGCGGAACCCAGCAAGGCTTTCCAGCCATAGCTATTTACGTTTGTTGTCATTTTGAATTGTCCTTCTGTTACTCACGGGTAACATTTAAAGTTAGAAGAGAAGAGATTTTTTAGGCTGTGTACAAGGCTAAAAAATTGTGCGCCAGTCTACTGCTTTCAGGGAAAATTTCAATAAGCAAAGCACAGAAAGTGCGGTCGGTTTTGAATGTGTTTTTTACGGCGGGAATGTAGAATTACCAGAAAAAATTTAGGCGGTGATGAAAACCGCCTAAATTAGCAAATCAATTATTGATTGTTTTGAACGTAATCAATCGCTGATTGAACTGTTGTGATTTTTTCAGCTTCTTCATCCGGAATTTCGATATCGAATTCTTCTTCTAAAGCCATCACCAATTCAACAGTATCTAAAGAATCCGCACCTAAATCTTCAACGAAAGACGCTTCAGGTTTTACATCTTCTTCTTTCACGCCTAATTGTTCAACGATGATTTTTTTTACGCGTTCTTCAATGCTCATTTGTTTCTTCCTATGTTTAAGTTTTCGCTCATTGCGATAAGTTAAGTAGTGTATGTACTTACCGAAAATTTACAACGTTTTTGGCAAGAGGTCAAACCTCAAAAAACATTGAATTTTCACAAAGACATACAGTGAAAAAAAATAGTTACGTCTTTCACGAACCCTTGAACGACCTAACCAAGTTACATTGCGGAGGCGATTTTAACACTAAGCCGAACGTTTGGCTATTGCTTTTATCCTATTTACCGCACGTAACCTTTCGCCAAATACCGCCTAGCTCATGTACATTCCGCCATTAACGTGCAACGTTATACCGTTGATGTATGCCGCATCGTCGGAGGCTAAAAATGCCACGGCTTTAGCAATGTCTTTCGGTTCGCCCAAACGTCCCGCCGGAATTTGGGTCAGCAGGTTGTTTTTTAATTCTTCGCTTAATACTTCGGTCATATCTGTTGCGATAAAGCCCGGTGCCACAACGTTTACGGTAATCCCGCGGGAGGCCACTTCTTTCGCCAAGGCTTTACTAAAACCGACTAAACCGGCTTTTGCCGCGCAGTAGTTACTTTGCCCCGGGTTACCGGAGGAACCTACGACGGAACCGATGTTGATGATACGTCCGAAGCGTTTTTTCATCATGCTGCGTAACATGGCTTTGGAAAGATGATAAACGGAGCTTAAATTGGTTTGTAAAATATCGAACCATTCTTCATCTTTCATGCGCATTAACAGATTGTCACGGGTAATCCCGGCGTTGTTGACTAAAATATCAATGTCGCCGAATTCTTTTTTGATGCGCTCCAATACGCCTTCGATAGAGGCTTGATCGGCAACGTTTAATACCAATCCTATGCCTTTTTCACCTAAATAGGCGGAAATTGTTTCCGCGCCTTTTTCAGATGTTGCCGTGCCGATCACAAACGCACCTTTCGATGTCAATTCTTCCGCCACCGCACGACCGATACCGCGTGTTGCGCCTGTCACGAGTGCAATTTTGCCCTGCATAGTTTTACTCCTTTTTACTCATTATTATGCGAATAATTCTTCAATTGAATCGAGGGATTTCACATCGTTCACCGAAACCGCCTGCAATGAATCCACAATACGTTTAGTTAGCCCGTTTAACACTTTGCCCGGACCGATTTCCACTAACACTTCCACGCCGTTGCCCGCCATTTTCTGCACGGTTTCAGTCCAACGCACCGGGCTATAAAGCTGGCGAACCAAGGCGTGACGAATGGCTTCCGCCTCGCTTTCCCCTTTCACGTCCACATTATTTAATACGGCAACGCTCGGTGCTTTTAAGGTAATACTTTCTAAGGAAACGGATAATTGATCCGCCGCCGGTTTCATTAATGCACAATGGGAAGGCACGCTCACCGCTAACGGTAACGCACGTTTCGCGCCGGCTTCTTTACACAATGCTGCCGCACGTTCTACCGCCGCTTTCGCACCGGCAATGACCACTTGTCCCAGTGAATTAAAGTTCACTGCAGACACCACTTCCCCTTGTTCCACCTGTTTACAAGCATTAATAATCGCTTCATTATCTAGCCCGATAATGGCATACATGGCGCCGGTGCCTTCCGGTACAGCTTGTTGCATGAGTTTACCGCGCAATTCCACCAATTTAACCGCATCTTGGAAATCCAACACATCGGCACATACTAACGCGGAATATTCGCCTAAACTGTGTCCCGCCATCACTTCCGGTTTTAATTGCGGATATTTTTCCTGCCACACGCGATAAATCGCCACGGATGCAGCTAAAAGCGAAGGCTGGGTTTGCCAGGTTTTATTCAACTCTTCTGCCGGACCTTGTTGTACCAATTGCCATAAATCATAGCCCAACGCCTCGGATGCCCGTTTGAAAGTGTCTTGCACCACAGGATATTCCACCGCCAATTCGGCAAGCATACCCACGGCTTGAGAGCCTTGTCCCGGGAAAACCATTGCAAATTTTTTCATACTTTTTTCCTACTTAAAAATGTGAGAAAAACCGACCGCACTTTAAAGTGTCAATCCGCATCAATACCTAAAAAGTGCGGTCATAAAATTCATTAAATCTTCATTATTAAAACCTAACCAGGGCGGATCCCCAAGTCCAACCACCGCCGAAGGCTTCCAGCAGGAGCAGCTGCCCGCGTTGAATACGTCCGTCACGCACCGCTTCATCCAGCGCCACCGGCACCGTTGCCGCACTGTTATTGGCATAACGATCCAGCGTCACCACCACTTGCGACATATCCATTTCCAGTTTTTTCGCCGTCGCCGTGATAATACGTAAATTTGCCTGATGAGGCACTAACCAATCAATATCTTTTTTATCTAAATTATTGGCGGCAAGGGTTTCTTCCACTACATTGGAAAGCTCGCGCACGGCAAGTTTAAAGGTTTCGTTACCCTGCATTTCAATATAGCCTGATTTGGCTTCACCGCGTTCCGGTTGCGGCAGCACCAAGGCGGCGTGCTTGTCCGCAGAGGCATGCAAATGGGTGGAAATAATGCCTTCCTGTTCGGAAGCCTGTAAAATCAGCGCGCCGGCACCATCACCGAATAACACCACCGTGCTACGATCCGTTTCATCTAATTTGCGGGAGTTTAAATCGGAACCGACCACCAGCGCATTTTTTACTTTACCGGTGCGAATAAATTGATCCGCAACGCCCAAGGCATACACAAATCCGGTGCAAGCGGCGGCAATGTCGAAGGAAATGGCATCATCAATCTCCAGCATCCCCTGAATCTGGCAAGCAGCGCTCGGATAGGCATGAGAGTTGCTGGTTGTAGCGACCAACACAAGATCGATTTCCTGCGGGTCAATGTTTGCGGCTTCGATCGCTTTTTTCGCTGCTTTAACGCCCATGGTTGATACGGTTTCATTCGGATCGGCAATGCGACGTTCGCGAATACCGGAACGGGTCACAATCCATTCATCTGAAGTATCTACCATTTTTTCTAAATCGGCATTGGTGCGAATATTTTTAGGTAAATAACTACCGGTAGATAAAATTTTGCTAAACATAGTCATCTCATTAAAAATAGTGAGGGAACTCACTAATCTATGATATTTAATTCTTATTTAATCCCGCTAAAATTTTTTGCGGAATTTGACGACGGGCTTGTAACGCCGCATCGGCAATGGCATTGGCAAAAGCTTCTTGGTTCGCGCTGCCGTGACTTTTTACTACCACGGAAGTCAAACCAATCAAAGATGCGCCATTATATTGATCGGGGTTGATTTTTTTTAGTCGTTGGTATCTGTCTTTGAATAAAGACCGAATTAAACAACTGAAAACCGTGCTTAATATACTATTTTTCTTCTCACTTTTCAGTAAGGAAATCACATTCTTCGCCGCCCCCTCCAGGGTTTTTAAGGCAATATTACCGGCAAAACCGTCACTGACAATCACATCCGCCATGCCGTTTAACAGGCAGTTCCCTTCAATGAACCCTATATAATTAAGTGCGGTATCTTTTTGCAGTAAATCAGCGGCATCACGCAGGGATTTATACCCTTTCACTGCTTCAATACCGATATTCAACAACGCAATGCGAGGATAAACCAAATCCAGCGTATTCTCGGCAAAAATAGCCCCCATCAGCGCAAACTGGTATAGGTTTTCCGCGTCACATTCCAGATTGGCGCCCAAATCAAGCATGATAGTACGTTCACCGGTGATGGTCGGAATCGCGGAGATAAGCGCGGGGCGATGAATGCCTTCAAGGGGCTGTAATAAAATTTTTGACAACCCCATTAATAAGGCGGTATCGCCGGCACTGACACAAGCCTGCGCGGTATCCTTTTGTACCGCTTCAATAGCTAAACGCATTGAAGTATCTTTACTGTGACGTAACGCATAGGAAATACCTTGGCGATTATCAATTACGCGGGCGCAATGAATGATGTCACAACGTTGACGAACAGTGTTTGAAGCGGCGGATAAAAGCGGAAGAATTTGTTGGCGATCGCCAAATAATACGAGGAAAAGCGCTGGATCACGTTCCAAGGCTAAAATGGATGCAGGGATAGTAATACGGGGACCTATGTCCCCGCCCATCGCATCTAACGCAAGGGTTAGACGACTCAAGTGATTACCTTTGCTGTAATGGATAATTACTTGTTAATCACTTTACGACCACGATAGTAACCGTCAGCGGTTACATGGTGACGCAAATGAGTTTCACCACTTGCTTTATCAACAGAGACTGCAGCTGTGGTTAACGCATCATGAGAACGACGCATATCACGACGTGAACGGGATTTTTTATTTTGTTGAACAGCCATTGGCTATACTCCTAAATTATTTTTGCTTTAAATTAGCTAATACAGCGAACGGGTTCGGTCTTTTCGCCAGCTCTTGCGGCAATTCGCCAAAAACCTGTTCCGCCACGGACACTTCACAGTGTTCAGATGAATGCATTGGTACAATCGGCAAACTTAAAATGAGTTCATCTTCAATCGCACCGAGTAAATCTATTTCACCGAATTCATTGAATTCAATTGGCTCATAGATCTCCGGCAATACATAAATTTGATCAAAACTAGCTACCGGACTGTAGCAAAATTCACAATCAACGGTTTGTGTAAACGGTTCACCACAACGGTGACAAGTCAACTTGACATCAACGCAGGCATGACCTTGCATAACAACTAATTTTTGCGGATCAATAAAGAACGATAATGTAACCTGTGCATCGCTGAGCACTTTACTGACCGATTCGGCAAGGCGGCTTAATTGATTAACGGAGTAATAACCCTGATAATCCAATCTTCGTTGCGCGTCTTTTACCGGATCAACAGTTAGGGGTAGCTTTACCTTTTGCATAGGGAGCGCATATTACTCTTTGGGAATAAAATAGTCAAAGGAAATTATTGTTATAAACATGAAAATCAATGCTAAAAATCAATTTTTTGCATCAACATAAATTTTGTCGTCGGAAAGCGTTTGGCTAAATAGCTTTTGAAATATTGTTGCGTATCTTGTGTAATCAATTTATCCGTAGGCGGATAAAGATTATAAATCAATGTATCCACGTTAATATTTTGATGCGCGCATACTTCTAAACTGAGCAATGTATGATTAATGCTACCCAATCTACCGGAAGTCACCAAGATTAACGGATAATTATGTGCCGTAATATAATCCAAGGTTGTCTTTCCCTCGGCATAAGGGACCATCAAACCGCCTGCTCCTTCCAGCAAAACATAATCATATTTTTGCGCTAAGAGTGCGGTGTATTTTTCAATCGTTTTTTCATCAATATAGGTATTTTGCAAACATGCAGCTAAATAGGGTGAACAAGGATAATCAAATAAATAGCAGCAGGTTTCCCCTTTGCGATCTTCATCTGCTAATTCAACACCTTGAATTTTGCGGTGAATTAAAATATCTGATGAAATATCGCAACAACCTGTTTGCACCATTTTCTGAGTGATTACCGAATACCCCAATTGAGTATCTAGCGTAATAACCTGTGGCAACGGATTTGCCAATATCGGTATCAATGCCTGAAACAAACAATACTTTTCCCATTATGCATTCTCTTTTTTTCGTGCCAACATGAAGATCGGCACATAAGTTAATGAAACTTTACCCTGTTCATTGATGTAATGTTGATGATATTGCTCACAAAAGCGAGCAACTTTCTCACGATTCCAAATTCGATTATTCGTTGCTGTGACGCCGGTATCTTTTAAATGTCTCAGCACTGAAAGTGCGGAATCAAATTCTAGCCGAATTTCCTTTTGGGATAAGTGAATAATATGAAAATTCGCCATTAATGTTTCCCGCCATTGTGCCAGATTAGGGTAATCCAAACCGATTTGGCTTAGTGCCCTGATTTCAGGCAAATTCGTCGGCGCAAATGTACTCAATAAAATCATACTGTTTGGTATTAAGTGTGTCGAACATCGGTACAAAAAAGCCAATGGATCGGAAAACCATTGAATGGTTGAGGCGGAAACGATCAAATCATATTGAGCAGATAAGACCAAAGATTCGCCACATCCTTGGTAAAAATTATAGTTCCGAAGTGGCAGATTCTGCATTAATTGAGCGGAAACATCGCACAAATCATTACAATCCCAATGCTCTGCCTCAATATTTTGCATCAATAAACGGGTAAAATTACCTGTGCCGCAACCAATTTCCAGCACTCGATGAAAACGGCTTCCACCTTTTTCCAATAATAATTTCAATAAATCATTGGCAATATGTTGTTGAGCAATGGCATTTTTTTCATAGGTTTCTAATGCGGCATTGAAACATTGCATTATACGCTCTTTTTTGATCACCATAATTGCGCCCATGTTTGTAGTAATGGGAACAAATAATGCCCACCCAGCATTTCAACCATCGTACAACGAGAATGCCAGTAATTACGCTGATTCTGCACAGGAAAAATACGATCTTGCGTGCCAATAATGGCTTTCGTCCAGTGCAGAGGGACATTTTGCCGGTTTGTCAACAATGCTTCATAAAGTGTGGTCAATTCGGCATGTGTTTCTTCAATTGAACGCTGCCCTTCCAGCGATTGATATTGTAGTAATGTACTTTTGTCACCACACATTCGGCGTTCAAATTTATGTTGATTGACCTCATCAAAAGCTTCCAAAGTGCCTTTAAATACGGCACAAGGGATGCCATATTCATTGTGCATAGGGAGCCCCGTGCCATTAATTGCAGTGGCGGAAAGTAATGGTGTTTGCCCCATCATATGTTCAGCCACCCAAACACCCATAGACCATGCTACTAAGCGTACACTTTCATAACAGGAAAAATCAAAATTAAGCGATAAATCCCGATAGTCATAACAAACCAGCAAATCATGTTCTTTCGGTAATGTTAAATGTTGGATGACCAATGGTGTCATACCCCATCCGGTGAAATACACGATTAAATGCCGACGTGTCAGGTTTACGTTAATTAATTGATATTGCATAAAATAACTGTTCTATAAATTGTTCAATTTCATCATGGGTCATATCGGCTGTTAAAGACAAACGAATGCGAGATGTTCCGACAGGAACGGTAGGCGGCCGAATAGGTAAGCAATAATATCCACATTGTTGAAGGCGGTGCGCTATTTTTATAGTGCGCTGATTTTCGCCTAAAATATAAGGTACTATATGGCTTTCACTTGGCATTGGCATATTGAATTGCTCTGCGAGAACCTGCCGTAATCGCGCACTTAATTGCATGAGATGTTGTCGTTTAGCCTGAAAGTGCGGTTGTTTTTCGAAGAGAAATGTGGTCCATGCCACATTGAATGGCGGTAACGCTGTGCTGAAGATCAAAGGGCGCATAGTGTTAATTAAATAATCTTTAATGACTCGATCACAAACCACATAAGCGCCCATGGAAGCAAACGCTTTACCAAAAGTCCCTACCAAAAAATCAATGTCAGGTAGGCAATTTGTCTGTTCGGCAACACCCAGACCCCGTTCGCCATAAACACCAATGCCATGTGCTTCATCCACATACAACATAACATTGTCAAATTGCTTTTTAAATGCAACCAATTGTGATAAGTCTGCGAGATCCCCATCCATACTGAACACACTTTCCGTCACCACAATAATGCGTTCATAATGAAGATACTGTTTGTGTAAAATGTTATACAAGTGATCGTAATCGTTATGACGATACCGCAAAAACGGGGAATTGCTCAGGCGAATACCATCAATAATGCTGGCATGTACCAATTTGTCAGCGACGATCAAGGTTTGTTTATTGGCTACTGCCGGTAAAATACCAATATTGGCGTGATAACCGCTATTAAACAGCAAGCATGCCTCCCGCCGAAACGCATTTGCCATTAATTGTTCAAGGGCTTCATATTCGGGGAAATTGCCGGTTAGCAAGCGCGACGAAGAGGAGGTAAAGTGCGGTAGTTTTTCAATGTATTTTTTAAGAAAAGCTTGTTGTAACGATACATCACCGGCTAACCCCAGATAATCATTAGAAGCCAAATTGAGCATCTGATGTCCATTTTGCTCAACAAACTTACCGTTATGGTGAATTTGCGGGAAACGGCGATATTGATCTTTTTGCCGTAATATGCCCAGTTGTGTGGAAAAATAATCCGACCTATTCATAGTATTCCTCTCTGATTGCCGCCAACATACCGGAAGTTAATGCAGATAATTGTGACGGACTGATAATAAAAGGTGGCATTAAGTACACTAATCTGCCAAACGGGCGAACCCAGACGCCATTTGCCACTAAACGCACCTGCAATGAGGTTAAATTGACCGGTTCATACATTTCCAAAACACCAATAGCACCCAGTACCCGTACAGCTTTCACCGCATTAAAATTTTCCGCAATCTGCAATTCGGCTTTCAGTTGTTGTTCAATACGTTTTACATTGCCCTGCCAATCGTTTTCCAGCAATAAATCAATTGATGCTGTAGCAATGGCACAAGCTAATGGATTTGCCATAAACGTCGGTCCATGCATAAAACATTGTGCTTCACCACGACAAATAGTTTGCGCAATAACACGGGTTGTAATGGTTGCCGACAGCGTTAAATAACCGCCGGTTAACGCCTTACCGATACACATAATGTCAGGTGAAATGCCGGCATATTCTGCCGCAAATAATTTTCCTGTGCGACCAAAACCGGTAGCAATCTCATCAAAAATTAGCAATACGCCGTATTGTTGACAAAGTTGTTGGGCTCGGACTAAATACATTGGCGAATAAAAATACATTCCTCCCGCCCCCTGCACTACCGGTTCAAGAATAAGTGCGGCTAATTCTGCACCTCGTTTTTCCAATAAATCCGCCAATGGTGCAATATCTTCTTCACACCATGGTTGCCCAAAAGAAGTTTGAGGCTGTGGAAGGAAATACTGCACCGGCAAACTTTTGGCAAACAGGCTATGCATCCCCGTCACCGGATCGCATACCGACATGGCATGCCAAGTATCACCATGATAACCTGAACGAATGGTTGCAAATTTATATCGCTGAGTTTCACCTTTTGCATGTTGATACTGAATAGCCATCTTCATCGCCACTTCAACGGCAATGGAACCACTATCGGCAAAAAAGATTTGTTCTAATCCCGAAGGTAATAAAGGTAACAATTTTTGTGTCAGTTTAATAGCCGGTTCGTGAGTTAACCCACCGAACATAATGTGGCTCATTTGCGCCAACTGTTTATTTGCCGCTGCATTCAGACGAGGGTGATTATAACCATGTAACGCTGCCACCAAGATGACATTCCGTCAATCAGCTGACGTCCATCTTTAAGCATAATCATTACGCCCTCTGCGCGTTCTACTGCATAAATCGGTGTAGTTGGTGGAAGTGCTGCATAGGGATGCCAAATATGTTCACGATCAAATTTTAATAGCTGTTGTTGATTCATAGAGTTAATCGAAAAAGAATAAAATTGTGATTTTACCTGAGAATTGGCGCCACCCCCAAATACTTATATATGATTAAAACTGTCTTTTACATCTTCTGAAGTACTTCCGATATTTTTTCTTTCCGATATAACGACGGCAGTAAATCCCCCTCATTGCACAAGCCGAATAAGTTGTTATAATCACCCCTCATTCATCTTAAAATTGTAGAAAAAATAACCATTATGAACAAATCCACTTATTGGCAGCGCCTGAAAGTTGCCTTTCAATATGTTATGCCGCAACTGTATTTAACCCAACTGGCGGGCTGGTTCGCCAAGCAAAAATGGGGCGCGGTCACTCATTTCGTAATTAAACTCTTCGCCAAGAAATACAATGTGGACATGAGCGAAGCGAAAAAAGAAAACTTCAGCGACTACGAAAGTTTCAACCAATTTTTTATTCGCGAATTAAAAGACGGTGCCCGAAAAATAAATGAAAATCCTACCGCACTTTGCTTGCCGGCAGATGGTCGTGTGAGCCAAATCGGGCATATTGACGACGAATTATTATTGCAAGCCAAAGGGCATTTTTTCAGCTTGTCCGATTTATTGGCGGGCGATGAAGAATTGGTCAACACCTTTAAAAACGGCGAATTCGCCACCATCTATTTATCTCCTCGCGATTACCACCGCGTGCATATGCCGTGCGATGCCACCCTGCGCAAAATGATTTATGTGCCCGGCGCCTTGTTCTCGGTGAATCCGTTCCTGGCGGAACACGTGCCTAACTTATTTGCCCGTAATGAACGGGTGATTTGCCTGTTTGATACCGAATTTGGCCCTATGGTGCAAATTCTGGTGGGCGCCACGATCACCGCCAGTATGAGCACCGTTTGGGCGGGCGTGATTAATCCGCCGCGCGCCGATGAAGTGAAAGTCTGGACGTATCAAGAGGAAAATGCGGTGAAATTAACCAAAGGTCAGGAAATGGGGGCGTTTCAGTTAGGCTCTACGGTCATCAACCTTTTCCCGGCTAATCGCGTGACCTTAGCAGAACATTTACAGGTGGACGAGCCCGTCAGAGTGGGTGAAATGTTAGCCACGATCAATTAATTTTTATCATATAAAGGAAAACAACATGACGGCAGCGTTTTTTAATCAAGTGAAATTAGACGATACACAAGCCAAAGGAAGCTACGGTATCGGCTTGCAAATCGGTCAGCAATTATTGGACAGCCAATTAGCGGTAAAAACGGAAGCCGTGGCAAAAGGAATTTACGATGTGTTAAATCAACACGCGCCGGTATTGGATTTCAACGAAATCAGCCAAGCGCTGCAACAATTACAACAACAAGCGGCAGAAGCACAACAGGCGCAATTCAAAGAAATTGAAGCGGCTGGCAAAGCCTTCTTGGAAGCCAATAAACAAAAAGACGGTGTGAAAATGACCGATTCCGGTTTGCAATATGAAGTGCTGATTGAAGGCGACGGCAAAGTGCCTTCCGCCACGGACAAAGTCAGCGTACACTACACCGGCACGCTACCGGACGGCACCGTATTCGACAGCTCCGTGACCCGCGGTCAACCGGCGGAGTTCCCGGTTAACGGCGTGGTTAAAGGTTGGGTCGAAGCCCTCTCCATGATGCCGGTCGGTTCCAAATGGCGTTTGGCGATTCCGCATGAATTGGCTTACGGCGAACGTGGTGCCGGCGCAGCCATTCCGCCATTCAGCCCGTTAGTGTTTGAAGTGGAATTATTGGATATTCTGTAATTCAAAAAAATCATCCTACAAAAAACGGCGTTATGATGAACACCGTTTTTCTTTTCTCTCTTTTTATAACACGATCATATCGTCCCGATGAATAGCCACCGCGCCGTACTCATAGCCCAGCTGTTGTTCAATATCCTGCGATTGTTTGCCTTTAATCAGTTCCAGCGCATCGCTGTTATAGCGCGGCATGCCGAGGGCAATGTCCTTGCCTTGTGCATTCCGAATGCGCACCACTTCACCGCGTGAGAAACGCCTGCTGACACGCACAATGCCCGCCGGCAGTAAAGATTTATGCTGAATTAACACCGCACTTTGTGCGCCTTCATCTCATCAATGGTCAGCACGCCTGCCGACGGCGCGGCGAACAGCCATTGTTTACGGCTTTCCAAACGATCTGCCTGCACCAAAATCGCCACCAGCGCCGATAAATTATCGTTATCCCCCACTTTAATTTCTGCCGTTGCAACCGCATCATTTTCGTTGATCACCGGAATAATGCGGTTATCCAACAACGCGTGCAAGGTGTCGCGTGCATTCAGGAAACGTTCGCGATCTTCAATATCGGTGCGGGTCAGCAACATTTGCCCGATGTGAATATCATAAATGGCAAACAGTTTTTCCCAGGTTTGAATCAGCTGGCTCTGCCCCACTGCTGCCAGCAATTGTTTGGACGCCACGGTGGGTGGCAATTGCGGGTGATTTAAATAATGGCGACCGGCGGCAATGGCACCCGAAGTCACGATCACCAGGCGAAAGCCCGCCTGATGTAACTGCGCCAACTGACGAACGATTTCCATCATGTTAGGCTAAATTCAATTTCGGCGTACCCTGCGTGAGCGTGCTGGTGCCGAATTTCACCACAATGGTTTTATTATTCTGTTGCATACTGACTTCTCTCAAAAATGCACTTAACCTAGCATAAATCCTGAAATTTATCCAAAAATCCCACCGCACTTTAGTGCTTATTCTATTAAGCATTTTTGTTCAATGACGAAAGGTCTATAATGTCGCTAATTAATTTTAGGTAGATTGATCATGGAAAGAGAAAACATCACACCCGACTATCAACGGGAAGTCACGCGATTATGCGTGCAAACGGCGCTGTTATTGCTACAACATGGCGCGGAAAGCACCGTCGTGTCACAAATGGCGCAACGGCTCGGCTTGGCGCTTGGCGTGGACAGCGTGGAATGCGCCCTCACCGCCAACGCCGTGGTTATCACCACCTTGGCTAACAACCATTGCATCACTACCGCCCGTAAAAGCACCGACAAGGGCATTAATATGCAAATGGTCACCGACGTGCAACGCATTGTCATCTCCGCCGAACATAAAATCTACGACATTCAGCTGGTCAGGAAAAAACTCTCGCAACTTAAGCCACTAAAATATAACCACTATTTTGTGGTTTTGATGATCGGCTTATCCTGCGCCTCTTTTGCTCATTTATCCGGCGGCAATGCGCTGATTTCGCTCATCACCTTTTTAGCTGCCTCCGTCGCCATGTTCGTGCGGCAGGAATTGTCCAAACGGCACTACAACCCGGTCATTGTGTTTGCCGTCACCGCTTTCGTCGCCTCGCTCATCGCCGGCATCAGTCTGAAATATCAGCTCGGCAACGACCCGCAAATCGCCTTGGCGTCCAGCGTGTTATTGCTGGTGCCGGGCTTTCCGTTAATCAATTCTTTGGCGGATATTCTGAAAGGCTATGTGAACATGGGGATCGGACGTTGGGCGATCGCCACCATTCTCACTTTCGGCGCTTGTCTCGGCATTGTCTTCGCCTTGAGCGTACTCAACATCACCACGTGGGGGCACTAAAATGGATTGGTTACTTTTGTTACTGGACGATATGTTTTTCGCCGCCATTCCGGCAGTGGGATTTGCGTTGGTCTTTAATGTGCCGCCGAAAGCGTTGAAATACTGCGCCTTGCTCGGCGCTTTAGGACATGTCACCCGCACCATTTTGATTCAGTGCAACATCCCCATCGTTTTTGCCACCCTGGTCGGCGCGGCGCTCATCGGCTTCATCGGCGTACATTTATCCCACCGTTATTTGGCACACCCGAAAGTGTTCACCGTCGCCGCCATTATCCCGATGATTCCTGGCGTGCAGGCATATAAGGCGATGATCGCCATCGTGCAAATTCACCATTACGGCTTCTCCGACGCCTTATTTGAGCAGATGATCGCCTCCTTCATCAGCACCACGTTTATTCTCGGTGCGCTGGTTTTCGGCTTGGCATTACCTGGCTTACTGTTCTATCGGGAAAAACCTGTGGTATAGTAACCGCACTTTAACCCGTTAAATACATTAGGAAATACAATGCGTTTAAGCCTGATTGTCGCCATGACCAAAAACCATGTCATCGGCAAAGATAACCAAATGCCATGGCACCTGCCCGCCGACCTCGCCTGGTTTCGCCAAAATACCACCGGCAAACCCGTCATCATGGGACGCAAAACCTTTGAAAGCATCGGTCGCCCATTACCGAAACGTACCAACATCGTGCTTTCCCGCCAACCTTTCGTGCACGACGGCATTATTTGGAAAGACAGCCTGGAAAGTGCGGTGGATTTTGTCATCGATTCCGACGAAATCATGCTCATCGGCGGCGGTCAGCTGTTCAAGCAATATTTACCGCAGGCGACCCGCCTTTACCTCACCGAAATCCAAACTGAACTGGAAGGCGACACCTTCTTCCCGCCTATTGATTGGAACCACTGGAACATTGAATTTGAACAATACCGCCCCGCCGACGAACAAAATCCTTACGATTGTCGTTTTATGATTTTGGTGCGGAAAGGGTAAATTCACAGAAAAGTGCGGTGGATTTTCGCAGCGTTTTTAAAAAGGGAATGCAGAGGAGACACCAAACTGTCTCTTAAAAGCAGAACAATTCGGGCGGATACAACACCCACCAAACAAACTCAATCCTTATGATTACTTTCCTCCAAATCCCTCCTAAAAGACACCATCAGTTGATCGATTTTAAAGTTCTCGGTGTCGATGATTTCAAATTTGTAGCGGCCGTATAACACAAAATCGGTTTTTTTCGGGATTTTACGTAGCATATACATCATAAAACCGGCGATGGTTTCGTAATTTTCATCGTGCGGGAAGACTTCAATATCCAAGGCGCGTTTCACATCTTCCAGCGGTGTGGCGCCGTCCACCAACCAAGAATCTTCGTCGCGGCGGATAATCTGTTCTTCTTCGCTGGATACCAACTCGCCCATGACGATACTCATCACATCGTTTAAGGTAACAATGCCCACCACCAGCGCATATTCGTTGACGATAACGGCAAAATCTTCGCCGGTGGATTTAAATAATTCGAGCACCTCATACAAAGACAAAGTATCAGGCACGAACAGCGGTTTGCGCAACAAACGATTGTCGGTGAGCTGCACCTGTTCCTCTTTCAGGAACAGTGTCAGCAAACTGTGCGATTCCACATAACCTAAAATATGATCCAAGCCCTGATCGCAAATAAGCAGTTTGGAATGGGAATTTTTCGTGAGCGTGTCCAGCACTTGCTGGCGGGTAAAAGTGCGGTCTAAAAAAATGATATTTTCGCGGGTGGTCATGGTGGAGGTGACCGTGCGTTGCTGCATATCGAAAATATTCTCGATGAGATAATGTTCCTGCGCTTTTAACACGCCTGCCTCCGCGCCGGCATCCACCACTGCCACGATGTCTTCGGAGGTCATACTTTCTTCGCGCACGGTAGATACTTTAAAAATACGGAAAATGAAATTGGCGACGGAATCGAACACCCACACAATAGGTTTCAATAAGAAAATGCAGATTTGCATAATCCGCACCGTGCGCAATGCCACCACTTCGGGGTTGGTCATTGCCAGGCGTTTAGGCATGAGATCCGCCAGCAAAATAAAGGAAGCGGTCACGATAAAAAACGCAATCCAGGAAGCGGCGCTTTCCACCCACGCAGCATCGGTATATTGATGAATAACGTGTTGCAAGTGCACCCGAATGGTCGCTTCGCCGATCACCCCGCCTAACACGGCGACCATATTCAAGCCGATTTGCACCACAGTAATGAAGCGCCCCGGTTGCTCTTGCAGTTTGAGCACCATGGCGGCTTTCGTGTTACCTTCGTTGACCATGTTTTGCAATTTAATCCGACGCGCCCCCGCCAGGGAAATTTCAGCAGAAGACACAACGGCACTGATGATAATTAATAAAATTAAAACTAAAATCGCGGTAAATAAACTCATAAGATTTCAATTCATTGATGTAAATAAAGATAAAGTGCGGTCGGTTTTTAAAACGTTTTTCAACCGCACCGAAGAAAGGAAAAAGGAACGTTAGTTTTCGCTGTCGAACCAACCGCGCACAAATTGCACAGAGAAGAATAAGGTGAACAGCAAAATCACGTAGAAAATATAGGCGAAAATCGGATGGTTTGGCGATTCGCCTTCTGCCAGAGCTTCTACCGACAAAGCATTCGGAAATTCGTTAAATACGGTAATGCGCCAGCCGTAGTATTTCATTTGTACGGTTTTCTGTTCGTTACCCAATGCCTGCGCCTCCGCCTGCAAATTCGCGGAACCGAATTTAAAATAGAACGGGAAGCCCCAGCCGGTGTCTTCGTTACGATATACCCGCACTTTGCCGTCCGGATGTTGGGTGTTGATAAAATACACGTCGCGGGTCGGTCCGTCCGCCGGATTGGTTTTAGTAATTAACCCGTCTTTATCCATCCGTTTCACTTCCACGCCGGTGACCTGCGTCACATCATAGCGCGGGAACACATAGTGCACGGTGGCGAACAAAAACAGGTGAAAAACCAAAATCACCGTAATGAAAAAATATTTAAAAAATTTACGCATTATTCCGTCCTTTTTCCGACTCGTTTGAACCTCATTGTACCTGAATTTTAAATAAACGCTCGAAGTTTTGCGTAGTGATTTGCGCCATTTCCTGCACCGAAACGCCTTTCAACGCCGCCACATATTCGCACACTTCACGGGTGTAAGCCGGTTGATTTTGTTTGCCGCGATAAGGCACCGGCGCCAAATACGGCGAATCGGTTTCCACCAGTAAACAATCTAATGGCAATTTACGCACCACATCGCGAATTTCCTCGGCATTTTTAAAGGTAACGATGCCTGAAATAGAAATATAAAAGCCCAAATCCAAGGCTTGTTTTGCCATGTCGTAATTTTCCGTAAAACAATGCAAAACGCCACCGCACTTTTCCGCATGATTGTCGCGCAACAGGCTCATGGTGTCCTCGCGGGCTTCGCGGGTGTGAATAATCACCGGCTTATTTAACTGATTGGCAACTTCAATCTGGCTGGCAAACACCACCTGTTGCTGCGCCTTGTTTTCTGCGCTGTAATAATAATCCAAGCCGATTTCGCCGATGGCGACCACTTTCGGATCCTGCGCCAAATGTAGCAAACGGGCGGCGTCGTAAGGTTCTTCCTCAAAATCCAAAGGGTGCACGCCGCACGCCAAAGAGACGTTATCAAATTTAACCAATTCGGGATAGGCTTTCTCGAAACGGCTTAACGTTACGCCGATTGCCAATAAATGCTTCACATCGCGGGCGTTAGCTTTTGCCACTACATCGGCGATATTTTCATGTAATTTTTCGTAATCCAACGCATCCAAATGGCAATGGGAATCCACAATAAACATATTTTATCCTTCAAACACTTCGGTAATTAAACGGGTCAGCCCGTCCAATAAAATTAATTCCTGATTTAACGCATTATTCGCCGCCAAATCCGACCGCACTTTGCCGACGATCTGCGTCGCTTTTAACAATGCCGGAGCGGACAGCCCTTGGCTGAATTGAATCACGCCCCGTTCAATATCCCGACAAATCCAGTTTTCCTGAATAGCCAATTTATTTTTCAGACTATCACTCAAAAACGCCAACAGCCAATCCAGTTGTTGCAACAGAATCTCTTTATTAAAAAACGGCAACAATTCCAACGGCGAACGACGACGATAAAACAACCAGAATTGACGTAAAAACTCGCGCCGTTGTTCCGGCAGATGCTGCGTTAACATGGCAAGCGCCAACAGCGGGCGGCCGTAATTCACCAAAAGTGCGGTCAGAATTTCCGACGTTTCTGCGGACGTCTGAGTCTGCAACCAGTGCAACGCAGTATCCGTCGCCGGCGGCAGAAGATTCCACACCTGGCAACGGCTATAAATGGTGGGCGACAGCGCCTTTTGCATATCATTCTGCAAAATGAAATAGGTGTTCGGGCGGGGCTCTTCCAGGGTTTTCAAAATAGCATTGGCGGCGGCTTCCGTCAGGCGATGCGCCTGTTCGATATAAATCACTTTATTGCCATTTTGTTGCGCGTGCTGACTTGCCTGTTCATTCATGGCGCGAATTTGATCTACACCGATGTCTTTATTTTCAATGGGCGCAATATGCTGGAAATCAGGGTGACTGTTTGCCTGCATCAAATGACAGGCATGGCATTCGCCGCAAGGTTCCGCGCCCTTTGGCGTTAAGCACATCAAACGTTGCGCCAAAAGGCGGCAAAGCTGTTCTGCGCCCAAACCTTCATCGGCACGAATCAGCAACGCATGATGCCCCAGCCCTTCCTCAAAAGCCTGCGTGATTTTCTGATAAACGGGCGTAAGCCAAGGGTATAACGCGATCATCTTGAAAGAGAAACCCACCAATTTTTGACCGCACTTTGAATGTCCGCCCGCACCTGCTCAACAGGTTGCGCCGCGTCAATGATCACCGCCTTCGGATTGTCTTTCACCAGTTCCAGATAACGGGCGCGGGTGCGGTGGAAAAAATCCGGATTTTGCTGTTCGATACGATCCAGTTCGCCTCGTCCGCGCGCGCGCGCCAAACCGACCGCCGGGTCGATATCCAAATACAGGGTTAAATCCGGTTCAAAATCGCTCAATACGGTTTGCTTTAAGCTACTTAAAAGATCCTTGCCCAACTGACGACCGCCGCCCTGATAAGCCTGTGAGGACATATCATGGCGATCGCCCACCACCCATTTGCCTTGTGCCAAAGCAGGCTTGATCACATTTTCCACCAGCTGCACGCGCGCCGCATACAGCATGAGCAATTCCGCTTTATCGGTCACCGGCTCTTCGTTTTCGTGTTTAATGAGATGGCGCAGCTTTTCCGCCAACGGTGTGCCGCCCGGCTCGCGGGTAGAGATGACTTCCCCAATGCCTAACGTTTTTAACGTATCCACAACGCATTGATGAGCGGTGCTTTTGCCTGCGCCTTCCAAGCCTTCAATGACAATAAATTTGCCTACCATATTATTTTCCGTTTTGTTCGCGGTACCAGCGCAAATATTGCTGCACCGCTTTGTTATGTTCGTTTAAATTACGACTGAATTTGTGCCCCCCCGTGCCGTCTGCCACGAAATAATAAAACGCCGTTTGCGCCGGATGTGCCACCGCCTGTAACGCCTCTTCACTCGGCATCGCAATCGGGGTCGGCGGCAAGCCGTCAATCACATAGGTGTTATAAGGCGTTGGCGTTTCCAAGTCTTTTTTGCGAATATTGCCGTTGTAATCGTCGCCCATACCGTAAATGACGGTCGGATCGGTTTGCAGCTTCATTTTGGCTCTTAACCGATTAATGAATACCGACGCCACCTGTGGGCGTTCCGCCGCAATGCCGGTTTCTTTTTCCACGATGGACGCGAGGATCAGCATTTCGTAAGGGTTCGCCAACGGCAGATCTTTATCACGCTCCTGCCATGCTTTATCCAGGGCTTTTTTCATGCGTTCGGCGGAACGTTGCAGAAGCTCCAAATCGGTGGAATTCGGCGTGTAATTATAGGTGTCGGGATACAACCAGCCTTCGATTTTCAGCCATTCGTACACCTCTTGCGCTACATCGGGAATTGCCAATAAGTGAAAAATTTCCTGCTCGGATTTATCTTTTAGGGTTTGCTTTAAGTGCGGTGCGTTTTCCAAGCGTTTTCGCCAGGTTTTAAAGGTATTGCCTTCAATGAATTGCACGTTAAATTGCGCTTCTTTACCGGAATTGAGAAGCTTCAGCAAATCTTCCACAGTTTTGACGTTATCCAAGGCATAAGTGCCCGCTTTCACCTTGTTAAATTCCGGATAAATTTTCAACACCCAAGGCAGGAGTGAGGCATTTTCTAAAAGATGTTCGTTTTGCAGCAAAGTCACCAGTTTGTTACCCGTGGTGCCGCGTTCCACGGTGAATAGCCGGTCTTTTTGCACATTCACCGGTTGCTGCACAAACTGTTGCAACTGCCGGTATCCCCAAAAACTTGCACCGGCAAGAAAGATTAGTAAGAACAAAAGAAATAAACAAAATTTTTTCATAAGCGTTATCGTAAAATGATGAAATTCTCTATGGAAATCATGCCAAAAAGTGGCGGGATTATAGCATAAAACCGTGCTTTAAAGAAAACGCGCCTTATCGAAACAAGGCGCGGTGTTATCGGTATTATTTCCCATGGATTAAATGGCATCCTCATTTTCTTCGCCCGTGCGGATACGAATCACCCGTTCCACCTCGTACACAAAAATCTTGCCATCACCGATTTTGCCCGTTTGTGCTGTATCAATAATGGCGTCCAGGCATCGGTCTAACAAATCATTGGGCACCACAATTTCCATTTTCACTTTTGGTAGAAAATCCACCATATATTCGGCACCGCGATACAATTCCGTATGCCCTTTTTGCCGCCCGAAACCACGCACCTCAATCACCGTCATGCCGGTAATGCCAATGTCCGACAAGGCTTCACGCACATCGTCCAATTTAAACGGTTTTATAATCGCTTCGATTTTTTTCATGATGATCGCTCCTTAAAAAATACTCAAAAAAACAACCGCACTTGTAAGCTATACCAACTTAGCCCCGACATTTTGTTATACCAGCAACAATTCAATATCCATATCATGGATTGCTTCTTTTGTATTAGGCAATAAATTCTTATCACAAATAATCGTATTAAAAACGCTTAAGGCTGCAATTTTGAAGGTGGCAACTTTGCCGTATTTTGAAGAGTCTGAGACTAAGATCCGCTTATTGCTTGACTCAATTATCGTTTTTTTCACCGGTAGCTTCATTTCATCCGGCGTAGTTAAGCCCGTCAATGTCCAAGAAGAGGTAGAGATAAAAGCAATGTCAACCGACAGCTGACGTAAAAACTGCCCTGCCAGTTCCCCTACCGAAGAGTGATTGAGTTTATTCACCGAACCACCAATATGGATTAATTGGCATTTGCCGCTGGTCATTAAAAAATGTGTAATGGAGAAATCATTGGTTATGACTAATAAATCATCGCGTTCAATAATACGATAGGCAATTTCCAACGTTGTCGTACCGGCATCCAAATAAATCGTAGTATTAGATGGAATCAACTTTGCCGCCTGCTCGCCGATTTTTTCTTTCTGATCATGAAATAATAACGATTTGTCCTGATGTGTAGGCTCAAAGGACAAATGTTCATGTATTTTCACACCACCGGATACTGAGACAACCTTCCCCATCTCTTCTAATTTTTGAATATCACGACGAATTGTCATATGTGAAACATTGAGCGATTCCATTAATTTTGAAATGCTCACAATACCTTTTTGGTTAATTAAATTGAGTAATAATTTTTGTCGCTCTGCAGGAATCATAACCCCTCCAAAAAATTTTCGTCATTATATCTCTTTTTGTTTATTTTGTTGTTATTCCATTCATTTTTCACATAAAATAACAAAAATAAATAATAATGTTAAATTTTGTGACACCGCTCACGTTTTTTTATTTTAAGATCCGGCAGAATGGATACCGTTAGATCAACAAACTTTATTATTTGGAGAAATACCATGACAAACAAATCATATTCTGTTGCTATTGTTGGGCTGGGTGCAATGGGCATGGGGGCGGCTCAGTCTTGTATAAGAGCCGGATTGACGACCTATGGTGTAGATCTTAACCCAAAAGCACTTGAAAAATTAAAAACTGATGGCGCACACGCAACCAGTCAAAGTGCGGTCGATTTTGCGGATAAATTAGATGCAGTTTTGTTGCTTGTAGTAAATGCTGTGCAGGTCAATTCGGTGCTATTTGGTGAAAATGGTTTAGCGGCTAAGTTAAATAAAGGAACCGCTGTCATGGTTTCCTCAACCATTTCTGCCCAAGATGCGAAAGCGATTTCACAAAAATTAACAGACTTGGGGTTAGTTATGTTAGATGCGCCGGTTTCCGGTGGTGCGGCAAAAGCAGCATTGGGTGAGATGACGGTAATGGCATCAGGTTCTGCACAGGCTTTTGAAAAATTACAACCGGTGTTAGATGCCGTTGCGGGTAAAGTGTATAACATCGGTGAAGAAATCGGTTTAGGCGCAACCGTGAAAATCATCCACCAGCTGCTTGCCGGTGTGCATATTGCCGCAGGTGCAGAAGCGATGGCGCTTGCAGCCAAAGCAGGGATTCCACTTAATCTGATGTACGATGTGGTGACTAACGCAGCAGGTAATTCATGGATGTTTGAAAATCGTATGAAACACGTGGTGGAAGGGGATTATTCTCCGCTTTCTATGGTGGATATTTTTGTGAAAGATTTAGGTCTCGTAAACGATACGGCGAAATCTTTGCACTTCCCACTTCACCTCGCGAGTACCGCCTACTCAATGTTTACTGAAGCGAGTAATGCAGGCTATGGCAAAGAAGATGACAGCGCTGTGATTAAAATTTTCAGTGGTATCGAATTACCGAAAAAAGGAGCGTAATGATGTTAGGTGTAATTGCTGATGATTTCACCGGCGCAAGCGATATTGCCAGTTTCTTAGTTGAAAATGGCTTGCATACGGTACAAATGAATGGCGTGCCAAACGCGCCATTAACAGAAAAAGTGGATGCCATTGTCATCAGTTTAAAATCTCGCTCCAACCCGGTGAATGAAGCTATTGAACAATCATTGCAGGCGCTTCACTGGCTACAAAAGAGCGGTTGTTCTCAGTTCTATTTTAAATATTGTTCCACCTTTGATAGCACACCAAAAGGCAATATTGGCCCTGTAACGGATGCCTTGTTAGAGGCGCTTGATGATGATTTTACCGTGATCACGCCGGCTTTGCCTGTCAATGGCAGAACGATCTTTAACGGTTATTTATTCGTCGGTAATGTGTTGCTTAATGAATCCGGCATGCGTGATCACCCGATTACACCGATGAAAGACGCCAATCTTATACGTTTAATGGATGCGCAAGCAAAAGGTAAAACCGGTTTAGTGAGTTATGCAGATGTGATTCAAGGTGCTGAGCACCTGAAGGCTTGTTTCACCCGGTTGAAGCAAGCCGGTTTCCGCTACGCTGTTGTGGATGCCGTGGATAATAGTGAACTTGCTGTTTTGGCAGAAGCCGTCAGTGAATTGAAATTAGTCACAGGTGGTTCCGGTTTAGGAGCTTATATGGCAGCAAGATTAAGTGGCGGCAAAAAAGCGACAGATGCTTTTGTACCGAAAAAAGGACGCAGTGTGATTCTTTCCGGTTCTTGTTCTGTGATGACGAATAAACAAGTGAATGCCTATAAAGAAAAAGCCACCGCCATTTATTTAGATGTGGAAAAAGCTATTGCGGAATCTAATTATACGGAAACGTTGTTTGATCAAGTGCAACCTCATTTTTCTGAACCGCTTGCACCAATGGTTTATGCCACCGTGCCACCGGAACAACTGAAACAAATTCAAAGCCGATTTGGTGGTGAACGGGCAAGCCATGCTATTGAGAAAGCCTTTGCAAACTTAGCGCAGTTACTAAAAGAAAAAGCCAAGGTGGAAAACTTTATTACTGCGGGTGGAGAAACTTCAAGCATTGTGGTGCAACAACTTGGCTTCACCGGTTTTCAAATTGGCAAACAAATTGCGCCGGGCGTGCCTTGGTTAAAAGTATTGGGAGAATCGACCGCACTTGCATTGAAATCAGGCAACTTCGGCAAAGAAACCTTCTTCACTGATGCACAAGGAATGATGTTATGAGTGATGGTGAATTAAAAAAAATCATGGTGCGGCTTGGACATTCTTTTTATGAGCGTGGCTACACCGTCGGTGGCGCAGGGAATCTCTCCACCCGGCTGGATGGGAATCGAATTTTAGTCACGCCTACCGGTTCTTCACTTGGACGTTTAGAGGAAGCGCGACTTTCCATATTAGATATGGAGGGCAACTTGCTAGAAGGTGATAAACCATCCAAAGAATCCGTCTTTCATTTGGCCATGTATCGCAAAAATCCGGAGTGCAAAGCCATTGTCCACCTTCATTCTACTTACTTAACTGCGCTTTCTTGTTTAGAAAACCTTGATCCACAAAATGCCATAAAAGCCTTTACGCCTTATTACGTAATGCGAGTCGGAAGCTTGCCGGTGATTCCTTATTACCGCCCGGGTTCACCGCGCATAGCGGAAGAATTAGAGGCACGCGCGTTGTCAGGTAAAGCCTTTTTATTGGCAAATCATGGCGTAGTGGTCACGGGTAAGGATTTACTCGATGCCGCCGACAATACCGAAGAATTGGAAGAAGCCGCGAAACTGTTCTTCCTATTGCAAGGGCAACCGATTCGTTATCTCAATGACGACGAAGTGAATGAATTGAAAAACAGGGGGAAATAATTATGCCAAAATTTGCTGCTAATTTAACCATGATGTTCAACGAAGTGTCATTTATTGATCGTTTTGAAGCGGCGGCTAACGCCGGCTTTAAGTATGTCGAGTTTCTCTGGCCTTACGATTACAGTGTTGAAACCATCAGGCAAGAACTGGATAAACATGGTTTAAAGGTCGTTTTATTTAATACTCCGGCAGGCGATGTTTCCAAAGGGGGATGGGGTGTTTCTGCTATTCCCGGGCGTGAGGAACAAAGCCATCAACACATTGATATGGCATTGGAATACGCGCTAGGTCTTGGTTGCCCGAATGTCCATATTATGGCAGCGGTGGTACCGGAAGGGGCGGATAAGTCAGAATATCAACAAATCTTTATTCAGAATATTCGTTATGCATCAGAAAAATTTAAACCGCATGGTGTGAATATTTTACTTGAAGCATTAAGTCCGGAAGTGAAACCGCACTATTTGCTAAAAAGCCAATATGACACCTTAGACATTGTAGAGCGTGTTGAACGCGATAATGTGTTTGTTCAATTAGATTACTTCCATGCTCAAAATGTAGACGGCAATTTATCCCGTTTGACCGACAAATTAAATGGCAAATTTGCGCATGTACAAATTGCTTCCGTACCGGATCGTCATGAACCGGATGAAGGCGAAATCAATTATGAATACCTCTTTAATAAATTAGATGAGATTGGTTACCAAGGTTTCGTAGGCTGTGAGTACAAACCACGGGGTGAAACCTCAAGCGGTCTAGGTTGGTTTGAACAGTATAAATAAGTGATGAAGTGCG
This sequence comes from Aggregatibacter actinomycetemcomitans DSM 8324, assembly GCF_000372365.1. GTDB lineage: Bacteria > Pseudomonadota > Gammaproteobacteria > Enterobacterales > Pasteurellaceae > Aggregatibacter > Aggregatibacter actinomycetemcomitans. Next base: position 35,054 of record NZ_AQUU01000009.1, on the reverse strand, counting down.
GTTGTTTTTTTGAGAGTTTTTAAAACGTCATGAAAATTGACCGCCCTTTTTATATCCATAGCTAAGGAGTTTTGTATGTCTAATGAAATACTTATTCTAATTGGCATAACGAGCGTTGCAGCACTGTTAACCATTATGATTAAAGGGAAAGTACATCCTTTTATTGCTCTTGGGCTTGTTAGTATTACCGTTGCATTAAGTGCCGGCATCCCAACGAATAAAGTCATCCCAACCTTAGTAAGCGGAATGGGAGGAACACTGGGAAATGTCGCTTTAATCGTTGGATTGGGAGCTATGCTTGGAAAGATTATTGAAAAATCGAATGGTGCCGATGTTCTCGCTGCCTGGCTATTGGATAAATTTGGTGAAAAACACGCCGCCTTTGCTTTAGGCGCAACAGGATTCATTTTCGGGATTCCGGTGTTTGTTGATGTTGGTTTTATCGTATTACTACCGATCATTTTCAGTGTGGCACGAAGACTTGGCGGAAATATGCTTGTTTATGCTTTACCTATTGGTCTTTCCATGTTGATGGTACATGTGATGTTACCACCGCATCCGGGGGTTGTCGCCGGTGCTCAAGTATTAAATGCCGATATAGGTTTTGTTCTTGGTATTGGTTTATGCGCTGCATTACCTGCTTATTTACTCGGGCAATTGTTTATTCCCTTTTTCACAAATCGCACATTTATTCATATACCAACTTCAGCAGATTTAATTCAATATCAAAAACAGCTATCTCATGATGCTTCCGGATTACCTAAATTCGGCACGGTTTTAAGCATAATTGTGTTTCCGCTCGTATTAATTATGTTGGGCACGATCACAGCAGTAACTTTACCAAAAGAACATATAATCCGTGAAATTTTTAGTATGGTCGGAAGCTCACCGTTCGCCTTATTGCTGGCTGTTTGTGTTTCTTCTTATGTATTAGGCTTACGTCGTGGCTGGAATAAAGAAAAGTTAGAAGAAATTCTTAACTCATCTTTGGCACCAATTGCCGGGATTATCTTAATTACAGGTGCCGGCGGGATGTTTGGTAAAGTTTTAGATGCAAGTGGTGTAGGAAAGGCATTGGCTGAGGTACTATCCGGCACCGGATTACATGTTCTTACATTAGGTTTTGTGCTAGCAGCATTATTACGCGCAGCACAAGGTTCTGCGACAGTGGCAATTATTACTACTGCAACAATTCTATCGCCTATTATTACTACTGCCGGATATAGCGGAGTGCGAATCGCATTAATTACAGCAGCTATGGGGGCCGGTTCTATGACATTGTCGCATGTGAACGACAGCCTATTCTGGGTATGGACAAAGTTCTTTGGGATCTCTGTCGCTGACGGATTAAAAACCTGGACTATTCTTACCACGATATACGGAAGTATTGCATTCTTAATTATTAGTTTGATGTGGTTCTTTATTTAACATTTAAAAGTAAGGAAACATTTTATGTTAAGAAAAATATTAATTGCATTTTTATTATTAATTACGGATCTTGGTATTTTGGCGCAAGATGATACTCCTAAAGAAGGAAAACCAATCAATATAATATTACTTGCTGAAGTGACTTCTTCAGGGCAAAAAATTACCGGTTTGGCCTTAGAGTACGAGGATTATGTTTTATCAAGCAGTGATTTAAGAAATACATACCAAGTTTTTACGTTGTTAGAACGGCAAGAACAACCTCGAACCATAATTCGTGCATATGTAAATAATTTACCGGAGAAAACTCCGCAGGCTAAATCAGGGAAGTTTGTCATTATTGAATTCGATGATAGAGATACTAACGCTAATTTATACTCACTTATTATTGATAATAAGAACCCTATGAAGTTTAGAGCAAAAGATCAATCAGGTCATATCATTGAGATCGAAAAAGTTCAGTCAACAAAAATCCCACAATATTATGACGAAAAATTAGTTTATAAAATTAAGCAAATAGGATATGTGAAACTTTCTAATGGCAAGACTATTGATCGAAATGAAGTTATTCAAAATGCAGAAAGAAAGAACGTTAGAACTTTATTTATTGATGATTTTTCTGAACAGGTTGTTGCGCTAAATGAAAATAACCTTTTGAAATATCGTTTCTATCGTCCTCATTTAACTGAGCATAAAAAATATCCTCTCACTATTTTCTTACATGGTTCAGGTCAGGTTGGCAGTGACAATATAGCCCATATCATTTCCAATAAAGGTGCTATATCAACACTTCAATATGAACCCGGTTTTGTTCTTGCTCCGCAATATAACACTATTTTTGATCCTTTTGATGATAAGAATCATGGACAAAAAGGCGGTATTCATTGGCAAACTAGAAATCGCGCTAACTTAGTATTAAAAATGATAGATGAAACAGTACAACAAAATCCTGCTATTGATGAAAAACGTATCTATTTAATTGGTTTATCCCGTGGTTCAGAGGGGGTATTAAATCTTTTATTAATGCGACCAAATTTTTTCGCTGGTGCATTATTAGCCAGCGGAAGAGAAGCGCACACAATAGAATGGTTGGATGGAAATGCCAATAGCATAAATTTAGCACCCATTAAAAATGTACCTATGTGGTTTTTTCATAGCAAGGAAGATCAAATTTCTCCGGTGAAAGGTTCACGTATCAATTATCAGATTTTGGTTAATGAATTAAATGCTAAAAATGTTAGGTATACCGAATTTAGTACAGAAAGAGCAGGAGATAACGGAATTTTAAATAATGCCCATAATACTTGGGAAGCCGTCTTCAATAGTCCAGAGGTAATAAGTTGGCTATTGCAGCAAAAACGTCACTAAATTAAGGAGAATCCATTATGTTTATATATCTATCACACCCTTTAGATCCTAATGATTTAGTGTGGCCGGGAGAGCCGACGGTAAAAGTGACTCGCTGTACCGATGTTGTGAGTGATAATGCGCCATTTAGCAGCTTCATAACGGAGTTGCCTAATCACTGCGGTACACATATGGATGCACCTCGTCATTTTGTCAAAGACGGATTGAGCATTAATGAGTTACCAATTGAGTATTTTTGCCATAAAAAAGCAGCATTGTTAGAAATCCCAAAAAGTGATGCAGAAGGTATTACGCAGGAAGATTTAGTACCTTATGCAGATACATTAAAAAATGTATCCTTTGCTTTTTTGAGGACAGGATTTGAAAAGTACAGAACAGAGGATCCGGTTCGCTACCAAAATGAAGGTCCTTACATTGCAACAAGTGCGGGTAAATATTTATCTGAAAATTTTCCTAATCTAAAGGGCGTAGGAATTGATTTTCTGTCTTTAGGATCGCCTTCCGCCAAAGTCCCTGCTGTGGAAAATCCTCGAAATTGCCATCGGGCTATTTTAGGCTATTACACAGGTAAATTCACTACGGTAATTGAAGATATGCATTTGTCCGAATTGCCGAGGAACGCTCGAATCAAACAATTCTTTAATGCCCCACTCAGAATTGTTGGTTTAGATTCAAGTCAAGTCACTTGTATTGCTGAAGTTTTTGATTAAAAGTATTAAAAATCAATGTGATTTGAAAATATAAAAAGGTAAATAAGATGATAAGAAAAAGTTTTGTGTGGGGTGGTTTATTTTTAATTTTCACGTTCATAAGCGCTTATGTAGCCGCTTTAGTTGAACGAGATTTTGGTCAGCTTGAGATCTCTACCATATCCTTTATGACAGAAGAACAACAGCCAATGGTGGCAAAATTGTATCGCCCACAATCTGCAACAGATAAAACACCTAAACCCGGCTTATTGGCATTGCATGGCTATCAAAGCGATAAAGAAGCAACCAATACTTTTGGGGCATTGGAATTAGCAAAACGTGGTTTCGTTGTTCTTGCAATTGATCATTTTGGTCATGGCTATTCAACTAAATTACCTGCGTCAAATAAAAATATGAGTGGTGCAAATAATGGTTATCAATATTTGAAATCTTTACCTTTTGTAGATAGTCGGCGATTAGGTATTTTTGGTCATTCAACAGGTGCCTTAAATGCTATTCGTGTCGCTCAGTTAAATCCTGATCACAAAGCGATAAATGGTCAAAGTAGTAACGGTGGAGATCCCGGTCTCCATAATTATCTCCTTACTCAGGGATTGTATGAGGAAATAGCCGGTTATCGTGAAAAATCTTTTCCGGTTAAAGAGTTAGCTAAAAATACCAACCGTCTAAAAGCATTTTCATTGGAAAAAAGTGGTGGTTTACAATGGGATCATACTTATGGAAACTTTACTGACGGTTCAGCAAGACGAGCGGCTTTAGTAGAGGGTACTCATTTAGGTGTGATGGTTTCATCACATACCAATAAAGAGGCAATTTTATGGTTTAATCAAGCTTTACAACAAGGACAACAAGATGCCGATTGGATTGAACCTGAACAACAGACATATTGGTATAAAGAGATTGCAGGATTATTTGCGTTATCTTTTGCGGTTATTTCTGCGTTATGTTTAGCGGCAGGCTTACTGAAGAATCCTTATTTCTCTGCCGTGACACAAATGCCGTCAAGAAAAGTTGAATTGCCTTCAGGTAAATGGGTTCATTTCGCTATGTGCAATATTATTGCGACAATGATATTGTATCCATTGTTCACGCAATGGGGAGGCGCTAATGAACCTATTGCATCAATGATTTCTTTCATGCCATTGGAGATGGGAAATGGAATTGTCTTATGGTTAGTCGTCAGTGCAATTGTTAATTATCTCTTATTCTTTCTATGGTCCCATAAAAAATCTATTTCTTGGCAGGAATTTGGTATTTTAGCTGGCAAACCAAATATAACGACCTCTCAATTAATCGGGCTCTATTTGATTTTAGCTGCCATATTAGTTAGTTATTTGTATGGGATTGCCTATGTCGTTCATTCTTACTGGCAAGTTGAATTGCGCTTTTTATGGCCGGCATTTAAACCTCTTACACCAGAGCGCTTTGCTTTGTTTCCGATTTACTGGTTATTTATTTTATTCTTCTTTTACTCATTTAATGGGTTAGTTGTCACTGTACAAATGCGTATGAAACAGGCAAAAAATTTCACAATAACCTTGATTGGCTGGACAATTAAAACGAGCTTTTTCGCGGTAAGTGGATTGGTACTTTTATGGTTATTTCACTTTATACCGGATTTTATGCAATTGGGACCGGGCTTTGATTTAATTGGACTTCCACAATTCGGTGGTCGCTGGATGATGATGTTATCAGTGATTATTCCACAATTTATTGTGTTGATTTTAATTAGCCATTGGTGTTATTTAAAAACAGGTTATGTGTATTTAGGCGTTTTTTTAACTTCAATATTAATGACATGGATTATTGTTGGCGGGCAGGTTATAGGGCGTTTCCTTGCCTAAAAAATAAAGATAAATTAAGCAGGCTATGCCGGGTCTCTGTATCCCGATACTTGGTTCAGGTTCGGTATCGAATTTTTTCATTGTGACGGAATAATTGAGATAATATTCCCTGCTCGCCTTGCGTTTCTTTCATGCTTCGCTCTATACTACGGCGATCGTTCCGTTTTACATTACTTACTGCACACAGGACATCTTATGATATACCAGGTTATCGCGTTTGATCTTGACGGTACTTTGCTAAACCGTCAAGGCAGTATTCTTCCCGCTAGCAAACACGCCATTCAACTGGCACGAAAACAAGGCATGAAAGTAGTTTTTGTCACCGGGCGTCATCACACCGCCGTCAAACCTTATTATCATGAAGTGAACTTGGACACGCCGATTATTTGCTGCAACGGAACTTACCTTTACTACCCACAAACCGATGAAGTGAAATTCGCCAACCCGCTTTCCGCCGCACAATGCCATAAAGTGCTCGACATTGCAGATCAATTCGACACCCACTTGCTGATGTATAGCCGCGATGCCATGAACTACACCCGCTTAAATCCGCACATGGAAAAATTCACCCAATGGGCAATGAGCTGCCCGCCTGCCGTGCGCCCAGACGTACGTCTGGTAACGGATTTCAAGGTAATTATTAATAACTCGAAAGAAAATATCTGGAAATTCGTGATTAGCTCGCCTGATCGTCAGGCTATGGAAAGTGCGGTCAAATCCTTGCCTGAATCGGAGTTCAGCTGTGAATGGTCATGGATTGATCGCGTGGATGTTGCCAACAACGGCAACAGTAAAGGTGCACGTCTGCTTGATTTATTAAAGTTATGGAATATTAATCCGCAAAACGTTATCGCCTTCGGCGACAATCATAACGACATCAGTATGCTTACCGCCGTAGGACTCAGCGTTGCCATGGGAAACGCAGAAGATGCCGTAAAAGCACAGGCAAAACGGGTTATCGGTTCAAATGATAGCGACGGCATCGCCCGGTTTATTGAAGAAATACTTGGCTAAAAACCACCGAGAAAATTATGTGGCCAATACCGCTATGCAGCTTGGTACTGCGGAGGTATGTTAGATTTTTTGTCTACTGTGCCGAGTGATACTGAAAAAATAGCGATAAAATAAAACCGCACGTGTGCTGCGTACCTTAATTGGTTAGTTGTGCTATTCAACTTTTAGGCCGCAGACGACAAGTGCGGTTTATTTTTTGCATATTTTAATTTTTCACCATTTTTTTCAGCTGATATAAATAAGCCAATGCCTGTTTCGGGCTTAATTCGTCAGGATCCAATTCTTGTAACATATGCAACAGCATATCTTTATTCTCATCTTCTGCACTTTCAAAAGCTAACTCACCTTGGCGTTGGTTCAATAAACGCAGATCTTGAATTTGCTGATTGGTGTTTTGGTTTGACAATTTTTCCAGTTGGGCAAGTTTTTGCTTCGCTAACTTGATCACTTGTTGCGGAACACCGGCTAAAGCCGCCACTGCCAAGCCATAGCTTTTGCTTGCGGCGCCATGCTGAACGGCGTGCATAAATGCGATGGTGTCGTTGTGTTCCATGGCATCCAAGTGAATGTTGCCGATACCATTGACTTGTTCCGGTAGAATAGTTAATTCAAAATAGTGCGTGGCGAACAGGGTCAGTGAACGGATTTTTTTCGCCAGCCACTCGGCACATGCCCAAGCCAGAGACAACCCATCATAAGTGGAGGTTCCACGCCCGATTTCATCAATTAACACCAAACTTTTCTCCGTTGCCTGATGCAAAATATTCGCCATTTCCGTCATTTCTACCATAAAGGTTGAGCGTCCGGAAGCCAAATCATCGGAGGCACCGATGCGGGTAAAAATGCGATCAATCGGCCCGATAACGGCGCTGTCCGCCGGTACAAAACTGCCCATGTACGCCATCAGCGTAATCAATGCAGTTTGGCGCATATAGGTGCTTTTACCGCCCATGTTCGGCCCGGTAATGATGAGGAAATGTTGCTGTTCGGTAAGCTCCGTCGGGTTGGCGATAAACGGTTCTTTCAGCACTTGTTCTACCACCGGATGGCGTCCGTTTTGAATATGAATGCCGGTTTGTTCTGAGAACGTCGGCGCCACATAATTCAAATTCTCCGCCCGCTCCGCTAAGTTGGTCAGCACATCTAATTCGGCTAATGCTAAACCGGCTAGTTGCAGACGGCTTAAGTGCGGTAACAATTGAGCAAAGATTTCATCATATAGTTGTTTTTCCAACGCCAAGGAAGCGCCTTTTGCCTTCAGCACTTTATCTTCATAGGTTTTAAGTTCGGGAATAATATAGCGTTCGGCATTTTTCAGGGTTTGGCGACGCACATAATGAATCGGCGCTTTGTGCGCCTGTCCTTGACTGATTTGAATGTAATAGCCGTGCACCGCATTGAAACCGATTTTTAGCGAATCAATCCCCGTGCTTTCCCGCTCACGCTGTTCCAATTCTTCTAAATAACGGGTGGCACCATCAGCTAACGCACGCCATTCATCCAATTCCGCATGATAGCCCGGCGCGATAACACCACCGTCGCGAATTAAGACCGGTGGGCTTTCAATGATCGCCCGTTGTAAGAGATCGAATTGCACGGAAAAATCACCCAGTTGTTGGTAAAGTGCAGTCATTTTGGCGGACGTTTTTTCAGCCAACAGATTTTTAATATAAGGAATCTGCTCCAAAGCGGTGCGTAAACGGGTTAAATCACGCGGGCGGACGGTGCGTAACGCCACGCGCGCCAGAATGCGTTCCATGTCGCCCACCTGTTGTAAATAGGGTTGCAAATCCGCCGCTAAATCCTGTTCTAAAATCGTACCGATGGCCTGTTGGCGTTGCATGAGTTTCGCCACATCGCAAATCGGTTGGTGAATCCAACGTTTGAGCAAGCGGCTTCCCATTGGCGTAACGCATTTATCTAACACCGCTGCCAGCGTATTTTCCGTGCCCCCCGACAGATTTTGGGTGAGTTCCAAGTTGCGACGGGTTGCGGCGTCCAGTTGAATGTTTTCGCTGTGTTGAACCAGATAAATGCTCTGAATATGCGGCAACGCGGTGCGTTGAGTTTCGCGCGCGTACTGCAATAAACAACCGGCGGCGCATAAGCCTAAAATCGCTTTTTCCACGCCGAAGCCGCGTAAATCCTTGGTATTAAATTGATGGCAAAGCTGTTGAATAGCGGTTTTCAGCTCAAATTCCCAAATAGGACGGCGACGCAAACCTTTGGCGTGCTCAATTAGCTGAAAATCGGCAAAATCTTCACAATAAAGCAATTCCACCGGCGCAATGCGTTGTAATTCAGTTTGTAAATCTGCTGGGGATTGCGGCTCGCACACTTGAAAACGGCCGGAGGTCATATCCAGCGTGGCTAAACCGAAATGATCTTTTTCCTGATACACGGCGGCAATAAGATTATCCTGCCGTTCCGGCAAGAGGGCTTCATCGCTCACGGTGCCCGGTGTGACAATGCGCACGATTTGGCGTTCTACAGGGCCTTTTGCGGTATTCGGATCGCCGACCTGCTCGCAAATCGCCACCGACTCACCCAGTTGCACCAATTTCGCCAAATAGCCTTCCACCGCATGATAAGGCACGCCCGCCATAGGAATCGGCTGTCCGGCGGATTGCCCGCGCTTGGTCAGGGAAATATCCAACAAGGCGGAGGCGCGTTTTGCATCGTCGTAAAATAGCTCGTAAAAATCGCCCATACGATAAAATAACAAAATATCCGGATTCTCTGCTTTAAGTTGCAGATATTGTTTCATCATGGGAGTATGTTGGGTTAAATTATCTTCTAAAATCATACACTTTAAAATTAACTAATTGGTTTTTAATAGTTTTATAAATCGTATCTATGTCAACAGGTTTCTGTAAGTCCTACTAAATCCCTATGTCTTAATATAGGTTTTTTGTAGACGCTGAAAATACATTGTATAACATATCCACAGCTTTAATAAAAAACGACTACTAAGGGAAAGAGCTATTGTATGGGGAGTAAGATAAAAAAACCATCTTATTCTGGGAGTTAGGGAACCAAATAAGATGAAAATTATATAATGATATTTAAAACCTGTTGGAGATCGCCTAGCGTCACCAAAAATGGCGGTGGCTTTATTAAATACCGATGTAATATGCTCCATTCGACGGTCTGCCGGTTGACGTTCATCATATGGCAAGCAGGCGCTTAGCACTTTTGGGTCGTAAAAACGGAAGAAATACCATATTTCTTCTTCAGGGTTATACAGGTGTGTAAATTTTCTGAGATGGTGATAAACCATATCAAAATCCTTATCACTACGGATAAAAATGACAGGATTAGTTTCCCAGTGGCTTAAAACCCGACTTTCCATTTTCCTGAATAATTTTTGCAGGAACATAATGCTCCCGCTATTGCCGGGATCGAATTCAAATAAATAGGGTGCTGCATCTTCTAATGTTTCGCCTGTTTTTCCCTTATAGAGATTAGCTATTTGTCCCGAACCTTTTAAGGCGGAGGGATAAGCAACAACTTTTGAGGTGTCAATTACTGCATAATAATGTTTACCTGTTTGTTGTAACTGAAGTGGTATTTCCTCTTTATCCGTTAAAAAATGTCGTTCATCTAAACCGATTAATTCGGCGAAAAAGCCTTTTTTCAAAATATCAGGTAATGCGTTCTTACTAAAAATATCAAGGAAAGGCTCAAATGTAACTGATTCCTGCACAAGATATTCGGTATCTTCGGCGATGGCTTCAACCGATAACGCATTTTCCCAGAATAAAATTATCGGGTTTTCCGGCGATATTTGCTGTGCTAATCGCCATAACGGGGCAGAAAAGCCATGTCGGGTAAACCAAGTTTGAATAGGTAGCGCCGCAAGTTGAAAATGCCCGGATAAATTTTGTGTCGATAGAAACGTTTCAACAGCTTGTTGATAACTTTCCCTGTCCGACATTAAACCAAGCACATAACCGGTAAATTGTTCGTTTGTCGAGTTGTTGGGGCAAAACGGTATTGTGTCACCCAAATTGTTTTAGAGGCTTTATTCATAAGAAAATCAATCTCCGATTTTGTTAAATCGGCTTATCTTAATATAGCAACGGAATAGTTGGGAAACACCTATATATCAATAAAAATCCACCTACCCATGTTTCACATACACATCAAAGCGATGGTTTTTGGTTTCGCGGGAAAAGTGCGGTGTTTTTCGGGCGAGAAAATCGGCGTAGTCCGGGCGTTTGACCACCACCCGTTGACGGGCAAGTTGTAACGCGGGCGCGAGCAGCTCATCGGCATCTAAATCGGCGCCTACGAGGTGTTGGAAGACGCGCATTTCTTTTTTGACTAACGCGCTTTTGGTTTTGTGCGGGTACATGGGGTCAAGATACACCACATCAGCGCAATCCGTTTCCGGGTTGAGTTCATTGATGTGTTGATAAGGCAACAGCTGCATATTGCGTTGCATCCAGCTGCCGATTTCTTCGTCGGCATAAGCGCGTTGCAAACCGTCTTGCAGTAACAGGCGAACCACCGGGTGGCGTTCAACCAACTTTACTTGGCAACCGAGCGTCGCCAGCACAAAGGCATCGCGCCCCAATCCCGCGGTGGCGTCGATGACGGTGGGGAGTTTGTCTTGTTTAACGCCCACCGCTTTTGCCACCGCTTCGCCGCGTCCTCCGCCGAATTTGCGCCGATGCGCCATGGCGCCGCCGACAAAATCCACAAACACCGCGCCAAGTTTCGGTTCGTCCAGTTTGCGTAATTCCAGGCGTTCCACGCCGTCCGCTTCCGTCCACACCAACGCCAAGGGACTATGCGGATCATGCGTTAAACCGGCGTCGGTAAAAAGTGCGGTTGGTTTTTCCGGTGTTTTTGTTTCACAGAGGAGCTGGATGTTCATGTTATGACTTCCTCACCAACCACACGCCCGCTTCCATGTGTTCCGTATAAGGAAATTGATCGAACAGCGCGGCTTTTTCAATGCGGTGGGTTTGGCAGAGGATTTGCAGATTGTCGCACAGGGTGTGCGGGTTGCAGGAAATGTACAAAACACGCTCGTACTGCTGCACTAATTTCAGGGTTTCGTTATCCAATCCGGCGCGCGGCGGATCGACGAAAATCGTGTTGCATTGGTAGGCGGTCAAATCAATGCCTTTGAGCCGGTTAAACGCGCGCACGCCTTGCATGGCTTGGGTGAATTCTTCGGCGGACATACGTATAATCTGTAAATTTTCCACCTTGTTGGCGGCGATATTAAATTGCGCTGCTGCCACCGACGGTTTGGCGATTTCCGTGGCGAGGACTTGGCGGAAATTTTGCGCCAAGGTGATGGAAAAATTGCCGTTGCCGCAGTACAGTTCCAGCAAATCCCCGTGGCTGTTGCGGGTGCAATCCACCGCCCATTCCAGCATTTTGCTATTCACTGCCGCGTTCGGCTGGATGAAACTGTTTTCCACTTGGCGATAAATGTACTGCTTGCCGTGCACGCTGAGGATTTCGTCCACATAATCCTGTTCCAGGCAGATTTTTTGCTTACTGGCGCGCCCGATAAGTTGTACGTTGAAACCTTGCTGGTGAAGCTGTGAACGTAAGGTTCGCGCGGCGGTTTGCCAGGCGTCGTCCAAGGTTTTGTGATACAGCAAACTGACGATAATCTGTTGGCTTTGGGTGCTGAGATAATCGATTTGGAACAGTTTGTGGTGCAACACTATTTGTTGCTTCAGCAATGGTAATAATGCCGTCATCATGCGGTTAACCAATTCGTTGGCAATGGGAAAACAATCCACCCGATAACGTTGCTTGCTTTGCTGATCGAACATGATGTGATAGAAATCGTCCTGTTCATGCCAAATACGAAATTCCGCACGCATACGGAAATGCTGTGTCGGTGAGGCAAAAACCTGTAATTCGGGGGCATTAAACGGGGCGAAAAGTGCGGTCAGTTTTTTCTGCTTTTCTGCAAGTAGCGCGGAGTAACGTTCAACGGGTAAATTAAGCATAGGCACTCATCGGGTTGGCGGTAAAACAAAAGGCTCGGAATCCCAAGCCTTCTGATTGTTATTGCGTGATTAGTCTGCCGAGTAGTCGTCCAGATTATCTACACCCACCACGCCGGATAAGGTGTAGAGGCGTTTGCTGGCAGAAATATGGCTGCGATATTTATTCCAGGTTTTCTCAAAGAAGGTTTCCGCTTCACGTTTACCGCGACAGAACGCCACGAAGGCTTTTTCTTCTGCCGTTGCAGGTTTACGCTCGCCTGAATCCAAAGCACGGAATGCTTGTCCGTATTGCTCTAAAGCCTGTGCTTCTTTGATGGTGTAGTCGCCGTGACGGGCGAAGCCGCGCGGGTAATTTTTGTCATCGAAAAAACGACGTGTGACGCTAAAACTCTCAGCCATATAATCCTCTAAAAATACTGTTCGAAAATAAAATCGGCAGGCATTAAACCAATTTTTGCTTATCTTTGCAATAAACCTTTTACGGTTTCAACATATTCGGCAACGAAACCCTTTTCATCGCGCGCCAAACCTTCTGTATTTACGCGATATTTGCCATTCACGTAGAAATCCGGCACACCGCGCAGTTGGTATTTTTCCACCAAATTTTGCTGTTTGGCGACTAAACCGCTTACCGCAAAACTGTTGATGCCGCCGTCAAATTGTTCGGCAGAAATGCCGTTATCAATAAAGATTTGGCGAATGTCATCCATAGCTTTTAACGTGTTGGTTTGTGCCGCTTTAAACAATGGTATTTTGACTTTTTCTTCCGCTTTGATCGCTATCGCCAACGCCCAGGCGCGAGTTAGGTTTTCCGACTGAAGACCTAAGAAATCCACATGGTATTGTTTAAAAGAGGTGCCTTCCGGCAAGGCTTCGGCAACTTTTTGCGGGATGTGATATTGCGCTTCAAAGGAATAACAATGCGGGCAATAGAAAGAGAAAAATTCAATCACTTCAGGCTGGGCGGTGCGTTGTTGACCTTCCACTACGGTGTATTGTTTGCCTTCCGTTAAATCCTGTGCTTGCACGGAGACGGAAAACGCGGCGGTAAGGGCTAAAAATAACCATTTTTTCATTGACAATCCTTAATATAACTACTTAATAATTCCACGTGCTTTTAATAAAGCAGCTTTAAAATCTTCTTCATAATCTTTTTTGATCCCAGGAATCGGTTCAAATTTGTCTTTTCCTGCCATTTTTAAGTGATAAATAATCACTTCGTCCGGTAATTCGGTTAACGGCTTATCAAAACCTGCTTCGTCAGCGATTTTTTGCAAAATCTGCGTTAAATGCAAATCGGAGTCTTTAGACCAGTACGGTTGCAAAAGTTCCAACACTTCATTCAGGCGATGACATTTCATACGCTTTTCCTTATTATTGAGAAATAAACGGCGGGATCATACTTGAATTAACCCCGGAAGAAAATATAACGACGGAAGAAAACATGACAATTTCAATCAGCGCGGTAATTTTAGCCGGCGGGCGGGCGACACGTATGGGCGGTGCGGACAAAGGCTTACAGCGATTGCACGGCAAACCGCTGTTTCAGTGGATTTATGAACGGCTGCGTCCGCAGGTGGCGCAGGTTTCGGTGAATGCCAATCGCAATCAAGCCGATTATGCCGCTGCCGGCTTGCCGGTATTTGCCGATAATATGGAGGGGTTTCAAGGCCCGTTAAGCGGGATTTTGACGGCGCTGGAACGATCCGACACGGATTTTGTCTTATTTGTACCCTGCGACAGCCCTTTTTTCCCGGAAAATCTGCTGGAAAAGCTCAAAAGTGCGGTCATTTTTCACAGCGTTTCTGTTGCCTATGCCCATGATGGCGAGCGGGAACATCCGACCTTCTGTTTAATGGCGCGCAGTCTGAAAGACAAACTTGCCGCCTATTTAGCTTCGGGCGAGCGCCGAATGCTGCATTTTATGCGCCAAAACGGCGCAGTGAGCGTGGATTTTTCGGAAAATAAACAGGCGTTTGCCAATATCAATACATTCGATGAGTTGCAGCAACTTAACGGACAGGCGTAACTATTCTGCGCTATTTATTGCGAAACCGGGCATAAGCAGTATAATGGCTGCCACGTTTGCGTTGACTTATCCGATTTAACCGACATTCAAGGATTTTTATGTTAAAAAAACTTTCCATTCTTGTGTTTGCCTCCCTGTTGAGTGCGTGTTCCCTGTCTTCTATTTCCTCTTATGTGCCGTTTATGGGCGACAAAAAAACTGTCATTAACTTAGACGAAGATAAAATCGATCAAAAATCCTACGCTACCGCTTATGAAGCCACGGTGGAAACCTATCGCGATCGCGTAAACGATAACTACAATGTCAACTCGTTCGCCAGCGGCGCGAAAGACTGGTATTTGGGCAGAATCCTCATTCCGGTTGAACAGATCAAAGAAAAACTGTATAGCCCGCAAGGTCAAGATTCCGATGTGTACGCTTATTACAGCGGCGTGCTTCATGCTGAGGCATTGCAAGGCAATTTCGCCAAATTGAATCCGAATTGCTGGAGCTACATTGATACGCCGAGCACTACACAAGGTATTTATGATGCCATGTTAGATTTACAAAAAGGCAAAGTGCGGTCAGAACATGATGAATATATTGCGCAAGGTTCCGAGCAGCTGCTCAAACTTTGCACCGGAAAATAATGAAAAAACTGTCGGTTTTGGTCGGCAGTTTTTTGTATTTTTAATCCAAGGCTGAAAGGTTTTTGCCTTATTCAGTACCTTATTTATATCTCGCAGATACAAGGAGACAGAATGTTTAATTTACCTGAAAGTAACATTCATCTGGCGGCGCAAGCCGACAATAAGCAGCAAGCTATTGAAATGGCGGTAAATGCGCTTGAACAGGCGGGTTATGTGGAAAGCGGCTACCTGCAAGGAATGTTAGGACGCGAACAACAAACCTCGACGTTTTTGGGTAACGGCATTGCCATTCCGCACGGTACGTTAGAAACCCGCAGCATGGTGAAAAATACCGGCGTGCAGATTTTCCAATTTCCGCAAGGGATTGAATGGGGTGAAGGCAATATCGCGTATGTGGTGATCGGCATTGCCGCGCGCTCCGACGAACACTTGGCATTGTTGCGCCAACTGACGCACGTGCTGGGGGATGAAGACACCGCCGCCAAACTCGCCACGCTGACCGATGTGAAAAAATTCCGTGCCATTTTAATGGGCGAAGCGGAAGAATTTAAAGTAGCCGCCGAAAACATCAGTTTGGATGTGGACACCGCCAGCCTGTTGACCTTAATCGCCATTAACGCGGGCAAATTGGAACAGCAAAGTGCGGTCAATAATCAATACGTTTCCGAGGTCATCGCCAATCCGGCGTTGCCGTTGGCACAGGGTTTATGGGTAACCGATGCGGCGGTAGGCAATCAAAAGAATGCGATTGCCTTTAGTCGTGCAAAACAGGCGTTCAGTCTGAATAATAAAGCCGTGCACGGCGTGGTGACGGTCGCCTATGCCAACGATCAAATCAACGAGGCGTTAACCCGTTTATTGGACGCGAAAGTGAAACAAATCTTGTTAAACGGTGACGGCGCGCAAATTGTCGCTGCGTTAAACGGTGCGGCAATTCCTGAAGCCGCAGCGCCAACCGCGTCAAGTGAACCGGTGGTGGCGGGCGGCAGCGTGGTCGGCACTTTCACCATTCGTAACGAACACGGATTACACGCCCGTCCGAGTGCCATTTTAGTCAACGAAGTGAAGAAATTTACCTCAAAAATCAATGTGGAAAACCTCACACGCGGCAGTGCACCGGTGAGCGCCAAGAGCCTGATGAAAATCGTGGCGTTGGGCGTGACCCAAGGACATCGTTTACGTTTCGTAGCGGAAGGTGAAGATGCGCAAGCCGCCATGGAAGCCATCGGCAAAGTGATTGCTGCCGGTCTTGGCGAAGGCGTTTCTGCCGTACCGCCGAGTGAACCGGATACTATCGAAGTTATGGGACAAGCTACGCCGGCAGCCTCTGCGTCAAGCCATGAAAGTGCGGTGCAAAATCCGGGTGAATCGGTGGAAGGCATTTTTGAAGTGAAAAACGAACATGGCTTACACGCCCGCCCTGCTGCGGTGTTAGTGAGCGAAGTGAAAAAATACAACGCCAATGTGGCGGTGCAAAATCTGTCGCGCGATTCACAACTGGTCAGCGCCAAGAGCCTGATGAAAGTGGTAGCGCTGGGTGTCGTAAAAGGTCATCGCCTGCGTTTCGTGGCGACCGGTGAGCAAGCGCAACAAGCCATCGACGGCATCGGCGCGGCAATCAACGCAGGATTGGGAGAATAATTATGGCAAAAGTCGCAACCATCACCTTAAACGCCGCTTACGATTTGGTCGGGCGTTTAAAACGTATTGAATTAGGCGAAGTGAACACCGTGGAAACCCTCGGTTTTTTCCCGGCGGGCAAAGGCATTAACGTGGCGAAAGTGTTAAAAGATTTGGACGTGGATGTCACCGTGGGCGGGTTCCTTGGCGAAGATAACCAAGGGGATTTCGTCACCCTGTTCGACAAATTGGGGCTACAAGATAAATTCCAACGCGTGCCGGGTAAAACCCGCATTAACGTGAAAATCACCGAAACCGAAGCGGACGTCACGGACTTGAATTTCTTAGGTTATGAAATCAGTACCGACGCATGGCAACAGTTTGTGACGGATTCTCTCGCCTATTGCAAAGCCTTCGACATCGTCGCCGTGTGCGGCAGCTTGCCACGCGGCGTGACACCGGAACTATTCGCCGACTGGTTAAAACAGTTACATCAGGCGGGCGTAAAAGTGGTGTTGGACAGCAGTAACGCCGCATTGACCGCCGGCTTAACGGCGCAACCTTGGTTGGTTAAACCGAATCATCGTGAGTTGGAAGCCTGGATTGGTCATGCGCTGCCGACCTTGGACGACATTATCGCGGCGGCGAAAAAACTGAAAGCGCAAGGCATTGCTAACGTGATTATTTCCATGGGTGCCAACGGTTCGTTATGGTTGAGCGATGCCGCCGTCGTGCAGGCGCAACCGCCGAAATGCGAAAACGTGGTCAGCACCGTGGGCGCGGGCGATTCTATGGTGGCGGGCTTGATTTACGGCGTAATTAACGGCTTGCCGCAACACCAAACGCTCGCTTTCGCCAGCGCGGTATCCGCCTTTGCCGTGTCGCAAAGTAACGTAGGTATTTCAGACCGCAGCTTACTCGAACCGATTTTAAACAATGTCAAAATCACTGTCATTGAGGGATAATTTTATGCATATTTATTTCACTCCATCCGCCAATTTCGGCAATGCAAAAGCCTTTTTATTGCGCCAAATGCTCAGCGCGGCGGCGACCCAACATCAAATCGTGGATAACGCCGATGCAGCAGAGTTGATTATCGTGCTTGGCGATCAGTTACCGAATAACCCGCAATTTCACGGCAAAAAAGTGTTTTTGGCGAAAATCGACGAACACTTTAACGCGCCGGAACAGTTGTTAGACACAGCTATTCAACAGGTACAGGATTATGTTCCGCCGACGGAAAGTGCGGTCATTTCTGACGGTAAAATTAAAAATATCGTAGCAGTGACCGCTTGCCCGACGGGCGTGGCGCATACCTTCATGTCTGCTGAAGCGATTGAAACCTACGCCAAACAACAAGGCTGGCAGGTGAAAGTGGAAACCCGCGGTCAAGTAGGTGCCGGCAATGAAATTACGCCGGAAGAAGTGGCGGCAGCGGATTTGGTGTTTGTGGCGGCGGATATTGACGTGCCGTTAGACAAATTCAAAGGCAAACTGATGTACCGTACCTCCACCGGTCTTGCGCTGAAGAAGACCGCACAGGAATTTGACAAAGCCTTCAAAGAAGCCAAAGTGTTTGATGGCGGAGCGGCACAAGTGGGCGCAAAAGCGGAAGAAAGCGGCGAGAAGAAAGGCGTGTACAAACACCTGATGACCGGCGTATCGCACATGTTGCCGTTGGTGGTGGCGGGCGGTTTGCTGATCGCCATTTCCTTCATGTTCGGGATTGAAGCGTTTAAAGACGAAACCATCGCAGGCGGCTTGCCGAAAGCCTTAATGGACATCGGTGGCAGCGCGGCGTTCCACTTAATGATCGCCGTCTTCGCCGGCTATGTGGCGTTTTCTATTGCCGACCGTCCGGGGCTGGCGGTCGGTTTAATCGGCGGTATGCTTGCCACCACGGCGGGCGCGGGGATTTTGGGCGGGATTATCGCCGGTTTCCTTGCCGGTTATGTGGTAAAAGGCTTGAATAACGCCATTAAATTGCCATCAAGTTTAACCTCTTTAAAACCAATTTTGATTTTACCGCTACTTGGCGCGCTTATTGTGGGCTTGGCGATGATTTACATCATCAACCCGCCGGTTGCCAAAATTATGGCGGCATTAAGTGATTGGCTGAAATCTATAGGTGATGTGAATGCCATCGTGCTCGGGGTAATTATCGGCAGCATGATGTGTATTGATATGGGCGGTCCGGTAAACAAAGCGGCTTACACCTTCTCGGTAGGTCTGTTGGCGTCACAGATTCACACTCCGATGGCCGCCGCCATGGCTGCCGGTATGGTGCCGCCAATTGGCATGGCAATCGCTACTTGGTTAGCACGTAATAAATTCACCGCCAATCAGTGTGATGCAGGGAAAGCCTCTTTCGTACTGGGATTATGCTTTATCTCTGAAGGGGCGTTGCCGTTCGTGGCAGCAGATCCGCTCCGCGTGATTATCAGTTCCGTGTTAGGCGGCGCTACCGCAGGGGCAATTTCCATGAGCTGCGGCATTGCGCTACAAGCGCCGCACGGCGGTTTATTCGTGATCCCGTTTGTCTCCGAACCGTTGATGTACCTCAGCGCCATCGCTATCGGCTCTGTCGTGACCGGCGTAGTGTATGCGGTGATTAAACCAAAAGCAGAAGCATAATATCAATGTGAATAAAGTGCGGTGGATTTTGACCGCACTTTTTTATCTTGTAAGGACGACAATATGCCATTTAGCGACTCTGAAAAACGCGCTCTTTTGGCGCAAAAGGGCATCGGTGAGACGATTTTAAAACGCTTGGAAGAAATGGGCTTGGATGATGTCAGCACACTCGCCGCCACTAGCCCGGATTTTATTCTCCAACGCGGCGCCGAAATAACCGGTTCCACTTGCTGGCGTAACAGCCCCCAGGCGCGAAAAACCATTGAAACGGCAGTGAATTGGGCGAAAAGCGTGATTTAAAAACAGGCTACGGTTCCGCTAACGTTTGGGGTAAATGAACATAAGCCTACTCCCTTATGTGTTCATACATTATTGGTTATCGCGCTGGATCAGCTGTGGTAAAAGTGCGGTGGATTTTGACCGCACTTTTTTAACCTATAATGCCGTGTGTGCTGTGCAAAAATAGCTAAATATAGCCCCTTTCTCTCCCCTTCTCTAACAAAAATTCAATGAGCACCTACTCTTTTTTCGCCTTTTGACTGTGTTGTAAATAATACAAATAAAGCGCGGGGGATTGACGCCAGTATTTTTGCAGCACGGGGATAAATTGAGCTTTGTCGGGGAAAAATTGCAGACTGGTTTCAAAAATACGCCCGATGTCCAAGCCTTCGCGAGTGGCATCAGCTATGATTTCCGGGTCGTTACAAATAACGGCATACCCATATCCAACGCCGTGTCCTGCCCGTCAATATCCAGTACCAGCGGTTCAATGCGATTGGAGGAAATGAAGCGATAGCCGATGAGTTTATGTCCCGCCAACGCTTTCGGCGTTTTCGGTATGCCGTACTGCGCCACGTAAGATTTACTGACATAAAGCCCTTCTTTAAAAGGATTCATCAATTTCCGCGCCACTATACCTTCATTCAGCCGATTACCGAAACGAATGCCCAAATCAAAGCCATCTTCAATCAGGTTGGTTAACACCTCAATGTGCAATACCAGATGACGAATCAACAAACAAGGAAAGCAACATGAAAAATGTACTTATCGTTTCAGGTCACCCGGATTCAAACCATTCTGTGGCAAATGTGGAAATTCTACAAGCGGTCGAAAACACGTTACCCGATGTAAAAATCCGTCGCTTAGACAGCCTTTACCCGACCTATAAATTTGATATTGACGCGGAACAATCGGTGATTTTGGAAGCGGACGTGATTGTGTTCCAATTCCCGTTCTCCTGGTATTCCGTACCGAGTAATGAAATTGTGAATCGACAAAGTTTTGTATACGGCTTTGCACACGGTTCAGCGGCAAAAATCGGCGGTAAAAAATTAATTATTTCCACCACCGGCGCACCAAATGAAGTGTATCAAAAAGACGGTTTCTTCAAACACACCGTGGAAGATTACTTGTCGCAATTTGAAACCTTCGCCACCTTATGTGCTTTGGACTATCAAGCGCTGGTCATCACCTGCGGCGTAAGCTATGCGGGACGAGACGAAGCGAAAGTCGCCGCACAAAAAGCCATGGCACCAGATCACGCGGCACGTTTAGTGGCGGTGATTGATAAGGCGACAGCGTAATTCGTAGGTGCACCTTGTTACATTGTTAAATGTCAATTAAATCAATAGGGTGCAACGAGTTGCATCCTACAAGAAAAAAACATGTACATCATCAACATCACTGTAAACCCCTCCGTTTCTGAAGAAAAACAAAACGAGTTATTCCCAATCCATGTGGAATGGTTCAAAAAATACTTCCAAGCAGGCAAATTTTTAATGCTCGGTCCTTACATCGACACCGATGCCCATTCAGGCGTCATTTTCGCGAAAACCGAAAGCCGTGAAGCATTCCAAAAAATCTTTGAAGAAGATTGCTACTACCCGGATTTCGCCAAATATGAAATCCGCGAATTCGCCCCGAAAATGATCGCGGCGGATATTAGTAAAGCAAAGTTCAGGATTGGGTTTGGTGATTGCTTTGGAAATGGTAAAACATTATGATGACACATTGATGCTTAAAGGCAGCAAAAATTCGAAACAGAGCTGTTGGTGGGGACTTGGCTGCCGCGTGGATAGTACAAATAATGCCCTATCTTTTTTGTCTGTGGGTAATTTATTACCACTGATTATCGTATAAGGAAAAACAATGAAAAAACTGACCGCACTTTTAGGAGTTATGAGCATGGCAATGACCGCACAAGCCGCGCCGATTATCAATCTGTTTGAACTGGGCATTCAGCCGGGCAAAAACGCGCAATATGAAGCAGTGGGCGAACAGAACATCAAAACCTCGATGCAAACGGAAAAGGGCACACTGGCAATGCATTCGGTGAAACAAAAAGCTGATGCGAATATGGCGTATATGGTGGAAATTTATGCCGATCAAAACGCCTACGAAATCCACCGCACTTCACCGCAATACAAGGCGTTTTTAACCGCCTCTCCTGAGATTTTAACGGATCACAAAAAGCGCACAGTGCTAACTCCGCAATTTTTAGCCGATAAGAAAGTTGAGCAAACTGCCAACACCCGGACGAATTTAGTCATGGTGGAGGTGAAACCGTCGGAAAATGACAAATTTAAAGCTATTGTGCTGGCTGAAATGGCGCAATCGTTAAAAGTAGAAGACGGCGTCATTGCAATGTATGCCGCCACAGCACAGGAAAATCCGAATAAATGGATGTTCTTTGAAATCTATGCAAACGACGATGCCTATGCGGCACACCGAGAAACACCGCATTTTAAAGATTATTTGAAACAAACCGCCGAGATGTTGGTAGATAAGCAAAGTATCGAGATTCAACCGACATATCTAGGGAACAAAGGTGGTTTGCAGTTTGAAAAACCATAACATGCAAAATTGTCTGAAAACCGATCCCTTAAAACTATTATCAACAATCGCCATGATTTTATTTATTAAAGCAGACTTGTCGCTTGCTGTCATGAACTTGTCTTCATAATTTGCTTTATCGGCAGAGAAATGCTAGTGGTCAGCACGGTGGCAGACTAATGCTCCGGTTGCGGTAAAAAGTCCGCTGATTTGACTGCAATTAACTGATTCATCTGTTTATTTTTTCATTAATACTTGGTGTTTTGCACAAAGGCAAACCCACATTTTATTGCATTAAATAGAATGCGACTAAATTTGCATGATACTTTTATTCAAAATCACAGGGCTTGAAATACTTGAGCAAATCCGTAATTTTAATTATGAAACTGGAAAATTAGCTGCTATAATTCTGCGTTCGAAGAAGGATCCCCGTTTTTAAGTTACATTAATGGATAAATTTTTATGGCATTAGAGATTGAGAAAAAGAAAAATGCACCTGAGGCTCCCATTGAAAAAGCTAAGGGATTAAACATTTTTTTATGGTTGCTGACAGTATTGATCATTGCAGTGGCCGCATTTGGTAATATTTATTTCCAAGACCAATATTCTACGCCGATTCGCGTGGTTGCAATTGTTGTCTTGCTGTCAGTCTCTTTAGGTGTCGCAGCGAGCACCAACCAAGGCGGAAAAGCCCTTGGCTTCTTTAAAGATGCCCGTACCGAATTGCGCAAAATTGTCTGGCCGACCCGTCCGGAAGCGACGCAAACCACATTGATGGTTGTTGGTGTCACCGTGTTTGTGTCTTTAATCCTTTGGGGGTTAGATTCAATTATCGTCAGCATTATTACCTTTTTAACCGACTGGAGATTCTAAAATGACCGAAACCGCAAACAAAAAACGTTGGTATGTATTGCAGGCGTTCTCCGGTTTTGAAGCACGAGTAGCAACCACATTGCGTGAATACATTAAACTTCACAATATGGAAGATCAATTCGGCGAGGTGTTGGTGCCGACGGAAGAGGTTGTTGAAAATGTAGCGGGTAAACGTCGTAAAAGCGAACGTAAATATTTCCCGGGTTATGTGCTGGTACAGATGGAAATGAATGATGACACTTGGCACTTGGTGCGCAGTGTGCCGCGGGTGATGGGTTTTATCGGCGGTACACCAGATAAGCCGGCACCAATCAGCAGTCGTGAAGCGGATATTATTTTAAATCGCTTGGAACAAAGCAACGACAAACCGAAACCAAGAACGACATTCCAGCCGGGCGAAGAAGTGCGTGTAACCGAAGGGCCGTTTATAGATTTCAACGGTACAGTGGAAGAGGTCGATTACGAAAAAGGTCGTTTGAAAGTGTCCGTGTCTATTTTCGGCCGTGCTACGCCGGTTGAACTTGAGTTCGGTCAGGTAGAAAAAAATAACTAGTAAAAACACATGAATTTTCTACCGCACTTTTGGGAAAGTGCGGTCGATTTTTTCGGCGTTTTACTTGAAAAGCCGGTTGTATTTGATTAGAATGCAGCCTTTTTAACAACAGGGGAGCTAGCAATAGCGTTATCACCCATTCAGAGGAAACTAAAATGGCAAAAAAAGTCCAAGCCTACGTTAAGCTGCAAGTTGCAGCCGGTATGGCAAACCCGTCTCCACCGGTCGGTCCCGCATTAGGTCAACAAGGTGTGAATATCATGGAATTCTGTAAAGCATTTAACGCTCGTACCGAGAGCTTAGAAAAAGGTTTACCGATTCCGGTTGTTATCACTGTTTATGCAGACCGTTCATTCACTTTCGTAACCAAAACTCCACCGGCAGCCGTGTTATTGAAAAAAGCGGCAGGCATAAAATCCGGTTCCGGTAAACCGAATAAGGATAAAGTGGGTAAAGTAACTCTAGATCAAATCCGTCAAATCGCTGAAACCAAAGCAGCCGATATGACCGGTGCAACTATCGAAACCAAAATGAAATCAATCGCCGGTACTGCTCGTTCAATGGGCTTAGTGGTAGAGGAGTAATACGATGGCTAAATTGACTAAAAAAATGAAAGCAATCAAAGCTGGCGTGGATTCTACTAAAGCATACGAAATCAACGAAGCTATCGCATTATTAAAGCAATTCGCGACCGCTAAATTCGTTGAAAGCGTTGACGTTGCCGTAAACTTGGGTATCGACCCACGTAAATCCGATCAAAACGTGCGTGGCGCAACTGTATTACCACATGGTACCGGTCGTGAAGTTCGCGTTGCTGTGTTCACTCAAGGTGCAAACGCAGAAGCGGCTAAAGCAGCCGGTGCAGATTTAGTCGGTATGGAAGATTTAGCAGAGCAAATTAAGAAAGGCGAAATGAACTTTGACGTTGTTATCGCTTCTCCTGATGCAATGCGTGTTGTCGGTCAATTAGGTCAAGTATTAGGCCCGCGCGGCTTAATGCCAAACCCGAAAGTGGGTACCGTAACACCAAACGTTGCCGAAGCGGTTAAAAACGCGAAATCCGGTCAAATCCGTTATCGTAACGATAAAAACGGTATCATCCACACTACTATCGGTAAAGCAAACTTCTCCGAAGATCAATTAAAAGAAAACCTTCAAGCGCTGTTAGCCGCTTTAACCAAAGCGAAACCCACAACATCCAAAGGTATCTTCATTAAGAAAGTGAGCCTTTCTACCACGATGGGTGCCGGTGTAGCGATTGATCAAGCTTCACTTTAATCTGTAGAAATACAATGAAAAATAACCGCACTTTTAAAAGTAAAAGTGCGGTTATTTTTTGCGACGTTTATCACGGGCGAATTGATGATTTTTTATCACCAGGCTTTACAAATGCCGTTTCGGTCGTTATAATCCATGTCCCTTTTAGACCGCAGTTTACTTGCCTTGCGGTTTAGCATTTCTGGTTGGTGCTTGACCTCATTCAAGCCCCGTCCAAGACCGTAGGGGAGCAATCTTAATTATCCTACGTAGATGGTGAACAGAATAAGAATTTTCTTGCTTCTGTGCACCGAGTTCGTCCTAATAGCAGTTTTATTAGGTATCTAAATTCCGAGCAATCGGAGTGTATTCAGGAGCTAACAGCCAATGGCATTAAATCTTCAAGACAAACAAGCAATTGTTGCCGAAGTAAATGAAGCAGCCAAAGGTGCCCTTTCTGCCGTGATCGCGGATTCCCGTGGTGTCACCGTAGATAAAATGACCGAATTGCGTAAATCTGCACGCGAAGCCGGTGTTTCTATGCGCGTTGTTCGTAATACTTTATTACGTCGTGCGGTAGAAGGCACTGAATTCGAGTGTTTGAAAGACGCTTTCACCGGTCCGACACTTATCGCATTCTCTAATGAACATCCTGGTGCTGCAGCACGTTTGTTCAAAGAATTTGCTAAAGCAAACGATAAGTTTGAACTTAAAGGTGCAGCCTTTGAAGGTAAGATCCAAGATGTTGAATTCTTAGCAACATTACCGACTTACGACGAAGCAATTGCACGTTTAATGGGCACAATGAAAGAAGCTGCGGCAGGCAAACTTGTTCGCACTTTTGCGGCATTACGCGACAAATTACAAGAAGCGGCTTAATCAAGCGTTTCTTCATCCAATTAACTTTATTTACTTTAGGAATTGATTGTTATGTCATTAACTAACGAACAAATCATTGAAGCGATCGCTTCTAAATCTGTAACCGAAATCGTTGAATTAATCGCAGCGATGGAAGAAAAATTCGGCGTTTCAGCAGCGGCAGCAGTAGCAGCAGCTCCGGCAGGTGGCGCAGTAGCGGCAGCAGAAGAGAAAACTGAATTCGACGTAGTTCTTGCTGAAGCAGGCGCTAACAAAGTAGCGGTAATCAAAGCAGTACGTGGTGCAACCGGTTTAGGCTTGAAAGAAGCTAAAGACTTAGTTGAATCTGCACCGGCTGTATTGAAAGAAGGTATCGCTAAAGCAGAAGCAGAAGCACTTAAGAAAGAATTAGAAGAAGCCGGCGCGAAAGTAGAAATCAAATAATTTTGATTCGATTTCGTCCTGTTTCTCAGGCTAAATGGCTGGTGGGTAACCATCAGCCATTTTGTGCTATCAAAAACAGAAGTAAATTTGCCGTTTGATTACTTTTGTTTCCTCAAATTAAATCAAGCATGTTAATTTGAATCATGCCCACTCAAGAAGTAAGGTTCATAGTGCGGTCATCTAAAACGGTATCTAATACATTATCACCAATATTTGCCCAAATTATTGTGTGTTGATTGTGGGTCACTGAACAGCAAGCAGAGGAACCCTATGGTTTACTCCTATACCGAGAAAAAACGAATTCGTAAAGACTTCGGCAAACGTCCGCAAGTTTTAAATATTCCCTATTTATTAACAATCCAGATCGACTCTTTTGAGAAATTTATTAAAAGAGATCCGGATGGTCAACAAGGCTTAGAAGCCGCTTTCCGCTCCGTCTTCCCAATTGTCAGTACGAACGGAAATACCGAATTACAATATGTCAGCTATCAATTAGGCGAGCCTGTATTTGATGTGCGTGAATGTCAAATTCGCGGCACGACCTATGCGGCACCATTGCGTGTAAAATTGCGTTTAGTCAGCTATGACAAAGACGCAGCACCGGGCACGATCAAAGATATTAAAGAACAAGAAGTTTACATGGGTGAAATCCCGTTGATGACCGATAACGGTACTTTTGTGATTAACGGTACCGAGCGTGTTATCGTATCTCAATTACACCGCAGTCCGGGTGTATTTTTTGATAGCGACAAAGGCAAAACCCACTCTTCAGGTAAAGTGCTTTATAATGCACGCATTATTCCTTACCGTGGTTCATGGTTGGATTTTGAGTTTGATCCGAAAGATAACTTATACGCACGTATTGACCGCCGTCGTAAATTACCGGCAACCATTATTTTGCGTGCTTTAGGCTACACCACCGAACAAATCTTAGATCTTTTCTTTTATAAAATTACTTTTGAAATCAAAGATAACAAATTGTTGATGACGTTAGTGCCGGAACGCCTACGTGGTGAAACCGCCGCCTTTGATATTGAAACCAAAGGCAAGGTGTATGTAGAACGCGGTCGTCGTATTACCGCCCGTCACATTAAAGCGTTGGAAAAAGATAAAGTCACTCAGGTGGAAGTGCCAACCGAATATATTATCGGGAAAGTTGCCGCGAAAGATTATGTAGATTTAGAAACCGGCGAATTAATTTGCCCGGCGAATATGGAACTTTCTCTTGAATTATTGGCGAAATTGGCACAAGCCGGTTATACCACGCTGGAAACTCTATTTACCAATGACTTGGATTACGGTCCGTATATTTCCGAAACCCTGCGTGTTGATCCGTCGAACGATCGTTTAAGCGCTTTGGTGGAAATTTATCGCATGATGCGTCCGGGCGAACCACCGACAAAAGAAGCGGCGGAAGCGTTATTCGATAATTTATTCTTCTCTTCCGATCGTTATGACTTATCTGCGGTAGGGCGCATGAAATTCAACCGCTCTTTAGGCATTGAAGAAACCACTGGTGGTGGCACCTTAAGCAATGAAGATATTGTCAGTGTGATGAAAAAATTGATTGATATCCGTAATGGCCGTGGTGAAGTGGATGATATTGACCACTTGGGTAACCGTCGTATTCGTTCCGTAGGTGAAATGGCGGAAAATCAATTCCGTATCGGCTTGGTTCGTGTTGAACGCGCGGTAAAAGAACGCTTATCTTTAGGTGATCTGGAAGCTGTTACCCCGCAAGATCTAATCAATGCGAAACCGATTTCCGCCGCGGTGAAAGAATTCTTTGGTTCATCCCAATTGTCTCAATTTATGGACCAAAACAACCCGTTATCGGAAGTGACCCATAAACGCCGTATTTCCGCATTGGGTCCGGGCGGTTTAACCCGTGAACGTGCCGGTTTTGAAGTGCGTGATGTACACGCCACCCACTACGGTCGTGTGTGTCCGATTGAAACTCCTGAAGGTCCGAACATCGGTTTGATCAACTCCCTTTCCGTTTATGCGCGTACTAACGACTACGGTTTCTTAGAAACTCCGTACCGTAAAGTAGTAAATGGTCAGGTGACCGAAGAAATCGAATATTTGTCTGCCATTGAAGAAGGCAAATACGTTATCGCACAGGCGAACTCCAATCTTGATGATGATTTCCGCTTTACCGATGCCTTTGTAACCTGTCGTGGTGAACATGGTGAATCCGGCTTATATAAACCGGAAGAAATTCACTATATGGACGTTTCTACCCAACAAGTGGTTTCCGTAGCGGCGGCATTGATTCCGTTCCTGGAGCATGACGATGCGAACCGTGCTTTGATGGGGGCGAACATGCAACGTCAAGCCGTGCCGACATTGCGTGCGGACAAACCGTTAGTCGGTACAGGTATCGAAAAAGCGGTTGCCCTTGACTCCGGTGTGGCGGTTGTGGCAAAACGCGGCGGTACCGTCCAATATGTGGATGCTTCCCGCATCGTGGTGAAAGTCAATGAAGACGAAACTGTCGCGGGCGAAGCCGGTATTGATATTTATAACCTCATTAAATATACCCGTTCGAACCAAAATACCTGTATCAACCAAATTCCTTGTGTGGAACTGGGCGATCCGGTGGAACGCGGTGAAATCTTGGCAGACGGTCCTTCCACCGATTTAGGTGAATTGGCATTAGGTCAAAACATTCGCGTGGCGTTCATGCCGTGGAACGGTTATAACTTCGAAGACTCCATGTTAGTCTCCGAACGTGTGGTTCAACAAGATCGCTTCACCACGATTCACATCCAAGAACTTTCTTGTGTAGCGCGTGATACCAAATTAGGCGCGGAAGAAATTACCGCAGATATTCCTAACGTCGGTGAAGCCGCACTAAGTAAGTTGGACGAATCCGGTATCGTGTATATCGGTGCGGAAGTGAAAGGCGGCGATATTCTGGTAGGTAAAGTGACACCGAAAGGTGAAACCCAATTAACGCCGGAAGAAAAATTATTGCGTGCGATCTTCGGTGAAAAAGCCTCCGATGTGAAAGACTCCTCTCTACGCGTACCAAACAGCGTTTCCGGTACGGTTATCGATGTGCAAGTGTTTACCCGCGATGGTGTGGAAAAAGACAAACGTGCGTTAGAAATTGAAGAAATGCAATTAAAACAAGCGAAAAAAGATTTGAGCGAAGAGTTTGAGATCTTGGAAGCCGGCTTGTTTATGCGCGTACGCAATCTGTTGTTATCCGGCGGTTTCGATGCGAAATCCTTGGATAAATTAGACCGCACTAAATGGTTGGAACAAACTTTAGATAACGAAGAAAAACAACACCAATTAGAGCAGTTGGCGGAACAGCACGAAGAATTACGCAAAGAATTTGAACGTAAATTGGAAATTCAACG
The DNA here is from genome assembly GCF_000372365.1 of Aggregatibacter actinomycetemcomitans DSM 8324. Classification (GTDB taxonomy): domain Bacteria; phylum Pseudomonadota; class Gammaproteobacteria; order Enterobacterales; family Pasteurellaceae; genus Aggregatibacter; species Aggregatibacter actinomycetemcomitans. The sequence goes on along the minus strand of NZ_AQUU01000009.1, from coordinate 5,612 downwards.
CAACAAGATTATCCAAGGCGACGATTTGGCACCGGGCGTGTTAAAAGTGGTTAAAGTGTATCTTGCGGTGAAACGTCAAATTCAACCGGGTGATAAAATGGCGGGTCGTCACGGTAACAAAGGGGTTATCTCCAAAATTAACCCGGTGGAAGACATGCCATACGATGAAAACGGTCAACCTGTTGAGATCGTATTGAACCCGCTGGGCGTTCCGTCCCGTATGAATATCGGTCAAATCTTGGAAACTCACTTAGGTTTGGCGGCGAAAGGTATTGGCGATCAAATTAACGCGATGATTAAACAACAACAATCTATCGCGAAATTGCGTGAATACATGCAAAAAGCCTATGACCTTGGCGGCGGTTCACAAAAAGTGGATCTCAGCACCTTTACCGATGAAGAAGTGATGCGTTTGGCGCAAAATCTGCGTAAAGGTTTGCCGGTTGCTACACCGGTATTTGACGGTGCACATGAAAAAGAAATCAAAGGTTTGTTAGAGCTTGGTGGTTTACCGACTTCCGGTCAAATTACCCTTTATGATGGTCGCACAGGTGAAAAATTCGAGCGTCCGGTAACCGTAGGTTATATGTATATGCTCAAATTGAATCACTTGGTTGATGACAAAATGCACGCGCGTTCAACCGGTTCTTATAGTCTTGTTACCCAACAACCGTTGGGCGGTAAGGCGCAGTTCGGTGGTCAACGTTTCGGTGAAATGGAGGTGTGGGCACTTGAGGCTTATGGTGCGGCTTATACCTTACAAGAAATGTTAACCGTGAAATCCGATGACGTGAACGGTCGTACGAAGATGTATAAAAACATCGTCAGCGGCAACCAACAAATGGATCCGGGTACACCGGAATCTTTCAACGTAATCATGAAAGAAATCCGTTCACTTGGTATCAACATCGACTTGGACGAAGAATAAGTCAGGGTATATTGACCCCTATTGAGCCCAAGTGCGGTCGATGTTAAAAACGTTTTGAAAAACGACCGCACTTGAATAAGTTTAACTCCGACAGGAGCAAATCTGTGAAAGACTTAGTTAAGTTTTTAAAAGCACAATCAAAAACCGCTGAAGATTTTGATGTGATTAAAATCGGTTTAGCCTCACCTGACATGATCCGTTCTTGGTCATACGGTGAAGTTAAAAAGCCTGAAACAATCAACTATCGTACCTTTAAACCGGAACGTGACGGTCTTTTCTGTGCCCGTATTTTCGGACCGGTAAAAGATTACGAATGTTTGTGCGGTAAGTACAAACGCTTAAAACACCGTGGCGTGATTTGTGAAAAATGTGGCGTTGAAGTGACTCAAACCAAAGTACGTCGTGAACGTATGGGGCACATCGAATTAGCCTCTCCGGTGGCGCACATTTGGTTTTTAAAATCCCTGCCGTCCCGTATCGGTTTGTTGTTAGATATGCCATTGCGTGATATTGAACGCGTGCTTTATTTTGAATCTTACATTGTGATCGAACCGGGTATGACCGATCTGGAACGCGGTCAGTTATTAACCGAAGAGCAATATCTTGACGCGGAAGACCGCTGGCAGGATGAGTTCGACGCAAAAATGGGTGCGGAAGCGATCCAAGCGTTATTGCGCGGTATCGATTTAGAAGCGGAATGCGAAAATTTACGTGAAGAATTACAAGAAACCAATTCCGAAACCAAACGGAAGAAAATCACGAAGCGCTTAAAATTATTAGAAGCTTTCCTGCAATCCGGCAACAAACCGGAATGGATGGTGATGACCGTATTGCCGGTACTTCCGCCGGATTTACGTCCGTTAGTGCCGTTAGACGGCGGCCGTTTCGCCACTTCCGATTTGAACGATTTATATCGTCGTGTGATCAACCGTAACAACCGTTTAAAACGTTTATTGGATCTTATCGCACCGGATATTATCGTGCGCAACGAAAAACGCATGTTGCAGGAATCCGTGGACGCGTTATTGGATAACGGTCGTCGCGGTCGTGCCATCACCGGTTCTAACCGTCGTCCGTTAAAATCATTGGCGGATATGATTAAAGGTAAACAAGGTCGCTTCCGTCAAAACTTGTTGGGTAAACGTGTTGACTACTCCGGTCGTTCCGTAATCACCGTGGGTCCATACTTGCACTTACACCAATGTGGTTTGCCGAAGAAAATGGCATTGGAATTATTCCGTCCGTTTATCTACGCGAAATTAGAAAGTCGTGGTTATGCAACAACGATTAAAGCGGCGAAAAAAATGGTGGAACGCGAAGACGCCATCGTTTGGGATATTCTGGCGGAAGTCATTCGCGAACATCCGATTCTGTTGAACCGTGCACCGACACTTCACCGTTTGGGTATTCAAGCCTTTGAACCAATCTTAATCGAAGGTAAAGCAATCCAATTGCACCCGCTTGTCTGTGCGGCGTTTAACGCGGACTTCGACGGTGACCAAATGGCGGTGCACGTTCCGTTGACGCTTGAAGCGCAATTAGAAGCGCGTGCGTTAATGATGTCCACCAATAACATTCTTTCTCCGGCGAACGGCGATCCGATTATCGTTCCGTCACAAGACGTGGTGTTAGGGCTTTACTACATGACCCGCGAAAAAGTGAACGGTAAAGGTGAAGGTATGCTATTGCAAGATCCGCGCGAAGCGGAAAAAGCCTATCGTACCGGTCAGGCAGAATTGCATTCCCGCGTGAAAGTGCGTATTACCGAATATGTGAAAAACGACGCCGGTGAGTTTGAACCGAAAACAACCCTAACCGATACTACCATCGGTCGTGCCATCTTATGGATGATCGCGCCGAAAGGCATGCCGTTTAGCTTGTTTAACCAAACTCTTGGCAAAAAAGCCATTTCTAAGTTAATTAACGAAAGCTATCGTCGCTTAGGCTTAAAAGCCAGCGTCATGTTCGCCGACCAAATCATGTACACCGGTTTTGCTTACGCGGCACGTTCCGGTTCCTCCGTGGGTATCGACGACATGGTGATTCCGGCGAAGAAATACGAAATTATTTCTGCGGCGGAAGAAGAAGTTGCCGAAATTCAGGAACAATTCCAATCCGGTCTTGTGACAGCGGGCGAACGTTATAACAAAGTGATTGATATTTGGGCGGCAGCCAATGAACGCGTTGCCAAAGCCATGATGGAAAACCTGTCTTCGGAAGAAGTGATTAACCGTGAAGGTAAACCGGAAAAACAAGCCTCTTTCAACAGCATCTTTATGATGGCGGATTCCGGTGCCCGTGGTTCCGCAGCACAGATTCGTCAGTTGGCGGGTATGCGTGGTTTGATGGCGCGTCCGGACGGTTCCATTATCGAAACCCCAATCACTGCAAACTTCCGTGAAGGGTTGAACGTTTTACAATACTTTATTTCTACCCACGGTGCGCGTAAAGGTTTGGCGGATACCGCGTTGAAAACCGCGAACTCCGGTTACTTAACCCGCCGTTTGGTTGACGTGGCACAGGATTTAGTGATCATCGAAGATGACTGTGGTACGCACGAAGGTATCGTGATGACCCCGTTAATCGAAGGTGGCGACGAAAAAGTTCCTCTGCGCGAATTGGTATTAGGTCGTGTGGCGGCGGAAGATATCTTAAAACCGGGTACGGAAGACGTATTAATTCCACGCAATACCTTGCTTGATGAAAAACTTTGTGATGTGTTGGATGAAAACTCCGTGGACAGCGTAAAAGTGCGTTCCGTCGTAACCTGTAACACCGATTTCGGCGTTTGTGCGAAATGTTACGGTCGTGACTTGGCGCGCGGTCACCTGATTAACCAAGGTGAAGCGGTAGGTGTTATCGCGGCACAATCTATCGGTGAACCGGGTACACAGTTAACCATGCGTACGTTCCACATCGGTGGTGCGGCATCCGCGGCAGCCAAAGAATCCAGCGTACAAGTGAAAAACAACGGCACATTGCGTTTAGCCAATGCAAAATTCGTGACGAACAACGAAGGTAAATTGGTGCTGACTTCCCGTAATACCGAATTGACCGTTGTGGATAATTTCGGACGTACCAAAGAGCACTATAAAGTGCCTTACGGTGCGATTTTAAGCAAAGGCGATCACCAAGAAGTGAATGCAGGCGAAACCATCGCTAACTGGGATCCGCATACCATGCCGGTTATTTCTGAAGTGGGCGGTTTCGTGAAATTCGTGGACATCGTAGACGGTTTAACCGTCACCCGTCAAACCGACGAACTCACCGGTCTTTCCTCTATCGTGGTACAAGACGTGGGTGAACGTGCCACAGCCGGTAAAGATCTGCGCCCTGCAATCAAACTAGTTGATGAGAAAGGGAATGACGTATTGGTGTCGGGCACCGACGTTGCGGCACAATATTTCTTGCCAAGTAAGGCTATCGTGACCTTGGATGACGGCGCGGAAGTGCATGTGGGTGACCCGTTGGCACGTATTCCACAAGAATCTGTCGGAACAAAAGATATTACCGGCGGTCTTCCGCGCGTGGCGGATTTATTTGAAGCGCGTAAACCGAAAGAACCTGCCATCTTGGCGGAAATTTCCGGTATCGTGTCCTTCGGTAAAGAAACCAAAGGTAAACGTCGCTTATTGATTACCCCGACGGAAGGTGAAGTGTACGAAGAAATGATCCCGAAATGGCGTCAACTGAACGTATTCGAAGGTGAAATGGTACAATGCGGCGATTTAATCTCCGACGGTGCGGAAACGCCACATGACATCTTACGTTTACGAGGTGTCCATGCCGTAACCGAATACATCGTTAACGAGGTACAGGAAGTTTACCGCTTACAAGGGGTAAAAATTAACGATAAACACATCGAAGTGATCGTACGCCAAATGTTGCGTAAAGCTATCGTTACCAAAGCCTACGACTCCGAATTCCTCGAAGGGGAACAAGTGGAAGTGGCGCGTGTGAAAATCGTTAACCGCAAACGCGAAGCAGAAGGCAAACCGCCGGTTGAATATGAACGCGAATTATTGGGTATCACCAAAGCGTCCTTGGCAACCGAGTCCTTCATCTCTGCGGCCTCCTTCCAGGAAACCACCCGTGTGTTAACGGAAGCGGCGGTTGCCGGTAAACGCGATGAATTACGTGGCTTGAAAGAAAACGTCATCGTAGGTCGTTTGATCCCGGCGGGTACCGGTTTTGCGTATCACCGAAATCGCCATAAAAACCCGACAGCCATCGCGGATGACGAGGTGCCGGTAAGATTATCGGCGGCGGATGAAGAAGAAATTGCTTCCGAATTCGTGATGACCTCCGAAGGTGCGTCAGCAAGTTTAACCGAAATGTTAAACATGGTAGAAGAAGACAATCACGCGGAATAAGATTCCTGTAAATAACAATCCGCACGTAAAACGTGCGGTTTTTAGGCTACTCTATAAGGACCTAGTACTTCACATGCCCTTCAAAGGGCATATGAAAACCAACAACCGTGAAATAACTCTATGACCTACCCCTTAAAGGGGTCCACATATCCTTTCTTCGATAAATTATCCTGAATCATGTCTTCCTTTTCCTGATTCCTTATATACTCCTACACTGTCTTTGTATTTAGCCCTACCGTGCTTACATAATAGCCTTTCGACCAAAAATGTCGGTTACCATAGTTGTATTTTAGGTTTGCGTGCCTTTCAAA
>NZ_AQUU01000008.1 GCF_000372365.1 Aggregatibacter actinomycetemcomitans DSM 8324 | reverse complement strand
GCCCTTGTTTTCATTGGTTTTGTTCCACTTATTCCCGCTTGATTCAACATTCTCCCTAGTTTATTCCTTTTTCTCATTTTGTTCGGTGTTTTACAGTGGCACAAGAGGGATTTTTTCGTCTTTTGATCAAGGCTATCGGTTTGCGGCATATAGTCTGGGGTTATCGCCTTTCAAAACCTTATGGAAAATTGAATTGCCCATGTGCTGGAAGCCATTATTAGGCTGTGTGATTTTGGCGTGGTCGCGGGCGATCGGGGAATTTGGCACCACGTTAATGCTTGCCGGTGCAACGCGATTTAAAACGGAAACCTTGCCGATGGCGGTGTATTTGAATATTTCCAGCGGCGATTTTGAAATCGCTATCGGCGCATCATTGTGGCTGCTGTTTATTTCCGCCTGTTTATTGATGCTTTTACGGATTGTGAATCGAAATGTGTAATGATGTTGAAGATTGAACATTTATCTGCCGGCATTCTGCGAAATATTTCCCTGTCGGTAGAGGCAGGCGAATGTGTCGCCATTGTGGGGGAATCGGGCAGCGGCAAAACCACGTTATTAAACGCCATTGCCGGTTATATTGATTATGCCGGCACCATCCGATTAGCCAATCAATCGTTGGACAACTTGGCGCCATGGCAACGCAATTGTCGTTATTTAAATCAGCGGCTTTATTTCCCCATAAAACCGTTAGCGGCAATTTAGCGTTGGCGAATCCTGATGCCACATTCGAGGCACAAATCGCCTTATTGGAAAAATTAAAAATTGCCCATTTAATCAATCGCTATCCTCATCAATTATCCGGCGGAGAACAACAACGGGCGGCATTTGCCCGCGTGTTAATTAACCCACCGAATTTGTTATTGCTTGATGAGCCTTTTTCTTCCCTGGATTGGCAAACCCGTGTCCATATTTGGCAGATGTTAAACGCATTAAGGCAGGAATATCAAATGACGACCCTTTTGGTCACGCATGAACTCAAAGAAGCCGAATATTTGGCAAACCGAACAATTTCGCTTAAGCAAGGACAATTTCTTGATAAGGACAAGCCATGATTTACTTTTCAGACAAAGAACTTAATGATTTTTTATTGGAAGATATTTACCGAGGTGATCTCACTACCCATGCTTTAGGATTGGATGATGTTCCTGCAAGGATTTTGTTTAAGCGTAAAAACACAGGAAGAGTGGCGGGCGTGAGCATCGCGGAAAAGCTGTTACGTAAGCTGGATGTTCAAGTGAAAGTTCATATTGCGGACGGTGAAAATGTGGCTGCCGGCACATTGCTGTTGAGTGGAGATGGGCATGCCGATAAATTACATCAGGCGTGGAAAGTGGTTCAACTGGTGTTGGAATGGTCTTGTGGCGTGGCGCAATACACCGCCGAAATGATTGCCAATGCGAAAGCACTCAATCCACAGGCTATTGTGGCGTGTACCCGTAAAAGTATTCCGAATACGCGTAAATTGGCAACTGCTGCGGTGCTTGCCGCCGGCGGGCATATTCATCGCCAGGGACTAAGCGAAACCTTACTTGTGTTTACCAACCATCGCAATTTGCTGGATAACCGCACTGATTATCAAGCAATCGTTTCCCAATTGAGACGGGAAGCTCCGGAAAATAAAATCACCTTGGAAGCTGATAATTTTTCGCAATTTGAACAAATGCTTGCAGCCGAACCGGATATTATTCAGTTGGATAAATGGTCGCCGGAACAGGTTCAACAGGCATTGGCTTTGTTAAAAAAGCAAAGTAAAAAAACGCTCCTTTCTGTTGCCGGCGGGGTGAATAAAAACAACATAGCAGATTATGCCAAGTTAGGGATAAATTTATTTATCATCTCCGCGCCTTACTATGCACCGCCGGAAGATATTAAAGTGGTGATTGAGCGGATGCGGAACAAAAACACTTAAAAAAATGACCGCACTTTTTTTTAAATAGTTAAAAAACACAACGCAGAAATTCTTAAAAAAACGTTATTAAAAGTGCGGTTAAAAAACAAATTAAAAATTCACCGCACTTTTTATTCCCCTCCACAATTCAACAAAATAGAATTTATACCCTTAAATAAATTGCGGATAAACCGCTCTTTTTCTTTGGAAAATATCGGATTTATTGCCATTTTCAGGTAACTTTCCTTTTCGGTTTTGGCGGAAAATACGTTATAATCCCGACCAATTTTTTATCGATAAAATGACCGAGATTTCTATGTTAAAAAAAGTGACCGAAAGTTTATTGGTGCAGAGCCATTTGACGCTTGCGGATTTGCCGAATGTGTTTGATACCTTGGCGCAGCGCAATGTGGATTATGCGGATTTGTATTTTCAGCTCAGTCAGGACGAGAACTGGGTGTTGGAAGACGGGATTATTAAGGAAGGCGGGTTTCATATTGATCGCGGCGTGGGCGTGCGTGCGGTGAGCGGTGAGAAAACCGGTTTCGCTTATTCCGACCAGATTAATTTAGCCAATTTACAGCAATGTGCGCAGGCAGTGCGTGGCATTGCGCAACCTTCTCAATGTAATTTTATTCTGCCGGTGAAGTTTAACCCGGTGGACGCGACTTTGCGTTATCAGCCGATTAACCCGTTGCACAGTTTAAGTCAGGAACAAAAAATCGAACTCTTGCGTTTGGTGGACAGAACCGCCCGTGCGGAAGATCCGCGTGTGGTGCAGGTGAACGCCGGGTTAAGCATGGTGTATGAAGAAATGCTGGTGGCGGCGACCGACGGCACGTTAGCGGCGGATATTCGTCCGTTGATTCGGTTGTCCGTTTCCGTGTTGGTGGAACAAGACGGCAAACGTGAACGGGGCGGCGCAGGCGCAGGCGGACGTTTTGCTTTGGATTGGTTCTTTGAAAACTATAACGGCGAGCAAAGTGCGGTCTATTTTGCCAAAGAAGCGGTGCGCCAGGCGTTGGTGAATTTAAGCGCGGTTGCGGCACCGGCAGGGTTAATGCCGGTGGTGTTAGGCGCAGGTTGGCCCGGCGTGTTGTTGCATGAGGCGGTTGGACACGGTTTGGAAGGCGATTTTAATCGCAAAGAAAGCTCTTTGTTTACCGGCAAAATCGGTGAATTGGTGACATCGCCGCTGTGTACCATTGTGGATGACGGCACGTTAATGGATCGTCGCGGTTCTGTTACCGTGGACGATGAAGGTGTGCCGAGCCAACATAATGTTTTAATTAAAAACGGCATTTTGCAGAAATATATGCAGGATAAAATGAATGCCCGTTTGATGGGCGTGCAACCGACAGGGAACGGTCGCCGTGAATCTTATGCTCATTTGCCGATGCCGCGCATGACCAACACTTATATGCTGGCGGGCAAAGATAAATTTGAGGATTTGGTGGCATCGGTGGAACAAGGGATTTTCGCACCGCACTTTGGTGGCGGACAAGTGGATATTACCTCCGGCAAATTTGTGTTTTCCACCTCTGAAGCCTATTTGATCGAAAAAGGAAAAATCACCAAGCCGGTGAAAGGGGCAACCCTCATCGGCAGCGGCATCGAAGTAATGCAAAATGTGTCTATGGTTGCCGACGAAGTGGAATTGGATCACGGTGTAGGCACTTGCGGTAAAGAAGGTCAAAGCGTACCGGTAGGCGTGGGGCAGCCGGCGTTGAAAATCGATCAGATTACCGTGGGCGGCACAAACTAACAGACGTTAAATTGATTAGCAGAATATTATTTTAGGAACGGAGAAGTCCTATGCAGAGCAAAATAAAATTTTCAGTACTTGGCGCACTCGTGCTGGCTGCCGCAGCAGGTGGTGCTTATTGGTATCAACACCAAAAAACCGATGGCGGCAATACGATTAAAGTGAAATTTAATCCGATTGAGCAAACGTCTTACGGTCAATCCGGTGAAGGGCAAACGACAAATACGATTTACCCGTTAAGCGTGGAATTCAGCGGCGCGGCGGCACCTATTGACAAAGTAAAAAGCGAAATCACCCAGGGTATAAAAATGGAACCTGCCATTGAGGGGAAATGGATCTGGTCAAGCGACTATTTGCTTAGCTTTACCCCGACGCAGGATTGGCCGACAGGGCAAGAATATAAAATTACCTTGGATAAGAAAGTATTAAATCCAAGTTTGACTTACGCGAAATCCGTTACGGATACCCATTCCGTGAAAACTCAGCCTTTTAGTGTGGTGGAATCCGAATCGGAATTTTATCAGGATCCGAATTTATCCCATATTCGCCATGCGTTGACTCATTTGGTGTTTTCCAACCCGGTGGATCCGAAAGATTTGGAAAAAGCGGTTGAAGTGAACTTGGTGCATAAAAATCAAGATCAGTCGCTGAATTTGATTAACCCGTTGAAATTTAAAATTCGTTATTCCGATAATAAGCTGGAAGCTTGGATTAGGTCCGATGAACTTTCTTTGTCCACCCAGCCGAATCAATTTGTACAGACCAAAATCAGCCGGGCATTACGCGCGAAAACCGGGGCGAATACTTTAGAAAGAGAAATTACCAAACTGGTGCAAGTGCCGTCGAAATATAGTCTGCAAAATTCCCACAACAGCTTCAAAATCGTTAACAATCAGAAAAATGAAGCAGATCAGGTATTAACTTTCAACTTTAATTATGGGGTGAAAGGGAAAGACATTGCCGATAATTTAAGCGCAGTGTTACTGCCTGAACCGCCGGAAGGTAAAAGCTGGGAAGTGGAAAAATTAACCGAGGCCGTAGTGAAGCGTGGTGAACGCATTCAACCGGAGCTTATTCCAAGTGAACGTCCGTATGCCAACAATCAATCCTTCCGTTTTAATATTCCGGAAGGGCGTTGTCTTTATTTGCAGTTGGATAATAAATTCACCGCATTAGGCGGCTACCAATTGAAAAAAGCTATCGGTAGCCTGGAATGTGCACCGAATTATCCGACTTATGTGAACTTTGTGGGGAAAGGTTCCTTATTGTCTCAATACGGCGATGGCAAAGTTACACTTGCTGTGCGTAATACAGATCGTGTGCGATTGGATATTGGTCGTGTGCAGGCGGAACAATTGCGCCATGTGGCAAATTTGAATAGCAAAAATTTCCAAAAACCGGATTTAGGCAACTTGAAATTTGATGACATCGCAACCTTTAAAACGGAAACTCTGACCGTTGCCAATCGCGATCCTCGCAAATCCGATTACCTCAGCGTGGATTTATCACAAAGAGGTTTACCGAAGCAAGGGATCTTCTGGGTGAAGGCAAGTGCGGTCAATGCTAAGGATAAATCTGAAGGCGGTAGTTTAAAAGACCGTGGTGATGACGATGGCTATTATTTTGATGCTGATCCGGATTCACAAAAAAGTGATTACCGTTTAATCATCTTGACAGATTTAGGTATCATTACCAAAAAAGCGGCGGACGGCACACAATCCGTATTTGTACAATCAATTGCAAGCGGCGCGCCGGTTTCAAGTGCTCTGGTGAAAGTGATTTCCCGCAATAACACCGTTATCGCCAGCCAATACACTAACAGACTTGGCGTTGCCCAACTCCCTTCTTTAGAGAATTATAAGCAGGAGCTTGAGCCGGTGATGTATTTGGTGGCACGCGGGCAAGATCAGTCATTCTTGCCGATTGATAAATCCGACCGTACATTAGATTTCTCCCGTTTTGATATTCGCGGTCAGGAAATGTCACAGGAACAAAATGCTATTAAAACGTTCCTGTTTAATGATCGTGGTATTTATCGCCCGGGCGAATCTGTCCATATTGGCATGATCAGTAAGGCCTTGGATTGGAAGAAATCCTTAGCCAATGTGCCGTTGACGTTGGAAGTTACCTCGCCGTCCGGTAAAACCCAATGGCAAAAGAATATTCGTGTGAGCGAAAGCGGCTTTAATGAGCTGACTTACCCGCTATCGGATAGTGCGGAAACCGGCGAATGGCTGGCACATATTTATATTGGTCAGCAACAGGAGAAAATTGATGTAGGTTCCATGACATTCCAAGTGCAGGAATTTGAACCGGATACCTTAAGAATCAATACGATGTTTGATAACAGCCAACAGCTGGGCTGGGTTTCGCCACAAGATTTGAATGCTACCGTGCATTTAACCAATTTATTCGGCACACCGGCACAAAAACGCAGAGTGGCAGCGAATATTATGCTGCATGCTATTTTCCCAAGTTTTCCGCAGTATAAAAATTATCAATTCTATGATAATCAGCGTAACAAAAATGCCATTTTGTTAGAAACTGAATTGCAGGATCAAACGACAGATAATAACGGTAATGCGATTTTTGCCTTGAATTTGGAGCATGAAGCGGAAAATACCGTACAAATGTTGTATTTCACGGCGGATGGTTATGAAAATAACAGCGGTCGCGGTGTGTCTAAAGTGCAATCGATATTGGTTTCTGCGCAACCTTGGTTAGTGGGCTACAGCAGCGCGCAAGACTTAAATTATTTAAGAGAAAAGAGCGAGAGCAAGGTAAATTTAATCGCTATTAATCCAAGCCTGCAAAAAACCTCAGTGCGAGGATTAAGTGCGGTGCTAATGGAACGTAAATATGTTTCCGTGCTAACCGAGCAGCGTTCCGGTGCCTATAAATATGAATCCAAAATGGTAGAAAGCCAGCTGGATGAAAAACCGCTTAATATCGATCAGAACGGTTCGGATTTTGCTTTGAATACCGAGCGTAGCGGCGATTTCGTGTTAGTGATTAATAATCAATACGGCGAAACCGTCAACCGTATTCCTTATACGGTTATCGGTAACAGCAATGTTACGGTTGCCATGGATAAAAACACCGAACTTAAGTTGAATCTGAACAAAAAACAATTTATGCCGGGTGAAGAAATCGAAGTAGCAATTAACGCGCCTTATGCAGGCAGCGGTTTAATCACTATCGAACGCGAGCGTGTGTATACTCATAAATGGTTTAAATCCACAACCAATCGTTCGGTACAAAAAATCAGAATCCCGGAGAATTTTGAAGGCAGCGGTTACATTAATGTGCAATTCTCCCGCGATATGCAATCTGATGACATTTTCACCAGCCCGCTAAGTTATGGTGTGGCACCATTTAGTGTTAATGTAGATAACCACCGTTTGAAGGTAAATCTGAGTGCGCCGCAACAAGTGAAATCCGGCGAGAAAGTCAAATTTACGTTATCTACTGACAGACCAAGTAAAGCCGTGATTTATGCGGTGAACGAAGGCATTTTGCAGGTAGCGGGGCATAGACAGGAGGATCCGTTACAATTTTTCTTCCCGAAATATGCGTTGCAAGTGGAAACTTTGCAAATTCTGGATCTGATTTTGCCGGAATTCCGTAAAGTGTTGCAGTTTGCGCAAACCGGTGGTGACGCCGAAGAGACAGCTGCACTAGCAAAGGCCATCGCAGCGAATACTAATCCGTTTAAACGTAAAACCGACAAACCGGCGGTGTTCTGGTCAAATATCATCGATGTGGACGGTACAAAAACCGTGACTTATCAAGTGCCGCAAGGTTTTAACGGCAATCTTAAAGTGATGGCGATTGCTGTGACAAACGATGGTTTGCAAATGAATATCGGTCAAACGGAAACCTTAGTGCGTGATGATATGGTTTTGTCACCAACTGCTCCGATTACTTTAGCGCCGAATGACGAAACCAAAGTGAGTCTGACTGTTTCCAATAACACGAAAAGCAAGCAAAACGTTCTGGTTCAACTCAATGTGGCACCGCAATTCCAAGTGTTGAGTAATGCGCAAACCGCGATTATGTTGGAGCCGATGAGCGAAGGTGTCGTGAATTTCCAGTTGAAAGCCACGGACCAGCTCGGTAGCGGTATTTTATACTTCACTGCCGCGTATTTGGATGAACAGCAACAACCGGCGCAGGTTGAGCGAAAATACGGTATTTCCGTTCGTCCATTAACGGCAAAACAGCAATTCATCAAAGTGGGTGAAGTGGCGGCGAATCAACAGGCTCAAAGCGGCTTTCCGAATGTATTATTCCCGCAACTACGCGAGCAAACCGCGCTGATTTCGCCTGCACCGTTAGCCTTGGCGCAAGGCATAAGCAGTTATTTAGGCAATTACGACAACTTATGCACGGAGCAGATTATCAGCGCTGCCGTACCGAATTTGTTATTTGCCAATAATCCTGAATACCAAAGCTTGCTCGGTATCTTGTCGCAAGTGGGAGATAACACCGCGACACAAAGTAGCAAACAGCAAATTCAGAGTAATCTGAACCGCGTCTTTAGTTTGTTGCCGGCACGTCAAACTGTTAACGAAGGTTTTGGCTTGTGGTCGGGATTAGATGAGGATGACGGATTTTTAACCGCTTATGTGGCACATTTCCTAATTGAAGCGCAAGAACACGGTGTGCAATTGCCGGCGGCATGGATTACGCCAAATGGTTTATTTAATAAATCCATCACAGCGTTAGAGCGTTTAAGCCGCCCTGAAAGTGAAGATGATTTAGCCATGTTGCGCCAGCGTGCTTATGCTACTTATCTATTAGCACGTTTAGGGCAAGTGCCAAGTGACAGTTTGCTGTCTATTCGCAGCCTATTGGAACGCAATTTCAAAGCGGAAGAATGGCGATTTGATTTAACTGTAGCTTGGCTGGCAGGCGCTTATCAATTGGTGAAACAGGAAGAAGATGCGGATAATCTAATTAGCAATGTGATGGCGAAATTTAATAATTTGCAGCCTAAAAACGCGTGGTTCTACCGAGATTATTTGGATCCGTTGATTGAGAAGGGGGCTGTTTTGTATGTATTAGCGCGTCATTTCCCTGAACAGGCGGAACAATTATCCGACACCTTATTAAGTAGCATCGTGAAGGATTTAAACGACAATCGTTATAACACCTTGTCTTCCGCTATGGTGTTGTTGGCGTTAGATGCTTATAGTAAGCAACATGCCGAACAAATTGCAAACCTGCATATTCAGCAGGACGGGCAAAATATTGGCGGCGTGCAGGGGGCCTTCGTGTTAGCCAATATCAATGCGGATAAAGCGCAATTAAATTTCGTCAACCAAAGCACGCAAAAAGCCTGGTATGCCATTAGTCAATCCGGTTATGTACAGCAGGCGCCTGCCGAAGCAATTAAAAACGGTGTGGAAATCGACCGCACTTATTTAGATCAAGAAGGCAAACCGGTGACTTCAGTGAAACTTGGCGATGTGATTAACGTACAAGTTAGGGTGCGTTCATTACAAAATGAACTGGATAATATGGTGATTACCGATCTCTATCCGGCAGGTTTTGAAGTGGTGAACAGTAATGGCGATGAAACCGTGAATGTCAAAGAAGGTGACATAATTTATATGTTTAACTTCATTCATCGCGATTTGCGTGAAGATCGTATGTTGAGTTACGGTTCAGTGGGTGATACTACTACGGTGATTAACTACCAATTAAAAGCCGTAAACGCGGGTAAATTCCAAATTCCGCGCGCCTATACGGAAAATATGTACAACCGCACGGTGAACGCACAGTCTGCCGATAAAGGTTATATTGAAGTTATACAATAACTATTTGAAAAATAAAAACTCTCCTCAGCTCGACGGAGAGTTTTTTTCTTTTTTGCAATAAGCCATATTTCTAGTTTTATTGATTAAAGTGCGGTGAGAATCAACTGCATTTTTTTTTTCTCGGCGTATAATGAAGCCTCTTTTCCCTTTTATAATAAATAAAATGAAAAATCGAACATTATACTTAGGGCTAATTTGTGTCGCTTTTTTAGCACTAATAGCCGAAAAAATAAGCCAAACGACATTTGCTCTTCAGTTACATTTAAGTGCATTAATCATCGCAATTTTGCTGGGGATGATATTTGGTAACAGTGTTTATAAAGGATATGAGAAGCACCTTGAAAAAGGCATTTTATTTGCAAAAGGACAAATTTTACGGATAGGGATTGTATTGTATGGCTTTCGGCTTACTTTGCATGACATTGCGCAGGTCGGCATGAATGCGATTTTAACGGATGCCCTGATGTTACTCTCTACGTTTTTTCTGACCTGCTTCATCGGGATCCGTTACCTTAAAATGGATAAACAACTTGTTTATCTCACAGCTTCCGGTTGTAGCATTTGTGGCGCTGCTGCAGTGATGGCGGCAGCGCCGGTCACTAAAGCGGAATCTCATAAAGTTTCGGTAGCAATTGCTGTGGTGGTGATTTTTGGTACACTTTCCATTTTTCTTTATCCGTCTTTATATTCTTGGGTAGGCGTATTGATTACCCCGCACCAGTTTGGTATTTATGTGGGTTCCAGTGTGCATGAGGTAGCTCAGGTGTATGCCATAGGTGGCAATATTAGCCCCGTTGTAGCGAACACGGCAGTCATTACCAAAATGATTCGGGTAATGATGTTGGCGCCATTCTTGTTGGGATTGTCTTGGTTGCTTAACAAAGATTCTCAAGGCGGGGAACAACGTAAAATTATCATTCCATGGTTTGCCCTTTGGTTTATTGCGGTTGCGGTATTCAATTCTTTCAATTTATTGCCGGATTTTTTAGTGAAACTTTTAGTCGAACTGGATTCTTTGTTACTCGTTACTGCGATGGCGGCATTAGGATTAACTACACACCTCGGCGCAATTAAACAGGCAGGATTAAAACCGTTAATTCTCGGCACATTGATTTATATTTGGTTAATCGTCGGCGGATTCTTTTTGAACTATGAAGCAGCTCTCTTTTTCTCGTTGTAGAAAAGTGATTTGGTTGTGGGTTGTTTAATTCAAAAGTAAATTATTATTTTTAATATCTTATTAAAATACATCAGGAACATACCGCACTTTTCTGAGTGCTTTTATCCATAATTGATTTTATGTCACAGATATCCCGTAAAAGTCTTTATTTTGTTCTATGCGGCTTATTGCTTACCTGCATAGGGGGGCGTTTTTTACCTCACATTCCGTTAAAACAGCGTTTCCCTTATTCCGTCGCGGTGTATGATGAACAGCAGAATCTGTTACGCCTGACCACGGCAAAGGATCAGAAATATCGTCTTTGGACGCCGTTGGAAGAACTTTCACCACAACTGGTGGATGCAGTGTTATTTCAGGAAGACGAATGGTTTTATTATCATTTCGGGGTCAATCCTTACGGTTTATTGCGCGGGGCGACACAAACCTATTTATTCGGCGGCTCACCGCAAGGCGGTTCGACTATCACCATGCAACTGGCGCGAATATTGTGGAGTATTGATAGCCGCAACATCGGCGGGAAAATCGAGCAGATTCTACGCGCCGTTCAGCTGGAATTACAGTATTCCAAACGGGAAATTCTGGAAGCCTATTTCAACTTTGCTCCTTATGGACGGAACATTGAAGGGGCGGGCACAGCGAGCCTGATTTATTTTAACCGTGCCAATAAGAACCTGAATTTGGCGGAAGCCATGACCTTGGCGATTTTACCGAAAAATCCGAACGCTTACATTCAGCAGAACAATCAGCAACTTAATCCGCAGCTTTTTAATGCGCGTAATAAACTTTATGCCCGCTGGGTGGAAAGCCATCCGAAAGATCGTCAATGGCAGTCGCATTTCAAATTAAATTACCCGTTGCGCCCGCTTGAAAAACTCCCGTTTTTTGCACCGCACTTTACCGATCAAGTGTTGCAACAATACGTCGAAAGCGAGGCGATTCAAAACGGACGAATCATTACCGGCTTAAACAGCGGTTTACAGCGTTTGGTGGAGCGCATTAGTTTGCGTTATCTGCAACAGCAAAAACCGTATGGCGTGAATAATCTTGCCGTTCTGCTGGTGAATAATCGCACCATGCAAATTAAGGCGCTGGTGGGTTCCGGCGATTATTTTAATCAACATATCAGCGGGCAGATTAACGGCACGCTGGCAAAGCGATCTTACGGTTCCACGTTAAAACCGTTTATTTATGGCTTGGCGTTTGATCAAGGTTTGGTACACCCCAAAACGATTTTAAAAGATTTGCCTACCACCTTCGCCGATTATCAACCGGAAAATTATGAAGGCAATTTTCTGGGACCGGTAAGCGTTACGCAGGCGTTACTGCAAAGCCGTAATATTCCGGCGGTAGGCATGGCGCAAAGGCTGAAATATCCCGATCTTTACGATTTACTTAAACAGGCAAAGATCACCTTGCCGAAGGAGAAAGCACATTACGGGTTGTCATTAGTGCTGGGCGGCGCGGAGCTTTCCATGCAACAATTGGCGGGGCTATATGCCGCCCTTGCCAATGGCGGGCAATGGCAACCATTACAAACATTAAAGCATTCGCCGGCGACGCAAAGCGCCACCTTACTAAGCTCCGAAAGCAGCTATATGCTGGGCGATATTTTGTCGCAGAATATTCGTACCGATATTTACAACAAAGCCATCAAAACCAAACTGCCGATTTATTGGAAAACCGGTACGTCAAACGGCTTGCGCGATGCCTGGACGGCAGGCTATTTCGGCAATTACACGCTGGTGGTGTGGTTCGGCAATTTTAACAATAAAAGTAACCCGCACTTTATCGGTCGCCGCCTTGCCGCGCCGTTATTTTTACAACTGGCGGACAGCATTATTGCGCAATACCCGAACATGAAAGACCCGCTTAGCCGTGACAAGCTGAACTTAACGGAAGTTGCTGTGTGTGCCGCCGACGGCAACCTGCCGAACAAATATTGTCAGCAGCTCACGAAGACGTTGTTTATCCCGGGTAAATCGCCTATTCAGGTGAGCAATATCTATCAACAATTACGCGTGCGTAAAGGCACAGACGTCCTGGCTTGCGCAACGGATCCGAATGCGCAAATGGAGCAAAAAATTTATGAAATCTGGGGCAGTGACTATCAAAAAATGTTTGCGCAGGCGGGCATCATGAAACGCAATCCTATCGTCAACGTCGAATGCCCTTACGAGCAACAAAACCAGTCCTTGCAACACATTACGCATAATCCGCTGAAGATGACATCGCCACTGGAAAACCGCACTTACTACATCAATATGAACAGCCCGGAAAACCACATTCCGCTGACCGCGACAACCTCCGGCGAAGTTCAACACCTTTATTGGTTCGTGAATAACGTCTACTTAGGCGAAAGCCCCGCCTCCAAAGCCTTCTTATGGCAACCCACCAAAAGCGGCACCTACCAAATCACCGTCGCCGATGAACAAGGACACAGAACCGGTGTGAGCGTGGTGGTGAGTGTGGTGAGGTAGGGGGAAAATAAGGAAGATGGGAAGCGATAAACTTTAAAATTCACTGTAAAAATAGACCGCACTTGGCGTTGCTCGATCAAAGTGCGGTCATTTTTTTCGGTGTTTTTAATTACCAGTATTGATTGATTTGTTCGCGGATGGCTTCGGCGGTAGCTTTGCCGTTTTCGCCCACTAATGCGCGGCCTGCGATGAAGGCTTTGGCGTTTTTGATGTCTTTGAATAAATGAATGTCTTTTGGCACGATGCCGCCGGTGATGGAGAGTTCAAGCCCTAAAACCGATAATTGCTTCATGAGCTCCACGTCTTCCGCTGTCCAACCTTTGCCGGCAAGTTCGGCATCCCGTGAGCGGTGGTAAATGGCTTGCGTCACACCCAACGCAACCCAGTCTTTGGCGTCATCTAATGTCCAGTTGCCGTAAATTTCGATTTGGATTTCTTTTTTCACTTTGAGGTCCGGGTGCTCTGCGTTGAATTCGTCGGCAACTTTTTTGCATGCTGCTTTGGTGGCCGGGTGGGCGGCGGCGGAGACGGTGAGCCAGTCGGCACCGGCTTCAAATGCCATTTTGGCTAAAATGGCGCCGCCGTCGGTGGTTTTTAAATCGCATACGATAATGTGATTCGGGTGAAGGGCGCGTAGGGTGGACACCGCTTTCATGCCTTCGGCGCAGGCAAGAATGGTGCCCACTTCAATAATTTCCACTAAATTTTCCGCTTGTTTGGCGTCGGACACGGCTTTTTCTAAGCTCAGTGCATCTAAGGCGATTTGAAGTAATGGTTTGTTCATTTTTGTTTTCCTCTGTCAATTTTCATTCATAAAAGTGCGGTTGATTTTGACGACGTTTTTCAACCGTGCATTTGGATTAAGCATTCAGTGTGGCATCAATTACGGCAAGCACCTCTTCCGTAGTTTTGCAATCCAGGAATTTTTGGATGTTCACACCGTCATCGCTGTTGGGATCGTCGAAGATTTGGGTGATTTCCATAATGCCTTCCATGTGGGAATTGGAATCGCTGCCGGCAAGAGTGAGTAGCACGGAAATGGATTCGCCGTCGAGATCTACCGGAACGCTTAATGTGGTTAAGCCGAATGCGGTTTTAATTACACCTTCTTCCGGGCGGGCGTGCGGCATGGCAAGCCCCGGGGCGAGAACGATATAAGGCCCGAACTTTTTGATGTTGTTGACAATATTGTCATAATAACGCGGTTCTATGGCACCTGAAGCGACCAGTAAATCCGTACCGATTTTAATGGCTTCTTCCCAGTTGGATGCAGATTGGTTGAGTCTGATGGAATTATTTTCGATAAGGGATTCTTTTAGCATGACGTTACTCCTTTTGATACCTAACTTCCCCTACAGCGTAGGGGAAGTCAGTGATTAGGCAGAATGATGTTTATTGATTAACTCGACCAATTCATCGCCGAAAGAGTTAGGGTTAAGCATATTTTGCACGCCGAGTACGGCTTTGCCTTCGCCCACTTCAATTTCGCCGGCTAAGTGTTTGGATGCAACGATAATATCCACTTCGTTGAGTTTACCTTTATAGTCGGTCACTGCGCAGGAATCCATAATATTTGGAATGCCACGTTTGTCCAGATAACCTTTGATCTTCATTTTCATCATCATAGAAGAACCTTGACCGGAACCGCATACGGCTAAGATACGAATCGGGCACTCACCGCTTTGTTCGGCAGGTTGCGCTTCACGTTGTATTTCGGTCACCGGTTCGTCGTCTAAGTTGTAACCGTCCATTTGCTCCAAGGTTTTGCCTGCAGCAGCGGCAGCAGCTTCGTCGGCACGCAATTTTTTAGAAGCGAAGAACATATAAACCAAGGAAAGGGCGACGATAACAAAGAAGAAGAACGGAATGCTCACAATACCTTGCAAAACAGGTGGGAATAATAACGCCCAGTCCGCCATACCCATCCAACCGTTGAAGGTAGTGCCTTGGGTTGCTAAGAGTTGAATAACCCAGGCGGAACCTAATACTTCAATGATCCCCATCACGAAACAGATTTTCATGACCGCTTTCCAGCCGCCGAAGTGGTTGGCGAAGACGCCGATGGTGGCGTTAGAGAAGAACATCGGGATAAAGCCCGGAATGATTAAAATCGGTGCGCTGAAGCCGAGCAGGATACCTACCGCCACGAATTGACCGATGGCACCCCACATGAAACCGAATACCATGGCGTTAGGGGAGAAGGCGTAAATCGCTGCACAGTCAATGGCGAGTACCGCATTTGGAATCACCCGTTCGGAAATCCCCTTAAAGGCTTCCGATAATTCGGCGACGAACATACGCACACCCATAACGATAATTTGAATGGCGACGGCGAATTTTAAACCGGTTTCCAAAATGTAAATTGACCAGTGAGTTTTGCCCGCCATGGTTTGCAGATTATCCAGTCCGAAGGAAAGTAAAATAATCCCGAAGAAGACGGACATAACAATAGCGGTGGCGGAGATGCTGTCGTGGAAAATATGTAACCATTTCGGTAAATCCATGTGATCCACGTTGTCATTTTTATCACCCAGTTTCGGTGCGATTTTGGTGGCAATCCATGAGGCGACCTGTTGTTGGTGACCAATGGAGAAGCCCGCACCGCCGGTAACTGATTGGGTTGCTTTATACATAATGTTAGAGGAAATCCCCCAATATAATGCCATGATGACTGCTGTATAAACGATGGTTTCCCACATGGAAGCACCGATGATCATATAGAACACCGCAACCAAACCCGCCTGCTGGAACATGATATGGCCGGTAAGCATGATGGTACGAATACCGGTAAAGCGTCTGAATACCACTAATAAAATGTTCAATGCCAGTGCCAATAATACGGCATAGCCGACCCAACCGTAGTTATCTCCCATGGTTTGGATGGTCGCCTGCATGCTGGTGTAAGGGTCAATGACTGCACCGGTTAAATTATGGAACTTTGCCAGATTTTCAATAATTGGTTTAAAACCGGCAACCAATGTGGCCGCCCCCACTTGTACCAACATAAAGCCCACGATGGTTTTAATCGTGCCTTTGATAATAGTTGCTGTGTCTTTTCTTAACAGAATATAACCGATACAGGCTACGATACCGAGCAGTAAGGGCGCTTTAGATAGGATCTGTTCGTTGATCCACATGAAGATTTCCATGGTAATGCTCCTTGAAATGTAGAGTTAATATAAATATTCATGCGTAAATTTCGTTTGTTGGCGGCGGATAATAAATATTTATAATGATTTTTCAAAGATGTTTTTTGATAAAATGTGAGCAATGTCACGATTTATTTTATTTAAATACTTATGTGTGATTAGAAATTTCGAATCAAGAGTTGGCGTTGTTATCTAAGGTTAAAATGTTAGCTAAGTCTGGAATTTAATAAATTTTTAACATATTTTAATAGAAAAATTTAAAAAAAAAGATTCCATTAATGAAAATGATTGTTTATGATTATAAATGATTAAATTATTCTACTAAACCTAAAAAAAGGAGTTATTGTATGGCTAAAGTTAATGAAATCACCCGTGAAAGTTGGATCCTTTCTACTTTTCCTGAATGGGGCACTTGGTTAAATGAAGAAATTGAGAACGAAGTTGTTCCCGAGGGCAATTTTGCCATGTGGTGGTTAGGTTGTGTCGGTGTGTGGATAAAAACCCCCGCGGGCGCCAATATTTGCATGGACTTATGGTGCAATCGTGGTAAGAGTACTAAAAAAGTAAAAGACATGGTGCGCGGTCACCAAATGGCGAACATGGCAGGCGTGCGTAAATTACAACCGAACCTGCGTGCCCAGCCAATGGTTTTGGATCCGTTTGCCATTAACGAAGTGGATTTCATTTTAGCCTCCCATTATCACAGCGATCATATTGATGTAAACGTTGCGGCGGCAATCGTAAATAACCCGAAATTGGATCATGTGAAATTTGTTGGTCCATGGCATTGCGCCGAATTATGGAAAAATTGGGGTGTACCGGAAGAACGCATCATTATCGTTAAACCGGGTGATATGGTGAAATTAAAAGATGTCGAAATTTACGCCTTGGATTCTTTCGACCGCACTTGCCTGGTGACATTGCCGGTTGAAGGTGCGGAAGAACAAGGCGGTGAATTAAAAGGGCTTTGCCCGTCTGATGAAGAAATGGGACGTAAAGCGGTGAACTATGTGTTCAAAACACCGGGCGGTAATATTTACCATGGTGCAGATTCGCATTATTCCATTCAATTCGCCAAGCACGGTAAAGATTTCGATATTGATGTGGCACTGAATAACTATGGTGAAAATCCGGTGGGGATTGCCGATAAAATGACTTCAATTGATTTACTCCGTATGGCAGAATGTTTGCGTACCAATGTTATCATTCCTGTTCATCACGACATTTGGACCAACTTTATGGCGAGTACCGATGAAATTCTTGCGCTATGGCGTATGCGTAAAGATCGTTTGCAGTATAAATTCCATCCGTTTATCTGGGAAGTCGGCGGTAAATATGTGTACCCGCGTGATAAAGATTTGATTGAATATCATCATCCGCGCGGTTTTGATGATTGCTTTGAGCAGGAACCGAACATCCAGTTTAAATCCATGCTTTAAGTTAAATAAAATATTGCCGTCGCTTTTTAGCGGCGGCAATTCTCAGGCAGTTCATTAGGTTATGGATGTAGGAAATGAAAAGGAAAACATAATGAACGAACGTTATCGTCATAATCAAATATTAGATTTACTGAAAGAGCGAACCCTTCTTTCGACCAACGAAATTATCGATACCTTTAACATCTCGCCGGCAACAGCACGTCGCGATATTAATAAATTAAATGCGCAAGGGTTGCTTAGAAAAGTCCGTAACGGCGCCGAATACCTTGCCCTTAACGGTAAACAATATGCGCAGCCCCGTGTTGTTAATAATGCCGAAGAAAAACAACGCATTGCCGAAGCCGCAGCAAAACTTTGTGAAAACGGGCAAAGCGTCGTACTGACTTGCGGCACCACCATGCAAATGCTGGCGGATAGCCTGTGCGGATGCAATGTACAGATCATTACCAACTATTTGCCTTTGGCTAATTTCCTCATTGAACATAATCATGACGATGTCGTGATTATGGGCGGTCAATATAATAAAAATAAAGCGGTGACTTTATCCCTGAATTCCACTAACGAACCGGCTTATGCCGCCAATATTATGTTTACCAGCGGTAAAGGCATGACCACAGACGGCTTATACAAAACAGATATGATTATTGCCAATTCGGAACAGCATATTTTACCTAAGGTCAGCAAACTGGTTGCTTTGGTTGACAGTTCAAAGCTCGGACGCGAAATGGGCATGCTGTTTAGCGAATTGAAAGATATTGATTTACTGGTGACCGGAAAAGAGGCCGATCCAAAGATTATTCAAGAATTAAAAGACAAAGGATTAGAAGTTATTCTTGCCTGATGTGGCGTTTACTGCTGATCCATAAGTAAAGGAGTGTATTGTGAGAAAACATAAATTGGGTATTTATGAAAAAGCCCTGCCGAAAAATATTAGCTGGCAGGATCGCTTGTCCATCGCCAAAGCCTGCGGTTTTGATTTTGTCGAAATTTCTATCGATGAAAGCGATGAGCGTTTGGCGCGTTTGGATTGGAGCGAAAAAGAACGCATTCAGTTGGTGAAAGCCATTATCAAAACCGGCGTTACCATTCCTTCTATGTGTCTTTCCGGGCATCGTCGTTTTCCTTTCGGCAGCCGTGACGAAGCAACCCGCGCAAAAGCTTATGAAATCATGGAAAAAGCCGTTAAATTAGCCGTCGATTTAGGTATTCGCACCATTCAGTTGGCGGGTTATGACGTGTATTACGAAGAGCAGGACGAAGGCACTATTCAGCGCTTCCAAGAAGGCTTGCAATGGGCGGTGGAATTGGCGGCAAGTAATCAAGTGACCATTGCGGTAGAAATTATGGATACCCAATTTATGAGCTCCATCAGTCGCTGGAAAAAATGGGATGACCTTATCAAATCGCCGTGGTTCACTGTGTATCCGGATCTCGGCAATTTAAGTGCGTGGAATGACAACGTCGCGAAAGAATTGAAGCTGGGCATCGACAAAATCTCCGCCATTCATTTGAAAGACACTTATAAAGTTACCGACACCTGCAAAGGGCAATTCCGTGACGTGCCGTTCGGTGACGGTTGTGTGGATTTTGTTGCCTGTTTCAGAACATTGGCAGAATTGAATTATCGCGGCGCATTTTTAATTGAAATGTGGACGGAAAAAGCGGAAGAACCGATTGCGGAAATTATTAACGCCCGCCGTTGGATTGAACAAAAAATGAAAGAAGGTGGTTTTCCATGTTAGAAACACTTAAAGAAAAAGTCTTAAAAGCAAATCTGGCGTTATCGAAATACAATTTGGTGACTTTCACTTGGGGCAACGTTTCCGCCATTGATCGCGAAAAAAATCTGGTGGTGATAAAACCTTCCGGCGTGGAATACGATGTCATGACCGCCGAAGATATGGTGGTAGTGGATTTATTCACCGGCAAAGTGGTAGAAGGCAGCAAAAAACCGTCTTCCGACACGCCGACCCACTTGGAATTGTATCGCGAGTTCCCGACCATCGGCGGCATCGTGCACACCCATTCCCGCCACGCTACCATCTGGTCACAAGCGGGCGAAGATCTTATCGCCGCAGGCACTACCCATGCCGACTATTTCTATGGTTCCATTCCTTGCACCCGCAAAATGACCCCGGCGGAAATTCAAGGCGAGTATGAATTAGAAACCGGCAAAGTTATCGTGGAGACCTTCCGCAAACGCGGCATCGATCCGAAAGACGTACCTGCCGTATTGGTGCATTCCCACGGCCCATTCGCGTGGGGAACGGACGCCGACAACGCCGTGCATAATGCGGTGGTGCTGGAAGAAATCGGCTACATGAACCTGTTCAGCCGCCAACTCCGCCCGAACCTACAACCGATGCAACAAGAATTACTGGATAAACATTATCTACGCAAACACGGTAAAAATGCTTATTACGGGCAGTAATCAACCGTATTAAAATCCATCTTAAAAACCGACCGCATTTTGATCTTCCCGATCAAAGTGCGGTTATTTTTTCCAGCGTTTTTTAGCCCACTACAAACGGCAAATAACCCGCGCGGATGGCGAAGGGGATGGAGGTGATGATCACGCCCAGGACCAACGCCACCGCCAGTGTTAAATTGCCACCCAAGACTTTATATGGCAGGTTCGGGTGGATTTTGCGCGCTTTCCACACGAGGGCGACCGGTAGGACGACGGCGTAAAAGGCGAACATTTGTCCGGCGTAGCCTAAGGCTAAAATGAAGCCTTGCGGGTAGAACAGGGTGAAAACGATGGGCGGAATGAACGTGAGTAAACCCAAAGAGAAGCGCCTGGTGTGAACATTAAATGAGCGTTTTAACAAGTCTTCTATACATTCCAATAAGCCGATGCCGACACCTAAAAATGAGGTGATGAGTGCTAGGGTAGAGAAGATTTTCACCGCGTTTGCCATGATGCTGCTTTGTGTGATGGTTAAGGTGGCGGTGACCAAACCGTTCAGCGTAGGATCTTGTTGTAAGACTTGTAAAAACGCGTTTTGGGTCAGCAAGCCGTGGGTGGAAAGTTGCCATAAAATGTAGGCGAATAAGGTGATGCCCGAGCCGACTAAAATGGAGATTCTTAGGGCTTTTACATTGCCGCCGAGGTATTTGTTCAGGCTTGGAATGGAGCCATGGAAGCCGAATGCGGTGAAAAACACCGGGCCGGCGGAAATGATGAGGGCGTTATCAATAGGCATTGCCATTAAGTTATCCAGTTTGATTTCCGGCAACATGAGCGCCAATACCACGATGAATGTGCCGATCATAGTGAAAAATAACAAACGGTTGATTTTATCGACGCTGTGCGTGCCGATGACGATAAACATACCGAAGAAAAGGGTGAAGATTAATACGGCGATTTTGCCGGTGGTGTCTTTGTCGGCGATGGTCGGTAGGGTGTCAGCCAATAAGGAACCGCCGCCACTGATGTAAGCGGCGATGAGGGCGTATAAGAAAATGATTAATACGGCGGTGGCGATAATGCGTCCCGGTCGACCGAAATATTGTTCGGCAAGGGTGCCGATGCCGGCGTCGCTCGGGGCGGTTTGGTAAAGTTCGACGAATAACAGCGCGGTAAAGGTGAGTAATCCCCACAAGCCTAATAATAAAAGTAAAGTGAAACTAAATCCGATGCCGGCGGAGGTGAGCGGCATTGCCAGCATGCCGGCGCCAATCATGGTTCCTGCCACTAACAGCGTACTTCCTACGGTTTTGTTCATAGATTTTCCTTATTGTGTATTTAAAAGTTGACGGAGATTGTATTTTAAATTTTACATTCTGTAAAACAAAGATCGTGATATAAGCCGCAAAATCTTAATTTTAGGTGAAATTTATGGGGCGGATTGAGTATAGTAAAAATTTTCATTCCGCTGTAAGGGGTTCCGCCATGACATTACTCAATTACTTTCAGGATTTAGACACATTACACATCAACACCGCAACACGCCTATTTTATTCCCCATGCCAATGACCAAAGTGCGGTGGAAAATCCAAGAGAATTTTACGATTATTTTATGGTGTTGAACGGGCAATTCGTGGGTTATAGCCAAATCAGCCATTGCACCTCTGAATTTGATGTAACGAATTATTTACAGTTAGACGAGAATATCCTCGATATTATCGTGCTGAAATGGTGTGACGGCAGTTATTTGGAGGAACAGGATAAATTCCGTATGTCGGGGATTTTTCGTGATGTTTATCTGCTGTAACGGGATGCGCAGTATTTTTCATTAAAACGGAACCGTGGGAGGATTTCAGTGAAGCGAAAATCTCGGAGGAATGTAGCTTTTCCGATGGTGCGGCGCATGAAGTTCAGTGATAATTATTTGACCCGCGCGTTTGGTGGCGGAAAATTATTGTTCGGGGTTTGAGCAAATTATTCTAACGGAACAAATTGCACTATTTTTTTATCATGCAGAAAAATCTAAATGTTTTTTCCACCGCACTTTTTTATTAAGCGAAATTAATCAATATCGCCAAACTGTTCGGCCATTAAGGCCTCAAAATCGGTGCAACCGCCGATCGGCTTGTCACCAATCAGAACCTGCGGCACGGTTTGCACCGGCTTGCCGATGATGTTGGCGATGTCTTCTTTGCTCATGCCTTGCTCGATGATGTCGATGTAACGATAATCAAAATTTTCCACAGTATTTTTTAATTTTTCCGCTAAGGTTTTGGCGCGAACGCAATAAGGGCAGCTTAGGCGACCATAAATTGTAACGAACATAATGTTTCCTTTTGAGTGAATTTGTGCTGATTTTAAGGATTCGCGAAAAAACAATAAAGTGTTTTTCGGCATTCTTGTAATTAGTGTAAGATATGGCGAGTTTAATGTGCTACACAAGGAATTTTTATGTCTGAGAAAAAATATACCTCCGAAACCTTAGATTGTATTTTAGCCCACCGTTCTATTCGCCGTTTTACCGATGAGCCTGTTGATGACAATATTATCGACCGTTTGGTGAATGCGGCGCGTTTTGCTTCTACGTCCAACCATTTGCAATGTGTTTCCATCGTGCGTATTACCGATCAGGCGATTCGTGAGCAAATGATGGTGTACAGCTCCAATCAGGAGTATGTGAAATCCGCGCCTGAATTTTGGGTATTCTGCGTCGATTTTAATAAGCATAAACAAATTTGCCCGACGGCGCAGCTGGATTATGCGGAAGTGTTGCTGATCGGCGCGGTGGACACCGGCATTATGTCGCAAAACGTGCTGTTGGCGGCGGAAAGTTTAGGATTAGGCGGGGTGTATATCGGATCCTTGCGTAATGAAATGGAAGCAGTGGGCAAATTGCTCAATCTGCCGGAACATTGCCTGCCGATGGTGGGAATGTGTTTGGGCTATCCGGATCAGGATCCGCCGAGCAAGCCACGCCTGCCGAAAGAAACCCTGTTTTTTGAAAACCGTTATCAGCCGTTGGATACCACCAAACTGGACGAATATAACGCGACGGTTGCTGACTATTATTGTCAGCGCAGCAACATTGACATGGATTGGTCGCGCAATGTGATAAAAAGTTTGGATAAGCCGATTCGTCCGAACGTATTGGCTTATTTGCAGCAACAGGGCTTTATTAAAAAATAATTTTGTATGAAATTCTTAATGTTGTGCCGTGAGCCGCGTTTATATAGCTGTCAACGGCTCAAGGATGCGGCAGAGGAAAACGGGCACCAAATGGATATTTTGGATCCGAATCGTTGCCTGATAAAACTCCAAAAAAATCCACCGCACTTTGTGTTGTATTATCAAGCGGACGCGGAGAGTGAGGCGCAGCTTTTGCCACATTATGACGCGGTGTTGCCCCGCTTCGGCACCACCAGTATGCTTATGGGCTGTCGCGTGTTGCATTATTTCCAAGCGCAAGGCGTTCCTTGTTTGAATAACGTCGATGCCTTTCGCAACGCCCGCGATAAATGGCTTAGTCTGCAAATGTTGCTGCAACAAGGTGTTGCGGTGCCGGATTCTTTGCTCGCCGGCATTGAAGTCAATGCTAATCATGCGGTGCAACACATCGGCGCGCCAACCATTTTGAAAACCTTGAGCGGTTCTCAGGGCATCGGCGTGATTCTGGCGGAGCGAACAAAAAGTGCGGTCAGTATTTTGGAAACTTTAAAACAAGCGGACGTGCCGGTGTTGTTGCAGGAATTTGTGGCAGAAGCCGACGGCACGGATGTACGCTGTTTTGTGATTGGCGGACGGGTGGTTGCCGCCATGCAACGGGTCGGGCAAAACGGTGAATTTCGCGCCAATTGTCATCGTGGCGCGACAGCAGAAAAAGTGGTGTTGACCGAACAGGAAAAGCAAATCGCCTTGCGTGCGACCAACGCGCTCGGCTTAGATGTTGCCGGTGTGGATTTGATTCGCTCGGCGAAAGGCCCGTTGGTGTTGGAAGTGAATGCCAGCCCGGGGCTTGAAATGATTGAGAAAACCAGCGGTATTAATATCGCGTTACAAATGATTTTATATTTAGAGCAGAAAATCCGTAATCAAGTTGGAGTAATAAAATGATTATTTATTTACACGGTTTTGATTCCGATAACTTTGTAATCATGAAAAAGTGATGCAATTAAAATTTATTGACGACGATGTGCGTTTTGTGAATTGCAGCACCCTGCATCCACGTCACGACATGACGTTTTTGCTCAATGAAGTGCATAATTGGTGTCTCAATCTAAAGAAGAAAACCCACTCATTTGCGGTGTTGGCTTGGTGGTTATTGGGCGGAACGTATCGGCTTTTTATGTGGCATTAAGCAAGCGATTTTTAACCCGAATTTATTCCTGTAGGGAAACATGACAGGCAGTTAACTGAATTCCGGATCTTGATCCTGAAATTGAAAATTCGGCGGCAGTTGCGGGCTGGCGTCATCTTCGCCCAGCGGATCCACTTCCGGCATGCGTTTAAACTTCTCCGGTGAGTTTGCATTTTTTTCTTTGCCCAGTAACTGCGGTTGTAATTGAATAAAGTTGCTGTTCGGCGACAACCAAATGCTAATCAGCGCTTGTGCAAATTGCGGTTCGAATTCATGATCCAAAATGGTGTCGTTTAAAATGAAGTAACTTTTTTCCGGCAGGGCGACAAAACGCAAAATGTCGTTAGGTGAGAAGTCGGGAAAAAGCTGCTGCATTTGCTTCAACCACAAATCGCCTTGCGCTTTATCCACGTTGAGATGTTCCATTTCTTTCGCCAGGCTGATGGCAAAATTTTTGCCTTCAATGGGTTTTTCGTATTTAAAGGAAAGCATAAACGGCAACTGATTGGCTTCATAAGCCCCGTTTTCCGTTTCTAACTCGATGGTATAAACGAGGAACGGACCCCAGTTATAATCGGCGTTTCCGACATTGAGCCAGTGCGCCGAAAGTGCGGTAGGAAATAAAGTTAAAATGAATAACAGCGATTTTAATTTCATAAAAAGTCCGTCATAAAAATTTATGTGGGCGATTATAGCAAAAAAGACGGGAAATTGATCCCGCCTTTCTTCATTATTAATGGTTTAATTTAATGTGTAAGCCTTATTTTAAGCTGCCCACCATATCTTCCGGACGCACCCATTTGTCGAAGTCTTCGGCGGAAACCAAACCGAGGTTAATGGCTTCTTCACGCAAGGTGGTACCGTTTTTGTGTGCGGTTTTTGCGATTTTCGCCGCATTTTCGTAGCCGATATGGGTATTAAGTGCGGTCACCAACATCAATGAATTTTCAAGTTGTTGTTTAATGCGCAGATAGTTCGGCTCGATACCGGTTGCGCAGTGTTCGTCGAAGGAAACGCAGGCGTCTGCCAATAATTGGGCGGATTGCAGGAAGTTGGCGATCATCACCGGGTTGAACACGTTCAATTGGAAATGACCTTGTGAACCGACGAACGAGATGGTGGTGTCGTTACCGAACACTTGCGCGCACACCATGGTCATGGCTTCGCATTGGGTCGGATTCACTTTACCCGGCATGATGGAAGAGCCCGGTTCATTTTCCGGAATTAAGATTTCGCCGATACCGGAACGCGGACCGGATGCCAATAAACGAATGTCGTTGGCGATTTTGAACAAGCTCATGGCTAATTGACGTAATGCACCGTGGGTTTCCACGATGGCATCATGCGCCGCCAAGGCTTCGAATTTGTTTTCGGCAGTGATGAACGGCAAACCGGTAAATTTCGCGATGTATTCCGCCACTTTCACGTCATAACCTTTCGGTGTATTCAACCCCGTACCCACAGCAGTACCGCCGAGGGCTAATTGACGCAAATGCGGCAGGGTATTTTTCAACGCGATTAAACCGAAGTGCAATTGCGCCGCATAAGCGGAGAATTCCTGACCTAATGTGAGCGGGGTTGCGTCCATTAAATGCGTACGACCGATTTTCACCACATCTTTGAAGGCTTCGGATTTTGCCGCGAAGGTTTTTTGCAAACGTTCTACTGCAGGAATGGTAGTTTCTACCACTTTTTTGTAAGCCGCAATGTGCATTGCTGTCGGGAAGGTGTCGTTGGAGGATTGGGATTTATTCACATCGTCATTCGGGTGAATGATGGATTTTTCGCCTAATTTACCGCCGTGTAAAACGTGTGCGCGGTTTGCCACCACTTCGTTCACGTTCATGTTGGATTGCGTACCGGAGCCGGTTTGCCAGATAACCAACGGGAATTGATCGTCT
The DNA here is from genome assembly GCF_000372365.1 of Aggregatibacter actinomycetemcomitans DSM 8324. Lineage (GTDB taxonomy): Bacteria > Pseudomonadota > Gammaproteobacteria > Enterobacterales > Pasteurellaceae > Aggregatibacter > Aggregatibacter actinomycetemcomitans. The sequence continues at coordinate 89,869 of NZ_AQUU01000008.1, read as the reverse complement.
AATTTGTTGGCTAAAATTTCATCGCAGGCTTGCGCGATCAAATCGCGTTTTTCCGCAGGCAATACGCCGAGATCCGCATTGGCAACCGCCGCCGCTTTTTTCAAATAACCAAAGGCTTCGATAATTTCATGTGGCATAGATGCCGCAGGACCGATTTTAAAATTATTGCGGGAACGTTCGGTTTGTGCAGCCCAATATTTGTCTGCCGGAACTTGAGCTTCACCCATAGTGTCTTTTTCAATGCGAAATGCCATTGTGATTACCTCTTAATGATTAACAAGATTAACCAGATTCTAGCACTGGTAAACGAATCTATGAACCGAAATTACAAACAGAAAAACGGTTTTGTGACCTAGATCATAAAGTGCGGTTCGCTTGCAAAACGTTTCGGAAATTAACATTTTCTATTTGAGCTGATTTCCGCTAAAATCTTGCGACTCATTTTTCATATTTAGGGCTTTATATGCCAAAAAATGCGCAATTCTACCTGCTTTCCGATGCCTCTCCCGCACAGACGAATTTGTCTGCGGTGGAAAGCCTTGCCTGCAATTTGGCGGCGTCCGCCTGGCGTTTGGGAAAACGGGTTCTGTTGGCGTGTGAAAATGAAGCGCAGGCGCTCAATATTGATGAAGCCCTTTGGCAACGGGAACCGGACGAATTCGTCCCGCACAACCTTTCCGGCGAAGCCACCACGTATGCCACGCCCATCGAAATCAGCTGGACGGGCAAACGCAACGCACAAAGCCGCGATTTGCTGATTAATTTACAACCGCAGCTGCCGGAATTCATCAACAGCTTTAACCAAATTATCGATTTCGTACCCGCCGAAGAACAACAAAAAGCTTTAGCGCGGGAACGTTATAAACAATTGAGGCAGTTGGGCTGGGAATTGAGTACGGAGCAGGCGGGGTAGAAGGTCGTAAAAACTCTGAAAAAAATGACCGCACTTTTATGAACGACATCACTTTTTATCAATGTTTCCAAGATGATATTCTCGCCGGACGAAAAACCATCACCATTCGGGATAAATCCGAAAGCCACTTTAAAGCCGGTGATATTTTACGTGTCGGGCGGTTTTAAGATGATGAATATTTCTGCACAATTGAAGTGTTAAGTGTTTCACCGATTACCCTTGATGAACTGACGGAACAACACGCGAAACAAGAAAATATGACGTTGGCGGAGTTGAAAGAGGTGATTAGTGAGATTTATCTGAGTAAAAAAAAGTTTTTCATAATTACATTTAATCAAATATAAGGTTCAAAAATGAAAGTTGTTATTCTAATTTTGGCTATATTTCTTTCATTTATTTTTTAAAGTAAAAGAAACAAGAAGAAAAATAAAATTTTCACTACTTATCAACCGCAAGAATTTTCAGAGAAAGAGAAGGAAAATATACGACAAAAACTAATTCTATCTACAGATTTCAAAACAATACCAATAATGAATAAAAGTGAGTTTAATATATTCAAATCACTAACAGATCTATTGAATGATGAAAAGTATAAGGGAAAAAATTTTAGACTATTCTCTCAAGTTGGACTTGGTGGCATTATAAATACAAAGACACCTTATAAATCAGCTTCTCAAAATGAGAAAAATGCTTTTTTGGCAATAAATTCATTAAGAGCTGATTTTATTATTGTAGATTGTTTGGGTTATCCTGTAGTACTAATTGAATATAATGGTTACGGACATAATATAGAAAATCCTGCTTATCGAGATATTCGCAAACAATATGCTTGTCAACAGGTTAATTTACCTTTAGTTATCTTTTATTTTAAAGATGATAAGAACGCAGCGATTGAAGAGAATAATAGAAAATTAGAAGAAGTTTCAAGAATTTTGCTTTCTCATACTGTTAGAAAATAATTCCATAAAGTGCAACTTGCTGCACTGTTCTCATTTTAATCAAAAGGTGCACCAAATTGCACCCTACCAAAGAGAAAATATAAATGACACAAAAATTCGAAATGGCAGACCGTTTTAATCCGTCTGCGGTAGAGCAAGCCCTTTATCAACACTGGGAAGAAAGCGGTTATTTTAAACCGTCGGAAGAGGCGAATGCGCCGAGTTATTCTATTGCCATTCCGCCGCCGAATGTGACGGGGAGTCTGCACATGGGGCACGCGTTCCAGCAAACCTTGATGGATACCTTAATTCGTTTTAACCGCATGGAAGGACATAATACCCTCTGGCAAGCGGGAACCGACCATGCGGGCATTGCAACCCAGATGGTGGTGGAGCGCAAAATTGCCGCGGAAGAAAATAAAACCCGTCATGATTATGGTCGTGAGGCCTTTATCGACAAAATTTGGGAATGGAAAGCGCAATCCGGCGGCACCATTAGTCAACAGATTCGCCGCTTGGGTAACTCCGTGGACTGGACGCGTGAGCGCTTCACGATGGATGACGGTCTTTCCGACGCGGTGAAGGAAGTGTTTGTGCGTTTACACGAAGAAGGCTTGATTTATCGCGGCAAGCGTTTAGTGAACTGGGATCCGAAACTGCACACCGCCATTTCTGATCTGGAAGTGGAAAACAAAGAATCCAAAGGCAGCCTGTGGCATTTCCGTTATCCGCTGGCGAACGGTGCGAAAACCGCAGACGGAAAAGATTATTTAGTGGTGGCGACCACCCGTCCGGAAACCATGTTGGGCGATACTGCCGTTGCCGTTCACCCGGAAGATGAACGTTATCAGTCTTTAATCGGCAAAACCGTTGTACTGCCGCTGGCAAATCGTGAAGTTCCTATTATTGCCGATGATTATGTGGATCGTGAGTTCGGTACGGGCGTGGTGAAAATTACCCCGGCGCACGATTTCAATGACTACGAGGTGGGTAAGCGCCATCAGTTGCCGATGGTCAATGTATTGACGCTGAACGCGGATATTCGTGATGAAGCGGAAATTATCGGCACCGATGGTAAGCCTATGGCGGGCTATGAAGCGCTTATTCCGGCAGATTATCGTGGCTTGGAACGTTTCGCCGCGCGGAAGAAAATCGTGGTGGATTTTGAAGCCCTTGGTCTTCTTGATGAAATCAAACCGCACGATTTGAAGGTGCCTTACGGCGATCGCGGCGGCGTGCCGATTGAGCCGATGCTGACCGACCAATGGTATGTGAGCGTGAAACCGCTCGCCGAAGTAGCGATTAAAGCGGTGGAAGACGGCGAAATTCAATTTGTGCCGAAACAATACGAAAACCTGTATTTCTCTTGGATGCGTGACATTCAGGATTGGTGTATTTCCCGCCAACTTTGGTGGGGACACCGCATTCCGGCGTGGTATGACGCGGAAGGCAACATTTATGTGGCGCGCAGTGAAGCGGAAGTGCGGTCAAAATATCAGTTAAATCCTGATGTGGCACTTAAACAAGATGAAGACGTGCTGGACACTTGGTTCTCCTCCGGTTTATGGACGTTCTCCACGCTCGGCTGGCCGCAACAAACCAAAGAATTGAAAATGTTCCATTCAACGGATGTGCTGATTACCGGTTTTGACATTATTTTCTTCTGGGTGGCGCGCATGATTATGTTCACCATGCACTTCATCAAAGACGAAAACGGCAAGCCGCAAGTGCCGTTCAAAACCGTGTATGTGACGGGCTTGATTCGTGACGAAAACGGGCAAAAAATGTCGAAATCCAAAGGCAACGTGATTGACCCGTTAGACATGATTGACGGCATCAGCCTTGAAGATTTGGTGGCAAAACGCACCGGCAACATGATGCAACCGCAATTAGCGGAGAAAATCGCCAAATCCACCCGCAAAGAATTCTCGGAAGGCATTGTGGCGCACGGCACCGACGCCTTACGTTTCACCCTCGCCGCCCTTGCAACGAACGGTCGCGACATTAACTGGGATATGAAACGTTTGGAAGGCTACCGCAACTTCTGCAACAAATTGTGGAACGCCAGCCGCTTCGTGCTTACCAATGAAAAGCTGGATTTAAGCCAAGGCGAAATTGAATTTTCCGTTGCCGATCGTTGGATTCAATCGGAATTCAATCGCACTGTGGAAACCTTCCGCAACGCATTAAGCCAATTCCGTTTTGACTTATGTGCCACCGCGCTTTATGAATTCACTTGGAACCAATTCTGTGACTGGTATTTGGAACTCACCAAGCCGGTATTCGCAAACGGCAACCAAGCGCAAATTCGCGCGGCAAGCCAGACCTTGGTGCATGTGTTAGAGAAATTACTGCGTTTAGCGCACCCGGTTATTCCATTCATTACCGAAGAAATCTGGCAGAAAGTGAAAGGTTTCGTCGGCATTGACGCCGACAGCATTATGTTGCAGCCGTTCCCGCAAGTGGACATGACGGCGTTTGATGTGGACGCGGAAGCCGAAATCGCATGGTTGAAAGAGGTCATCGTCGCCGTACGTAATATTCGCGCCGAATGCAACATTGCGCCGAGCAAAGGTTTGGATTTGTTATTCCGTAATATTCCGGCGGACGAGCAAAAAATACTGGAAAAACAGACCGCACTTTTAACAGCCATGGCGAAGTTGGATAACGTTAGTGTGCTTAAGGAAGGCGAACAAGCCCCGTTAGCGGTGGCAAAACTAGTCGGCAACACCGAGCTTCTCGTGCCGCTGGTGGGCTTCATCAACAAAGATGCCGAGCTTGCCCGTTTGACCAAAGAGATTGAAAAATACCAAAACGAAGTCAAACGCATCGAAAGCAAACTCAGCAACGACGCCTTCGTCGCCAAAGCCCCGGAAGCCGTCATCGCCAAAGAACGCGAAAAAATGGCCGAATACCAATCCGGATTGGAAAAAATCCGTGAGCAGTATAAGGTGATTGAGGCGTTGTAGTTGAAGAATTATGTCCCTTCTGTTTATTTTCAGAAGGGATATTTTTTATTGTGAAGGATGAGAATAATGAAAGATATTTATTTTGGAAAAATATACCCTTTAGAAAAACATATATCTTTAACAAATAAACCTTCGTTATGTAAACAACAAATTAAATTTTTGAATCCTCTTTTATTACAAACTACGTTTACGGAAGACAATTTTGAACAATATGATCTTAAAGTAACTTTTTTCCAAGGAAATCGATTTGCTCAAACCTTGCATTTCTGTTCTTACTCTCCGAATAAACTATTTGATACTAAAGCAGAATTAAATGCAGTACTTTTTGATAAATTAGATAGAAAAGAAAGTTTAGGAAGTGTTGTTATTGCATCAGGTGTAATTCCTTCGGAAGAAAGCTTAGTCATAAAAAATTCTTCTTGGTTTATCCGTAGTTCTGATACGTTAGATAAAAATGAATTTTTCCATTTGAGCAATGAGTGGCGTGCAATAGATGGCCGAGGTATGGCTATTTTTGAATCTTTTGGTACGGTGACAAATGCTTATAGGCAAGTGTTTTTAATTATGTTGGCTTTAGCATATTACAGCGCGTTACATAAAATTAGCGAAGAGTTAGCAAATGTTTTGGCTAAGCCGAATAATATTCAAGAGTTGGATAAGTTGTATACTGAAGCAGCAATTTTTAATGCGCGTTATTATTTTGATAATCCAATTGAGTTTTCTCGTTATCCGACATTTCGTGCTTGGGAACATATACGAGAGGCATATCATCTTAGAGATAAAAACAATGAGGTTACTTCTCAGTTGGCACAGGTCCACCAAATATTGAGTTATACTCAACAAAAAGCAGAACAGTGTATTAATGAAAAACGTAATTGGAGGTTAGGATTAATCGGGGTTATTTTAGCCGGTGCAGGACTGATTGAGGTTATAGATATACTTATTCAATGGTTGTCTTAGCCGAACTTCAGGCAAAGCCATTCGTTCTCGCAATTATGGGAAAGATTAAGTTGCTCCTGCCCGACGATACCGATAGGTAATTTAAAAATATGGCTAGTAGCGGGGAATGTAAGGGACATTACCATTGATTTTGATAGTAGAGTAGAGCCGTTTTTTCCTGTGTGCCGACAAGCGAAATGAGAAAATCATCGGTTTCTTCCATGCCTAACGGAAAAGTGCGGTAGTTTTTCAACACGTTTTACACTTCTTATCATTTAACGGCTCCGCATAAATTTGCCGAACAGAGCGACTTTCACCGTGATAAAGTTGAATCGCCCCAACGCAATCCTGCTCAATAGCCGAAAGCAAATCAAAGGGGGATTTGGTCGAGGTCTGGAAACGTTGCTGAATGCGTGAACGAATTTGTTCATTGTCGGGCAAAAGATTATCGAAGAAATTGTAAACCGAATCCTCTCGGTAAACTTTATGGGATAAAGGCAATGATAATGAAATTGGACGGGAGCGCGCAGAATCAAGCCATTTTGGGGGATATTGAAATTCCGTCGGCCATTTGTGAGCTTTCGCCATTCGCCGACCAGCAAGCCGTTCATTGCGACTTTCAAGATAGCGTTATTCATTACCACGCCTCATCGTCATCGGAAAATGCAGGTGTTGGTTCGCTGATTAAATTTTCCGTAACCGCGGATTTTTTGCGCGGTTGTACGATAAGTTCTAACTCTAATCCTGCCAAAATTTTAAATAACGTTTCTAATTTCGTGCGTTCCGGCTCATTTTCAAAAACCGATATTCTGGCTTGGGTGGTGCTAGCAAGCTTGGCGACATCTGTTTGTGAGAGGTTGCCTTGATAACGAAATTCCCGAATAACATGAGAAAGCATTTTTGCGATGGTAATAACCATTTTTGCTCCTTATACGCCATAGCATATAGATTTTATTTTATACGCTATGAAGTATAGAATTGTGTTTATATCTTGTAAAGTATAAATTATGGTTTATATCTTATGCGATATAAAATAAAATGATTAAAATTCCTACCGCACTTTTAATGGCGACCGCTAAAAGGGGGTTTAGCAAACCAGACTAAGATGAACAAAATAAGGAACATAATCGCAGATAGCCAAAAGATTTCGTTGGCACCGATAATAAAGCCTTGTGAAGTAATATTGCGGGCAAGTATAGAAGAGGTTTGTTCTTCACTCATGCCGAAACGCTCCATCATGTAATAATACTGTTGTGCGATAAGGTTGTACGGTGTAATGGCTTCGGTGAGTTGAGTATGATGCACGACTTCACGATTATACCATAAAAACGTAGTGAACGAGGTTCCCACGGAACCGGCAAGCGTGCGCAAAAAGTTGAACAGACTTGAAGCCGATGCCATTTTATGTGCCGGCAAGTCCGATAACGTAATGGTTGTCAACGGCATAAAGAAACAGGCAACCGCCAAGCCCTGCACCGTTTGCGGTAATATCACATTAATGAACGTCATATTCGGCTCAAAGGTAACGGCACGCCAATAAAAAGTGACGGCGTACACCACGAAACTGATAGTGACCAAAATACGCATATCGATTTTGTAACCGAATTTGCCGATAAGTGGCGATAGCAAAATCGGAAATAAACCCACAGGTGCGGAAGCCAAGCCTGCCCAAGTGGCAGTATAGCCGAACACTTGTTGAAGCAATAATGGGATCAGCACGACGGATCCAAGGTAGATCAAAAATGCCAGGCTGGTGGATAAGCAACCGACGGTAAAATTGCGTTGCTTAAACAAAGAAATATCCACCACAGGGTTGTCATCAGTTAGTTCCCAAATCACCAACGCGGTTAAGGTAACGGCAGAAACCACGGCAAGAATAATGATTTCGTTGGAACTGAACCAGTCCTGTTCGCGCCCTTGATCCAACATTAATTGCAAACAGCCGACACCTAATACCAATAAGATCAAGCCGACGGTATCAATGGGTTGGTGCTGAATTTCACTTTCCCGTGGTGCCAAAATTTTCCAGCTGAAACCGATGACGATTAAGCCGATGGGGACGTTAATAAAGAAAATCCAGCCCCAGTGCAGGTTGTCGCTAATCCAGCCACCGAGAATCGGGCCGAAAATCGGCGCCACAACCACCGTCATCGCCCAAAATGCCAGCGCCATTCCGCGTTTTTCCGGCGGGTAATTATTGAGTAGTAAACTTTGGGATAAAGGAATAATCGGACCTGCCGCCAACCCTTGGAATATTCGGCATAAAATCAACATTTCCAAACTGTGGGAAATGCCGCATAGCCAAGAGGCGAAGACAAAAAGTGCGGTCGAAATTAAGAATAATTTTACCTCGCCGAAGCGTTTGGCGAGCCAGCCGGTGATAGGAATGGAAATGGCGTTCGCCACCCCGAAAGATGTGATGACCCAAGTGCCTTGGCTGAATGACGCGCCGAGATCGCCTGCAATGGTGGGAATCGCCACATTGGCAATGGTAGAATCCAACACTTGCATGAATGTGGCGAGGGATAACGCCAGCGTAATTATGCCAAGGGCGACGCCTTCAATCGGTTTTTGCATCATTCCAAAACTCTAGTTGGTATTGTCGCTGATAATTTTTTCAATCAAATTTTCCAGCGCACTTTGGTCGTAATCTAGGGTGTTGGTGGAGTAGAGCGGTGTCGTGCGTTTCTTCTGCGATAAGATTTCACCGCTCGTGTCGGCAATATTCACTTCAACCAAGGTAGATAAGCCGATTCGCAAGGGGTAACGGGCAAGTTGTTGCGCGTCTAAGCTAACGCGCACCGGCACCCGTTGTATCACTTTGATCCAGTTGCCGGTGGCATTTTGTGCAGGCAATAAAGAAAATGCGCTGCCGGTGCCCATTTCAATGCCTTCTACTTTGCCATCGAATTTCACATCATGACCATATAAATCAAAAGACAGTTTTACCGGTTGTCCGATTCGCATATCTTTCAGTTGGGTTTCTTTGAAATTGGCATCCACCCACATTTTGTCGTTGGAAATAACAGCCATTAATGTACTGCCAACAGCGACTTTTTGCCCGATTTGTGTGCTGCGACGTGCCACATAACCGTCCACCGGGCTGACAATTTTGGTGCGTTGTAAATTTAACCAAGCCTGTTTTAGCGAACTAATGGCTTTTTGAATTTCCGGTTGTTCCTTAAGCGGCACATTCAGAAGTAAGGATTGATTGGCGGCAAGCTGATTTTTAACCGCTTTCAGATTCGCCTCTGCGATCACTACGGCTTCTCTGGCATGTTGCAGCGATTCTTTATCAATTGCGCCGCTTTTCCCCAGCATTTCACGACGCGCTAAGTCACCCTGTACTTTATTCAGTGCAATTTGATTGGCTTGAACGGTAGCTTCAAGCTGTTTGACTGTATAACCCAGTTGTGAAATTTGACGTACGGCGCTTGCCAAAGTATTTTGTGCTTGGCTGAAACTCAGTTGATAATCGGCATCATCAAGCTCCAGTAATACATCGCCGGCGTGAACGAAATCCATATTTTCCGCGTTAATTTGGCGCACATTACCGGCAATTTGTGCGGAAATCATCACTTGATTGCCACTTACATAGGCATCTTCGGTAGTTTGATAGGTTTTTACAAAAAAGAACCAGTACAGTCCGCTCAAGAAGCTAATAAGAATCAAAATAAAAAAGAAAATACCTAATGCTTTTCGGCGTGTGTTTTTTGATTTTTCAACTTGTGGTTGGCTTACTTCGCTCATTTATTATCCTTAACTTTAATACTTTGAAAATTATTATTTGTTATTTGATTTTTAAAGTCTATCAATTCTATTTAATGTAACAACTTGCTCTATTATGAACTTTTTTCTATACTCAAGCGAATAAAATGCTCGGTCTTGTAGTTTAGATCGTTTATCTTTTTTATTAAATTAGTAAGATGCACAAACCATAAAGTAGAGGAGAAATATTATGTCAAAAACATTTATTGGTTTAGATACTGCTCAATCAGAAATGTTGGCTTCAAAGTTAAATGAATTATTAGCGACTTACCAAGTTTTTTACACCAACGTGCGTGGCTATCACTGGAATATTAAAGATGTCAATTTCTTTGAATTACATGCAAAATTTGAGGAAGTTTATACTGACCTTGTGGAAAAAGTAGATGGGGTTGCAGAACGCATTTTAACTTTGGGTTATACACCAAATAACGCATTCAGTCAGTATTTAACTCTCGCACGTATTAAAGAAGATATTGCTGTAAGCAACGCAATTACTTGTTTAAAAGGCACGCTAGAAGGCTTTAAAGTGTTGCTTGCCCAACAGCGGGAGATTTTAGCCCTTGCCGGCGAAGCCGGTGATGAAGGCACTGTTTCACAAATGAGTGATTACATAAAAGAGCAAGAAAAACTGGTTTGGATGTTCCAGGCAGCTTGTCAAGCTTGTGCAAGCTAATTAATTAGCTAAAAAAATAATCCTGCTTAAATAAATCGTTAAGCAGGATTTTTTTGGTCAAAAGTGCGGTGATTTTTTCGAGCGTTTTGAAAACATCTTTAAGATTCACCGCACTTTTTTACTTGATGACCATCCCCATAATACTACGTGTTGCTTCCTTCACTTCCGTGAGTTGCACGCGTAAAATATCTCCGATCTTGTAAAGACGCTGATCTTTGACATAGAAGGCGATTTCGTCGGTATTGATAACAATTTCCTCTTTGTTGTCGTGCAAGGTTGAGGCAGGAATAAATATGGACGCGCCGTTTGCCAACAATAAAACACGTAAACCTCCACGGGTAATATCTTGTACTTCTGCTTCAAATTCCACTTTTTCGGCAACTTTATCGGCAAGATAGCGACAATATAGCCAATCGGCAATGTCACGTTCCACCAGGCGATTTTGGCGGCGGGCTTCTTGCAAGCGCACCAGCACGCTTTCTTCCGGTTTTTCATAAGGGCGATGGGCTAAATAAGCTTTAATCAGGCGATGATTCACCATGTCGGAATATTTCCGAATCGGTGACGTCCAAGTAGCGTAACCGTTCAATCCCAGCCCAAAGTGCGGTGCCAATTCCGCTTTAAATTCTGCAAAAGTTAAGAATCGACGCAGGCGGAATTCCAAATAATCCCCTTCAATCGGTTCAATATCGTGACGCATTTGGCAGTAGCCGTTTAGCGTCGCTAAATGCTCTACGGTATAGCGGGCTTGTAGTTCCGCTTTGTTTTCTTCGTTTGCTAAACTGGCTAACAGAAAATGATGGGCGTTTTCCAGGAATTTTTTGTCGAATCCGCTGTGCGTATTGAAAATACCGCATTGCAGGTTTTTCTGTAAAAATTGAGCGGCGCAGATATTGGCGATAATCATGGATTCTTCCACGATTTGGTTGGCAATACGGCGATATTCCGCCTTAATTTCCTGCACCTTGCCGTTTTCTCCCAACACGAAAGAATAATCCGGTTTTTCTTTAAACAATAGGGCATGGGTTTTGCGCCATTGTGTTCTGGCAAGGCTAAATTGATGCAGCCAATGAATTTGCTGTGCCATGTCTTGGTTTTCCGGCTGCCAGGCATTTTCTTTGCCTTCTAAATAATCGGACACCCGACTATAAGTCAATTTAGCTTTCGATTGTACATTCGCTAACACAAATTTTGCCGGCGCGATGATATTGCCCTGTAAATCCGTTTGAATATAACAAACCAGTGCGGGACGGGTTTCGTTAGGTTTTAAGGAACAAAGCTCGTCGGAGAGTTCGCGTGGTAACATTGGGATGTTGAAGCCCGGCAGATAATTGGTGAAACAGCGTTGCTTAGCATCTTTCTCGATTTGCGAATCCAAGCTGATATAAGCCGTCGGATCGGCAATCGCCACAAGCAATTGCCAGCCGGTTTGCTCATTATTTGAGGTTAACGGCTCAATATATAAGGCGTCATCCATGTCCTGCGTGGTTTCCGAGTCGATGGTGACGAAGTGAAGTGCGGTCAGATTTTCGCGCGTTTCTTTATCCTGCATTTCATATTGATCTTGCCCCTGAACAGGCTCACGTGGTTGCTCGTGACGGGCAAGGGTGACCCACCAAGGCGCCAATTCATCATCGGCGTGGCAAATGAATTGGGTAATTTGCGCATAGAAAAAACGATCATCACGCAGCGGATGAGTTTTAAGTGATGCCACCACCCAATCGCCTTCCTGTAACTCTTTTTTTACGGATTTGTTTTGCGCGGCGCCAATGGGTTGATTGATATTCGGGTGATCGACCAATACCTGTAATTTCTTGTCTTTATTGAACCGCACTTTGGCGATAAAACGGGTGAGTATCGGTTCGATCAGGGCTTCCGGTTCCGCTTGTTCTTTGTCGCCCTGTTTTTCAATAGTGGCGCTGATTTTGTCGCCGTGCATCACTTTTTTCATTGCCGGCGGTGCAATAAAATAGCTTTTTTTTTCACATTCTAAAAAACCGTAAGCTTTATCAGTGCTTTTTACCGTGCCTTCCACACGTTCTTTGCTGTCGTGAATTTGTTGTTTTAATTGGGCGAGTAGGGGATTATCTTGAAACATAACGTCTAATAATTGGTATAAAAACTAAAAAGGCAGGTTAAAAAACCTGCCGATAAGTGAAGGAAGAAAAAATTATTCTTCGCCTAATTCTCCCATGGCGGTGATGCTGAAACCGGCATCCACGTGCACGATTTCACCGGTGATGCCGGAAGCTAAACCAGAACATAGGAATGCGGCGGAGTTGCCCACATCTTCAATGGTTACGGTGCGGCGTAATGCCGCAGTTTTCTCAAAAGCAGAAAGCATTTTCTTGAAGTTTTTGATGCCGGATGCCGCCAAGGTACGAATCGGGCCGGCAGAAATGGCGTTCACACGAATGCCGTCTTTGCCTAAATCCGCTGCCATTACGCGGGTTGCCGCTTCAAGAGAAGCTTTGGCTAAACACATGACGTTGTAGTTAGGAATAGCACGTTCTGCGCCCAAGTAAGAAAGGGTAAGTAAGGCGGCGTTTGGATTCAAATACGGGCGTGCCGCTTGCGCCATTGCCACGAAGCTGTAAGCACTGATGTCGTGGGCGATGCGATAGCCTTCACGGGTCGCCGCGTTCACGTAATCGCCATCGAGTTGATCGCCCGGTGCGAATGCAATGGCGTGCACGAAACCGTCAAATTTATCCCAGTGTTTGCTTAATTCCGCAAAACAGTTTTGAATGCTTTCATCAGTGGCAACGTCCAACGGAAGCACGATGTTCACACCGAATTCTTTGGCAAATTCTTCTACGCGCGGTTGTAATTTTTCATTTAAATAAGTGAAAGCCAGTTCCGCACCTTGTTCTTTCATCGCTTTCGCAATGCCGTAGGCGATGGAACGATTGCTGGCGAGACCTGTGACTAAAATACGTTTACCTGTTAAGAAACCCATAGTTATTCCTATTTGTTTTAGTGAAAAAATTGGCGAGATTATACTTGTTTTGCCGACCTTGAGCAATGTAACGATTTTTGGTTTAACCAGTTACGCCGGATTATCCATATCCTTAAATTCCACCTCAAAACCATATTCGTTTGCCAGCCATTCGCCTAATGCTTTCACCCCGTAACGTTCGGTGGCGTGATGACCGGAGGAAAAGAAATGAACCCCTTGTTCTCTGGCGGAATGAATGGTTTGTTCCGAAACTTCACCGGTGATAAAGGCGTCACAACCTTGTGCGGCGGCAAGATCGATATAACCCTGTCCGCCGCCGGTACAAATACCGACTTTGCGAATAAAGTGCGGTCCGTTTTCCGTGCAAATTAACGGTTTGCGGGCGAGTGTTTGCTCAATGCGTTGGGCAAATTGTTCGGCGCTAAGCGGTTCTTTTAAAGTGCCCCAAACCGGGATGCTGAAGCTGCCTTGTTCCAATGGTTGAAGGTTTTCAATGCCTAATAATTGGGCTAATTGGGCGTTGTTGCCCAGTTCGGGGTGGACGTCCAGTGGCAGATGATAGCCGTACAAATTGATGTCATTTACCAGCAACGCCTTGATACGTCTGCCTTTCATGCCGCGAATACAAGGGTTCTCACTTTTCCAAAAATAACCGTGATGAACGAGTAGCGCGTCGGCTTTTTGTGCAACGGCATAGTCAATTAAGGCTTGGCTGGCGGTCACGCCGGTGATGATTTTTTTAACTTCAGGTTTGCCTTCTACCTGTAATCCGTTCGGCGCGTAATCATTGATAAGATGGCTGCTGAGCTTTTGATTAAGTAGATTTTCCAGGGCTAAATTTTGCATAACTATTCTCTGAATAAAGAAAGGAATGGCGTAATGATAATGGCTTTGGGGAGGAATAAGAAGAAAAAAATGACCGGTGCGAAGATCTTTTGGTAAAGACATGGGGGAGTTGTTTGCACCGGCCACTGTGTTTAAGAATGACGACCACCTTAAATAAAAACAGCTTCATTATACAATTTAATATATAGCGATCAAGTAAAATCTGCTTATTTCGTTAAAAAAATTTATTCAATGCCAATTAATTTATGTGTTTGTACACTTAATAACCATTTTGGTCTGTTTACACGTTGATTTAATTGCCCAAGTTGGGTGATGGTTTCCAGCAAATTCATTTTGCCGTTAATTTCACAAGGAGAAAGGTAATAGCGCTCGGCGCGGATTTTGTCTTCAATAAGTTCACAAAATGCCATAACGTTTTCATCTGCAACGATACGAACTTCATGGGCAAAATCAATACAACGTCGTTCATATTTGTGTGGATACAAGCGTTTCGGACTGGTCGCGATGTAATCAATTTGTGGTGGGATCGGTTTCAGCCCATTGGTTTCAATGGCGAGGAAATAACCTTCCGATTTCATTTGTTCAAGCAGGATTTCAATATTTGGAACAATCGTCGGTTCGCCGCCGGTGATGATAATATTCTTTGAAGAAAATGACCGCACTTCTTCCATCACTTGCGCCAGCGTCATGCGTTCGAATTGATTATAATTAGTATCACACCAAGGACAGGCGAGATTGCATTTGCCGAAGCGCACGAAAATGCACGGCATACCGGTGTTAAAACCTTCGCCTTGCAGGCTTTCAAAAATCTCAACGATGTTGTAAGAAGGCATAAAAACACTGCTATTTTGCACCGCACTTATTCCCCATATTCGCAAAATGATGTGGGCGTTTCCCATAGACGAATGGCGGAAACGGGAAGGTTTTTCTGATATTTCAACTGATTAAAAATAAATTGAGCCAATTGTTCCGCCGTAGTGCGAAAAGGGACACCGAAGGTTTTAGAATCAAGCTGTTGCAATAGAGATGCGATTTTGCTCTCACGTTCACTGGTTTGATCGTAAATAAATGCGTGATCCATCGGTTCCAATATGGCGTGATTGACGATTTTCTTCAAATCGCTGAAATCAATAACCATGCCTTGTTTCGCGCCTTCCTGATACAAATCTCCACGCACTTCCACCTGCAATTTATAGGTGTGCCCGTGTAAATTCTGACACTTCCCATCATGCCCATCCAACAGATGCGCCATATCAAAGCTAAATTCTTTAGAAACTTTAAACATACTAAGCCTATTAATTCGGTTAATCGTTATTTAGGCATTGCCGCCCGAATAAAATTCAATCGGTGATCACAAATGTGTTTTGAAAGGAGAAGTTGAAATGTCATGTGATACCTAGTTTTTTTATGTAGGAGGTTTGCGAACTACAGAAAAAGCGATGACCTTTTCAGATCATCACTTTTTTCAAGGTTATTACCTCTGCCGCATTGCCGGGAATAAAATCACATCACGGATAGATGGCGCGTTGGCGTAGAGCATTGCCAGGCGGTCGATGCCTAAGCCCTCGCCAGCTGTTGGTGGTAAGCCGTGTTCGAGTGCGATCACGAAGTCTTCATCTTTAAACATCGCTTCGTCATCACCGGCTTCTTTGGCGGCGACTTGTGCGTCGAAACGGTCGTTTTGGTCTTCGGCGTCGTTTAATTCTGAGAAGCCGTTACCGATTTCACGTCCGCCGATGAAGAGTTCAAAACGGTCTGTGACTTCCGGATTTTCATCGTTACGACGGGCGAGCGGTGAAATTTCAGCAGGGTGAGCCATTAAAAAAGTCGGCTGAATTAAGTGATGTTCTGCCACTTCTTCAAAGATGGCGTTCACAATGCTGCCTAAGCCCCAGGATTTTTGTACTTCAATGCCTAAGCGTTCTGCGGTAGCTTTGGCACGGTCGAAGTCGTATAAATCTTCTTTTACGATGCCTTTTTCGGCGCCGTATTTAATGGTGGCGTCGTGTAAGGTGATACGCTCGAACGGTTTGCCGAAATCAAATTCTAAGTCGCCATATTTCACGATGGTGGTGCCTAAAATATTAATCGCCAATTTGCGCAATAATTCTTCGGTGTTGTCCATTAAATCATGGTAATCGGCGTAGGCTTGGTAGTATTCCAGCATGGTGAATTCGGGATTGTGACGCACGGAAACACCTTCGTTGCGGAAATTGCGGTTCAATTCGAATACGCGTTCAAAGCCGCCCACCACTAAACGTTTTAAGTAAAGTTCCGGTGCGATACGCAAATACATATCCACGTCTAAGGCATTGTGATGTGTGACAAACGGACGAGCCGCTGCACCACCCGGAATCACTTGCAACATTGGGGTTTCCACTTCCATGAAGCCTTTGGAAAGGAAATATTCACGAATGCCGGCGACGACTTTAGAACGAATGATGAAAGTGCGGCGGGATTCTTCGTTAGAAATTAAATCCAAATAACGTTGACGATAACGCACTTCTTGGTCGGTTAAACCGTGGAATTTGTCCGGCAGCGGGCGAAGGGCTTTGGTTAATAACTGAACTTTGGTGGCTTTCACGGTGAGTTCGTCGGTTTTGGTTTTGAATAGCGAACCTTTAATACCGACAATGTCACCCAAATCCCAGTGACCTACATCATCTTTATACACGCCTTCAGGCAAGTTATTGCGCGCCACATAAAGCTGAATTTTGCCGCTCATATCTTGAATGGTGATAAAGGTGGCTTTACCCATGGCGCGACGAGTCATGATACGTCCGGCAACGGTAACTTCAATGTGTTTTTCTTTTAATGCTTCGCCCTCTTCGGCATCATATTTATCGTGCAAATCCTGTGCAAGCGCATCGCGACGGAATTGGTTCGGGAAGGCATTGCCTTTGGCGCGCAAGGCGGCTAATTTTTCACGACGCACCAACATTTCGCCGTTCAGGTCTAATTCTTTGACTTCTTGTTCTGACATTTTTGTTTACCTTTCATTTTTAACTTTAAAAAACGTTCTTAAAAACGACCGCACTTTTACAAGCCGGCCTTTAAACTCGCTTCAATAAAACGATCCAAATCGCCGTCTAACACCGCTTGCGTATTGCGGTTTTCAATGCCGGTGCGTAAATCTTTAATGCGGGAATCGTCCAACACATAAGAACGAATTTGGCTGCCCCAGCCGATGTCGGATTTATTGTCTTCCATGGCTTGTTTGTCGGCGTTTTTCTTTTGCAATTCCAGCTCGTACAACTTCGCTTTTAACTGCTTCATTGCCTGGTCTTTATTCTTGTGCTGGGAACGGTCATTTTGACATTGCACTACAATGCCGCTTGGTATGTGGGTAATTCGCACCGCACTTTCGGTTTTGTTTACGTGCTGACCGCCTGCGCCGGACGCGCGATAGACATCGATACGCAAGTCTGCCGGATTGATTTCGATGTCAATGTCGTCGTCAATTTCAGGATACACAAATGCGGCACTGAAAGAGGTATGGCGACGGTTATTGGAATCGAACGGGCTTTTGCGCACCAAACGGTGAATGCCGGTTTCGGTGCGTAACCAACCGAAGGCGTATTCGCCGCTCACTTTGATGGTGGCGGATTTCAACCCTGCCACATCGCCGTCGGAAACTTCCATTAATTCGGTTTTGAAGCCTTTGCTTTCCGCCCAACGCAAATACATCCGCAATAACATTTCCGTCCAGTCCTGCGCTTCCGTACCGCCTGAACCCGCTTGTAAATCCACATAGCAATCGCAGGCATCGTGTTCACCGCTGAACATACGGCGGAATTCTAATTTTTCGAGTTGTTGTTCAAGCGCATTTAATTCGGTGATGGCTTCGTTGAAGGTGTCTTCATCACCCGCTTCCACGGCAAGTTCCAACAGTCCGTCCACATCTTCCAAGCCTTGTTCCAGATTTTTAATGGTGTTGACCACCAGTTCTAAAGAAACGCGTTCTTTGCCGAGCGCCTGCGCTTTCTCTGCATCGTTCCATACGTCAGGCTGTTCCAGTTCGGCGTTGACTTCTTCTAAACGCTCCAGTTTGGCGTCGAAGTCAAAGATACCCCCGAAGCACGGAAGTGCGGTCGGTTAAATCGGCGATTTTATTTTTGATAGGATTAATTTCAAACATGATAATGAATGTCGTAAAAAGGTAAATTAAGTGCGGGATTATAAGGGATTTTGCGGGAATTGGGTAGAGCGAACGAAACTCCAACTGTGAAATTCTGTGAATTTTGCATAACGCGTCAATTACTTTTATAATTCACGCTCAATTTCACTTATTTAGGAACAACAGAAATGAAAAAAATTATTACTACGCTTTCTCTTTTGGCTATATCTATGAGTGTAACGGCAAATGATGTTGCACTGAAAAGTAAATTGGAAAAGCTTGGTGTGAAAGATATTGATATTCAAACTTCACCGATTAAAGGCTTGAAAACTGTCGTAAGCGACCAAGGCATTTTTTACGCAAGTGAAGACGGCGAATATTTATTACAAGGTAAAATCTACAAATTAACCGATAAAGGCATTAGCAACGTCACTAATAAAGTGTTGCTGGATAAATTAAATGCGCTGAAAAATGAAATGATTGTGTATCCGGCAAAAAATGAAAAACACGTCATTACTGTATTTATGGATATTACCTGCCATTACTGCCATTTGTTACATCAACAAGTGAAAGAATATAACGACTTAGGCATTACCGTACGTTATTTGGCGTTCCCGCGTGCAGGTATGGAGAGTCAAACTGCAGGGCAAATGGAAGCGATTTTTACCGCAAAAGACCCAACATTCGCTTTAAACGAAGCGGAAAAAGGCAATCTTCCAAAAGAATTGAAGACCCCGAATGTGGTGAGAAAACATTATTTGCTTGGCGCTCAATTTGGTGTAAACGGAACGCCGACTATCATTACCAGTGAAGGCGAAGTTATTGGTGGTTATCTAAAACCTGCTGATTTACTTGCGGCGTTAGAAGGATAATACAGGTCATCTGTGCAAAAACAAATCTTACGCCGTGAAGTGCCGGCAGGTAATAAACTCTGTGACGATCCGCTCTTGGATCGTCTCTATCGCTCGCGGCACATTAAAAACGCTTGCCAGTTAGACCGCACTTTAGCCGCCATTCACAACCCGAATCTGATGTCCGGTTTGGATGATGCTGTAGCGCTTTTGCTGGAAGCCTACGAAAAACAGCAAAAAATCGTTATCGTCGGCGATTTCGATGCGGACGGTGCGACAAGCACGGCATTGGCGGTGTTGGCGTTGCGCCAGCTTGGTTTTGTCAACGTAGCTTATTTGGTACCGAATCGCTTCGAGCAAGGTTACGGTTTAAGTGTTGCAGTGGCGCAAGAGGCATTGGCGCTGGATGTTGAACTGCTTATCACGGTGGATAATGGTGTGTCTTCTCATGAGGGCGTAGCGTTTCTAAAAGAACGGGGCGTGAATGTTATCGTCACCGACCATCATTTGCCGCCGGAAAGCTTGCCGAGTGCCGATGCCATCATCAATCCGAATCTTGCCCATTGCGGTTTTCCGTCGAAAAATCTTGCCGGTGTGGGCGTGGCGTTTTATCTTATGCTTGCTTTGCGGGCGAAATTTCGTGAATTGGGCATGTTTGACGCCAAAAATCAGCCGAATTTCACCGAACTGCTGGATTTGGTGGCGTTAGGTACGGTGTCTGATGTAGTGCCGTTGGATCAAAACAATCGCATTCTGGTGTATCAGGGCTTGGCGCGTATTAAAGCGCAGCGTTGCCGTTTTGGTATTCGAGCTTTGGCAGAAGTGGCAAAACGGGATTTAGCGGGATTTTCCGCATCGGATTTGGGTTTTTCTATTGCACCGCGATTAAATGCGGCGGGACGTTTGGATAATATGTCCGTAGGCGTTGAATTATTGCTAGCAGAAGACATGGAAAGCGCCCGTGCCTTGGCGTTAGAATTAGACGGCTTAAATCAAGCGCGCAAAGAAATCGAGCAGGGCATGAAGCTGGAAGCTTTAAAAATATGCCAAAATCTCACCGCACTTGAAAACCAATTGCCACATTCCATCGTGCTGTATCAGGCGGATTGGCATCAAGGTGTACTGGGCATTGTGGCATCGCGTATTAAAGACCAATTTCACCGCCCGGTGATTGCCTTTGCACAGGAGCAAGATGGCATTTTAAAAGGTTCCGCACGCTCCATTCCGGGTTTACATATTCGTGATGCGCTGGAACGGGTTTATTCGCAGCACCCGGATTTAATTTTAAAATTCGGCGGTCATGCAATGGCGGCGGGCTTAAGCATTAATGAAAACTATTTTGCCGATTTTCAACGCATTTTTAACGAGACGGTCAGTGAGTTGTTGGCTCAGGAACAATTACAAGGCAGCATTTGGACGGATGGCGAACTGAGCGTGAATGAGCTGAATCTGAATACGGCGGAACGTTTAAAATCTGCCGGCCCTTGGGGGCAAGCCTTCCCCGAACCTTTATTTGACGGCGAGTTTAAAATCCTACAACAGCGCTTGGTAGGGGAAAAACATTTAAAAATGATGGTGGAATCCAAACTGGGCGGACCATTGATGGATGCTATCGCATTTAATGTGGATACGCGCTATTATCCTGATTTATCAATAAAAACAGCAAAACTGGTATATAAGTTAGACATTAATGAATTTCGCGGCAATCGGGATATTCAGTTATTAATTGATTATATTGAACCTTTAGAGAATTAGAGCCAGTCATGTTGCGGGTCGGATTGTTTATCATGCTATTATGCGTAGGCGGATTCGCTGCGGCACAAGCCGGTGATGAATCCGTTGCGCCTGATCCTGCTGTTTTGCTTGATGAAGAAAGTCCGGAATTTGAAGATGGCAAAGATTATTTCTCTTACGAATATCCTATCGCCATGCCTGCCCGTAATGATCACCGCGTTATTATTCAGTTCTTTTTTGATTATGACTGCCGTGTTTGTTCCTCCGCACAGGATATTTTAGAACTTTACACGCAAATCAACCGTGATCGTGTAGTATTGGAAGAATTCCCCGTCGCTACCAACAAAGCGCGCTTCACTGCCGGTGTTTTCTTCAGTTTACAAGCTTTAAATGTGGAGCATCTGTCTTCCGCATTACTGTTTGAAACCTCGGAACGGCAGCGTTATATCAAATTATCCCGCATTGAAAATCTGGTACATTGGCTGCAAAAACAAGGCATTGAGCGCGATAGTTTCTTGGAAATGTATCATTCCGATCAGATTCACCAAAAAGTGAATGACGCCGTGCTGATGACGGAAGAGTATGGTGTGTTCACCTTTCCTTATGTGATCATCAACGGCAAATACGTTTTGACCGCCAGCACGCTGTATAACGATGATTATGCGCTCGCCGTGTTGGATTTTTTAGTAAATAGAAAATAATAACGCAAGGATAAATATGAAAATTGGTATTGTCGGCGCCATGGCGCAGGAAGTGGAAATTTTGGTTGGGTTAATGACGGATAAAAACGTCACAAAATTGGTTTCCGGTACGATTTATGAAGGTAAAATTCATGGCAAAAATATTGCCTTGTTGCAATCGGGTATTGGCAAAGTCGCTGCTGCCATGGGCACCACCGCTTTATTGCAACTTGCTAAACCGAACCTGGTGATTAACACAGGTTCCGCCGGTGGGGTGGCGGAGGGATTGCACGTCGGTGATGTGATTGTATCCACCGAAACCCAATACCACGACGCCGATGTGACCGCCTTCGGTTATGCCAAAGGACAGCTACCCGCATGCCCTGTCACTTTTGTTTCTGATGCCCGTTTGGTCGAATTGGCGGAACGTACTGCAAAACAGCTTGGGCAACGGGTAAAACGCGGTTTAATTTGTTCCGGCGATAGCTTTATTCAAGGCGGAGAACGTTTGGCGCAGATTAAGCAGGATTTCCCAAATGTCATCGCGGTGGAAATGGAAGCCACAGCTATTGCGCAAGTTTGCCATGCGTTTAACGTGCCTTTCGTGGTGGTGCGCGCCATTTCCGATGCGGGCGATGGCAAAGCTAATATGTCTTTTGAAGAATTTCTACCGCTCGCTGCCAAACAATCGTCCGACATGGTTGTCGCCATGTTGGCGGAGTTGAATTAACGGTTTATTTTCCCTCTGCATTCCCGCCGCGTACGCGTTTGCCGTACGCGGAAACCTAATTATCCACACACTTATCTCTCTCATTTTTCCCGTATTTTTCTCAAAAAAACACTTGATTCTAAAGTTACTTCATATTTTATTATGGTATCAAATTTTAATTGATAAAAGGAGAGATCACATGAAATTCGAAAAAACAACCGCTATTTTGACCGCACTTTTCGCGGCATCCGTTGCTAACGCTCACAACGTATGGCTGGAACCCGTCAAGGAGGCGAATTCTACCGGGCAATATGTAGTGAAATTCGGGCATGAACAAACGGAAATTTATCCGGAACACAAGCTAAAAACCGTTAAATTGCTGGATAACAACGGCAACCTCACTAACGCAACCCATCAATTTAAACAAGGCGAAGCCTATCTCAATGCTGAAAATGCGTCACAAGTTTTTATCCGTTTTGATAACGGCGTCTGGTCAAAGCTGCCAAGCGGCAAATATGTAGAAAAAAGCAAACAACAAGAGCCCACTGCGGAATTTGCCGTGAACCCGGTGAAGTTCGGCAAAGCGTTGTTGCGTTGGGACGCGCAGGCGTTGAAAGCCCATGGCATGGAATATGAACTGGTGCCGCAAGAGAAAGCGCAAGCGGGTAAACCGCTACCGATTTTGGTGTTACACAACGGCAAGCCGGTGAAAGATATTAAAGTGGGATTGGGTGAAGACGCGCCGTTCAATCTGACTAATGAAAAAGGCATAGCCGAATTTACACCGCAAAAAGGCAACAACAAAGTTTGGGCAGAATTTTCGGAAAACGTGAAAGGCAACCCCGATTACGATCGCCGTTCGGTGGAATATATGCTGACCTTTGAGGCGGAGTAGGGCGCAATGAAAAAAACGCCGTATTTTTTGACCGCACTTTTGGGCTTATGTGTTGCACCTCACGCTTGGACGCACGCCCTTTATGTATTTGCCCAGTATGACGGGCAAACCGTGACGGGAAAATCCTATTATTCCGACATGACCCCCGCCGTCGAAACCTATGTGGAGGTGTTACGCCAAGGGGAAAATCAGCCGTTGCTGACGGGCAAAACCGACAATGGCGGTTATTTTCACCTGCCGTTAAAAGCGGATCCGAATATGGCGTTGAAAGTGGTGGTGGAAGGTGAGGAAGGGCATCGGGCGACGGTCGTGGCGGACAGAATTACGGCGAATGCCGGCGCAACAACTCGGGCGGGCGATGAAAGTCTGCTGTTGTTACGCGGTGATATTGCGCAGTTGCGCGATAAAATTTATCTGCACGATATTTTAGGCGGAATCGGTTACATTGTGGGAATTGCGGGCATTGCCGCTTGGCTGAAGGCCCGTAAGTTAAGAAAGGGACATCAATAATGCATTTATCGGAAGGCGTGTTGCATACACCGGTGTTGTTAGCCGGAGTGGCTTTGGCAGTGGTCGGTGTAGCGGTAGGGTTGCGTCGCCTGGATAACGAACGTTTGCCGTTAACGGCACTGTTTGCCGCCGCTTTTTTTGTTGCCGGCACCATCCATGTGCCGGTTGGCATCGGTAGCGTACACTTGATTTTAAACGGCATAGCGGGATTATTTCTTGGTTGGGCGGTGTTTCCCGCCTTTTTTATCGCCTTGTTGTTACAGGTGTTGTTTTTTTCCTTCGGTGGGTTTGCCGTGTTAGGCGTGAATTTGTGCGTGATGGCGTTGCCGGCGGTGGCGGCGCATTATTTATTACGCGGTTATTTGCATCCTGACATGGGAAAAATGGCGAAATTGTTCGCCGGTGTGGGTGTCGGCGTGATTGGTGTAGGTGGCGCGGGCGCGTTGGCGTCTTTGGTTTTAGCCTTGGACGGCGGTAAACATTATCAGGATTTAATCGCCCTGTTGTTGCTGTCCCATTTGCCGGTATTTGTGCTGGACGGCATTATCAGCTACGGCGTGATTTCTTTGCTCGGCAAAATGTATCCCGTCGCACTGCAACCTGTCGCCACCTCACAAAAAGCCGTCGGTTACAGCAAACGGTGTGCGCAATGAGTTCTGTTTTTCGTCTTTTTTTTGCACCGCACTTTTTCGCGCCTCATCTACGCCTGATCTATTTGTTTCTTTGGGGCTTAGTCATCAGTGCGTTGCACCAATCGTCTTTGCTATTCTGCTTGAACGGTGCGGCGTTGGTGTTGTTGGCGGCATTCATTTACGGCAATGCAGAACCTTATTCCCCCTATATAAAACGTTGGCTGTGGTTAAATGGATTCACGTTTTTGCTTTGGCTAACATTGAGCTGGCGGATCGGTGCCGAGGGCATGGAGCTTAATCCCGAAGGCATGGAAACGGCGCTGCTCATCACGTTACGTATGAATCTGTTGTTGTTTTCCTTGTGGTTGTTCTTGTGGAAAATGAACGACGCGGTGCTAGTGCAGGCAATAGGTAAATTGCCGTTACCGCCTAAGCTCATTTGGCTTTTTGTGTTGACTGTGCGTTACATTGCATTATTGGGCGAGTTGCGGCAGAAAATGGATCTGGCAATGCGCGCGCGCGGGTATCGCGCGGGACTGAATCGCCGCACGTTATATATCACTGCGCAACGGGTGGCGTTATTGCTTGTTCATGCCTTGTTAAAAGCGGAAACGGCGCAGATTGCGTTGAAATGTCGCAGCTTTCGATTCGGCAATCAACAAACGCTAGGCGGGGAAAAATGACGGTTTTACAAGTCAAAGGATTGCAAATTAAGCGGGGAGAACGGCGGATTATTGATAATCTGTCCTTTCAACTTGACGCGGGGCAACGTTTTTTTATCCGGGGCGAAATCGGCACAGGAAAAACCACCTTATTACTGGCGTTGCTCGGTTTTGTTCCTATTGCGGGGGGAGAAATTCGCCTGTTCGGGCAGCTTTGTCGGGAAGAACGGGATTTTGCTCCTTTTCGTGGCAGTGTGGGTTTTTGTTTTCAGCACGCCGACGATCAACTGTTCGGTCCGACGGTGTTGGACGATGTGGCGTTCGGTCCGTTAAATCAAGGCTTGCCGCGTCAACAGGCGTATGCCATCGCTTTGCAACAGTTGGAACGGCTGGGAATTGCCCATTTGCAAGACCGCACGGTGCATACCCTGTCCGGCGGCGAAAAAAATTTTACCGCACTGGCGGGCGTGTTGGCGATGCAGCCGAAAATGTTACTGTTAGATGAGCCGACTAACGGCTTGGATAGCAAAAATACCGAAAAACTGACCGCACTTTTGCGCGAATTGTCGTTGCCCATGTTGGTGGCGTCCCATCACCACGGCTTTACTGCAAAATTGGCGGACGAAGTTTTGACTTTATGATCTCAATCAAAACCCTGCGCAGGCGTTGTGCTATCCTTAATACATACTTATTTTATCGCGATAAATCAGGGGGATAATATGTGTACGACTTTTGGTTGCGGGTATCCCGAACAAGTAAGAATCGGCGAAGTGGCACATTCTCATCATGACAGCCACTACGGCACGCAAAGTGCAGTCAAAAATCCGGACTTTTCTCATTTCAAATTTCACTCGGCTCAGCAGCCGTCCGACACATCCGAGACGCAAAAACGCTTGTTGAAAGTGGAGCAGGACGTATTAGGTAAAAATAATCAAATTGCGGCGCACAACCGTTTTCTTTTCCAACAACAGCACATTCTTGCATTGAATTTGGTGTCTAGCCCGGGTTCCGGCAAAACCACCTTGCTTACTACCACGCTAAACGCGCTGAAAAATGACCGCACTTGTTATGTGATTGAAGGCGATCAACAAACGGAAAACGACGCCGATCGCATTCGCGCCACCGGTGTATCTGCGATTCAGGTGAACACCGGTAAAGGTTGCCATTTGGATGCGCAGATGATCAACGACGCCTTGTTCAAACTGGAACCGAAACAACACAGCCTCTTATTCATTGAAAATGTCGGCAATTTGGTTTGCCCGTCGGAATTTGATTTGGGCGAAAAAGCCAAAGTGGTGATTTTGTCCGTCACCGAGGGCGAAGACAAACCGCTGAAATACCCACATATGTTTGCTGCCTCCAAACTCATGATTTTAAACAAAATAGACTTGCTGCCTTACCTTAATTTCGACGTGGAAAAATGTATCGCCTACGCCAAACAGGTGAACCCGCAAATTGAGGTGATTCAACTTTCCGCTACCACGGGCGAAGGCTTAAAAGACTGGTTAAATTGGTTACAAAACGCCTAGCATTTTTGCGGAGTAAGGGGACTGTTATGCAATTCATTGATGAATTTCGTGATCCCAAACTGGCGAAAAGTTTGGTGGAGCGTTTGCAAAAACTCATGGAAAAACTACCGCACTTTACGCCGGAAAATCCGTTGTATCTTATGGAAGTCTGCGGCGGTCATACCCATACGATTTTTAAATTCAGCTTGGATCGCCTGTTGCCGAAAAGCATTGAGTTTATTCACGGTCCGGGCTGTCCGGTGTGTGTGTTGCCCATGGGGCGCATTGATGTGTGTATTGAAATCGCGCAAAAGCCCAATGTGATTTTCTGCACCTTCGGTGACGCCATGCGGGTGAAAGGACGGTGCGGTTCCTTGCTGGAGGCAAAAGCCAAAGGCGCCGATGTGCGAATCGTTTATTCGCCGTTGGACGCGCTGAATATCGCCGTGAACAATCCCGAAAAAAACGTGGTTTTCTTTTCCCTCGGTTTTGAAACTACTATGCCGAGCGCGGCGGTGACCCTTCAACAGGCGAACAAGCTGAATCTGCAAAATTTCTGGGTGGTATGTCAAAACATCACCATTATCCCCACTTTACACAGCCTGCTTTCGCAAGATTATGTGAAAATTGACGGCTTCATTGCGCCCGGCCATGTGAGCATGGTGATTGGCGCCTCGCCTTATCAATCCATTGTGGATAAATACCATAAGCCTTTTGTGGTTACGGGCTTTGAGCCGTTGGATATTCTGCAAGCCATCGTGATGTTGGTGCAACAATTCGTGGACGGGCGTTGTGAAATCGAAAACCAATATAAACGCATCGTGCATTCCCAAGGCAACCTGCTGGCGCAACAAGCCATGCGTGAAGTGTTCCAATTGAAGAAATCCAGCGAATGGCGCGGTTTGGGCGAAATCGAAGAGTCAGGCGTGGAACTCACCGACGCGTACAAACGTTTTGACGCGGAAATCTATTTCCACAGCCACCCGCAACAAGTGGCGGACGACCCCAATTCCCG
Organism: Aggregatibacter actinomycetemcomitans DSM 8324; assembly: GCF_000372365.1. Taxonomy (GTDB): domain Bacteria; phylum Pseudomonadota; class Gammaproteobacteria; order Enterobacterales; family Pasteurellaceae; genus Aggregatibacter; species Aggregatibacter actinomycetemcomitans. The sequence goes on along the minus strand of NZ_AQUU01000008.1, from coordinate 62,551 downwards.
CTGCGGCGATGTGCTCACCGGCAAATGTAAACCTTGCGATTGCCCGTTATTCGGCAGCCAATGCAACCCGGATGATGCCTACGGCGCCTTAATGGTGTCTTCAGAAGGGGCGTGCGCCGCCTATTATCAATACCGGAGAGAATAATGACAGATTTTATTACCATGGCGCACGGCAACGGCGGCGCGGCAATGCAAAAATTAATTCAGTATTATTTCGTCGAAGCCTTTGACAACCCGATTCTCGCCCAAGGAGAAGATCAAGCCCGTTTGCCGTTGGCGGAATTGATGGCGCAGGGCGAACAGCTTTCTTTCAGCACCGACAGTTTCGTCATTGACCCGATTTTCTTCCCTGGTGGCAACATCGGCAAGCTCGCCGTATGCGGCACGTTAAATGATGTGGCGGTATGCGGCGCTATTCCCAAATACCTTTCCTGCGGCTTTATTTTGGAAGAAGGTTTACCATTAACCGAATTAAAAGAAATCATTCAAGCTATGGCGCAAGCCTGCAAAGCTGCCGGCGTGCAGGTGGTGACGGGCGATACCAAAGTAGTGCAAAAAGGCGCGGTAGATAAAATCTTCATCAACACCAGCGGCATCGGCGTGATCCCGCGTGGTATCGATTGGGGAATGCACCGTATTACAGCGGGCGATAACATCATTGTCAGCGGCACCATCGGCGAACACGGTGCTACTATTTTGAACCTGCGCGAAAACCTTGGCATTCAGACTGATCTGAAAAGCGACTGCGCCGTTCTTGCCCCGCTCATTGATTTATTGCGCCCCATTGACGGCGTGAAAGCCGTCCGCGACGCTACCCGTGGCGGGGTAAACGCGGTGCTGCACGAATTTGCCGCCACCCAACAACTGGGTATGCAAATCAACGAAGAAGACCTGCCGCTTCGTCCTGAAGTGCGCGGCATTTGCGAACTGCTCGGCTTAGAAGCGCTGAATTTTGCTAACGAAGGCAAACTGGTCATCATCGCCGCCCCTGAAAAAACACCTGAAATTCTGACCGCACTTCACTCGCACGAACTGGGAAAAAATGCCGCAGTCATCGGCGAAGTGACGACGGATAAAAAAGTGAGATTGTTGGGCAGCTTCGGGCAGTCACGGCTGTTGGATTTGCCGGTGAATGAGCCGTTACCAAGGATTTGTTGATTTTTTATCGGGTTTCGCCCGATGGGCGCCTTACTTTCTTTTACTTGCATAAAAGAAAGTAAGCAAAGAAAAGTGCACCCCAGCTTCACCGCTTATCCTCGCTCACTTGCAATTTTCTTAACGAAAATTTTCGAACTCGCCATTTCATGGCTCAAACAGGCGAAAATTTCCTAAAAATTGCAAATCGCTCAGGCGGCTCAGATGGGGGCCCCCTGTTTTGTCGGAGCATCAAAAAAGTGCGGTACATTTTGAAATCGTTTTCTATCGTTGAAAACGCTTAAAAATACTGTTTTTTATGACTGCACTTCTGTTCCCTAAATTCCCCAAAGGGGAATGACTATGCTTAATCTAGGGTAACTTGTTACCCTAGGCAAAAAACACCAAGGCTATCTAGGAGATAATAACAAATGACTATAGTGAACCATATTATTCAAGTGATCGGGAAAGGGCGTTTTATGATGGTGAGTCTTTGCTGTATCCTAGTCACCGCCTGCGCCACCCCGCGAGAGCCCTTACCCGAGCCTTATGTTGCCGTTAAAGGGCAGCCCTATTATTGGGAGATCGGGAGAGAGCATGTTTTTAACTGCTTCATCATCGGTGCCACCAAGGGGCACGGATACCAAACAAGAAATGACCCGTGCAGGTTTACGCACGACGGCAATTTCAATGAAACCGATTTGAAAGGCGTCGCATTTCATTTGGATGGCTCGATCATTGTAGAATCCGCAGTCCCGATGTTAGGTCCTTTCGGTCCGATTTCTTCATACGATAAACGGATAGCTTCCCCGTCGTCATTCAGGTGATGGAACAAGACGACCCTGTATTGAAAACATGTAGCCGTGTGGATTATCGGCAAATAGACATAAGTGGCGATTATCCGAAAAACGCCGTGGCTTACGATTGTAGTAAAAATCATCCATCTGCTGCTCGGTTCATGTAATTTGTGTGCCGTACAGTATCTCGCCGCACCATGATAGCGCACGCTTCCCATCGTGCGCTGTAACTTTCAAATATTTCGGGCACAGGTTATGAAATATGCGTCGGCAAGAGGGCTTGGATACTGGTGCTATCAGAGTGAAGTGCGGTGAGTTTTAGGATTGTTTTTTAGCGTTGAAAACGTTTGAGATTTTGACCGCACATTTTTTGTTTTTGTGATAGTTCAAGCGTCCACGCTTGGACAAAAGGATAGCACCAGCGTGGACGCTGGTGCTATCAAAATGATGGGTGTTTACCATTTATTTATATGCAAAGAATTACCTTTTGTGTCATTACACATTGTAGAAGAACCAAGTGACATACAACTTATAACATTTGTTTTCGGTTGAAACATTCCCCATGCTTTTGAGAAATTATTATTTTCACTAGATGGTTCATTCACCCAATTATTTTGTTCACGCGCTCTATTGTACTCCTGTACATACTGTTTTGTATTGCAATCAATACCCAAAGTTTTTTGTACTGACAGCATATCTTGCAAGGTAATATAATGCCCAAAACTAGTCATTTTTGCACTGTCACCTGATACATATCCGCGATTGAAATCAGAACAAAAAGAATCTACTCCACCAGCTTTGGAAACTGCATAACTGTAGCATTGCTCTGGTGTAATATTTCTTTTAGTTATCTCATTAATTATATTTTGTTGAATTTTAGATTTTGGTAGTTTTACTTCAGAAGTGAATGCAGAAAGGCATAAAATTTCGTCAGATACAGATGTATCACTAACAGATATATCTCCACTAAGAATATTATCAGAAGTAAAAGACGAGCATGATGTAATAGTTAATATACTACTAATCAAAAAAATTTTTTTCATAAATAAAAACTCCTATAACTAGACTTTTCTAATTATAGGAGTTTCTTAATTTTTTGTCTGTGATCTAACTCAACTATTTGAAATAGTTAATCCCTTCGCTAGCAATAATTATTAATGTTGTAAAAACACTTCCAAAACCCACCGCACTTTACGCATTCTTTCTTGCATATTCCACGGCTTCGGCGATGAGTTCCTCGCTTGGTCGTTTGCCGGTGTAGAGTTCAAATTGTTCGACGGCTTGTAAGACGATGACTTCGGCACCGGAGATGGTTTGTTTGCCGAGGGCTTGGGCGGCTTTGATTAACGGGGTGTCGGCGGGGTGGGCGACGACGTCAAAAGCGGTTTTGGCGTGGCGGATCATGGTTTCGGGGAAGGCGAGATCGAATGCTTCTTTGCCTCCTTTCATGCCGATGGGGGTGACATTAATGAGAATGTCGGCGTTTTGGTTGTTGAGGGAATTGATGTAGCCGTAGCCATAAAGTGCGGCTAAATAATTGCCTGTTTTTTCGTTACGGGCAAAGATTTTGACATTCTCAAAACCGGAATTTTTAAAGGCGGCAACCACCGCTTTTGCCATGCCGCCACTGCCGTGCACGATCACGGAATCGTTTTTATCCAGTTGATATCTTTCGATAAGTTTCACGATGGCGATGTAATCGGTGTTATAGGCACGTAAAAATCCGTTGTCGTTGACGATGGTATTTACCGATTTGATGGCTTGTGCGGAAGGGGAGATTTCATCTAAAAACGGCATACAGCTTTCTTTAAACGGCATGGACACCGCACAACCGCGAATCCCTAACGCCCGCACGCCTTTCACTGCGTGTTCGATGTCGTTGGTGGTAAAGGCTTTATAAATGAAATTCAAACCAAGTTTTTGATAAAGGTAATTGTGAAATTGTGTACCGAAATTGCCGGGACGACCGGACAGGGACATACAGAGTTGGGTGTCTTTGTTGAGCATAGTCAGCCTTTTCGTTGGTGTGGATGGAAAATAATACGGTGAGTATAGCAGTTCCTGATGGCGCGCGCCTTGTGAGGCGTGTGAGTAAGTTGATAAAAAATACTCGGGATATAGATCAAAGTGCGGTCATTTCTTTTTGTGTTTTTAACTTACAAACTCGGACGAATGCCTAACGTGTGGCAAATGGCATAGGTGAGTTCGCTGCGATTCAGGGTGTAGAAATGAAAGTCTTTTACCCCTTCGCGGGACAGTATACGCACCATGTCCATGGCGATGCTCGCCGCCACCAGATTGCGGGTGGTTTGGTCATCATCCAAGCCTTCATACATTTTGCTCATCCAAGCCGGAATTTTCACATTAGTGATTGCTGCCATTTTTTGTAATTGTTTGAAGTTGGTCACCGGCAGAATCCCCGGCACGATTTCTGCATCAATACCGATAGACGCGCAGCGATCGCGGAACCGCAGATAGCTGTCAATATCGAAAAAGAATTGTGTGATCACATGATTGGCACCGGCATCAATTTTACGTTTTAAATTAATTAAATCCGCTTGCGCCGATTTGGCTTCCGGATGAACCTCAGGGTATGCCGCCACGGAAATATCAAAATCTGCTACGTCACGTAATAATGCTACTAAATCGGCGGCATAAAATGGTTTTTTCTCGTAGCCTTTCGGCTCATCACCGCGCAGTGCCACAATGCGACGAATGCCGCTATCCCAATAACCTTTGGCAATGCGACGCAATTCGTCCGAGGTAGCGTCAATACCGGTTAAATGCGGCGCAGCTTCCAGACCGGTTTCCTGCTTAATGCGTTTCACCACCCCGTGAGTGCGTTCACGCTCGCCGGAATTGGCGCCGTAAGTCACGGATACAAATTTCGGTTTTAGCACTTTTAAGCGATGGATGGATTCCCACAGAAGATTTTCCATTTTTTCACTTTTCGGCGGGAAAAATTCAAAAGAGACATTAATTTTGCCGTTTAAATCAGCTAAATGTTGATTTAGATTATCAATTTCTTTTGCGTAACTCATAAAGTTGCCTCGTGTTTTCATCAGTCGGATACGTTGGTTCAAATTAAAGCGAAAAGGAATATGTGTCAATTTCAAATATTTCATTTATTTTATGAATTGAATTAATGTGCGAAACAAAAGCCCGCGATGTATCACGGGCTTTAAAAACAGCATTTTTTATGACCGCACTTTTGCCTAATTACGTCGTCGTGCCAACAACCACCAAGTGATGATTAGGAACAGCACACTCGGCATCAGCGCGCCGATAAGCGGCGTGGTGTTATAAACTAAACTGAATTTACCAAATAATTCATTCACCACATAGAACAGGAAGCCGAAGCAAATCCCGATAAGGATACGGGCGCCTGCAGTCACGCTGCGCAACGGTCCGAAAATAAAGGACAGCGCCAACATCATCATGACTCCAACCGAAATCGGCTGGAATAATTTACGCCAATAGGTTAGCTCGAAATTTTTGGAATCCTGTCCCGTCTCCCTTAAGAAAGTAATGTAATTGGATAAACCGGAAATAGATAAAGAAGTTGGTCGTAACGACGCCACACCAAGTTTATCGGGTGTTAAATTGGTTTGCCATTCTTCGTTTAAACGATTGGTGGTTTGAATGTTCTCCGGCTGAATACGTGATTCGTTGACTTGCTGCAACGTCCATTTGCCGCTGTTAAAGGTTGCCCGGTTGGCGTGTTTGAGTTTCTCTAACTGACGCTGTTCATTAAAGGTGTAAATATAAATATCATTTAATTCCACGTCATCGGTAATGCGACGCACATACACGAAATTATTGCCGTCTTTCGCCCAAATACCGTTTTTCACCGATAGCATTGAACCGCCGGAAATAGCTTTGGAACGCATATCACGGGCGAATTGTTCCGTTTGCGGAATGCCCCACTCACCGATCACCATGGTCAGCAACACTAAAGGGAGCGTGGTTTTCATCACCGCAAAACCAATACGCATACGGGAAAAGCCGGAAGATTGCATCACCACCAGTTCACTGCGGCTGGCAAGATTACCTAAAGCAATCAGTGCGCCGAGTAGTGCCGCCATCGGGAAAAAGGTTTCCACGTCTTTCGGCATGGTCAGCACGGTATAAGCGATGGCTTGTAAAATATCATAAGTGCCTTTGCCCACACTGCGGAACTGTTCCACGAATTTAATGATAGCGGACAACCCCACCAACATTAACAAGGTGGCGAAGATCGTACCTAAAATACTTTTACCGATATATCGTTCTAATGTATTCATCGAGTTATCCCTGTGTTACCGCTTTTTTATTGAACGAATAACGAATGCGATACATAAATGCGCTATCCCAGCTATTCAGGAGAATTGCCAGTAAGAAAAAGACAATATTGACTAACGGCATGAATAACCCGGCATCCAATTTGCCTGCCCCGCCGGCGGATTTTAACGAGCTTTGCAATAAGAAATAAATTAAATACAACAACAATGCCGGCAACACTTTAGCAAAACGCCCCTGGCGCGGATTCACACGGCTTAGCGGCACGGCAAGTAACGCCATAATCGGCACGGCGAGAATTAAGGTTAGGCGCCAGTGAAACTCGGTTTTCGCCGCCGGTGTTTTGGTGTTTAACAACTGACTTAAACTTAATTCTTCCGTCTCGGCAGAATCATCATTCACTGCTTTATGCCCTAAATACGCCTGATATTCATCAAAATGGGTGATGCGAAAATCCGGCAGTGCCGCCGTGCCTTCAAAGCGTTCGCTGTTTTGTAGATTCAGCACCTGATCGCCGTTCGGTAACGCTTTTAATTCGCCTTTTTCCGCTACGATCACCGACGGCTTGCTTTGCCCGCGTGGTTGCGTTTGGAACACATAAACATTATTGATTTGATTATTTTGAATGTCATCGATGAACAGCACGAAATCGCTGTTGTTGGCGCTAACAAATTGCCCGGCGGACAATGCACCTACATTCGGATTGGCTTTGGCATCTTCCACAATTTCTGTCTGTTTGTGAATCGCCCAAGGTGTCAACCAAAGTGCGTTGTAAGCCGCCACACCTGACGTTAATAAGGAAAGTAGCAGTACAACTTTGACTAAAATCGGCTGTCCCACACCGCAGGCACGCATCACGGTAATTTCACTTTCTGCATACAAACGCCCCAGCGTCAGTAAAATGGCGATGAACAAACAGAGCGGCAACATGAGCTGCGCCATGGTTGGCATACCTAAGCCGAGTAAAGAAAAGACTAAATCCGCCGGTACTTTACCGTTTGCGGCAGAGCCCAGTACGCGTACTAATTGCTGACAGAAAAAGATCAGCAGCAAAATAAACAAAATCGCAATCTGGCTTTTAAAAATTTCTTTGGTTAAATATCGGGTTAAAATCACTTTATCGTCCATTTTTCTCTTGCAATTTGAGCAAAAGAGATTAAATTCGTTGTAATTAAAATAGGTGAATCACTTGATTTGCCTAAATAATAAGTAAGGTATGATACCCTAATTTAGCATTTAAAACAGCAAAATAAGCGAGGAAAAAATGAAGTATAGTGCTCAACAATGTGCCATTAATCAGCCTGCGGACTGCCTGATTGTGGGCATTTTTGAAGAGAAAATCCTATCCAAAAGTGCGGTGGAAATTGACAACCTTTCCGGCAATTATCTAAGCGATTTGGTGGAAAACGGCGAAATCAGCGGCAAATTAGGGCAAGCCGCCTTGTTACGCCATTTGTCAAATATCGCTGCCAAGCGCGTATTGGTGGTGGGTTGCGGCAAAGCCGGAGAGCTTAGCGAACGTCAATATAAACAACTTATTCAAAAATCCGTACAGGCATTAAAAGAAACCCAAGCCAAAAGTGCGGTCAGTTTTTTAACTGAAATTCAGCTCAACCAACGCGATCTTTATTGGAATATTCGCTTCGCGGTGGAAACCGTCGAACAGGATTTATACCAATTCACCCAATTCAAAAGCCAAAAAACAGCGGAAAAATCCACCGCACTTTGTGAAGTGATTTTTAATGTGGATGCCAAGGATCAAACCACCGCTGAGCAGGCAATTCAGCACGCTTCCGCCATTGCATTGGGCGTGCGCTTTACTAAAGATGTCGCAAATTGCCCGCCAAATGTGTGTACCCCAAACTACCTGGCGGATAAAGCCTTAGACTTGGCAAAACACTCACCTCTCATCAAAACCACAATTATCAACGAAGCCGACATGGAAAAATTAGGCATGGGCGCTTATTTGGCGGTGTCTCGCGGTTCCCGTAATGAAGCAAAACTTTCCATTATGGAATACCGTAATGCGCCGAATCCGAACGCGAAACCTATCGTACTGGTGGGCAAAGGCTTAACCTTTGACGCAGGCGGGATTTCTCTCAAACCCGCCGCCGACATGGATGAAATGAAATATGATATGTGCGGTGCGGCATCTGTTTACGGCGTAATGAGCGCATTGGCGCAATTACAGCTGCCGCTAAACGTTATCGGCGTGATGGCGGGCTGCGAAAATCTGCCTGATGGCAATGCTTATCGCCCGGGCGATATTCTTACCACCATGAACGGCTTAACGGTGGAAGTGTTGAACACCGATGCAGAAGGACGTTTAGTGTTGTGCGATACGTTAACTTATGTGGAACGCTTTGATCCGCAAGTCGTTATTGATATTGCTACCTTAACCGGCGCGTGTGTGGTGGCATTAGGTCAACACAACAGCGGCTTGGTTTCCACTCATGATGACATTGCTGCGGCCATTGAAAAAGCGGCGCAACAAAGTGCCGACAAGGCGTGGCGTTTGCCGTTAAGTGAAGAATATCAAGAACAGCTTAAATCTAACTTTGCCGATTTAGCTAACCTTGGCGGACGCTGGGGCGGTACGATCACCGCTGCTGCATTTCTTGCCAATTTCACCAAGAAATACCCATGGGCACACCTAGACATCGCCGGTACCGCGTGGTTACAAGGCGCCAATAAAGGTGCCACCGGCAGACCGGTTTCCTTGCTGGTGCAATTCCTGTTGAATCAAGTGAAATAAAATACCGAAGAAAATGACCGCACTTTGCTCTGTACCTTAAAACTTAGGTTTGTTATCTGTCTAAGTTTTGGGGGAGAGGGTAGAGTGCTTTTCTTTTCAGAAAAAATGCACCTCTATCTAACCTACTAAATAGGGGCGCTCAAACTATGCAGACAGCACGGAAATGGCTTTAATCTGCGCATAAACCAGTTGTCCCGGTTGCAATGCCAAATCATGAAACGACCATTTGCTGATACTCGCCCAAATATGCTTTCCGCCAATATCCAGTTTGAGATCGACACGGTTTTCCTGTTCCTGAATTTTCACAATGCGCCCGTGTAAAATGTTTCGAATGCTGGATTTTTCCGCTTTATGCAGACTGATGGACACATCGGAGCTATGAACGCAAATACGGACATTTTCATTCATTTCCGACGCCACTTGGTTAATCCAAATGTTCTGATCGCCGATAGAAAGTGCGGTCATTTTATAAGACGGATTATGCATAAAAACAGGCAGAGAAAGCACCGCACTTTGTTCGTTTTCCTGTTTCCAAGGTAAGAACAGCGGGCTTTCCCAAATGTTCTCCAACATATCATAGGCTTCCACCTTTCCGTCGGTTAATAAGACAACCCGTTCCGGCAGGCGCAAAAGTTCATCAATGCTGTGCGTCACGTACAAAATCGGAATATTAATTTCTTTGGATAATCGTTCCAGATAATTCAATAATTCCCGCTTGCGTGGTAGATCTAGGGCGGAAAGCGGTTCGTCCATTAATAAAATTTCCGGGTCTGTTAATAGTGCCCGCCCGATTGCCACACGTTGTTTTTCACCGCCGGATAAAGTGATCGGATAACGTTTTAATAAATGCCCGATCCCCAGCAATTCCACAATGTAGTCAAATTCATCCTTGCTGGTATTTTTCATGCCGTAGCGCAAATTGCCTTTCACCGTGTAATGCGGAAATAAGCGTGCGTCCTGAAAAACATAACCAATATTGCGCCGATTGGCGGGAACACAAATTCCCTCTTCCGCTTCAAATAACACACGATCATTTAACGCAATTACGCCCTCATCCGGATTAATTAACCCGCTTATCAAATTGATCAGAGAAGATTTCCCCGAACCGGATAAGCCGAAAAGTGCGGTCACGCCTTGCGATGGAATTTCAAGCTTCGCCTGTAGGGATAAATTGCCTAATTGTTTTTTTACATCAATGTACAGCATCGCTTTGTCCTAATCTTTTCTGCATCCGTTTTGCCAGCCACTCCGATAACAACAGGGAAACCAGGGATAAAATTATAGCAAAAACACATAAACGGGCGGCTTGTTCTTCCGCGCCGGGCGTTTGAATGAAAGAATACATTGCTAAAGGAATAGTTTGTGTTTCACCGGCGATATTGGAAACGAAAGTAATGGTTGCGCCGAATTCACCCAAGGAGCGGGCAAATCCCAATACGATGCCCGCTAAAATTCCCGGCAAAGATAGGGGCAAGGTGATGGTAAAAAATACCCGCCAAGGGGAAGCGCCCAAGGTTCTGGCGGCTTGTTCCAATTTTAAGTCGATACTTTCCAGCGAAAGACGAATTGCCCGAACCACTAATGGAAATGCCACCACGGCAGCGGCTAATACCGCCCCGCGCCAGCTGAAGCCGAAAGTCAGCCCGAACCATTGGTATAAATATTTGCCGATGAAACCGTTGCGTCCCATTGCCACCAACAACAGGTAACCAATCACCACAGGGGGCAATACCAAAGGCAAATGGATGATGCCGCTGACGATGGATTTTCCATAAAATTCTTTACGCGCTAACAGCCACGCCACAAAAATCGCAAAAGGCAGGCTCCAAATCATCGCACTGACAGACACTTCCAGGCTCAACCGAATGGCGTCGATTTCTAATTGGCTTAAACCTAATAACGTCAGAAATTGTGTAAGCAAAATCCCGATTCCCTTTATAATAGCCCATAAACAAAGCGTAGCACAATGGCTACGCTTCAGACGTCAATTGAGTGCGGTTATTTTACCGAGAAACCGTAATCCGCAAAGACTTTTTTCGCTTCAGGCGATTCTAAATATTTTAAGAAGGCTTGCGTTTCCGCATTATTGTGATCTTTTAAAATGGCAACCGGATAATTTGCCGGTTTATAAGAATCTTGTGGGAAGACACCGACCGTTTTGACTTCTTTACTCACTTTCGCATCGGTTGCATATACGATACCCAACGGAGACTCACCACGTTCAACCAAAGCTAATGCGGCACGCACATCTTTGCCACGGGCTAATTTATCTTTCACTTTGTCCCATAAGTTTAATTTGGTTAAGGCTTCTTCGGCATATTGACCGGCAGGCACGTGCGCCGGGTCGCCAACGGATAAATAAGCATTATTTAATTGGTTAATCCATTCGCCTTTAGCAATATCGACATTTTCTAATTTGCTGTTTTTTTGTGAAATAAGTACCAGTTCGTTACCTACTAATAATTTTTCACTTTCTTTCACGGTTAATTCTTTATCGGAAAGGTATTTCATCCATTTGCCGCTGGCGGAAATAAATAAATCGGCAGGCGCACCTTCTTCAATTTGTTTGGCTAATGTGGAAGAGGAGGCGAAAGAAAATACAACTTCTTCCTTCGGGTTCATTTTGTAATAATCGGCGGCGACCTGCTTCAAGGAATCGGTCATGGACGCAGCGGCAAAAACAGTGACTTTAGCTTGAGCGGAAAGTGAAAAGGCAAAATAAGCGGCGGCTAAACCTGCGGCAATTTTTGAATATTTAGACATAATACAAACTCCGTTTTTGGTTAGTAAATAAATTATATATCGCGCAGATTATACAACGATGAGCGCAATATAAAAATATTTTTGAACAAGAAAAGATCACAAGATTGCGTATGTGCCAAACGATTTATCGGCGTTCTTATTTAGAACAAAATATAGTATGATGTGCAACCGATAAACCATGTCATAAAACGATATATTCCACAGCGAATTTTGAGGGGAAAACCACATGCGAAGTACCGAAATTTTACTCACCATCAAATTGAAACAACAACTCTTCGCAGATCCGAAGCGGATCCGTTTATTAAAAGAAATTGAAAAATGCGGCTCCATTAACCAAGCGGCAAAAAATGCCAAAGTCAGTTACAAAAGCGCCTGGGATCACCTTGAAGCCATGAATAAAATCAGCCCGAAACCGTTACTGGAACGCAATATCGGCGGCAAAAACGGCGGCGGCACGGCGCTTACCGTTTATGCGCAACGGTTGCTGCAACTTTATGATTTACTTGAACAAACACAAGAAAAGGCCTTTAGCATTTTGAAAGACGAAAAGGTTCCGCTCAACAGTTTGCTTTCCGCTACCGCGCGGTTTTCGCTGCAAAGTAGCGCACGCAATCAGTTTTTCGGCATCGTTCAGGCATTACGTTTTGAAGATGTACATTGTTTTGTGGATATCGAGCTGGAAGGCTTTTCCGAGCCATTAACCGTGTCGATTACAGAAAAAAGTGCGGTGCGTTTAAAACTTGAATTAAATAAGGAAGTTATGTTGATGTTTAAAGCACCTTGGGTAAAAATCCGCGCCAAACAGGCAAGAAATATGCCGAATCAATTCCGTGCAACGGTAAAATCCATTATTGACAAAGGGGAGGCAGGAGAAGCAATTTTAGTCTTAGAAGATTCAAAAATTGAGTTCTGTGCTACACTCACCAAAACTCAACATATTGAGCTTGAGCAACAGGTTTGGATTTCCGTCGATCCGGAGCAAATCATTCTTGCTACCCTTTATTAGTCTTTTTTTCCATGAAGAGCAGCTACGATGAATTATCATTTGGAGCACTTTTGCCATACATGGCATAAAAGTCGCATTTTGTTGACGTAGCGCATAGTCTCTCAGGTATATTCCTGTTGTGACATATTATTTTATGATTTTTGTCTTTTTATTTTTAGGGTGATTTATGATTACACCACTTTTTACTCCATCACAGAAAAGCAAAATAAACAAGAAAAGTATGATTTTCGTTATTGATGTCATTCTTTTTGTCATTCTTCTTAATGTGCTTCCCTTTGATGAACAAGCCAATCGCGGTTTGGCATTATTGGCGTTTGTCGGCATTTTATGGTTAACCGAGGCCATAAATGTTAGCGTAACCGCCCTTTTTGTACCGATTTTATCCGTAGGACTTGGCTTGGTAAACAGCCGAGAGGCGCTGGTAGCATTTGCCGATCCGACGATTTTTCTGTTCTTTGGCGGTTTTGCATTGGCAACAGCGTTAAATGTACAGAAAATCGATAAAATGATTGCCAATAAAATCATGCATTTGGCAAGAGGCCGTTTATTTATCGCTGTTATGTATATTTTCTTCGCCACCGCCTTTTTATCCATGTGGATGAGTAATACAGCTACCGCCGCCATGATGATCCCGCTTTCCATGAGTATTCTGAGTCAAATGGATCGCCAAAAAGAGCATAATACTTATGTCTTCGTATTGCTCGGTATTGCTTACAGCGCCAGTATCGGCGGCATGGGTACCTTGGTAGGTAGTCCGCCAAACGCTATAGCCGCCTCCCAATTACACCTCAGTTTTGCCGATTGGTTAAAATATGGCTTACCTATGATGTTATTACTGTTTCCAATCATTATCGGCTGGCTTTACATTATTTTCCGCCCACGTTTGAATTTACGTTTTGATGTTCAATTTGAACAAATGAAAATGGATAACAAACGCTGGTTAACCTTAGTGATTTTTGCCCTTGTCGCTTCACTATGGATTTTCAGTAAACAATTGAATTCTGCGCTGACTGTATTACTCGGATTACCGAAAGCTATCGAAAGTATAGACAGCATGATTGCTCTGTGTGCCGCCGTGGTTATTTGTGTTAGCGGTATTGCTACTTGGAAAGAAATTCAATCGAACACCGAATGGGGCGTGCTGTTTTTATTCGGCGGCGGTTTAACCCTGAGTTCTGTCTTGGAAAACTCCGGTGCAAGTAAAATTATGGCAGATGGCATTGTCTATTTAATCAACGGCGGACACACTTATGTTATGGCACTGATTATCGCTGCCTTTATCGTTTGCTTAACCGAATTTACTTCTAACACTGCCAGCGCGGCGCTGCTAGTGCCGATTTTCATCTCTATTGCACACGCACTAAATATGTCACCGCTCGGGTTTGCCATGATTATCGGTTTGGGTGCATCCTGTGCTTTTATGTTGCCGGTAGGTACACCACCGAATGCCATTGTATACGGTACGGGTAACGTAAAACAAAGTGATATGATTCGGGTCGGCAAATATATTGACATCACTTGTATACTTGTCATTGCCACCATCGCGTGTATTTTCTGGATGTAGCATCATTTCTCGATGATAAAAAATTTCCTGCCGTTTTCACCGCAGGAGATTTTTTATAAATTTAACTTACAAGGTAATTTCATCAATAGACTTACCAAAACTCGGCACAAACACCTGTAAAAAATAATCCATTTCCGGGCTTCGCCACTGATCCATCAGATTTTCTAACCGCACTTTTGCCGATCTAAATTCCTGATTACCATTTCCCAGTTCAAATTTCACCTTGATATAAGCACAGATTAAATCTGCCTGTTTCACAATATGTTTTTCATCATCCGAAAAATAGTGACTATCCAGATAGGGTAAAAAATCTGCCTGCAATTCTTCCGGCAACAAACTGATCAAATGCAACTCGGCAGCGGTCTCAATTTGTTTGTAAGCATGGGTAATCTCTTCATTGAAATATTTGATCGGTGTCGGCAGATCGCCGGTAAAAATTTCCGATGTGTCGTGATACATCGCCATCACCGCAATGCGCTCTGCATTCAGTTGTGCACCGTAAAAACGATTTTTAATTAAGGCTAAGGCGTGCCCGACAAATGCCACCTGTAAGCTATGTTCCGCCAGATTTTCCCGTTCAATATTACGCATAAGCGACCAGCGCTGAATCAATCTCAAGCGATCCAAACAGGCAAAAAAATGGCTGGTTTTTATTCGATCCATTTAACAACCTATTGATTAAATGTATATTCTTCAATAATTACCGGGAGTTTATAAGTTTTACCTAAGCGGGATATTTCCACTTCAACTTTCGTATTCGGGCGCACATCGGCAATCAGTTTCATCATTTCTGTCGGTGAATGGGCCTCTACCTTATTGATTTTCAAAATAATATCGCCGGCTTGTAATCCGGCTTTCGCCGCCGGGCTGTTTTCAATGACGCCGGTAATTAAAATCCCGCGTTCGGAAGAACCTTGTCCGTTGCTAAACAAAATATCCGTTTGCACGCCGAAATAGCCGCGAATCACTCGTCCGTCACGAATAATTTTTTTCATCACATCATTTGCCAAGTCAATAGGAATGGCAAAATTAAGACCTTCGGCAATTTCATTGGAGGTTTTACCGATACTCAACGTGCTGATGCCCACCAGTTCGCCGGCGGAATTAATCAACGCGCCACCGGAATTCCCACGGTTAATAGAGGCGTCTGTTTGAATGAAGTTTTGTCGCCCGAGCGCCTCACCCACCGCGCTACGTCCCACCGCACTGATAATCCCCTGTGACACGCTTTGCCCCAGGTTATACGGATTGCCGATTGCCAGCGCCACATCTCCCACATGCACCGGACGGCTGAGATTTTGCGGAATCGTGGATAAATTATCCGCTTTAATTTTTAATACTGCCAAATCCGTTAAAGAATCGGAACCAATGAGCGCCGCATCAAAAATATGCCCGTTTTGCAACGCTACTACAATTTGATCGGCATTTTGAATAACGTGTTTGTTCGTCAGAATATAACCGTCTTTTGACATGATCACGCCCGAACCGAGGTTATTCACCTGCAATTGCGCGGACGAAGAAGTAAACGCCTGATTATAAACGTTCACAACCGCCGGCGAAGCAATACGCACTGCATCTTTATAAGAGGCGATTTCTTGCTCCGGTAACACGGATTTCCCGGTGATTTTCGGTAGCACAAACAAAATCACACCTGCCGTAACCAAACCGATGAGTGCGGAATGTAAGATTTTTTTTAACATTGTGTTCCTTATTTTCTTATATAAATTAATTTAAGATCGTCGCCGGTAGGTTCACAAGATTGCAATTGCCATAAAGGCGCGTCGGCGAGTCGGGTTAAATGGGGCAAATGACATAAATCTTTGGCGTGATCGCCTAACAGTTTTGGCGCCATATAGATGATTAATTCATCTACCAGGTTTTCGGCAATTAGCGCGCCGGCTAAGGTGGCACCCGCTTCGACCCAAAGCGTATTGATCTGACGTTTGCCCAATTCTGTCATCAGTGCCTGTAAACGGCTTTCGCCATAGCTTCGGTCTAATTTTAAATATTCCGTTGACGTCGGAAAACCCGTTAGTTGAAAGTCATCCTCACCTGCCAGCCAAACAGGAGCATCCGTTAAAAACACCTTAAAATCCGACCGCACTTTATGAGTGGAATCCAAAATAACGCGTACCGGCTGGCGTAAATTTTCCTGTACGTAGCGGGCTTGTGTTTCATTTGGCAATTCAGCCCAACGCACATTTAAACTCGGATCGTCCGCCAGTACCGTTTGTGAGGTAGATAACATCGCCGAAGCTTTGGCACGATATTGTTGCACATCCATTCTTGCCTGTGCGCCGGTGATCCATTTGCTTTCGCCGCTCGCCATGGCGGTTTTGCCATCAATGCTCATAGCCAATTTTAACTGCACGAAAGGCTTGCCCGTACGCATCCGTTTTAAGAAACCTTTGTTAAGCTGTTCCGCTTTTTCTTCTAATAAACCTACCGCACTTTGAATGCCGGCATCCGCTAAAATCTGTAATCCTTTGCCCGCTACCTGCGGATTCGGATCGCACATGGCGGCAATCACCTTACTTACGCCGGCTTCCACCAGCCCTTTGGCGCAAGGCGGTGTACGTCCGAAATGGGAACAGGGCTCAAGGGTCACATACGCCGTGGCGCCACGGGCATTTTCACCGGCTTCACGCAATGCCATCACTTCGGCATGGGGTTCGCCCGCTTTAAAATGGAAACCTTTGCCCACAATTTTGCCGTTTTTTACCAACACGCATCCCACCGAAGGATTCGGTGTGGTGGTAAATTCGCCCTGTTTGGCTAAATCCAGGGCGAGTTGCATAAAAGCGACATCTTGCGGGCTAAATTGTGCGTCCATTATTGATCCTTGAGGTTTTCGATTTCTTGGCTAAATTCATTAATGTTATCAAAGCTCAAATACACGGACGCAAAACGGATATACGCCACTTTATCCAGATTTTTTAACTCGTCCATCACAAGCGTACCCACCAATTTACTTGGCACTTCACGCTCGCCGGTGGCGCGTAATTGGTGAATAATACGGCTAATTGCCTTTTCCACGTCGTCGGAGCTAACCGGGCGTTTTTCCAGCGCGTGCTGAATGCCGCGACGTAATTTGTCTTCGTTAAACGGCTCGCGATTACCGTTATTTTTAATAATTTTCGGCACGATTAATTCCGCCGTTTCAAAGGTGGTAAAACGCTCGTGACACTGACCGCACTCTCTGCGCCGACGCACCTGAAAACCATCGGAAACCAAACGACTGTCAATGACTTTGGTTTCTTCCGTTGAACAAAAAGGACAACGCATATTGCCTCCAATAAAAACACTGAAAAAAACAACCGCACTTTAGGTCATCTGTGGGCGGTTATTTTACAAGTAATTTGTGTAAAGTGCGGTATAAAAAATAAAAATTTTACCGCCTCTTACAACAATCGAAGATAAACGGTAATTTCTTCACGATCATGATACAAATGTTTTGCCTGTAACCGATATTTTAAGCCTTGTTGCGACAATTTATCCGCAATCAGTTGCAGGCATTGTTGTACTTGGGCATAGCGTTTTTTCATCGGCAGTTTTAGGTTGAAAATCATGCTGTGGCACCAGCCGTTGAGCAGCCATTTGGTCATCAGTTCCGCAATTCGGCTCGGTTGCTCCACCATATCGCACACCAGCCAATCGATTTTACGTCGCTTCGGCGGCTGAAATTTAAACCCGTCTTCCGCACAATGTTCAATGCGCCCCGTCTCGTGCAGACTTGCCGCCATTTTGCCGTGATCCACCGCATACACAAATAAACCGCGCTTCACCAATTGATAGGTCCAGCCACCCGGGCAAGCGCCGAGATCCACGGCATACATCGTCTCATTAAGCAATTCCGGTTCTTGGTGGCGCGAAATGAAGGTTAAAATCGCCTCTTCCAGTTTCAGCGTAGAACGACTTGGCGCCTCGGCGGGAAATTTTAAGCGCTGAATGCCCATCAAATGCGCGGAATGGTTGTGATTATAGGAATAGCCCACATAGCAGGCGTTATTGCGTAAGAAAAAAAGATGTAATGTCAGACCGCACTTTTGATTAGGTTTGGCATTCAGCCAGCCTTGCTTTTTCAACGCTTGACGCAACGGCACGGTAAATTTGCGACAAAATCCGAGTAATTCCTTTGCTTCGTTGGTATCGGCGGTTTCCACCCATAATTCACTGCTGTTTTTCAACGCAATGGTATCGGCAATTTGTTGATATTGGTGAACAATCGGCGTGATGCGATCCTGTTGCGGTAAATCCGTTAATAAATCGGACACCACCAACATTTGACGGGCGAAAATCAGCTGTTGAAAAGGCAACTCACGCGCCAATAAATCGGCATCGCCGGGCTGATAGCATTCAAATATCACATAGCCGCTGTTTTCCGCCATGCGGGCAAATCCAAACACGCCCTTTTCCGCCGCTTTATCGGTGATTTCTGCCGCCAGCTCGCGCTCAAAGCCCATTCGACAATATAATGCCAACTTATTCATTTTCTTGTTTATTTTCTTCTTGATTGATAGTTTGAATAATCCAGGAACGGAACGCGACGATTCGTTCATCTTTGTTGTTATCCAAATGATTGACGACATAAAAGGATTTCGGATCGCGTAAATTCGTGTCAAAAACCGGCTGTAAATTGCCGTTATCCAGCTCTTGCTGCGCTAAAATTCGATTGGCAAGCACAATGCCCTGCTCGTGAATCGCCGCCTGTAACGCCATAAACGTGTGGCTGAAAATCGGACCTTGCTGAATATTTAAATCTTCCAGTTCCAGATAATTCGCCATGTGTTGCCAATTGTCACGGGCGTGAATATGCAGCAGCGTATGATGTTTTAAATCGTCTCGATGATGAATCGGTTTTTGCGCCAATAATTTCGGCGAAGCAAGAATCAATAAATCCTCCTCCACCAGACGATCCAGCTGTAAGTTATCCCAATTGCCCTTGCCGTAATAAATGGCAATATCAATATCCTGGCTAAGTAAAC
Organism: Aggregatibacter actinomycetemcomitans DSM 8324; assembly: GCF_000372365.1. Lineage (GTDB taxonomy): Bacteria > Pseudomonadota > Gammaproteobacteria > Enterobacterales > Pasteurellaceae > Aggregatibacter > Aggregatibacter actinomycetemcomitans. The sequence continues at coordinate 43,269 of NZ_AQUU01000008.1, read as the reverse complement.
CCTCATCCTGATCCACGCCTTTTAAACGCACTTCAATATCGGGATGTAGCCTATTAAAATCACTCAAACGCGGCACTAACCATTGAATCCCAAAGGTTTGCGGCACACTGATGGTTAAGTGTTTATCGGTTTTTAAAGCAAGCAGTTTATCGGTGGCTTCCACTAAACGGAAAAGGATTTTCGTAATATCGGCATAATAGGCTTTGCCGAAATCCGTGAGTTCCAGGGCGCGGTTTTTTCGTTTAAAGAGTTCCACGCCTAAAAAATCTTCCAGCAGTTTAATTTGGTGGCTAATCGCCGCTTGGGTAACAAAAAGCTCATCCGCCGCTTTGGTAAAACTTAAAAATCTGGCAGCGGCCTCAAAGGCTTTAAGCGAGTTTAACGGTGGCAAACGCTTATACATGATAATTCCTAAATGGTTTATTTATAAATGCGGTTAATCAGATTATTTTTTTTTATAAATCCAATAAAAAAATCTCTTTTGCCCAATATTTCCATTTTGCATACAATACAACAATACTTAGTGTTTGGTACTTTCTTACTGGTTAAAGAGTTTCCAATTAAGTATGATGTTGTGTTTGCATATTGTTTGGTTGTTCCAAACGAAGTAACAAAAGTTACTATTTTATTTCCTGTATATTAGGCTTATTCGCCGGACACCGCTCCCTAAAAAGAGCGGTGTTTTTTATGGCTGAATTCTAACATAGTTATCTGCCGATTTCCTGCTCCCGCTCACAAATCCGAGTGCGCTTCGCTTCTTCGCCCAAAATTTCATTTGTTTTTGTGATTAAAATATTTTAAATCCTTATGGAATAAGGTAGATTAAAAATAACCTAAATAACAATATACACATAAGGAAAAACTATGTCAGACTTACTTGATTGGAAAAATCTCGGCTTCAGTTATATCAAAACGGATTATCGTTTCATCGCCCGCTGGAAAGAGGGCAAATGGAACAACGGTGAATTAAGCACCGACAGCACACTCCATATTCACGAAGGATCTACCGCACTTCACTACGGTCAACAATGTTTTGAAGGCTTAAAAGCTTACCGCTGTAAAGACGGTTCAATTAACCTTTTTCGCCCCGACCAAAATGCCAAACGTATGCAAAATACCTGCGATCGTTTATTAATGCCGCAAGTGCCTACCGAATTATTTATCCGCGCCTGTAAAGAAGTGGTGAAAGCTAATGAACGCTGGGTGGCACCTTACGGTACCGGAGCGACCTTATATTTGCGTCCGTTCGTGATCGGCGTGGGTGAAAACATCGGCGTGCGCCCGGCACCGGAATATATTTTCTGCGTATTCTGCTGCCCGGTCGGTGCTTATTTCAAAGGCGGCATGAAACCGTCCAATTTCCTGGTGACCGATTATGACCGCGCTGCACCGCACGGTACCGGTGGCGTGAAAGTGGGTGGAAACTACGCGGCAAGTTTGTTACCGCATGAACTTGCCGCCGAACGCAAATTCGCCGATGCCATCTATCTTGATCCGAAAACCCATACCAAAATTGAAGAAGTGGGCGCGGCAAACTTTTTCGGTATTACCCGCGATAACAAATTCATCACTCCGCTTTCTCCGTCTATTTTGCCAAGTATCACCAAATACTCGCTACTTTATTTAGCCAAAGAACGCTTAGGTATGGAAACTATTGAAGGCGATGTGTATATCAACGAACTCGGTCAATTTACCGAAGCCGGTGCTTGCGGAACTGCCGCCGTTATCTCCCCAATCGGCGGAATCCAATACGGCGATGATTTCCACGTTTTCTATTCCGAAACCGAAGTGGGTCCAGTCACCAAACGCCTTTACGACGAACTCACCGGCATCCAATTCGGTGACGTGGAAGCGCCGGAAGGTTGGATTGTAAAAGTGAATTAATTCCCGGCTACTACAGAACACAAAAGTGCGGCGGAAAAACACGGTATTTTTCTACCGCACTTTTGTGTCAGTTTAAATTGATCATACTAGATAACATACGAATTAAAAATCAATTTAAAATCCTCCTTATGCTTTTGCATTCACAAACCCAACAACTTACTTTATAGAAAATAGTTACCCTAAAATTTTATTTATCCTTATCTATTATTCTGGGAGTTTTATAGGCTTCCTGATAAAAAATCCCAATGAGTAAATAGGTAACATGTGAATAAATTCTGTTCAAACAGACCCGTAAAACTTGAACTAAGATAATTTTTTCATAAAATGATTTTCACTCTTATTTTACCAACAATAAATTAAAGTCTTTATGTTAAAAACCTTAAGTAAACTTATCTCATCTTCGATTTCTATGGCTTTTTTAGTCGTTTTGGGTTGGTCAGTAGCTTACGGCTATGGCTGGGGACAATCTTATTTTTATGGCTTCCCATGGTGGTATGTAGATGTGGGCACCGGTAATGTAGCACGTAGTTTCGGTTATGTAATTTGGGTAAGTATTATCCTCTTGGCAACTTATTTGGTTGGCTTGTTTGGGTTAAAAAAAGCCAGACCATTCATGACCGATTACTGCATGAATCTGTTGCGGACTTATATTCTGTGTAATGTCTTCTTTATTCCGGTTATTCTTGGTTACATCCTGACAGTTGGAAAAGTTAATTATCTTTTCGCAATCTTCTATATTGGCATTACTTTTATCTTTACTCTTTTGTTTAAAAATTATATTCACAAGCACATCGGTACGATTTCTATCAACACGACTCTCGCGTTTTTATATAAAAATAAAATTTATGTGATGTTGGCTACCTATTGTTATTTTGTAATATGTGCGTTTATCGTCGGATATTCCCGCCCACATTTCAAAACAGTATTTGACTCATTAGAAATTGAAGGCAAAGCCTATTACGTATTAGCAAAATACAGTGACACTTTTATCTTAGCGAAAAGTACTCGTGCTACTAATGACAGTTTTTATCTTTATAAAATGAATATTAATTTTTTATGTCGTGTCAGAGTGGTTAATACACATAATGCTTTAATACAACCTGACTAAAATAGTAGCTTGTGCATTTTAGCCATTTCTCATATTCTACGTATTCCCAGATAGAGAAAATCCCCGTTCAAGCGGGGATTTTCTCGATAGGGAACGAAAGCAATAAAAACGCAGAAAATATTCACCGCACTTTTTATGCTATGCCCAAGGTCAGCCTATGGATTAATAAACTTCTCACCTAATTCAATATCTGCACGCAATGTCGGTAACATGGTTTCTAAAGCCTGTTGTTCCAAGGCGCTGAGTTTACCGATTGGTAGAATTTCTTCCACACCTTCCTTGCCGAAGCGAACCGGTTGTGCGAAGAAGCAGGCGTATTTGCCGTCGCCTTCCACATAGCTGCATTCTACGACGGTTTCACCTTGTAAACCGCGGACTACAGCATTAGCAAAACGGGCTGCCGCCTGCGCCATGGATAAGGTTGCGGAACCGCCGCCGGCTTTCGCGTTTACTACTTCGGTGCCGGCATTTTGAATGCGTTTGGTTAACGGTTCAATTTCGTCCTCTTTCCATTCAACGTATTGCACTTGAGATAATAACGGAAGAATAGTCACACCGGAGTGTCCGCCGATGACAGGCACGGTGGTGCGATAAGCATTTAAGCCTTTTAATTCGGAAACGAAAGTTTCGGAACGAAGCACATCCAAGGTGGTCACGCCGAATAATTTACGCTTGTCATAAACACCGGCTTTTTTCAACACTTCCGCCGCGATAGCAACTGTGGTATTGACCGGGTTGGTGATGATACCGATACAGGCTTTCGGACAAGTTATTGCCACTTTTTCGATTAAATTACGCACGATACCTGCATTAATGTTGAATAAATCGGAGCGATCCATACCCGGTTTACGCGCCACACCGGCAGAAATTAACACCACATCCGCGCCTTTAAGCGCAGGTGTCGGATCTTCACCGCCAAAGCCTTCAATTTTCACCGCCGTAGGAATGTGGCTCACATCCACCGCAACACCCGGAGTAACCGGCGCAATATCATAAAGTGACAATTCGGAACCTGCCGGCAGTTGTAACTTCAGTAATAATGCCAATGCTTGACCGATACCGCCTGCGGCACCTAAAACAGCAACTTTCATTTCATTCTCCTCATGTAGTAAAAAATAGGTGGTTAAAAAATCTGAAAAAATTGTACGCTGATCAATTTTTAAATTCAAACAGGCAGGTGCAAATGTGCGATCTAACTCAAATTTTTTATTTTCTATTGAACATAAAAATCACAAAAAACATAATTTTTTATGACCGCACTTTTCCGTTTTAATTAAATATTTATTTGCTAAAGTCACTGCTTTTATGCAAAATTCAGCCACTTATGTTCCACAAGAGACAAACCTATGTTGAATAAAAATCCGGACAATCTGGTCAAAGCATTTAAAACTTTATTACGCGAAGAAAAATACGGTTCACAAACGGAAATTGCCGCCGAGCTTCAAAAACTTGGTTTTCGTAGCGTAAACCAATCGAAAGTATCCCGTATGCTCAGCAAATTCGGCGCCGTGCGCACCCGTAACACGCGTATGGAAATGGTGTATTGCCTACCGAGCGAACTCAGCGTGCCGAATACTCAAACGTCATTAAGAGATTTAGTGCTGGACATTGACCATAACGGCATATTAATCGTCATTCGAACTTCCCCCGGTGCGGCACAGCTGATCGCCCGCCTGCTTGATTCAATCAGTAAAGTGGAAGGCATTTTAGGCAATATTGCGGGCGACGATACGATTTTTGTCACACCAACCAAAAACACCGACATCAATAACTTAATGTTACGCATTCAGGATTTATTCGAAAACGCCTTTTAATTCATCAACCACGGAGGAAGCGCATGAAAATTCTTATGACAGGTGGCACCGGTTTTATCGGAAGTGCACTAATTCCTTCGTTACTGGCACAACATCATCAAATCACCGCCTTGGCACGCCACCCCGCCAAGGCGCAAAAACAACTTCCCAAAAATATTGAATTGATTAATACATTGGATTATTTTCAGCATTTCAATCAATTTGACGCCATTATTAATTTGGCGGGCGAGCCGATTTTTGCCCGCCGTTGGACGGAAATCCAAAAAGTGCGGTTGGAATCCAGCCGCGTTTCTTTAACGGAAAAACTGGCGCAACTCATTAACCGCAGCGATGATCCGCCGCAATGTTTTATTTCCGGTTCGGCGACGGGGTATTACGGCGATTGCGGCGAACAGATCATTGACGAACATAGCCCACCCGTAGGCAACTTCGCCGCCCGTTTGTGTCGGCGTTGGGAAGCGGCAGCGCTGAAAGCCAATACACGGGTTTGTTTGGTGCGCACGGGCATTGTGCTCGGCACACAAGGTGGCGCGCTGGCGCAAATGCTGCCGTTATATCGTTGCGGATTGGGTGTAAAATTAAGCACAGGCAAGCAATATTGGGGCTGGATCTCGCTGGCGGACATGGTGCGTGGGATTTTATTTTTACTGGAAAATCCCGATTGTCGCGGCGCCTTTAATTTTGTTGCACCGCACTCCGTACGTAATGCCGAATTTAATGCCCTATTAGGCAAAACCCTGCGCCGACCGCACTTTGCAACAGTGCCGGCATTTATCCTGAAACTCATGCTCGGCGAACGCGCCGGTTTGTTGCTGGACAGCCAAAATCTCGTGCCGCAACATTTGTTGGCACAAGGCTTTCAATTTGAGTATCCGGATCTCGGCGAATTTCTTGCGCAAGAAATCCCATAATTTATTCCTTCCTGCCCAAAGGCTTTCGGCGTGTAAAATTCACCAAAATTTTTGACCGCACTTTTCTAAAACACGCTTTTCAGTGTATAAAAAAGTGCGATCGTTTTTGCTAGAATTTATCCCAATTTTTTATTGTTCTTAAGCCCGTAAATAGCGATAATACACCGCTTACACGAACGAATAGAACTCTATGACACATTATATTTTACTGATCATCGGCACGGCATTAATTAATAACTTCGTGCTGGTGAAATTCCTTGGGCTTTGCCCTTTTATGGGCGTTTCAAAAAAAATCGAGACCGCCATCGGCATGGGCTTGGCAACAACCTTCGTGCTGACGGTGGCGGCGTTGTGTTCTTATTTGATCGATAATTATATTCTCGCGCCTTTAAACGCCACGTTCTTACGTACCCTAGTGTTTATTTTAGTGATCGCCGTGGTGGTGCAATTTACCGAAATGGTCATCAATAAAACCAGCCCGACTCTATATCGTTTATTGGGCATTTTCCTGCCGCTGATTACCACCAACTGTGCGGTGCTTGGCGTGGCGTTATTGAACGTCAATCTTGCTCATAATTTAACGGAATCCGTGGCTTATGGCTTCGGCGCATCCGCTGGTTTCGCTTTGGTTTTAGTCTTATTCGCCGCCTTGCGTGAACGTCTGGTTGCCGCCGATGTGCCCATGCCGTTTCGTGGCGCGTCCATCGCCCTGATTACGGCAGGCTTAATGTCGCTTGCCTTTATGGGCTTCACCGGATTAGTGAAACTATAATGACTACCTTCCACTACGTACTCATTGCCATAGCTGTGTTGGCGCTGATTTTTGGCGCCATTTTGGGCTTTGCGTCGGTTAAACTGAAGGTGGAAGCCGATCCCATCGTGGAAAAAATTGATGCTATTTTGCCGCAGAGCCAATGCGGGCAATGCGGTTATCCCGGTTGTAAACCTTACGCAGAAGCCATTGCTAACGGTGATGTGATTACCAAATGTATTCCGGGTGGCCGCCCGACAGTGATTAAAATTGCCGAGTTGCTGGGGGTTGATGCGCCGGAAACGGATTTAGCAGAAGATCCCGAACCGAAAGTGGCATTTATTGATGAAAATATGTGTATCGGCTGCACCAAATGTATCCAAGCCTGCCCGGTGGATGCCATTATCGGCACCAACAAATCCATGCATACCATTATTCCCGATTTGTGTACAGGCTGCGAACTTTGCGTTGCTCCCTGCCCGACTAGTTGTATTTCGATGATTAAAGTGGAAAAAAATATTGATAGCTGGGATTGGAAATTCGATCCTAATTTAGTCATTCCGATTATTGACACCACATCGGCCGAAAAGAAAATCATTGTGGGGAAATAAATGGCTGATGTATTAACCCGTTTCAACAGTGGCAAGCTTTGGGAATTCGATGGCGGCATTCATCCGCCCGACATGAAATCCCAATCCAACCGCGCGCCTATTCGTACCTTGCCGTTGCCCGATAATTTCTACGTTCCTCTGAAACAACACGCCGGCACAGCGGGCAATTTATTGGTAAAATGCGGCGATCATGTTTTGAAAGGTCAACCGCTCACCCAGGGGGACGGTTTGCGTTCGCTGCCGGTTCATGCGCCTACTTCAGGCACGGTCATTGATGTGATGCCTTATGTCACCGCCCATCCTTCCGGTCTACCGGAAACCTGTGTGCATATTAAAGCGGATGGATTAGATCAATGGCGCGAGCAAACCCCGTTGGAGGATTTCCTTAGCCAAACGCCGGAACAGTTAATCGAAAAAATTTATCAGGCGGGCATTGCCGGTCTGGGTGGCGCGGTATTCCCGACCGCGGCAAAAATTCATTCCGCCGAGAAACAGGTGAAATTACTGATTATTAACGGCGCGGAATGTGAACCTTACATTACCTGCGACGATCGCTTAATGCGTGATTATGCTGATGAAATTATCGAAGGCGTGCGTATTTTGCGCTACATTTTACGCCCTGAGAAAGTGGTGATCGCCGTTGAAGATAATAAACCAAAAGCGGTGAAATCCTTGGAACGCGCCTTACACGGCGCCAACGATATTGAAATCCGAGTGATTCCGACCAAATACCCTTCCGGCGCGGCAAAACAGTTAATTCAAGTGCTGACCGGCATGGAGGTACCTAGCGGTCAACGCTCCTCCGGTATCGGCGTGCTGATGCAAAACATCGGCACCGCTTTTGCTATTAAACGCGCAGTGATGGATGATGAACCGCTGATTGAGCGCGTCGTCACCCTCACCGGTGATAAAATCGCCGATAAAGGCAACTATTGGGCGCGTTTTGGAACGCCGATTTATCACTTGTTGCGCGAAACGGGCTATCAATACGACGATCGTTTCCCGGTCTTCATGGGCGGTCCGATGATGGGCTTTATTCTGCCCGATTTAAATGCGCCGATGACCAAAGTGACCAACTGCCTGTTGGCGCCGGATCATTTTGAATACGCCCCGTCGGAAGAAGAAAAAAATTGTATTCGCTGTTCTGCCTGTTCCGATGCCTGCCCGGTGAAACTCATGCCGCAGCAATTGTATTGGTTTGCACGCAGCGAAGATCACGAAAAATCGGAAGAATATTCCCTCAAAGATTGTATTGAATGCGGCGTGTGCGCTTATGTTTGCCCAAGTCACATTCCGTTAATTCAATATTTCCGCCGGGAAAAAGCTAAAATCTGGGAAATCAAACACAAAGCCAAATTGGCGGAAGAAGCTAAAATACGTTTTGAACAACGCCAAGCCCGTTTGGAACGGGAAGAACAGGAACGCAAAGATCGCTCACAACGTGCTGCAGCCGCCCGTCGTGAAGAATTGGCGCAACAAAAAGGCGTGGATCCGGTGGCTGCCGCCTTAGCGCGCTTAAAAGCGAAAAAAGCCGAAACGACGGAAGCTACGCAGGCAGAACAGAAAACCATTGTTGACGAAAAAGGTCATATCCTGCCTGACAACAGCGACATCATGGCACAACGCAAAGCCCGTCGTTTAGCCCGTCAGGCGGAAGCGGCACACTCGCCGTCGCAGAAAACAGAAAAAACGCTAGAAAAAACGCTAGAAAAAACGCTAGAAAAAACGCTAGAAAAAACCACCGCACTTGAGGATAAAAAATCTACCGTTGCCGCCGCCATTGCCCGTGCGAAAGCCAAGAAAGCGGCGCAGCAAACGGAAGCCGTCGAAGCAAACGAACCTGAAACGGCAAAAAGTGCGGTTAATATTTCCGGTGAAAATGGCGCGGAAACCGATCCGCGTAAAGCCGCTGTTGCTGCCGCCATTGCCCGTGCGAAAGCGAAGAAAGTTGCGCAGCAAACGGAAAACGCAGAATCAAGCGAACCCGAAACGGCAAAAAGTGCGGTTAATATTTCCGATGAAAATGGCGCAGAGAACGATCCGCGCAAAGCCGCTGTTGCCGCCGCTATTGCCCGTGCGAAAGCGAAGAAAGCCCAACGTGAAAACACGCAACAAGATTAAGGAACGATAAATGTTTAAGATGATAAGTTCACCCCATACCCATTCCGGCAAGCTCACGGCGCGCGTGATGTTTTGGGTGATTTTTGCCATGATTCCGGCAATCGTTTTGCAAGTTCATTATTTCGGCTTTGGTGTGTTGATTCAATCGGCGTTGGCAATTATGTTTGCATTATTGCTGGAATTGGCGGTAACGCGGTTACGCAAAAAAAGGATGTTAAGTTACATTTCCGATTTTAGCGTGATTTTGACCGCACTTATTCTCGCCGTTGCCATCCCACCTTACGCACCTTACTGGGTTATTCTGATTGGTACGTTTTGTGCAGTGATTCTCGGCAAGCACGTTTATGGCGGCTTGGGGCAAAATCCGTTTAATCCTGCCATGGTGGGTTATGTGGTGCTGCTCGTGTCGTTCCCGTTACAAATGACTACTTGGATGCCACCTATCGCATTATTGGCGGAACCGCCGACCTTTCATGATGCGGCATTGTTGATTTTTTCAGGGCTGACCTCCGACGGTTTTAGTCTGCACCAATTAACGGCATCCATTGACGGCATTACACAGGCAACTCCGCTCGACAGCGCACGAACTTTCTATTCAGCCCTTTGTTCCGATTGCAGCGCCGATGTGGCATTTTACGATTTGGTGAAATTACCAATTTTTACGCAAAATGGCTGGGACCTTGCGCAAGGGTGGTGGCAAATTAACGTGGCGTTTCTTATCGGTGGTGTATTCTTAATTCTAAAAAAAATCATTCACTGGCAAATCCCTACAGCCATGTTAGGCAGTTTTGCGTTGTTAGATTTACTGACCGAATTATTCGGCAACGGCGCGCAATTAAGCTTACCGGCGCAGTTAATGAGCGGCGCCATGATGTTCGGCGCATTCTTTATCGCCACCGATCCGGTCACAGCTTCCATCACGCCGCGCGGCAAATTGGTGTTCGGTGCGTTGGTAGGAAGCTTGTTGTATTTAATCCGTTTTTATGGCAACTATCCTGACGGTGTCGCCTTCGCGATTTTACTCAGCAACATTTGCGTGCCGTTAATTGATCACTATACCCGCCCGCGGGTTGCCGGTCATCGGAGGTAAGAGAGTATGCAAACCATTAAAGTCACTTCTAAATCCGCTATATTGTTGGCGTTTGTTGCGTTTTGCTGCACAATAATTTCCGGTGGCATTTACTTTTTAACCAAAGATAAAATCAAGCAGGCAATACAGGCACAGCAACAGGAACTGTTACTACAAGTGATCCCGCAGGATTACTTCAATAATGATCTGACGCAGGCTTGTTATGCACCGCAAGCGGGGACATTACAAGTCGTGGAGATAAGCAAAATATGCACGGCAAAGAAAGACGGCGTGACTACTGCCTATGCCTTTGAAAGCACGGCGCATGATGGCTATTCCGGCGATATTCATATTTTGGTGGGCATGAAACCTGATGGCGAAGTGCTTGGCGTGCGCATTACGGAACACCACGAAACCCCGGGATTAGGCGATAAAATTGAAACCCGCATTTCCAACTGGGTTTTAAGTTTTGATCATCAGGTTATCAGCAACGAAAATGCCGCAGAATGGGCGGTGAAAAAAGACGGCGGTAAATTCGATCAATTCGCCGGTGCCACCATCACGCCCCGCGCTGTGGTTAACCAAGTGAAACGGGCGGCATTGGCTATGCTGGATAATCTGCCGAAAGAGAGAGAAAGTGATGGATAAATTAGACGAAACACAAGAACTGCAACAAACCGAAGCCAAAAGTGCGGTTGACAAAAAACAACATTTTTTGAACGTTGGTTCTGCCAACGGCCCCGAAGGGGTGAATAAGCGAACAAGTGAGCTTATGAATAATATTTCAAATGAAAAAAGCATTTGGAAAACGATTTTCATTCAGGGCATCTGGACCAACAACTCCACCGTGGTGCAACTGCTTGGGTTGTGTCCGCTGCTGGCGGTGTCCAACTCCGTGACCAACGCCCTCGGGCTGGGTTTAGCCACCATGCTTGTGCTGACGTGTACGAACACGGTAGTTTCTCTTTTCCGTAAGCACATCCCCAATGAAATCCGCATTCCGATTTATGTGATGATCATCGCAACCACGGTAACCGCTGTGCAATTATTGATGAATGCCTATACCTACGCGCTTTATCAATCTCTCGGGATTTTTATTCCGCTCATCGTCACCAACTGTATTGTGATCGGTCGCGCCGAAGCCTTTGCTTCCAAGAACAGCATTTCCCATTCCGCCTTTGACGGTTTTTCCATGGGATTAGGGATGTTATTCAGTTTAGTAGCGCTCGGCGGCATCCGCGAAATCATCGGCAACGGTACTTTATTTGACGGCATCGAAAATTTGCTGGGCGATTGGGCTAAATTCATGCGGATTGAATTTTTCCACAATGACAGTAATCTGTTACTTGCGATTTTGCCTCCCGGCGCATTTATTGGTTTAGCTTTGTTGTTAGCCTTAAAAAATGTAATAGATACAAAAAAGTAGTTTAAAAGAAATAATGCTCAGATAATTTATCCTCATATAATTTGTCTGAGCGACTTTGAATTCTTAGGAAAATTCTAACCAAGCTCAGATAAGCAAATTAGCTTGGTGTGTATTTTTTGCACAAGCAAAAAAGTAAAAGGAAGTTTATGAATAAAGAAAAAAGAATTGAAATCCTAAAACGCCTACGCGCTGCTAATCCGCACCCAACGACGGAACTGAATTTCAGTTCCCCTTTTGAATTGTTAATTGCGGTGATTCTATCGGCACAAGCCACCGACAAAGGCGTGAACAAGGCGACGGACCAACTGTTTCCCGTCGCCAATACCCCACAAACGATTTTGGCGTTAGGTGTGGATGGTTTGAAGGAGTACATTAAAACCATCGGTTTGTTTAACAGCAAAGCGGAAAATATCATCAAAACCTGCCGTGATTTAATTGAAAAACACAACGGCGACGTGCCGGAAGATCGCGCCGCCTTAGAAGCCCTTGCCGGTGTCGGCAGAAAAACCGCTAATGTGGTGCTAAACACCGCCTTCGGACATCCCACTATCGCTGTGGACACCCACATTTTCCGCGTGTGTAATCGTACCGGCTTTGCACCCGGCAAAGATGTGGTGAAAGTGGAAGAAAAATTGATTAAAGTGGTGCCCGCCGAATTTAAAGTGGATGTGCACCATTGGCTGATTCTGCACGGGCGTTATACCTGCGTGGCGCGCAAACCCCGTTGCGGGGCGTGCATTATTGAAGATTTATGTGAATATAAAGATAAAACGGAATATTAAAATTTAAGAGATACAGGAAAACTTATGACAACAACGAAACCGGAACGACAAACCTGGTCCAGTCGCTTAACTTATGTGCTTACTGTCGCCGGTGCAACCGTAGGCTTTGGTGCAACATGGCGCTTTCCTTATTTGGTAGGCGAACACGGCGGCGGTGCCTATGTGTTGTTATTCTGTTTAGCCATGATTTTAATCGGGATCCCGATGATCTTAGTGGAAAACGTCATCGGTCGCCGTTTGCGGGTGAACTCTATTGATGCCTTCGGCGACAAAATTCTCGATAAAGGCATTTCCAAATATTGGAAAATCATCGGTTATATGGGCTTGCTCGGCGCCTTCGGTATCATGGCGTATTACATGGTGCTTGGCGGCTGGGTAATCACCTACATCATCAACTTAATCACCGGCACGCTGGATATTTCCACTACTATCACAAAAGAAGTCGCCCAAGATTTCTACGAAGTACACATCAGCAACAGTCCCTTAGAAATCATTATTTACACCGCACTTTTTGCGTTAGTGAATTACATCATTTTGGCAAAAGGCATTATCGGCGGCATTGAACGCGCTGTGAGGTACCTTATGCCGTTGCTCTTTATTTTCTTAATCGGCATGGTGATTCGCAATATCACTTTACCGGGCGCCATGGAAGGGATCACCTTTTACCTAAAACCCGATTTCTCCAAAATCACAGCCGAATTATTTATTTTCGTATTAGGACAGGTTTTCTTCGCGTTAAGTCTTGGTTTTGGTGTATTAATCACCCTTTCCAGTTACCTAAATAAAGAAGAAAATCTTATTCAAACCGCCGTCATCACCGGTTTCACCAACACCATTATTGCAGTGCTGGCGGGATTCATGATTTTCCCTTCGCTATTCACCTTCGGCATTGAACCGAACGCCGGACCAACCTTGGTATTCCAAAGCCTACCGATTGTGTTCTCCCATTTATGGGCGGGTAAATTCTTCGCCATTGTTTTCTTCAGTTTACTGTTGATCGCCGCGCTGACTACTTCCATCACCATTTACGAGGTCATCATCACCGCTTTACAGGAAAAACTCAGAATGCGTCGAAGCAAAGCCATTATTTTGACCCTCGGCGGGATTTTCTTATTAGGCAACGTGCCGGCGATTCTCGGCGATAATGTATGGAAAAACGTCACTTTCTTCGGCAAAAGTATTTTTGATGCCTTTGATTTCGTCAGCGGCAACATTCTGTTTATGCTCACCGCACTGGGTTGCGCTATTTTTGTCGGTTTCGTATTAAAAGAGGAAGCGAAAAAAGAACTCTCCCCGGCCCTGAATTCCACCTTTATCAAGGTTTGGTTTAATTATGTGAAATTTGTCGTTCCGTTTATTATTTTGGTGATTTTTATCAGTAACCTGATTTAACCAAAAAATGCGCTGTATCTTAAAAGTAGGACATCTACAACCCATGATTGTTGGTTGTAGATGTGGCTGACTTTCGGCTGAGTCTCGTTAATGCCGAAAAATATACCGGTCCAATTAAACAAAACGGATTTATCGGTTATTCATACTGATCTAGTCTGCCTTCATGGGTTTACCTGTTGGCGTGAGATGATAGTTCACAATGACAGTTTGCCTTATGCTATACAGAGCATGAACTAATACAGAAATTGAATGCGGTAATAGAGCGTTTTTTCAGCATGTTAACATCAGATGTTTTATTCCCGACAATTTAAAGGTATTGATGAATCAGAATAGGCAATACATGAATATTTTCGTTATTAGGGAGATAAAGTGCGGTTATTTTTTTCGGCAAATTTTAACCCTGCTGTTTTTTTAATAAAGAACAAAGAAACAGGAATGTAGAGCAGATAACCACGGAAGGACCGGCGGCGGTGTCGTAGTATGCGGATAAGGTCAAACCGAGGGAGACAGCGATCATACTGATGAAGACGGCGATAATGGCCATAGTTTCCGGCGTGCGGGCGAAGCGTCGGGCGGTGGCGGCAGGAATAATCAGTAGTGAAGTGATGATCAATGCACCGACGAATTTCATGCTTAAGGCGATGGTTAAAGCGGTTAAGATCATCAGAATAAAACGCATTTTTTTCACGTTAATGCCTTCCACTTGCGCCAGTTCCGGGCTGATGGTCGCGGAAATTAACGGCTTCCAGAAATAGCATAGTGCCGCTAACACAATAATTGCGCCAATGCCGATATACCATAAATCCTGATAGTTAATTGCCAGTAAATCGCCGAACAAATAAGACATTAAATCCACCCGCACATTTTTCAGCAAGCCGACCGTAACCACGCCGATGGAAAGGCAACTGTGGGCGATAATGCCGAGCAGGGTATCGATGGAAAACTGAGTGTTATTTTCCAGCCATACCAGCGCGATGGAAAGCAACAAGGTGAGTGCTAAAATAGCAATGTAAGGATTGATTTGCAGAAAAATTCCTAATGCTACACCGAGGAGTGCCGAGTGAGAAAGGGTGTCGCCGAAATACGCCATTTTGCGCCACACGACAAAAGCCCCTAATGGTGCGGTAATCAGTGAAAGAATGATGCCTGTCAGCCAGGCGGGAAAGAGAATATCAAACATAATGTCAGTCGTTATTGAGATTGTTTTGGTTCCACACGGTGAATGTTACCGTGCATATCGTGCCGGTGATTGTGATGGTGTGTATAAACAGCAATATTTTTGGAAAATTGATCTCCGAAAAAGTGAATAAAGGTCGGATCGTTGGAGACGGTTTCCGGCGTGCCGGCGCAGCAAATATGCTGATTAATGCACAACACTTCGTTGGTGTCTGCCATTACAATATGTAAATCATGCGACACCATGAGAATCGCGCAATTCAGGTTTTCGCGGGTTTGGTGAATGAGCTGATACAGCTCAGCCTGTCCGGCGATGTCCACACCCTGAGTGGGCTCATCTAATACCAATAAACTTGGTTTATTTAAAATAGCACGTGCTAACAATACGCGCTGCATTTCGCCGCCGGACAGCTTTTGCATACTGTTATGGATGAGGTGGCTAATAGATAGTAGTGCCATTGCTTGCCGGATATCCTGTGGGCGGATGCCTTTTTTCAGGGATAAAAATTTCTCCACGGTGATCGGCAGATTGGGATCCAGATAGATTTTTTGCGGCACATAACCAATACGAATATTTTTATTGTAAATCACGTTGCCGGAAGTAGGCTGTTGCAGTTTTAGCAGCACTTTCAATAAGGTGGATTTGCCGCCACCGTTTGGCCCGACAATAGTGATGATCGAATTGGGGTAAACAGTCAGGTTAATGTTTTGCAAAGCGGCTTGTTGTCCGAATTTCACATTGATGTTTTTTAACTCGACTAAAGGCAGTCTGATTGCACTAATTTGCATTTTTAGGTTCTTTTGAAGAAAAATTGCGCTAAAAATAACTTATTTTTTATCATTTAACAAGTTACCAGCCGATTTATGTGTATAATTACGCTGTTTATTTGGCATTTAATATTTTTTGCTGAATTTTTTAATATTTGCTTGGTCATAAATACACTTAAACCACAATATGCAGTCAAGGAATCAACGTCGTGCAACATATAAAACTGGCAAGAGATCGCCGCAAAAGAAAATCGCGTATTAAAGCGATTGTTTTTTTTATTGCGCTTTTTTCTATTTTTGCCGGTTTTTTTTTGCATTTAAATGATTCTGCCTCCAAAAAAATCGACACTGTCAATAATCCGACTTACTCCTATTTCTCCTCAAAAGGTAACGGTTTTGCCAATGGCAGTGATCAATTTCAAGATATTTTATCCGACGATCTTTACCCGGCTTCTGCTTACACTATGTCGTTCGCCAACGAAGTTTCCCATGAATTACGGATTCTGGCAGATACTCTGGGTATCAGCACAATTGATAATAACGCCACCTCTTATGACGATGATGTCGGCAAAGATGATGAAGTGGAAGAAGTCAAAACTCACGACGAATTTGATGATTTGGATAAATTGCCGGACGATGCGAAAAATGCGATCACCAATATTTTAGATGTTGCCGATCAGGCGATTCGGATTAAAGATCAGTTCAGTCACACCGTTGTCAAAGGAGATGCCTTAAAAGACGTGTTGGAGTTGTCCGGTTTGGAAGATGACACCAGTAAACAGCTTATCGCTTCTTATCCGGAATTGAAACATTTACAGGCAGGGCAACAATTTTACTGGATTTTAAATAATGACGGAGAGCTGGAATATTTGAACTGGCTGGTTTCCCAGAAAAAAGAACACATTTATGAACTTCAGACAGATGGCAAATTTAAACGCCAAATTGTGGAGAAAAAAAGTGTTTGGAAACGTGAAGTGTTGCGTGGCGAAATGGAAGGATCTTTCGTCAGCAGCCTGAAGAAACTCGGTTTGGATAATCGTCAGATTTATCAATTATTCTCTGCGTTACAATGGCAGGTCAGCCTGAAACAACTGAAAAAAGGCACGAAGATTTCTATTTTGGTTTCCCGTGAATATCTGGAAGACAAACGGACCGGGCAGGGTAATGTGGAAGCCATTCATATTGTGAGCAGCGGCAAAAGTTATTATGCGATCCAAGCCAGCAACGGTCGTTATTACAACCGCCAGGGGGAAACCTTAGGTAAAGGCTTTGCCCGTTACCCGTTGCAACGTCAGGCGCGCGTTTCATCTCCGTTTAATCCGCGTCGCCGCCATCCGATTACGGGACGCATTGCACCACATAAAGGGGTGGATTTTGCGATGCCGACAGGGACACCGGTTATTGCGCCGGCAGACGGCACGGTAGAGAAAATCGCCTATCAGGCTTACGGTGCCGGTCGTTATGTGGTGCTACGCCACTCCCGTGAATACCAAACCGTGTATATGCACCTCAGCAGACCGCTAGTAAAAGTAGGGCAAACAGTGAAAAAAGGGGAGCGTATCGCGTTGTCCGGCAACACCGGCGGTTCTACCGGCCCGCATTTGCACTACGAATTCCATATTAACGGGCGTCCGGTCAATCCGCTTACCGTTAAACTTCCGGGGGGAAGCAGCGGCATGGGTACGGCGGAACGTAAACAATTCCTTGTTAAAGCCAACGAAGTAGAACGCTTGTTGCGCTGATTTCAAACCCGTTTCTAAAAAGTGCGGTGGATTTTTTAAGTGTTTTTAAAAACACCTGAGAAAACCACCGCACTTTTCTTTGTAATAAATAAAGAAAGTAGCAAATACTACATATGATGCACCACTAAACGCTTTTCTTGATGTTCCAGCACTTCCGCGTCCAGATTAAATATCGTTTTTAAATTCGCTTTGGTGATGATGTCTTCCGGGGTGCCTATCATGGCAATTTCGCCGTTTTTCATGGCAACGATGATGTCCGCATAGGCAGCGGCCATGTTGATGTCGTGGACTACCATCACGGTGGTGAGTGCCAGTTCGTTGGTGAGTTGGCGTAACAGGCGCATGAGTTCGCGGGCGTGGAACATATCCAGATTATTGAGCGGTTCATCCAACAGAACGTGATCGGTCTTTTGGCAGAACGTCATGGCAATCAGCGCCCGTTGCCGTTGCCCGCCGGAAAGTTCGCTTAAAAAACGGTAGGCGAGTGCATCCAAATCGAAACGTTTTAATGCCGCCTGAATAATGTTTTTATCTTCTTCCGTCGGTCTGCCTTGGTGATGCGGGTAGCGCCCGAAAAAGAGCAGATCCTGCACGGTAATACGGCTATGAATCACGTTATCTTGGGTTAAAATCGCCAGATTCTGCGCGATGATGCGCGATGGCGTGGTGGCAATATCCATTTCATTTAACCAAATCTTTCCCTGCTGAATGGGATTGAGACGGGCGATTAAAGACAACAAGGTCGATTTCCCCGCGCCGTTAGCGCCGATGAGGGCGGTAATCCCGCCATTGGGAATGGTGAGATTGATGTTATTTAAAATGGTGGCATGACCGATCTTATAGGTGATATTTTCGATTTTAATCACAATGCATTCCTTTATTTTGCCCGTCTTAACATTAAATAGATGAACACCAAACCGCCGACGAATTCAATGACCACACTGAGCACGCCCTGCATTTTCATCACTTGCTCAAATAAGGCTTGCCCGCTTACAAGGGTGATAGCGGATACCATAAATGTCATAGGGATACGTTGACTGTGGTGCATGGTTGGGCTGATGGCGTTGACGATAGCGCATACCAATAAGCCTAAAAACAGAATCGGGCCGACAAGTGCGGTGGAAACGGAGACCAAAAATGCGCAGCAAATCAAAAGTTTTCGGCTAAATTGGTGGTATTCCAAACCGAGCCCGATGGCGCGATCACGTCCGAGTAATAACACGTCTAATTTAAACCGTTGCTGCCAAATCCAGACGGCGCTGATAAGTGTGATCGCCGTGCCGATCCAAAGTAAGATTGGATTCACCGTATTAAAACTGGCGAAGGAAGAGCCTTGCGCCACGGCAAATTCGTTCGGGTCGATCATGCGTTGCAGTAAATTATTCAGACTGCGGAACAGTACGCCGAAAATAATCCCTACCAAAATCATGCGCGCCAAATCGCTGTTATTTTTGGTTAAGGTGCGAAATAATAATAAAGCCCCGAACAGTATTAACAGGGTTTCAAAGGCAAATTTGCCGGCGATATTTAATTGCGTGAAGCCGATGCCGCCAAAGGAGAAAACTAAAATGCTTTGCACCAATAAATATAAGGAATCGAAGCCCAAAATGCTCGGGGTGAGAATTGGGTTGTTGGTCAGGGTTTGGAACAATAGCGTGGAAATCCCGATGGTGTAAGCCATGATAAGCAATAATAAAAGTTTTTTTCCACGGAACGGTAACACGAAATCCCAGTTGCCGTTGGCGTTGTAACTCATGAAAAATACACAGGCGAACGTGAGCAACAGGCAAAGGAAGGGCATTCTGCGATTATTTCCCATGGGCGTTCCCCTTAAATAATAAATAGAGGAAAATCAAGGTGCCGACAATGCCGAACACCGTTGAAATCGGCACTTCATAAGGCGCATTGATAACCCGTCCCGCAATGTCGCACATTAACACCAAATTTGCGCCGAGCAACACCACGGAAGGCAAATTTTGTCGCAGGCGATCGCCGGAAAGGCGGGAAATAATGTTCGGTACAACCAGCCCGATAAAAGGAATTTGCCCGACGGTTACCACCACAACCGCCGTAATCATCGCCACCACGATTAAGGCAAACCACGTCATTTGACGATAATTAATGCCTAACGCGGTGCTGATATTGCGCCCCAAGCCGGTGATGCTTAGTTGATCCGCCATAATATAAACCACGACAGCAAGAATGGCGGTAAGCCACAGAAGTTCGTAACGCCCCGCCAGAACAGCGGAGAAATCCCCGGCAAACCAGATAGAAAGCAGTTGTATGCTGTCCGTTTCGTAAGCAATAAAGGTGGTGATCGCTTCAATGATGTTACCGAATACAATCCCCACCAACGGCACCATCAGGCTTTGATGCGGAGGCAGACGTTGGAGCAATAACATAAAGATTCCCATGCCGATGAGTGCGCTCAGCGTGGCTATCGACATTTTGAGAAGGAGCGCCGTACTTGGAAAGAGCAGACTCACCAATAGCACACCCACTGCCGCACTTTGACTGGCACCGATCATGCTGGGTTCAATAAAGCGGTTTTTCAGTACGATTTGCAACACCATGCCCGCCACGCCAAGTGTGGCGCCTACTAAAATCACGGCGGCGGTTCTCGGCAAGCGGCTGATAAGCAATACCTGCATTTGCTCCGGTTGGGTAAAAAATTGTGCCCAATGAAAATCCGCAACACCGACGGTAATGCTGCCCACGGTGAGTAAAAGGAGAAGGACAAAATTAATTCGGTTCAGGGTGAAAATGTTCGGCATGGTATTAACATAAAAAAGGTTCTCTCCCGCAGGAGAAAACCGTTAAAAGATTCGGCGGATTATTTTTTCTCAAAGGCGGCTTTGATGTTATTCAAATCCATTTTTAATTGTTCCGCACCACCCGGCGCAAGGTAAGAGGCGCTGCTTAAATACACGATATTGCCGTTTTTCCAGGCTTTGGTGTGACGAATTAATTCGTTATCCAATACTTCTTTGGCGCCTTTCCCTTCCTGCCCGATAGCGGAAATGCGATCTAACACAAACAACCAATCCGGATTGGTTTTCTCAATAAATTCAAAACTGATCGGTTGACCATGACCGCTGACGTTTATGCTTGGATCTGCCATCGGCACGCCGAGATCCTCGTGAATAAAACTTAAACGATAGCCTTTACCGAAGGCGGAAATCTTGCCGCCGTTGACTAAAATAATTAAACCGTTACCCTTGCCTTTTACTGCGTCTTTGGTTTGTTTAAACAAGGTTTCGAGCTCCGCTTTTAATTTATCCGCTTCCGCTTGTTTATTAAATAATTTGCCGAAGCTATCAATGCGTTGAATACCGCTTTTAATCAATTTGTCGCCGTTATCCGTCAAATCCACGGTTTTGGCAATGGCACTCACATCATCAAATTTTTTCGCCGTACGGGTACCGACAATAATTAAATCCGGTTTTAATTCATTTAAGGCTTCCAGATTCGGTTCAAAAATCGTCCCGACATTTTTGGCTTGTTCCAAGGTCGGTTTTAAATAAGGGAGAACCTTGCTCACATCTGCCGCGCCATCCACTTTTATGCCCAAGGCTTGCAGGGTGTCCAAACTGCCGGTATCAAACACCGCAATTTTTGCCGGTGGCGCATCCAACGTCACTTCACCGCGCGCAGTGGGAATCGTGACTTCTTTTGCCAAAGCGGATGTCGCCAACGCGAGACAGCTTAATGCCAATAATGTCTTTTTCAACATCTTAAATCTCCTCATTTCTGTGATTGAAAATTATTCTCATGTATTCTAGCGGAATTTGGCGGAAGGTAAATGTTAATTTTGCGGGAAATTGATTTGTTTTCTGTCGTTATAAAGAATTAAAGTGCGGTCAAAAAATCCGATGAATTTTATGGCCGCACTTTTCCTTTCAAAGCCCCGCCCATTTGCCTTACAATAACGCCGTCTTTCCCTAAAACTAAGGATCTTATTATGATGAATCGAAGACGTTTTATTCAAATTGGTGCGAGCAGTGTTTTGGCGCTGAGTTGCCATCCGATGGCGTTTGCCAAAAACGGGAATCAGGTGGATTTGCGCATTATCGGCACCACCGATATTCACAGCTTTTTGACGGATTTTGATTATTACAAAGACGCGCCGACGGAGAAATTCGGCTTTACCCGCGCGGCAAGTTTGATCCGCCAAGCCCGTGCGGAAGTGAAAAACAGCGTGCTGGTGGATAACGGCGATTTGATTCAGGGCAACCCGATTGCCGATTATCAGGCGGCAGTAGGCTATAAAGAAGGTGAGCCGAACCCGGCAATCGCCTGTTTGAACGCCTTGCATTATGAGGTAGGCACCTTGGGCAATCATGAATTTAATTATGGTTTGGATTATTTAGCTGACGCCATCAAACAGGCGAATTTCCCCATTGTGAACGCCAATGTGGTGAAAGCGGGAACCGATGATCCTTATTACACGCCCTATGTGATTCAGGAAAAAACGGTGGTGGACAACAACGGCAAATCCCATCCGTTAAAAATCGGTTACATCGGTTTTGTGCCGCAGCAAATTATGGTGTGGGATAAAGCCAATTTAACCGACAGAGTGGAAACCCGCGATATTGTCAAAACCGCACAAAAATATGTGCCGGAAATGAAGCAAAAAGGTGCGGATATTATCGTTGCCTTGGCGCATACCGGGCCATCCGATGAGCCGTATCACGAAGGGGCGGAAAATTCCGCTTTCTATCTCGCCGATGTGCCGCATATTGATGCGGTGATTTTTGGCCATTCCCACCGTTTGTTCCCGAATAAAGAATTTGCCAAATCGCCGAATGCGGACATTGCCAAGGGCACGGTGAAAGGTGTGCCGGAAAGCATGGCGGGCTACTGGGCGAACAATATCAGCGTAGTAGATTTGGTATTGAGCGAACATAATGGCAAATGGATTGTGACCGACGGGAAAGCCGTATTGCGCCCGATTTATGATGTGGAAAACAAAAAGCCGTTAGCGGAAAATGACGCAGAAATGACCGCACTTTTGAAAGAAACGCATGACGCCACCCGTAAATTCGTGGCGCAGCCAATCGGTAAAGCCACCGATAATATGTACAGCTATTTGGCGCTGGTGCAGGATGACCCGACCATTCAAATCGTTAACCAAGCGCAAAAAGCCTATGTGGAAAACGTGGCGCCAAGCGTGCCGGCAATGGCGGGCTTACCGATTTTAAGTGCGGGCGCGCCGTTTAAAGCGGGCGGTCGGAAAAACGATCCGACGGGGTACACTGAAGTGAACAAAGGCGAATTAACTTTCCGTAATGCGGCGGATTTGTATTTGTATCCGAACACCTTGGTTGTCGTGAAAGTCAATGGCGAGCAATTGAAAGAATGGTTGGAATGCAGTGCGGGAATGTTTAAACAAATTGATCCGGGCAGTGACAAACCGCAACCTTTATTGGATTGGGAAGGCTTTCGCACCTATAATTTCGATGTCATCGATGGCGTCAATTACGAATATGATTTAACCCAACCGCCGCGTTATGACGGCGAATGTAAGCTTATCAATCCGAACGCCCACCGCGTGGTGAATTTGACCTATCAAGGCAAAGCGGTGGATCCGAAAGCGGAATTTTTAATCGCCACCAACAATTATCGTGCTTATGGCGAAAAATTCCCCGGCACCGGCGATAAACACATTGTTTATGCGTCGCCGGATGAAAATCGTCAGGTGTTGGCGGATTACATCAAAGCCACCAGCGAGAAAGAAGGCAGCGTAAACCCAAGTGCCGATAAAAACTGGCGTTTTGTGCCGATCAAAGGCAACGCGAAATTAGATGTACGCGTTGAAACTTCACCAAGTGCGCAGGCAACGCAATTCATCAAGGAAAACGCGCAGTATCCGATGAAACAGGTGGGCACCGATGAAGTAGGATTTGCCGTATATCAAATTGATTTATCGGGCAAATAATCCAAAAGCAAAAGGCATCCGTTGGATGCCTTTTTTGTCGCGAAAGTGCGGTCATTTTTATGAATGTTTTTTATTATTCCGGCGGGAACACAAACGGGTTCAAGCCGCTTTTCATAAAGCCTTTTTTCTCCATTTCCATATCCAGAAAGATGGACGCCAAATCGTCGGCGATGACTTCCATTTTCGGATCTTTCTCTTGATATAGAGCTTTCAAATAGCTATGGCAGTTCCCACAGCTCTCACTTCGGATCGCCGCCAGGTATTCGTCAAAAGACCAATAATCCAAGTCGCTGCTTTGTCCGCAGTTGGTGCATTGGTTGCGCACCATGTTCCATTCGCTTTCGCACAAGGAGCAGTGCAGGTAACGCAAGCCTTGCTTCGCGCCGAAATGAATCATGCTGGCGGTCGGCGCAGAGCTGCAAACAGGGCAGATGTGCAGGTTTTCGGTGCTTTCCTGTTTGGCGTTGTAGGGAATCTGTTGGACTAATTGCAACCAATATAAAGAAAGCGCCGCCCACACGAACACCGCTTTGTCGCTGGAAATCACCGCAAATTCCTGTGCTAAAACCTTATCGGCAAGATTTTCCAATTCGCTGTCTGCCGCTTTTTCCAGCCATTCGATGGTGGCGAGCATTTGATCGTTGGCGGAAGGTTTTAATTTCGCCAAAAGTGCGGTCAATAATTCGCGCCAAATGGGATCCCGTTGCCGGCTTTTAACGTCTAAAGGCTTATTTCCCAATTGTTCGGCAGAGAGTGCCTGTAAACGCGGATCCTGCGGAATCGGCATGGTTTCCAAGAGTTCCAGCTGCGCATCTGCGATAGCGGCGGCGAACAGCAAATAATTGGCGAGCGGGTGATCTTGCGCCAATTCTCTTAGACGCGCGGCGCTGATATAAATTTTTCGGATTGGAGAAAAGCAGCGGCGGGGTGACATAAGAGGCTGCCGCCTGTTTAATTTCATTTTCGGGAAGAATTCGGATGCTCATAGTTGTGTTGTTAATAGAAAGTGAAAATTCGTGCTTATTATAGGCGCATAAATTTGCCGTTCAATGACCCTAACGGGTATTTTATTTGTTCGCCAGCCATTGCTTAATGCGATTTACGCCTTCCTACAAATGCTCGATATTGCGGGTGTAGGTCGTAGTTTGGCGAATTTATAGCTGCCGTCGGTACATTTCGCCGCTTCCCGTACAATATCCATCACAATGAAGGCAGACATTTGGTCATAACGCATAATTTTTCCTTTTTTATAAAAAAGTGTTGGACTTAATACTTTCTTAACTTTTGTTTCGTTTAATAGCTCGCAACAAAGCAAGGCTTTGTTACTTATAAGATGAATTTAATTGAGGAGATTTCACATGAAGAAACGCAGTTTAGCAACAATTTTAGTATTATCAACCATCGCTGCTACCGGCGTGTTTGCACAAGGCGGTTTTCAAGACCCGAATGCGCCGAAAATGGAACACCACAAAAAAGGTGATTTCAAACGTGGCGGTTTTGTGAATACCGATCAAACGGTGAGCAAAGCTTCTGAAGCCGGTTCCTGGCAAGATGATCAATACATCATTTTACAAGGTAACATCGTGAAACAAGTGGGCAAAGATGACTTTATCTTTAAAGATGCCAGCGGCGAAATCCAAGTGGAAATCGAACGCAAAGCCTGGCGCGGACAGGATGTTTCCCCAAGCGATGAAGTGAAACTTTACGGCGAAGTGGATAAATCCTGGAATAAGACCGAAGTGGATATTGAACGCGTAGAAAAAATTGTAAAATAATCCAAACCGAAAAAACAGAAAGTGGCGCTATGCCGCTTTTTGTTTGTTTTTGTATTTTTATTCTTAAAAGCAAGACGTTCCTTCCCCATAAACGGGAGGCGTAAAGAGATTGACTTAAAAAGTGCGGTAGGTTTTTTATGCGGATTTTATTAATCGAAGATGATCCTTTAATCGGTAACGGCATTCAAATTGGGTTGACCAAATCCGGTTTCGCCGTGGATTGGTTTACCGACGGCAAAACCGGATTGGAAGCGGCGGAGTCGGCGCCTTATGATGCAGTGGTGCTGGATTTAACCTTGCCGAAAATGGACGGGCTGGATGTGTTGCAGGCATGGCGTAAAAACGGGCAGGATGTGCCGGTGCTGATTCTTACCGCGCGGGATACTCTGGATGAGCGCATTACCGGCTTGCAACGCGGTGCGGACGATTATTTGTGTAAGCCGTTTGCCCTGGCGGAAGTGGTGGCACGTTTGCAGGCACTGATTCGTCGTCGCTACGGACACGCCAACCCGATTATTCAACATAGCCGGGTGAAATTCGATCCGAATCAACGAAAGGTTTTTCTGTGCGATCAGGAAATTGCCCTGACCACCCGTGAATATAAACTGCTTGAACTCTTTATGTTGAATAAAGAACGCGTGCTGACCCGCGATTTTATTGAAGACAAACTTTATAACTGGGATAACGAAGTGAGCAGTAACGCGCTGGAAGTGCATATTTACAACCTGCGCCAAAAGCTCGGCAAACAATTTATTCGCACCGTTCACGGCGTGGGCTATGCACTGGGAAAAAATGATGAAACTGAGTAAGTGGAATAATTACAGCCTGCGTTTTCGTTTGATTGTCACCTTGTCGCTGGTGTCGGTGTGCGTGTGGCTGATTTTCACGGCGGTGGCTTGGTTTCAGGTGCGTAAAGAAGTGAACCAAGTGTTTGACGCACAACAAATTTTATTTGCCCAACGTCTGGCGTCTTCCGATTTACGCACCATTTTAATCGGTCATCAACGTGGCAAACCGTCGCATAAACGCCACGGTTTTAAAAGACCGGATTATGAAGATGACGCCTTAGCTTTTGCGATTTTTGCGCCGGACGGGGATATTTTATTGAGCGACGGCGAAAATGGGGAAAACTTTATTTTTGCGCCGGCGCGTGGCTTCAGTAAATCCCGTCTGCGGGAAGATGATGACGAATGGCGTATTTTCTGGCTTCCGGTGGGAGACGGACCGCTCATGATCGCCGTAGGGCAGGAACAGGAATATCGCGATGACTTAGTAAATGAAATGGTGTTTGGGCAAATGTGGATTTGGTTTGCCGGCTTGCCGTTTTTACTGCTCGCTCTCGGATTGGTGATTCGCAAAGAGTTAAAAAGCCTGAAACAAATCGGTGAACAAGTGGCAAAACGTACGCCTGATGATGCGTCTTTGTTGAAAACGGAAAATATCCCGACGGAAATCCTGCCGCTCATTCAAAGTTTGAATCAGTTTTTTGACCGCACTTCTTCCATGTTATTGCGTGAACGGCGTTTTACCTCCGACGCCGCCCACGAATTACGCAGCCCGCTTGCGGCGTTGCGTATTCAAACGGAAGTGGCGCAAATTGCCGGTGATGACGCCAATATGCGCGAACAGGCGTTGGATAATTTAACCCAAGGTATCGACCGTGCGACGCAATTAATTGAACAATTATTAACCCTTTCCCGTTTGGACAGTTTGCAGGAATTGGATAATTTACAGGAAATTCATTGGGAGCAAATTGTTCCGTCCCTTATCGGCGACCTGTATTTTCATGCGGAAAAACGTGATATTACTCTTGAGTTTGAAGAAATTGCCGTGCCGGCAGTGAAGCTGGGGCAGCCGTTGTTGCTTTCTTTAATGTTGCGCAACCTTATCGACAACGCCATTCGTTATTGCCCGCAAGGTAGCCGCATTAAAGTGCGGTTAGAAAAATCCAAGATTGCGGTGGAAGACAACGGCGGTGGCGTAGACGACGCCGATCTCGCCAAACTCGGACAACGCTTTTATCGCCCGGCGGGACAGAACGAAAAAGGCAGCGGCTTGGGCTTATCCATCGTTCACCGTATCGCCGAATTGCATCACTACAAAGTGCGGTTAAAAAATACCACGGATCTGAATGGCAACCGAATGGGTTTGTTGGCAGAGATTCAGTTGTAATCCGTTTGATAGAAAGGTCGCATGACGTGCGATCTTTTTTCCGGGCGTTCAAAAACACTTGAAAAAATAACCGCACTTTGATCGGCGAAATCAAAGTGCGGTTTATTTTTACCGCATTTTAATGATCAATACCCGACCGTTTTCCCTTCCGGATTGCGTGGGTCGGAGTAGCCGTAGAAGCCGTCTTCGCGGGCTTGGATAATTTGCACACGTCCCATCGGGGCTTTTTCTTTGATGGTGTAGCCTTGGGCTTTTAGGATCGCCAAGGTGTCGGGGCTTAAACCTTCTTCTACACGCAATTCGTCAGGCAACCACTGATGGTGGACGCGTGGGGTGACGATGGCTTCCGCCGGGTTCATTTTATGATCCACAGTGTTGACGATACTTTGCAGCACGGTGGTGATAATGCGTGCGCCGCCCGGGCTGCCGGTGACTAACCAAGGTTTGTTGTCTTTCATGACTAAAGTTGGTGTCATGGAAGAAAGCGGACGTTTTTGTGGGGCGATGGCGTTGGCTTCGCCGCCGATTAAGCCGAAGCCGTTCGGTACGCCTGGTTTGGCGGAGAAGTCATCCATTTCGTCGTTTAATAAAATGCCGGTGCCTGCTGCCACAATGCCGCTGCCGAAATTGAAGTTTAGCGTATAAGTCACCGCCACCGCGTTGCCGTTTTTATCCATTACGGAGAAGTGGGTGGTTTGATCGCTCTCATAAGGCTGCGGTTGTCCCGGTTTGATTTCCGCCGCCGGTTTTACTGTCGCTTCGCTAATGCCTTGTGCCAATTGGTCAGCATATTTTTTAGAGGTTAAACCTTTCATCGGAATTTTTACGAAATCCGGATCACCCAAATATTCGGAGCGGTCGGCATAGGCAAGTTTCATGGCTTCCGCTAGATAATGAATGGATTTTGCGCTGTTTACACCATAATCGGCGAGAGGGTAGCGTTCCAGAATATTCAGAATTTGTACCAAATGAATCCCGCCGGAGCTTGGTGGCGGCATGGTGACCACTTTGAAACCGCGATATTCGCCTTCAACAGGTTTGCGTTCAATGGCTTTATAGCCTTTCAGATCCTCCATGGTGATCAAACCCTGGTGCTTTTCCATTTCAGCGACGATTTTTTTCGCAATGTCGCCTTCATAAAAAGCTTTGGCACCTTGTTTGGCGATGAGTTTTAAAGAATTCGCCAGATCTTTTTGCACCAACAAATCCCCTTCTTTTAACGGTTCTCCATCTTTAAAGAAAATAGCTTTGGATGATGCCCATTTGCCCAAATTGTCCTTTTCTTCTTTCAGCGTTTTGGCGAGCATCGGACCGACGGTAAAGCCTTTTTCCGCCAATTGAATGGCGGGTTCAACGACTTTAGCGAGAGACAGAGTGCCCCATTTTTTCAGCGCGTATTCCATGCCCGCAACGGTGCCCGGCACGCCGACGGCAAAGTGGGTGTAAAGGGAGCGTCCGTCAATCACATTGCCGTCTTTGTCCAAATACATATCACGATGGGCTTTCAGGGGCGCAGTTTCGCGGAAATCCACGGAGTAGTTTTCGCCACTCTTGGCATCATGTAGCACCATAAAACCGCCACCACCGATGTTACCGGCGTTCGGCAATACCACGGCGAGCGCAAATCCCACGGCGACTGCGGCGTCCACGGCATTGCCGCCTTGGCGTAAAATGGCGGCGCCCACTTCACTGGCTAACCCTTGTTCACTGGCGACCATGCCATGTTTGGCATAAACAGGATGAAATATGTCGTTAGCGCTGTCGTAACGGGCTGCAGCCAGTTCCGTTGCGGTCATGGCAGGGGCTTGCGGGTTCGCTATAGCCGGGCTGCCTACGGCAAGCGCAATAGAAAGCGCAAGGCTGCTGAGTAAGCATTTTGTTGTGAATTTCTTCATATTTTCTCCTGTTGTGTGTGAAATAACCGCTTTGAGATTAACCTAATTTTGCTGATTAAAACAACAAGAGATCACAAAATGAAGGGTAAATTTGTGACCTAGATCACATATTTTGATACTTTTTCTAATGTTTGAGATAAATAAATTTTATTAGTGATAAGTTAGAGAAAAGCATGCGGTCGTCCGTGATATAAAAACACATAAAAAACCGACCGCACTTTTGAGAAGAGATTTATTCGATACGGGTGATTTTGCCGGTGGTTTTCAAACGCCATAGCTGGTAAATATGTACGACGACTAAAAACGCGTTCAATAACGCCACAGGGTAGGTTTGGGTAATCAGGGCATAAACGACGAATAACGCCGCGCCGATACCGTTTACAATGCGAAGCGGCACGATAGACTTAAACAAAAAGGAGGCGGCGACAATTAAGGTTGCCACATAGCCCAGAATTTCAACGGAATCAATTTCAAGCATAAGTTACTCCAAATCAAGTAATAAGAAAGGGCGCTATGATATTGCAAATGGCAGGCGATTGCAAAATATATGCAGAGGAGGGGGGTGCTTGGTTAATTTTCCTCAAGTTCCGAAAGATAAAACAGCCCCAATGAGGCTGAATTATGTTCAATAATTTAAGGCAATTTTGTTGTTACCTTGGCGAAAAAACGACTTACGCCTTTTTATACAACTGCGGCAACGCAGATTCTTTGTTCACCGCCAATAAACCGGTGCCGGAATAAATGCCCAATTTATCGCGGGTATCAATAATATCCAGATTGCGCATGGTTAATTGACCGATACGATCGAGCGGATCGAATGGCGCATTTTCCACTTTTTCCATACTTAACCGTTCAGGATGATAGGTTAAGTTCGGCGATTCGGTATTGAGTAAGGAGTAGTCGTTACCACGACGTAATTCTAGCGTCACTTCACCGGTAACCGCACGCGCCACCCAGCGTTGGGAGGTTTCGCGTAACATTAACGCTTGCGGATCGAACCAGCGACCTTGGTATAACAAACGCCCTAAACGGATACCGTTGATGCGGTATTGTTCGATGGTGTCTTCGTTGTGGATACCGGTCACCAAACGTTCGTAGGCAATGTGCAATAATGCCATGCCCGGGGCTTCGTAAATGCCGCGTGATTTGGCTTCAATGATACGGTTTTCGATTTGGTCAGACATACCTAAACCGTGACGACCGCCGATGCGGTTGGCTTCAAGGAATAATTCCACGATGTTATCAAAGGTTTGGCCGTTTAATGCCACCGGCACGCCTTCTTCAAAGCGCACGGTGACTTCTTCCGCTTTGATTTGTACGTCTTCACGCCAGAACGGCACGCCCATGATCGGGTTGACGATACGAATGCCGGAATTTAAGAATTCCAGGTCTTTGGCTTCATGGGTGGCGCCGAGCATATTGGAATCGGTGGAGTAGGCTTTTTCCACGGACATTTTGTAGTCGAAGCCGTTTTCGATTAAGAAGTTGGACATTTCAAAACGGCCACCCAATTCGTCGATAAATTGTTGATCCAACCAAGGTTTATAGATTTTTAATTGTGGGTTGGTTAATAAACCGTAGCGGTAAAAACGTTCAATGTCGTTGCCCTTGTAGGTGCTGCCGTCGCCCCAAATATGTACGTCGTCTTCTTTCATGGCGGATACCAACATGGTGCCGGTGACCGCACGACCTAACGGAGTGGTGTTGAAATAGGTGGCGCCGCCGGTGGAAACGTGGAAGGCGCCGCATTGAATGGCAGCAATACCTTCTTGTGCCAATTGGGTGCGGCAGTCGATTAAACGCGCCATTTCCGCGCCATATTCTTTCGCTTTACGCGGGATTGCGTTGTAGTCGTCTTCGTCCGGTTGACCTAAATTGGCGGTGTAAGCGCAAGGAATGGCGCCTTTTTGACGCATCCAAAGCAATGCCGCGCTGGTATCTAAGCCACCGGAAAAGGCGATGCCGACTTTTTCACCTTTCGGTAGGTGTTGCAAAATGGTATTTGACATATTTTCTTTCCTTATTTGTTTTGTGTTTATTTTTGGTTAAACGGGTTTTAATAAAAAGTGCAACTAAAAAATAACTTAAAAACCGACCGCACTTTTATTTTTCCGAAAACATTAGATTCGGATCGGGGTATTGATAAACGAAATCCAGTTCACGACAAATTTTGTTCGCCACAATAATGCGCTGTGGATCTTCCGGTGCGCTGATAAAGTGCGGTGGATTTAAACGGTGTTTTTCCGCCGCCAAGCGGTAATAAGCTTCACGGGGCGGATGCACGGGCGCTGACAAATGATACAGGCGATAGCCGCCGGGTGTTTCCAATAGAAGTTGAATGGCACGGGCACAATCGTCCAAGTGCACTAAATTCACCGGCGAACGACCGCACTTGAGATCCTGTTTGTCGGCGAGGGAAAAAATCGGATGGCGATCTTGCCCCACAAGACCGGCAAAACGAATAACATCGCAATCAATATTCTGTAGTTGCGCCAAGTTATTTTCAATTTCCACTAAGGCGCGCCCCACATCCGTTTCGGGCTGCGGTTGGATGGATTCGTCAAAATGCGCGGAAATCTCAGGGAAAACGGAGGTGGAACTAATAAAAATAATATGATGAACTCCGTGCAATAAGGCTTCATTCACCAGATTCTGCACGCCGACCACATAATGTTTGAGATCGAAAAAATATTGGCTCGGAGGAATATTGATAATCAACGTATCAACAGAAAGCAACGCGCTTAAATCGTCGGGATCGGCATTAATATCGGGGGTGAGTTCCAAGTGGTAAGTTTCTAATCGCAACAAACGCATTTGCTCCACACTGTCGTGGGTGCGTTTCGTGCCTTTCACTTCCCAACCCAGATTCTTTAAATAGCGCGCCAACGGCAACCCTAACCAACCCAAGCCGACAATCGCAACCGACCTCATATAACTCCTATTCATGATAAAAAATCCCCGCTATTCTAATCCATAGAAGGGATTGCTTTAAAGTTATTTCGTTAATAAATCCAACGCTTCTTGATATTTCTGCAATTACTTTGGCGACACTTTGTCGGAATAGATTTTTTTAAGACTGAGTTGTGTCATTTCATTACCTTTTATCCGGGCAAAAATCGTGGCGCGTATTGTACCGCACTTTTTACGTAAACGTTTGCATTTTTTGCGGTGATTGTTAGCATTATTTTCCAGTCTTGAAAAGACAGGCTAAAAAGCATATAGTTGCGCGACCAAATTCTCAGCCGTCTCAGGACGGTTTTCTTCATTATTTATAAGACAAACAGCAGATGACACATCCTCAAGAACAAGTGAGCAAACGCCGCACGTTTGCGATTATTTCTCACCCCGATGCGGGTAAAACCACCATTACCGAAAAAGTGTTGCTTTACGGCAACGCCATTCAAAAAGCCGGTTCGGTGAAAGGCAAGGGTTCGGCGCAACACGCCAAATCCGACTGGATGGAAATGGAGAAACAACGCGGGATTTCCATCACCACCTCCGTCATGCAATTCCCATATAACGACTGTTTAGTCAACCTGCTGGACACCCCGGGACACGAGGATTTCTCTGAAGATACTTACCGCACTTTAACCGCTGTGGACAGCTGTTTGATGGTGATCGACTCGGCAAAAGGGGTGGAGGAGCGCACCATTAAATTAATGGAAGTGACCCGTTTGCGTGATACACCGATTATTACCTTTATGAATAAACTCGACCGCGATATTCGTGACCCGATGGAATTGCTGGACGAAGTGGAAAACGTGCTGAAAATCCATTGTGCGCCTATTACTTGGCCTATCGGCTGTGGCAAATTGTTCAAAGGCGTGTATCACTTATATAAAGACGAAACCTATCTTTACCAAACGGGGCAAGGTCACACCATTCAAGAAGTGCGTATTATCAAAGGATTGGATAATCCCGAATTAGATAACGCCGTGGGCGATGATTTGGCGCAGCAATTACGTGATGAACTGGAATTAGTGAAAGGCGCCAGCAATGAATTCGATTTAGACTTATTCCTGAGCGGCGAACTCACGCCGGTGTTTTTCGGTACGGCGTTAGGAAATTTCGGTGTGGATCATTTCCTCGACGGTTTAACGGAATGGGCGCCAGCGCCGCAAGCTCGTCAGGCAGACTCGCGTAAAGTCTTCGCCGACGAAGAAAAATTCAGCGGCTTCGTGTTTAAAATTCAAGCTAATATGGATCCGAAACACCGCGACCGCGTGGCGTTCCTGCGCGTGGTGTCCGGTAAATACGAAAAAGGCATGAAGCTCAAACACGTGCGCATCGGCAAAGATGTGGTGATTTCCGATGCTTTAACCTTTATGGCTGGCGATCGCGCTCATGCGGAAGAAGCCTACGCCGGCGACATTATCGGCTTGCACAACCACGGCACCATTCAAATCGGCGACACTTTCACCCAGGGGGAAGATTTGAAATTCACCGGTATTCCGAATTTCGCACCGGAATTGTTCCGTCGTATTCGTTTGAAAGATCCGCTCAAGCAAAAACAATTGTTAAAAGGCTTGGTGCAACTTTCCGAAGAAGGCGCGGTGCAGGTTTTCTGCCCGTTGCTGAACAACGATTTAATCGTTGGTGCAGTGGGTGTGTTGCAGTTTGATGTGGTGGTGTCCCGTTTGAAATCCGAATACAACGTGGAAGCGATTTACGAAAATGTCAATGTGGCAACCGCTCGTTGGGTTGAATGTCGTGATGCGAAACAATTTGAAGAATTTAAACGCAAAAACGAGCAAAACCTCGCATTAGATGGTGGCGATAATCTCACTTATATCGCCCCGACCATGGTGAATCTGAATCTTGCACAGGAGCGTTACCCCGACGTCACCTTCTTCAAAACCCGCGAGCATTAATGCCGCAAAACATAAAAAATAAGACCGCACTTTGGTTTTCTTGATCAAAGTGCGGTTGTTTTTTTGGAGTTTTTGCGATCGCCATCGCAAAATGAGTTCACATTTCTTTACGATTTTTATCTCGTTTTCATACTTGTTTTATTTAGGATTGAAAGTATAAGCTATAACTTATAAAATGAGGTGGTTATGTGGGCGGTGATTTTAACGGAACGATTTGAAACTTGGTTAAATCAACAGCCGATAAAAACGCAGGAATGTGTTTTGGCAAACTTGGTACGGTTGGAACATTTTGGTCCGAATTTAGCCCGTCCTTATGTAGATAGCGTAGCAGGGTCAATTCATAGCAACATGAAAGAACTACGCGTTCAGCATTCGGGAAGAGCAATTCGACTCTTTTTTGCTTTTGATCCAAAGCGTAGAGCCATTGTTTTATGTGGTGGAGATAAAGGCAATGACAAGCGGTTTTACCGTACGATGATTAGAATTGCAGATCAAGAATTGAATCATTATTTGGCAACCATGGAGCAAACAAAATGAAAACATTACAACAAGTTATTGATGAACGTTCGGTAGAAAGCCGCCAACGTATTCAAACCATGGCGGAAGATTTAATTCTTGAAACCGGTTTGCAACTGTTGCGAGAAGAATTAAATATATCGCAACAACAATTAGCTACGATTTTAGGTGTAACTCAACCTGCAATTAATCAACTGGAACAGCGTGGCAATGAAATTAAGCTTGCAACCCTCAAACGTTACATCGAAGCAATGGGCGGCAAATTACGCCTTAGTGTAGAAATGCCTGATGGACATCAGCGGTTTTTTCAAATTTAAATTGTGATTTAACAAAATAAATGACCGCACTTTATCTAATAAAACAACCGCGCCCAAATCTCCCGCACAAACGCTCGTTCGGCGTGAAATTCCGAGGCGTTGACCACGGAAGGCAAGCCCAGTAAATTCAGGTGGTGAGTGCGGTTTCGCAGATCTACATAGCATTGTTTCAGGCGTTCGCCGTCTGTTTCGGAAATTACGCCGTATTTCACCATGATGTCGAAAATACGCACATTGTCAGACCAGCGGGTGAGTGCTGGTTGTTGTGGTGAATGCGCCAGCACCAGATATTGCGCGATGAATTCAATGTCCGTAATGCCGCCCGAGTCGGTTTTGATGTTGAATTGATTTTCCGTCTGTTGCGTCAAATGCTGATACATTTTTTTGCGCATTTCACATACGTCCTGTTTGAGTTTTGCTGGATCCCGTGGCGCGGCTAGCACTTTGTGACGAATGGCGTCAAATTCTTCTCGTAGTGTTGGTTCGCCGAAGACCGCCCGGCTACGCACCAGGGCTTGTTTTTCCCACGTCCAGGCTTCGTTCAGTTGGTAGTTTTCAAAGGCGGCGAAGGAACAACCCAGTAAGCCCGCATCGCCCGACGGACGCAATCGCATATCGACGTCGTATAAAATCCCCGCGCTGGTGTTCATGCTGAAAATGCTGACGATTTTTTGTGCCAAGCGCAAATAAAACTGGTTGCTGTCGATGACTTTTTTACCGCCGA
Source organism: Aggregatibacter actinomycetemcomitans DSM 8324 (assembly GCF_000372365.1). Lineage (GTDB taxonomy): Bacteria > Pseudomonadota > Gammaproteobacteria > Enterobacterales > Pasteurellaceae > Aggregatibacter > Aggregatibacter actinomycetemcomitans. The sequence continues at coordinate 7,506 of NZ_AQUU01000008.1, read as the reverse complement.
CGGTTTGGCTATTAGTAGCGGGATCGTATAAAAACACCAAATCCAAATCGGATTTATAGCCCAATTCAATGCCGCCTAATTTGCCGTAACCCACCACCAGGAAATTTTTCTGTCCTTCCGCCAAATGTTCGGGTACGCCGAAGCGAACGGCAATTTGTTGCCATGCCAGATTGACCACCGCGCCGATAATTGCTTCCGCCAAATAGGTGAGATGGTCGCTGACTTTCATCACCGGCAGTACGCCGAGAATATCCGCGGCGGCAATACGAAGCAGGGCGGCGTGCTTAAATTGCCGCAAGCCGTCGATAAATTGTTCTTCGTCGCCTTGCGGCAAACGCAATAAATATTGCTGCAATTCGGAGGCATACTCGGTAAAGTGCGGTGGATTTCGCAAGGATTTTTGATCGAGCAGTTCATCCAGCAAAATCGGGTGGCGCGCCACTTGTTCTGCAATAAACTTCGATTGGGCGCAAAGCTCAATAAGTTGCGTTAGGGCTTGCGGATTTTCCGCCAGCAATTCCAAATAGGTGGTGCGGGTCAGGATTTTTTCGATGATGGTTAGAATGCGCGGCAGCAAAATAGGACAATGAGGCGTATACAAAACCTGTTGCAACACATTGGGCATTAAGCGATTGAGCACCGCCCGCCCACGTACGCCGATGGCATAACGGGGCAGTTCATTACGAAATTGTAACAGGCGATCCAACACCACATCCTGTTCCGTCTCCGGCACGCCGTTTTGTTGCAAAATGCCGAGCAATTCCTGTTCGTCAAAATCCGTTTCGAGAAAATCTTCCCATTCGTTTTCTGAGGTATTTTCTTCCTGTTCGTCACCAATTAATGATTGGAAAACCGACCGCACTTTACGTTGATGGTCATGCAACACGTCAAGAAAACCGCTCCAATCGTGAATCGGATAACGGATATTGACACTTTTCCGCTGCGCATTCCATTGGGTGAATTCCGCACAGGCGAAGATTAAACGTTGGCGATCCGATTCATTATCGGGCAGTTGTTGTGTTTGCTGATCTTTGATGGCTTGCAGCACGTTTTCCGCACGTCGCAAAAATAAATAGGCATGGCGCAACTGCGTTTCCTGTTCGTCGGAAATTAAGTGAAGCTTGGTGAGTTCAGGCAATAAACTCAGCAGTTCGGGTTGTTGCAGCGCGGCTTCACGCCCACCGCGGATCAGCTGAAAAACCTGCACGATAAATTCTACTTCACGAATCCCGCCGGCACCCAGTTTAATGTTATCGGTGAGGTTGCGGCGACGCACTTCCCGCTCGATTTTCTGCTTCATGTCGCGCAATGCTTGAATCACACTGAAATCAATGTAGCGACGATACACAAACGGGCGCAGTAAATTTTGCAACACGGTGACATTCGGATCCGTTGTCTGCGCGCCTAAAATCCGCCCTTTGATCATGGCGTAACGTTCCCAATCGCGCCCCTGATCCTGATAATATTGTTCCATGGCATTAAAACTGAGCGCCAGCGCACCGCTGTCACCAAACGGGCGCAGACGCATATCAGTGTGATACACAAAGCCGTCTGCGGTGTATTGATCCAAGGCGTTAATCAGGCGTTGTCCCAAGCGGGTGAAGAATTTTGCATTGTCTATGTTACGGCGTGCGCCCACGGTTTCCCCTTGGCTCGGGTACGTAAAAATCAAATCAATGTCGGAGGAAAAATTCAGCTCAAAGCCGCCCAGCTTGCCCATACCGAGAATGTAGAGCTGCTGTGCGTTGCCCTGCGCATCCATCGGCGTGCCCATTTCCTCACAAGCGCGCACATAAAGCCAATCGCGTGCCCCGATAATCAGGCTTTCCGCCAGTTGCGACAAGCGAATAAAAATCTGTTCCACCGTGGCAAGATTCAGGCTTTGGCAAAAACTCAGTTTCACCATTTCACGGGCGCGAAACTGACGTAATGACCGATAAAATTCTTCTTCCGTTTGCACCTTTTGCAACACCGCATCCAGCCGTTCGGCATAATGATCGCAGTCATCAAAGTGCGGTGGATTTTGCCAGCATTTCGCCAAAAAGTGCGGTTGTTTTTGCCACACTTCCACCACAAAATCCGACATCGCCACTGCCACGGCAATCTGCCCGATATGGCTTGCAGGATCGTCTTTCTGCTGCCGGATTTGTGCAAATAACGCCGAATCGAATTGCTCAGGAAAAGATTGGATTAACATCTCGGCAAGTGAATTAAGTTTATCGCTGAATGATGCAACAAAAGACATGATGAACCCTTATGAAAAAATGTGCGCTAACTTTAGCATGAAATGGGGAATTTTCAGAGTGGGGGGGAAAGTGTGAGGGAGGTCGCAAATTTGAATTTATCTGTTTGGTGGCGCTGAATGTTTTTTGCTATCCTCCTCCCATAATTAAAAATGCTATTGCTAAAAAAGTTAGGCCGATTTTTTGACCTAAAGGAAACCGCGATGAGTAGAAATGCGATTGCACACGTGCGCCAGTCCAATGGATTACGGCAGTTACTTATTGATCATTTATTCGAAACCTCTTCCATTGCCGGACAGCTTGCCTCAAAACTAAATTTAAGTTTAGCCGCCGAACTCCTCGGCCTCCTGCACGACTTCGGCAGATATTCCCAATGCAGTACTGGAAAAACAAACCGATTGCTTTTCTATTACGGAGATGCAAATGTCTGAAGTCATCGCCCATGCCCGCCAAGATTCAAAATGGCATTTTCACCCTCTGCAAAACCACTTGAAAAAAGTAGCAAAACTCGCCAGACGCTTTGCCGGACGTTACGGGGCTTTGTTTGCCGAATATGCAGGGCTTTTGCATGATTTGGGAAAATTTCAAGAGGCTTTTCAGGAATATATCCGTAGGGTTACAGGATTTGAACGGGAAAACGCGCATCTTGAGGATATTGAATCTTCCAAACCCCATAAAATTCCCCATTCGACCGCAGGCGCAAAATATGCAACGCAAAATCTTGATCCTTTCTTAGGGCATTTATTGGCATATTTAATAGCAGGGCATCATGCCGGTTTGGCGGATTGGTATGACAAAGGTAGTTTGAAATACCGTTTGGCACAGGCGGACGATGAATTGGCAGAGTCTTTAGCCGGTTTGGAAAAAAGTGGGCTAGTTGAAGACTTTTTATCCTTATCTGGTGATGCGCTTGAAGAAGACCTTTTAAACGTTTGGGAAAGCGGGATAAATCTTGAAGAACTGCATATTTGGATGCGTTTTCTCTTTTCTTGTTTGGTGGATGCTGATTTTTTAGATACCGAAGCCTTTATGAACGGTTTTGTCGATGCGGATGCGGCGCAACAGGCAGGTTTTCGCCCGAATTTCCCCGATTTAGAAGATATGCACAGCCGTTACGAGAAGCATATGCTTGATCTTGCAGAAAAATCGGATAAGCATTCAGTGTTAAATCAAGAGCGGAGTGCCATTTTAGCGCAATGTTTTTCTGCCGCAGAATCCGACCGCACTTTATTTTCTTTAACTGTGCCGACAGGTGGTGGCAAAACCTTGGCGAGCTTGGGGTTTGCTTTAAAACACGCTTTGAAGTTCGGTAAAAAACGGATTATCTACGCCATTCCCTTTACCAGCATTATTGAACAAAACGCCGATGTTTTCCGTAAAGCATTGGGCGATGATGCGGTGCTGGAGCATCACAGCAATTTGGAAGTCAAGGAAGACAAGGAAACTGCCAAAACGCGCCTTGCTGCGGAAAACTGGGATGCGCCGTTGATTGTTACTACCAATGTGCAGTTGTTTGAAAGCCTGTTTGCGGCAAGAACCAGCCGCTGCCGCAAGATTCACAATATTGCAGACAGCGTGATTATTTTGGATGAAGTCCAACAGCTTCCGCGCGATTTTCAAAAACCGATTACCGATATGATGCGGATATTGGCGTGTGATTACGGCGTTACCTTTGTTCTTTGCACGGCAACTCAGCCTGAACTTGGCAAAAATATTGACGCATTCGGACGTACCGTTTTGGAAGGTTTGCCGGATGTGCGCGAGATTGTGGCGGACAAAATTGCCTTATCGGAACGTCTGCGCCGCGTCCGCATCAAAATGCCGCCTCCAAATGATGAAACACAGAGCTGGCAAGAGATTGCCGACGAAATTGCAGAGCGTCCATGTGTTTTGGCGGTGGTCAATACCCGCAAACATGCCCGTAGGCTTTTTGCCGCGCTGCCTTCAAACGGCATCAAACTTCATCTCTCTGCCAATATGTGTGCTACGCACCGTAGCGAAGTGATTGCACTGGTTGTAGCGGAGTGAGCAATTTGCGAAAGAGAATAGAGCAATTTGCGAAACAATATTTTCGCAAATTGTATGAATAATTTAATAAAACAACACTACGTAAATTTTACACATGACTAACGACTAATCGCCCTCAAATTTAACGCAGAATCATCATACGTACATAAACAAAAACGACGGGTATTACCCCGCCGTTTTTGTCTGCCTGTTCGGCAGTGAATTTGTTTGTTTGTTTGTTCAAGCATTGCATGATTATCCTTAAGTTAAGTCAATTACATCTAAACCGCTTTCCGTGTCCGCATAAAAAGATCCGTCGGTGTTGTGCCAATGCACTGTAGGCAATTCATCACCGTTATTCTCAACGACTAACAACTTGCCGAATGGGCTTGTATATACAACCTCGCCTTGCTTGCCGTTGCGCAATGTTACTTTGTTGTTTTGGCTTTCATAGATACGCCATTTTAATAAGTAGCCTTCAAGCTCCCACAACTTATTAAATGCGTTTTCATAAGCGATTGTTCTGCCGATTTGTACGTCGTAGTTTCCTTTGCTTACACAAGCGCTTGTACCGACTAATTGGAACCCGTTTTTTAACGTAATTGTGCAGATAGTCAGTAAGCCTTGGTGAATATGCTCAACGCTACTAATCAGACTTGTTAAATATTCGACTGTTAATTTGTTCATAGCATTTATCCTTGTTTAAAAATAACCGCCAAATCATTTGGGCTGAATCGCCAGCCGTCTTGACTGCTGTGTAAAGTGTTGTAGCACCATTCTGAAGAGAAATATTTACTGCGTTTGTGCTTAATGCCAAACACTACACCAATCGCGCCCCACCAGTCGTACTTCATGCCTTTCGTCCAACCGAAATAATTTATAATGTGATTCGGATCTACATTATGCAGTTCAATTAAGTCCCACTTACCATTCATCACATCAATTTCTTTTTGGCGGACGCCTCCGTCCTCTATTGAAGCAGAAAAACAATGATAGATAGTTTCGTGCTCGTAGTGGTCTCCGCTTGTGAATTTAATCTCTTCAATTACTAACTCACAGTGTGAATATTTGCCTTTTGTAAGAAAGCGCGTTACCGCGTCCGCAAGGGCTTTAATCGGTTCTTTGCGCCAGTTGCGTCTATATTTGTAAAATGCCAAATAAACTTTATTAGCCATTTTTATAAGCCTCCATCAGTGCGTCCATTTGTTTAATTATGCCCGACCCGAATTGTAATATCCCTGAATGCCAGCGCATTGCGGCTAACGCCGGGCTGTGCCTCAATACGCACACGAATTTTATCGACATTTTGCGCAAGACTATCAGCCACTTGTTGAGGATGCCAATCGTCAGTTGTCCAGTCGCCCAGAAGCTCCGATTGGTATGATTGCACCACATCGGCCCCGCTTAAAAGCTGCACAATCACCCGGCATTTGCCTTTGCGCTGCGCGTAACTCAGTATCTTATAATCTAGCACAAAGCGCGCATACTGTCCCGCTGCAATCGCATAATCATTGTAAATATCGGTAGTCGGGCTTGCGCCATCGCTTAGCATAATATAGCCTAAGCCGCCGAAATAGCCGTCATTGTAGCGATTTAAATAGTTATCGCCGGCACTCCATGTGGCTTGATAATCAAACTTGTGCAGCAATAATAACGCCCCTTGCACATTAAACAGGTACTTGTGCAGGCTGTGTAAGCCGTTTTTAACGCTATAAAGCGCTATCTGACTAAATTGCTCACCCTCGACTTTTTTGGCGTCCGGGTAGTCAAATTGGGTGTCCGTGGTGTCAATTGAGCGGACCACGCTATCGCCGTCCAACAAATCTAGTTTGTAGCTGACGCCCTCGCCCAGAACGGTGCTGTCCTCGGTGTGCGCAATGAGCTTCTCGGCTTGCACGTCACGGTCACGGTGCGCCCAGGTCAGCTTAAAAGATGAACCATCGCGAATAGCATTGGTGTAACTGCCATCTATACGTACATTGCCTGGCGGATATAATTTTTTCTCCTCTTGGATATGGCTTATCAAGCGCATTTCTTAGCGTTGTTTTTGCTAATCCGTGCTTCACACCTAATTGAGCCAAAGAAATACCCTTTTTCATCAATTCCGCGCGAATATCTGCGCGATGCATATCTTTAGGTCTTTTCTTTTCTTTCATTTTGTGTAATCCTTTATTTTTAGTTTAAAGCGTACTTAATCACTTACTTAATCATCTAGCTGATTAACTACGGAATTAATAATATTACTAAATCTTTTATTAATCAAGTGATGATTTGAAAAAATTTCTAGTTTTTATTGATTTTTCTTTAACTTATTGATTTGGCTAAATATTAATTTTTATTTTTCTTAATCATCAAATGATTAAGAAAGGAGTATTTATGAAATCATTTAAGGAATGGTACACATCCAAGCAACTGGAGGAACTAAAACTCAAAGGAATTCCCGCCCAAGCTACTAACATCACGCGAAAAGCTAAAAAAGAAAACTGGAAGGCAAGGGATGTTATAGGTGTAAAAGGTGGAGGGTTAGAATTTCATTATTCTTCATTTCCCGAAGATGTGCAGAGACAACTAGGCATTGAACCAAAAAGCATACGCGAGCCCGTATCGCCTTATCATGTAGAACAACGTATAAATAATGAAGACTTGACAGAAGTAAGCAAGGCGCGCTTTCTTACGGCGATTAGCACATTAGAAGAAATACTAGCAATGACACGCAAAACCATGGCGCCCGAAGCCAAGGCGCAAATGGTATGGATGATTTACGAATTACTAAGCGAAGAAAGCGCTAACGAGAAGATTATTAATTTGGTTAAATTGGTTGCATAGATAAGGGGTTATATGGACAAGCAGTCAATTCTTAAATTCTTTAATGATAATACTAAGGACGCGCCACAAGGCAGCATATACATTCAATATGGCAACAACTACACAAGAAATGACATCTGTATAGCGGACAACATAAACATCAATTGCTACGAAAAATGTCAGATTTACGCGCTGATAAAACAATTACAAGATAAAAACAAAAAACCGCTTTAAACGATTTTTAAACGCTTTTTAAACGCTTTTTTATTTTCGCATTTTGTTTCGCTTTTTTTTGCGATTTTTAAAATCTTTCGCATTTTTGGTTTTTATCTATTCTTCAATAAAAAAGGACGCCGTTTTTCTTGCGCCCTTGTTTTCATTGGTTTTGTTCCACTTATTCCCGCTTGATTCAACATTCTCCCTAGTTTATTCCTTTTTCTCATTTTGTTCG
>NZ_AQUU01000007.1 GCF_000372365.1 Aggregatibacter actinomycetemcomitans DSM 8324 | reverse complement strand
GAATGGGTAAAGATGTTGGAAGGCAAGGCGATACAAAGTATGAGTCGCCGAGGGAATTGCTATGATAATGCGGTGATTGAAAGCTTTTTTGCGATATTAAAATCTGAGTGTTTTTACTCACGCACTTATACTTCGATTGCCGAATTACAGGCGGAAATTGAAGAATATTTGGTGTATTACAACCAAGAACGAATTAAACTTGATTTAAAAGGATTAAGCCCGGTGCAATACCGAGCTCAATATTTAAGTTAACTAACCTGTCCAACTTTTGGGGGGCAGATCAAAGTGCGGTCAAAATTTTTAGTGATTTTACATCACGAGACACTGTCACGAATATAGCTTAAAACACGCTGAAGAAATTTAGCGTGTTTTTTTATAATTATGTATTTTAAAAATTCAGCATATGAACCTGATAATTATCTCAGAATTCACGTAGCGCAATTTATTCTAAAGATAAGGAAAATTTTGTAGTAAAAATATAGCGTTAAAATAAGGTTATAACTTCCTTATAAGGCTTATTTCTATTGTCTTAGTATTGTTGAATACTCTTTGGCTGTTCCCGCTTGTTATTCACGTTCAACTATACAAAGAGGCTCAAAACCTCAAAATAGTCCTAATGCTTTAAAGACCAGTTGTAAATTGATTAGTTATGGTTCCGGTTATAAAAAATGTAAACAGCCTGATGGTGATGAAGATTTGACTACTATTGAATCTGATGATACGGGTTTAACTATCCATCATGGCAAATCACAAGATAACTTTTTTCATGATGGTTGGTGGACTTGGGACGAGCAATTTTCTTTTGGTTCTAATTTAAAAGCTGTTTATAGAAACGCACTTTTACCGTCATTAATTAAAGCATTAAAAAATGATAATTGCGATATAGCCAATGCGATTTTAGACGCAATGCAAAATCCGAATATTGTTAAAAATGGCGATAGTGAATTTCTAGGTTTTAAAAACGGTGATGATAAATGCGCCGTTTTGCCTGATGGAAATGGCAAAGGTGATAATGATGGAGATGGTGAGGGTAAGGGTTTAGATGATATAAAAACCCCAAATCTTCAAACGCCTGATTTGGAAAGGACATTAAGGGCCGCTAAAAAAGGTTTGGATGATAGAGTCGGTTCACGTTGTAAGCTCTCCGACAATTCGCGTTAAATCAGGCTCAAAGGGCAATTTTAGCGTTGGCTCTGATGTACCTATTCTTGGCTCGGTTACTTATGATAGAAATGGTCGTCCGGTGCAGTCCATTGAATACCGCTCAAGCGGTGTAATTTTTGACATATTGCCGACGATTAAAGCCGATAATATTGATATAAAAATTCAGCAACAACTATCTAATTTTGTTAAGACGGATACAGGTGTTAATCAATCTCCGACACTTATAAAACGCGACATTGTCACAGATGTAAGTGTAAAAAATGGCGATGTGATTGTTCTTGGTGGTCTGGCTGAAAATAAAATAACGGAAGGTGAAACAGGTTTTTCATTTCTTCCTAAAGGTTTTTTAACGGGAAAATCCAAAAATGATACTAAGACAGATATAGTGATTTTACTCCAAGTGAAACTTGTCTAACTATTTTCCGCTTGCGGAAAATGCAGGGCGAAGGCTTGCAGCCCGGTAAACCATGCTCGATGTTATTCGGGCATTTTTATTTTTTGCGCGTACCTAAATTTAATCGAGAAATGAAAATTTCCCGCCCCTGCAAATACCTCTAAAGCCACGTAATAACTGCTGATTAGATAATGCGAAACGCGCTTGAATTTATGCTTACATTTTTAAATAAGTCTTGATAAATCAATATTTATTGATTTTACAAGGCTTTATTTCTTCAGTTTCCATCACGTTTAACCAGTAAGATTGACCTGTGAATAACTCTGTGTTTTTATTAATCCGTAGCGTTTGTTAACGAAGTCACTAACTTCGCATAATTTATATTATGTTAAATAAAATAAATGGTAAGTCACTTCTGGGAATTTGAGGTTTGCTCTCTTTAAAAATGACTGGGTAACAAAATTTATTTCTTGAATATTTGATTTTTTGAGCGTTTATGATGATGAGATATTCGTGAGTTTTTAGAGGTAGGTGAAAATACTTCTCTAGCTGAATCTAGGTTTATAAAAATCGACTGATATTCATAGAGGGTTTTTATCGTTATGTACATCCTTCCGTTTCCATTAAATAATCTCTTAACAATTTAGTTACAATTGAGAATTTATTTCAGTAACACTACTTAAATGAGAATTGTTGTTATTATAAAATTCATTTTAAATTAAACACTTACTAAGATATTTTATGAGAATTTGATTGACTATTCTCAATAAGGTGAATAAAATGCGCACAACAAATTAAGTTGTATTGCGATCTATTAACAAATTAAGGAAAGGAGTTGGTTATGCTTAGTAAAGTGATTACAGCAAAATTAAATGAGCAAATTAATCTGGAGTTTTACTCATCAAATGTTTATTTGCAAATGAGTGCGTGGTGTTATAAGCAAGGTTATGAAGGTGCTGCGGCATTTTTACTTCGCCATGCAGATGAAGAGTTGGAGCATATGCAAAAGTTATTCACTTATGTGAGCGAAACCAGCGGTATGCCATTATTAGGTAAAATTAAAGCCCCTAAACATGACTATGCGTCATTAAAAGAAGTTTTCGAGATTACCCTTGAGCATGAAAAGTTAGTTACGTCTAAAATTAATGAATTAGTGGAATGTACCTTTGCCGAAAAAGATTACTCTAGTTTTAACTTTTTACAATGGTATGTTGCGGAACAACATGAAGAAGAAAAATTGTTCAATAGCATTGTGGACAAATTTAAACTTCTTGGCGAAAGCGGCACTGCCCTTTACTACATTGATCGTGATTTAAAAACGTTATAAAAGAGGAGAAATAAAATGTTATCAAATGATGTGGTTAAACTATTAAACGACCAAATGAATTTAGAGTTTTATTCTTCTAATTTATATTTACAAATGAGCGCCTGGTGTGAACAACAAGGCTTAGAAGGCGCGGCAAAATTCTTATCTGCACACGCAGCTGAAGAAATGCAACATATGCGTAAACTGTTCACTTATTTAAATGAAACCGGCGCATTGGCTGTCATTACTGCAATTGATGAACCGCCACACCAATTCGCTTCGTTAAAACAAGTACTTGAATTAACATACGAACATGAAAAATTGATTACTGCCAAAATCAATGAATTGGTTGGTAGAACATTTGAAGAGAAGGACTACTCTGCTTTTAACTTCTTACAATGGTACGTTGAAGAACAGCACGAAGAAGAAAAATTATTCAGCGGAATTTTGGATAAACTGAATCTTCTTGGCGAAGATGGAAAAGGTTTATTCCTTGTTGATAAAGATTTAGGCGCTTTAGCAGAAAGCAACTAGTCCGGTTTAAATAAAAGGCTAAGTCACATTGATTTAGCCTTTCTTTTTCTCATTCCAAAACTTAATTTTTATTCTCAGAAAGTGCGGTGTTTTTTTCAAGTGTTTTTGCCGGTGGTTGACCTGTTCCACTGGCTTCATAATAAAACGTGCGATAAAAAAATGCGGTAAGCAGGACTATCAGCATAATGAGAATTTGAATTAAGCGTTTCTTAGTCAGTTTTTCAGCAGCCATATATCCTCACTTATGTTTATACTTCTTAAATTAATGAATTAGTGGTACTATTGAGCTAGATCAATTTTACACGATTTTTTTCAATTTTTCTGTAATTTGGGGCATAAATGAAAATTTTAGCGACAGAAACAAAATTAGGACGTCGAGTTCAATCCGGGGGGTGTGCCATTCATTGCCAAAATTGTAGCATTAGCCAGCTATGTATTCCTTTTACTTTGAATGAACACGAATTAGATCAGTTAGATAATATTATTGAACGTAAAAAACCTATACAGAAATCCCAAGTACTTTTTAAAGCGGGCGATGAGCTGACCTCACTCTACGCTATCCGTTCCGGCACAATCAAATCTTATACCATTAGCGAAACAGGCGAAGAACAAATTACCTCTTTTCATTTACCGGGCGATTTGGTGGGGTTCGATGCCATTATGAATATGCAACATCCGAGTTTTGCTCAAGCGTTAGAAACGGCAATGGTATGTGAAATTCCGTTCGATATTTTGGATGATTTATCCGGCAAAATGCCTAAACTGCGCCAGCAAATTATGCGTTTAATGAGTAATGAAATTAAAAGTGATCAGGAAATGATTTTATTACTCTCTAAAATGAATGCAGAAGAACGTCTTGCCGCATTTATTTATAACTTATCTCAACGCTACTCCGCCCGAGGTTTTTCTGCCAGGGAATTCCGCTTAACCATGACTCGTGGTGATATCGGCAATTATCTCGGTTTAACCGTCGAAACTATCAGTCGTTTACTCGGTCGCTTCCAAAAACTTGGTGTATTATCGGTTCAAGGAAAATACATTACGATTAATAATATGGCGGAATTAATCGAACTATCCGGTACCAACAAAAACAAAATTCAACTGATTATTTAGTCCGTTCATTCTTCCGGTGTAATATAAAATATTGCATCGGATCACCTTTTTAAACTGCCTGCCTTGTTATTTATTCAATAATGTTCTACCCTATTATACCAATAAATGGAGGTTGTATATGAAATTCAATAAGATACTGGTGGTTTTAAACCCCGAAAATGACAAACAATATGCCCTTGCCAGAGCAGTTCGTCTGGCGCAAGAACAAAAAAGCCCATCTCCTGTCAAAATTACCCTTTTCCTCGCAATTTACGATTTATCTTATGAAATGTCGGCGTTACTTTCTTCGGAAGAACGCTCCGAAATGCATAACAACGTTATTGAACAGCGTAAATTAGCTATCTGGCCTTATATTGAAAAATATGCTTCTGATGGCATTGAATTTGCTACTACCGTTGTTTGGAACAGCAATGAAGCGGAAGCCATCACAACGGAAGTTGAAACGCAAGGCTATGATTTGGTCGTGAAATATACGAAAGCTGAAGAAAGCTTGAAATCGCTTATTGTTACACCTGTAGATTGGCAATTATTACGCAAATGCCCGGTACCGATTTTAGTAGTAAAAGACGGTGACTGGAAACATCAGCGTCGGATTTTAGTTGCCGTGAACGTATCTGATGATGAAAATGAAGCCCATAGTTCTTTTAATGATGAACTGGTTTCATTAAGTATGGATTTAGCTGATTCTTTAGATCGTGGCAATATTCATCTTGTCACAGCCTATCCACCGACACCGATTAATATGGTAATTGATTTGCCGGAATTCAGTTCAGGTGAATATAGCAGCGGTTTGCGTGGACAATATTTAATCAATATGAAGGCGCTGCGTCAGAAATATGGCATCAGTGAGGATCACACTCATGTACTTGAAGGCTTCCCGGAAGATGTCATCCCTCAGGTCGCAGAGAGAATTGAAGCCGAATTAGTGATTTTGGGTACTATTGGTAGAACCGGGCTTTCAGCTGCCTTTTTAGGCAATACGGCAGAACATGTAATTAGTAAGCTTAACTCCAATTTGCTGGCGATTAAGCCGTCAAAGAACAATGATTAATTTAAAAATTTAGGCGTAGCGGGCATTTTTGTATTGACTATGCCCTCTTTTTGCTTTACTTTTTTTCCTTCAAAAAATTACTTTCTATTAATTCAACATAACTTATTTAACTCAGAAGGAAAAACAATGAAAAAATCATTACTAATTACACTATTAGGATTAAGTAGTTTAACACAAGCGCATGATCTATGGGTGACCGCACCGTCCCATATTAGTGCGGAAGATATATTAAAAGCAGATTTAGGATACGGACATCATTTCCCATATGCAGAAAAAATTGCTGATGATCGACTGCATTTTTTTGCACCACTTGAATTAACCGATAAAAACGGAAATACCACCGAATTGAAGCAACAAGGCGAAAATTATCAATACACCGCTGAAAAACCGTTGGCAGAGGGTTCTTATTGGGTCTCAGCTACCTATAAACCGATTTTCTGGTCACAAAATGCTAAAGGCTGGAAACAAGAAAATATGCAACAAATGAAAGATGCTACCTACTGTGAGCAAACTCAAATGTTTGGTAAAAGTTTGGTTACTGTCGGTGGCAAAATAGATTCGACAATTTATAAAGAAAAATTAGGGCAAGAGTTAGAAATTGTACCACTAAAAAGTCCCGCAGAACTCAAAGCTGGTGAAGTTTTCCCGTTACAAATTTTTTATAAAGGTAAGCCATTAGCCGGCGAGGTTGTTATTGCAACAGCTGACACCGTGCTAGTTAAAGATATTGAATCAGCGGAAGACCACCGTGAAGTACAAGGTTTTTCGAGTAAAACGGACAAAGATGGCAAAGTTAATTTCTTACCGTTAGTTGAAGGTTTATGGAAAGTAAAAGTTATACACAAGATTCCGTTTGGTGACCCTAAAGTGTGTCAACATTCGGCAAATTACGCGACGCTGGTATTGCCGGTGGGAGAAAAACGCGCGGAATATAAACCTCACGAACATCACCACCATCACTAATTTCTTTTATCAATAAAAAGTGCGGTTAAAAATTTAATTGTTTTTTTAACCGCACTTTTTAAGAAGCATGAACGAAAATCTGTTTTATTTCTTTCGCTCTACCCACTTCCCATCAACAAAATCCACTATCCATTTTGTCGCCTTGCCATTCTTTTCGGAGGTGACATATTGACGTTTTTCTTTACGACTAAAGCGAATGATGGCTTCACTGCCTTCCGGATCCGTTTGTGGTGCGTCAGCCAGATAGCTTAATTTTTCCGGCAGCCGCTCACGATATAACGCCAATTCCGCCACTTTAGGTGCACGGGTTTCACGGGATTTCGGGAAATTATGCGCGGACATAAACACCCCGCCCGCGCCATCTCGCAAGACGAAATAAGCATCGGATTTTTCGCATTTTAATTCCGGGAAATGAATCGGTTCTTCTTTCGGTGGCGCCACTTCGCCGTTTTTCAGAATTTTGCGCGTATTATCGCATTGTGTACACGCCATATACTTACCGAAGCGCCCCAGTTTAAGGTGCATATCACCGCCGCATTTATCGCATTCAACGATTGGGCCGTCATAACCTTTAATCTTAAACTTACCTTCTTCGACTAAATAGCCGTCACAATTCGGGTTATTGCCGCAAATATGTAGTTTTCGATGAGGATCGATAATATAACTGTCCATCGCCGTACCGCATTTCGGGCAGCGTTTACGTTCCATTAGCGCTTTGGTTTCCGACGCGTCGTCCAACACATTTAATAGTTCCGCTTCAGGAACCAGGTTAATGGTGGTTTTGCAACGTGCTTTCGGTGGTAAGGCATAGCCGGTGCAGCCTAAGAATACGCCTGTACTGGCGGTTCTGATCGCCATATTGCGACCGCAAGTCGGGCAACAAATATCCGTCTCAACCAAATTATTCGGGCGCATACCGCCCTCCAATTCATCTAATTCCGCTTTGGTCAATTGGGTCGAGAAGTCTTTGAAGAATTGGTTTAATTCGGTTTTCCAGTTTTTATCCCCGGAAGCAATTTGGTCCAGTACGTCTTCCATATTAGCGGTGAAATCGTAGTTCATTAAATCGGCGAAAGACTGATTCAACCGATCCGTTACGATTTCCCCCATTTTTTCCGCATAGAAACGACGATTTTCGGTGCGTACATAACCGCGTTCCTGAATTGTAGAGATAATCGCTGCATAAGTGGAAGGACGGCCGATACCACGTTTTTCCAATTCTTTTACCAACGCTGCTTCAGAGAAACGTGCCGGCGGTTTGGTGAAATATTGCTGCGGTTGCACTTCCGACAAGTTAAGTTTATCGTTAACGGAAACCGCCGGTAACGCCTGATCTTCTGCAGATTTACTTTGTTGCAGTAACACTTTGGTCCAACCGTCAAAACGTAAAATGCGCCCTTTCGCGGTTAAACTGTAATCCCCCGCTGTTACGGTTAATGTTGTGCTGTCATATTGTGCCGCAGGCATTTGACATGCCACAAATTGACGCCAGATTAAATCATATAAACGCACCGCGTCTTTTTCCATGCCCGCTAAGTCATCCAAGCCCACATTGATATCGGACGGACGAATAGCTTCATGGGCTTCCTGCGCATTTTCTTTGCTGGAATAAAAATTCGGTTTTGCCGGCAAATAGGTTTGACCGTACTGTTTTTCAATGTAGCCGCGTACCATATTCAGCGCATCCTGGCTTAAATTGGTGGAGTCGGTACGCATATAAGTGATGTAACCGGCTTCATACAAACGTTGCGCCAACATCATGGTTTTTTTCACACCGAAGCCTAAACGGGTGCTAGCGGTTTGTTGTAAGGTTGAGGTAATAAACGGCGCTCTTGGGCGGGAACTGGTCGGCTTGGTTTCCAAATCGGAAATCACATAGTCGGATTTACTTAAAAAATCCACCGCACTTTGCGCCTGCTCGGCATTTTTCGGCTCGAATTTCTTACCTTTAAATTGAACCACATCCAAGCGAATTTCATCGCCTTTCGGTGTATTGGTGAGCACGGAGACTTCCCAATATTCCTGTGGCACGAAAGCCTTAATTTCACGTTCACGCTCAACGATTAACTTCACCGCCACCGATTGCACACGACCGGCAGATAAACCGCGCGCCACTTTTTTCCAAAGTAACGGTGAGACCATAAAGCCTACCACGCGGTCCAAAAAGCGGCGGGTTTGCTGTGCGTTAACGCGATCCATATTCAAATGTTCGGGGTGTTCAAAGGCTTGTTTAATGGCGTTTTTGGTAATTTCATTAAACACCACGCGGCTATAACGTTCATCATCGCCGCCGATGACTTCACGCAAATGCCAGGCAATCGCCTCTCCTTCTCTATCCAAATCGGTGGCGAGGTAAATATGATCAACTTTTTTTGCGAGAGATTTCAGTTCGGCAACCACTTTTTCTTTGCCGGGGAGAATCTGATAGTTGGCTTTCCAACTGTGATAAGGGTCAATGCCCATGCGTTTGACTAAAGCTTCCTGTTCTTTTTTGTGTTTTATCGCCTGTTTTTCTTCCGCACTGAGCCCTTTGGTGGAAATGGCTTTGGCTTTTTCTCCAGTGGAGGAACCCACGGTTGGCAAATCGCGAATATGCCCCACGCTGGATTTCACTACATAATTGTTTCCTAA
Organism: Aggregatibacter actinomycetemcomitans DSM 8324; assembly: GCF_000372365.1. Taxonomy (GTDB): domain Bacteria; phylum Pseudomonadota; class Gammaproteobacteria; order Enterobacterales; family Pasteurellaceae; genus Aggregatibacter; species Aggregatibacter actinomycetemcomitans. The sequence continues at coordinate 111,872 of NZ_AQUU01000007.1, read as the reverse complement.
ATATTTATTAATGGTTTTCGCCTTTGCCGGCGACTCCACAATAACTAAGGATTTACTCATTATTATTACCTAATTTCAATTAATCTGTGTAAAATTGCCCGCTATATTGCTGACTATCTTTAAGCAGGTCAACTACTTTTTTCCAAACGGCGCAATAAATGGACAAACTCAACGCAATTTAGATAAAATTTGGTGGCGAAGGTCAAAGCCTTTATTGACTCATCAGCCAGCTGGATTTGTGCAGGGTAACACCTTAAAGTGCGGTCGTTTTACAAGGTATTTTTAATGGACTGCTGTTCAGGCAAGGTCATTTTTTATATTTAAGACAAAAGGAATGTGTTCCGGCAGCGGTTTTAGTTTTCCTAGTTCCACCCACGCGCAAGGAAAGTGAAAATCCGATCCCATCGAACCCGCCAATTGGTGTTCCTCAGCCAGTTTTACCAGCAATTGAAATTGATCGGGACGTTGCCCGCAACCGGAAATTTCCATGGCATCACCGCCCCAACTTTTAAAATTCTCCGCTAGTTTTCGCACCCATTTCATAGTCATGGTGTAACGCAACGGATGCGCCAACACGGCAGCGCCACCGGCTTGGTGAATAATGTCAATGGTGGTTGGAATGTCCGCCCATTGCGGCTTCACATAAGCAGACTTGCCCTGTCCCAAATAACGTTTAAAGGCTTGCCCGTCGTTAGAGACTTTGCCGATTTGCACTAAATGACGCGCATAATGCGCTCTGGTGACTTCGCCTTCACCGGCTAGTTTTCTGGCTTCTGCGTAAGCAAATCGTATTTTGTCATGTTGATATGCCCCCTATTTAATCGCCTCAACTAATGTTTTCACCAATTTCGGTCCGTGGTAAATCAATCCTGAATACACTTGCAAAAGCTCGGCGCCCGCCCGGATTTTTTCTTGTGCGTTTTGTACACCGTCAATGCCGCCACTGCCGATAATTGGGATTTGTCCTTTTAGTTCCTGATGTAATCGGGCGATAATTACCGTGCTTTTATGTTGTAGCGGTTTTCCGCTTAATCCGCCCTGCTGTTCGGCATTTTTTAAATTTGTGACGTTGTCGCGAGAAATTGTCGTATTGGTGGCAATCACGCCGTCCATTTTATGACGTAATAACGTATCGGCAATTTGAACCAGCTCCGCTTCCGTTAAATCCGGGGCGATTTTCACCGCAATAGGTACATATTTTTGATATTGTTCCGCCAGCGCTTGTTGGCGTCTTTTAATGCTTTGCAGCAAATCATCAAAATAATCGCCGTATTGTAATTGACGTAAATCCGGCGTATTCGGCGAAGAAATATTTACGGTGATGTAGCCCGCATAGTTATAGGCTTTATTGAGGCAAATGATGTAATCATCCTTGCCTTGTTCTAATGGCGTTAGCTTATTTTTACCGATATTAATGCCAAGCACACCGTCGTATTTGGCTTTTTTCACGTTTTCTATGAGATGATCGATACCATAATTATTGAAACCGTTGCGATTAATAATACCCTCCGCTTCAATTAAACGGAATTGACGCGGCTTTGCATTGCCCTCTTGCGCTAAAGGCGTGACGGTGCCCACTTCAATAAAACCGAATCCCATGGCGCCGAAACCATCAATGGCTTCGCCGTTTTTATCTGCGCCCGCCGCCAAGCCGATAGGGTTTTTAAACGTAATACCCATGACGGTTTTCGGCGTACCCGACGGGCAATTTAAAAGCTGTTTTAACAGAAAATGTAACGGCGGATAGGCTGCCAAAGCAAGGGTTTTTATGGCTAGGTTATGGGCATTTTCGGCATCAAGGGCGAAAATCCCTTTACGAATCAAAGAATACATACTCGTTTATCTCTCCGGATAGTTAACTGTGGAATGAAAAAGTGCGGTCAAAATTAACCGCACTTTTTGATATTACTGTAATGCTTTTTCGATTTTCTCGTACAAATCGCGGGATAAATCTTCCGTTTCGCTGATACGTTCTAAGGCGCGTTTCATCAACGTTTGGCGTTGCGCATCATAACGGACAAAACGAATTAACGGTTCAATTAAGCGAGAAGCTACTTGCGGGTTGCTTTTATTCAGTTTAATCAAAATATCCGTTAAGAAACGATAGCCGGAACCGTCAATGGCATGGAAGGCTTTTAAATTTTGCCCTGCGAATGTGCCGACTAACGAACGTACACGATTCGGATTATTGAAATTGAAGCTCGGGTGCTCCATTAACTGCATCACATTGTTCAACACATTTTCTTCCGGGCGGCTGGCTTGCAAAGCAAACCATTTGTCCATCACCAAGCCGTCTTGTTGCCATTTTTGTTCAAAATCCGCCAACAGATTATCGCGGTAAGGCAATTTGGCTTGCGTTGCAGCGGTTAACGCCGCAAGCGTGTCGGTCATATTGTTGGAATAGGAATAATGTTTATTCACCAGGTTATTGCCCATATTGGTGTAAGCCAGATAGCTCAAACAAACGTTGCGCAGTTTGCGTAAAGCAATGTCCTGACGCTCAATTTTATATTCATCCAAGCGAATTTGATTGTAGGTTTTAAACAATAATTCCTGCAGATTTTCGGCAATGGCACGCGCCATGAATTCACGCACGGCGCTGATGGTATCCGGGTCAATGGTTTTAAATAATTCGGCGAACTCGGTTGCTTTCGGCAAGGTTAAAATCAAACTGGTTAACTCAATATCTTTTTGATAATTCGTAAGAATTTGCTGTAGCACCGCAATCGTTTCGGCAGATAAATCTAACTCAATGCCCTGCTGATAGTTACTTACGTTACGTCGTAACTCTGCGTTAAGTAACATTTGCACCGCATCCCAGCGAATAAACCCGTTTTCAGCAAATTTTACCAAAGTAATCAGCTGGCTGGTTTTGTAATCATAATCCAATTTCACCGGTGCGGAGAAATCAGACAACAAGGCAGGCACCGGTTTGGTGTAAATATTGTGGAATTCAAACGTTTGGTCTTTTTGGGTAATGTTCAACACATTATCCACCACACCTTCGGAATCATATAAGGTTTGCGCGACGCCGTTTTCGTCATACAACGCAATTTTCAACGGAATATGTAAATTCACTTTTTCCATTTGGTCGGCGGTCGGTGGAGTTAATTGAGAAACCTGCAATTGATACACATGATTTTTCTCGTCATAACGATCGCTGATGGTCAATTCAGGCGTACCGGATTGGCTGTACCAACGGCGAAATTGGGTTAAATCCAACTCATTGGCACGTTCCATCGCAGAAACAAAATCTTCACAGGTCGCCGCTTTGCCGTCATTTTCCGCGATGTATAACTTCATGCCTTTTTGGAAGCCTTTTTCGCCCAATAAGGTGTGCAACATACGAATGACTTCTGCGCCTTTTTCATACACGGTCACCGTATAGAAATTATTCATTTCAATCACTTTTTCCGGACGAATCGGATGTGCCATCGGGCCGGCATCCTCGGCGAATTGCACGGTGCGTAAGAATTTCACGTTATTAATGCGATTTACCGGGCGTGAGCCGGTGTCGGAGGAAAATTCCTGATCGCGAAAAACCGTCAAGCCTTCTTTTAAACTTAATTGGAACCAGTCACGACAAGTCACGCGGTTGCCCGTCCAGTTATGGAAATATTCGTGTGCGATGACGCTTTCAATGGCTAAATAATCATCATCTGTTGCGGTTTGCGGATTGGCAAGCACATATTTGTCATTAAAGATATTTAACCCTTTATTTTCCATTGCGCCCATGTTGAAGAAATCCACGGCGACAATCATGTAAATATCCAGGTCGTATTCCAAACCAAAACGGTCTTCATCCCATTTCATGGCGCGTTTCAGGCTTTGCATCGCCCAATCGGCACGGTCTAAATTGCCGCGATTGACATACAATTCCAATGCCACTTCCCGCCCACTTTTGGTCACGAATTTGTCTTGCAGAACATCAAAACCCCCTGCCACTAAGGCAAATAAATAACTCGGTTTCGGGAAGGGATCATTCCACTCCACCCAATGACGTCCATCATCCAAGTCACCACCGGCAATGCGATTGCCGTTAGAAAGCAAATACGGATATTTGGCTTTGTCCGCCGTGATTTTAGTGGTGTAACGCGCCAACACATCGGGGCGGTCTAACATATAAGTAATCTGACGAAATCCTTCCGCTTCGCATTGGGTACAAAATGCGTCGCCGGATTGATACAAGCCCTGTAAAGACGTATTGGCGGCAGGATTTAAAACGGTGGTAATTTCCAGTTCAAATTGCTCTGCAGCCACTTGAACCAAGTCCAAAGTTAAACTTTCGTGATCCTGCTGATATTGTGAAAACGGTTTGCCGTTTAATTTGATGGAGGAAAATTGAAAATCATGTCCGTCTAAACGCAATGTGGTGCTTTTTTCGTTAAGACGTTGATATTTACTTGTGGCAACAACGATGGTTTTTTCCGGTTCTAATTGAAAATCAAGATAAATATCGGTGACGGTGAAATCGGGGGTTTGGTAATCTTTTCTGTATTTGGCTTTAGCGTACATAAAACGACCTAATTCTAAGGGCTAAAAATTGCCGTTAAGGATATGATTTTTAGCGCTAAGTTGCAAATAGATTTTCTTCCGCAACCTTATCCAAACGTTTGTGTAAATATTATTTCCTAAAACCGGCAAAGCCTCTGAAATCCCTGTGTTTAAATAACCTAAATACGCTGTGTAAAACACCGAAAAGACTGACCGCACTTTAGCTGATGCGATCAAAGTGCGGTTTATTTCTAAGGTATTTTATAACCTCGCTACCTTCTTCAACTATCAGATAAATTATTCCTTGAATTGCCCAAAATTATCAACCCGGTTTGCAATGGGCAAAAATAAATTAAGTTAAATGGCTGACGACAGCTTGTCAAAACCCTGCCGTGGCAGTATAAATAAGCAGATTTTTACACAACATCTCGAGGATTATTCTATGTTTGAAAATATTGTTGCCGCTCCGGCAGATCCGATTTTAGGTTTAGGCGAAGCATTCAAAGCGGAGACCCGCGCTAACAAAATCAATTTAGGCATTGGCGTATATAAAGACGCAAAAGGCAATACGCCTATCGTAAAAGCGGTAAAAGAAGCGGAAAAACGCTTGTTAGAACAAGAAAATACCAAAAACTACCTGCCGATTGACGGCGTTGCCGATTTCAACGCACGCACCAAAGAACTCTTATTCGGCGCCGATTCCGACATCGTGAAAAATAACCGTGCCAGAACCGTGCAAAGTTTAGGCGGAACCGGCGCATTACGCATTGCAGCGGAATTTATTAAACGTCAAACTAAAGCACAAAATGTTTGGATCAGCACGCCGACCTGGCCGAATCACAACGCCATTTTTAATGCCGTGGGCATGACCATTCGCGAATACCGTTATTACAACCCGCAAACCAAAGCCTTGGATTGGGATAATTTAATCGCCGATTTAAGCCAGGCCGGTGAAGGCGATGTGGTGTTATTCCACGGTTGCTGCCACAACCCGACCGGTATCGACCCGACCCCCGAACAATGGAATAAATTGGCGGAAATGTCGGAGAAAAAAGGCTGGCTACCTTTATTCGATTTTGCTTATCAAGGTTTCGCTAACGGCTTGCAGGAAGATGCTTACGGCTTACGCGCCTTTGCAAAAAATCACAAAGAACTCTTGGTAGCAAGCTCTTTCTCGAAAAACTTCGGGTTATATAATGAGCGTGTAGGGGCTTTCACCGTCGTAGCGGAAAACGCCGACATCGCCGCAACGGCATTGACCCAAGTGAAAATCATCGTCCGCACCCTCTACTCCAACCCGTCGGCACACGGTGCCACCGCCGTCGCCTTGGTGTTAAACGACGCGCAATTACGCCGCGATTGGGAAAATGAATTAACCGAAATGCGCGATCGCATTAAACAAATGCGTCACCTTTTCGTGCAGTTATTGAAAGAATACGGCGCGCAACAAGATTTTGGTTTTATCATCAATCAAAACGGTATGTTCTCTTTCAGCGGCTTAACCGCTGAACAGGTTGACCGTCTGAAAAACGAATTCGCCATTTACGCCGTGCGTTCCGGACGCATTAACGTTGCCGGCATTACCGAAGGTAACATTCGTTACCTCTGCGAAAGCATTGTAAAAGTGTTGTAATTTTTAACCGCACTTTTATGAGAGAAGTGCGGTCGTCTTTTAAAGTGTTTTTACACCTCTTGAACCATAAACATATCAAACACCGAATTCACATTTTCTATCAGTGCCTCCACCTGTGGCATTTCGCCCTTTTCAATAATATATTTCATTATGCCTAGCGTCATGGTAGCGAACAGGTGACCTTGAAAATCCAAATCTGCATTTTGGGAGATTTGTGCCTTTTCAGTTTTCAAATGTTCAACATATTTTTCTTTAACCATTTTATGAATGTCGTTATATAAATGAATTTTCGGTGTTTCGATTTGACCGATCAGGTAAATCAGTTGGTGATGTTGTTCAAAAAGCGGTTGGACGCTATGAATAAATTCCTTTGTCGGCACGGAAAAACGCTGTTTTAATCGTTCCGCCACCAAGGCTTTGAGCTCTTCCACCAGCATTTTCGCCACGGCGTTTTTATTGGCGAAATGCTTATAAAAGGTATATTGGCGAAATGCTTATAAAAGGTAGAACGGTTAATTTTCGTCAGATCCAAAATATCCTGTACCGTCATGGCTTCAAAGCCTTTTTCTGCCAACAATGTCAAAAACGCATCACGAATAAGTCTATCGGTTCGAAGCACCCGAACATCCTGATTATTCATCATCTCTCCTTAAATTTACCGAATTAAGCAACAAATTACGCCTTTTTGTAGGGTTAAGCAACAAAACGTTGCCTCTTGGTGGTTGAGTGGTTTTTACCCGATCTCTATAATCATTCGCATAAACCGCGTTAAAGTAAGGATACAGAGATGAAAGCAAAATATTTCGTGTTCGGTTTCATTATTATCGGTGCCGTCGGTTTCGCCATTTGGAAAAACAGGCAATTACAGGCCAGTGAACTGAACGGCATTGCGGCAGTTAACGGACGTTTGGAATTAAAACGGCTGGACATTGCCACCCTTTATCCCGGCCGTGTAGAAGAAATTTTGGTGCAGGAAGGTAATGAAGTAAAACGCAATCAACCACTGGCACGGCTTTCTTCCAGCATTTCGCAAGCGCAGGTTTCCGCCGCACAGGCACAAAAGAAACGGGCGGAAGAATCCGTTGCCCGCGCCCTATCAGAAATTGATGCCCGCCAACAACAAGTCAACGTAACGAAATTGGAATTGAATAACGCACAAAAATTGCGCCTCGATAATCTGATTTCAAGCAGCGAATTAGAACGCCGTCAAGCCGCTTATAAGGCGTCACTCGCTGCCGTGAACACCACGCAAGCCGCCGTCGCACAGGCGCAAGCGCAGTTAGAACAAGCGCAATCGCAAAATACCGATATGCTGATTAAAGCGCCGAAAGACGGACGGGTGGAATATCAAATTGCGGAAGTAGGCAATGTTCTCGGTGCCGGTGGCAAAGTGGTCAGTTTGCTCGATCCGACGGATACCTATATCAATGTTTTCCTCACTGCGCCACAAATGAATCAGCTAAAATTGGGGGATGAGGCCCGCATCGTGATTGATGGCATGGATGCCGTTTTCCCCGCCAACATTACGTTCATCGCCAATAACGCGCAATTCACCCCCAAATCCGTGGAAACCACGGAAGAACGCGCCAAATTGATGTTTAAGGTGAAATTGCAGCTTCCCGTGGATATTGCACTGAAATATAAGCTTTTATTAAAAGGCGGCATGACGGGGCTGGGCTATGTGAAATACGATCAGCAGGCGCAATGGCCGGCACAGTTAAACGTGAGACTTCCGCAGGGTGAATAGCCATGACAGCCATTCGACCTGCCGTTGCGGTGGAACATCTCTCACATTCATACGGAAAAACCACCGCACTTTATGATGTCAGCCTGCGCATTCCCCGTGGCGCGACCGTCGGGCTAATCGGACCGGACGGCGTGGGCAAATCCACGCTGCTTTCCCTCATCGCGGGTGTCAAAATAATTCAGACCGGCAGCGTGCAGGTGTTTGATTTAAATGTCGCGGAGAAAAAAGCGCGGGATGCCCTTTCTCATAAAATCGCCTTTATGCCGCAAGGGCTGGGCAAAAATCTGTATCTCACCCTGTCCATTTATGAAAATATTGATTTTCACGCCCGCCTGTTCGGATTAAACAAACCACAACGGCAAGCCCGCATTCAGCGCTTATTGAATGCCACGGGGTTAGCTCCTTTTGCCGATCGGGCGGCAGGCAAATTATCGGGCGGGATGAAGCAAAAACTCAGCCTGTGTTGCGCCTTGGTGCACAGCCCCGATTTATTAATTTTAGATGAACCCACTACCGGCGTGGATCCGCTCTCCCGCCGTCAATTCTGGCAATTGGTGGAGGATTTACGCCGTGAAGAAAACGGCATGACGGTGATTGTGGCGACGGCATACATTGACGAAGCGGAACGTTTTGAACATATTCTTGCCATGGATGACGGCAAGCTCATCGCCAATGCGCCCACTAAGCAGGTGATTGCCGACACGCAAAGTCACAATCTGGAAGAAGCCTATGTCAAATTGCTGCCGGCAGAAAAACGCGGTGCGGAAAACGGCTTGCATATTCAGCCCTTTAAACCCAATGCCGAGAAACCGCCGGTTATCGTTGCCAAAGGTTTAACCAAGAAATTCGGTGATTTCGTTTCGGTGGATAACGTCAGTTTTACCATTCCGAAAGGAGAAATTTTCGGCTTTTTAGGCTCCAACGGTTGCGGCAAATCCACCACCATGAAAATGCTTACCGGCTTGCTGGATCCGACGGAAGGCTCTGCCACGCTGCTCGGTCAGCCTATTGATGCGGGCAATATCGACACGCGAAAACGGGTGGGTTATATGTCCCAAGCGTTTTCCTTATATGAAGAACTCAGCGTTTATCAAAATCTGGAATTGCACGCCAAGCTCTATCAAACTCCCCGCGCGCAATGGGCACACTATGTGCAATCCGTCATGCAGCAATTCGATTTAATTCAACTTGCCGATGAATACCCTTCCGCGCTGCCTCTTGGCATTCGGCAACGTTTGCAGCTTGCCGCCGCCTGTTTGCATAAACCCGAAGTGCTGATTCTGGACGAACCTACTTCAGGGGTTGACCCCGCCGCGCGGGATATGTTCTGGGAATATCTGATTAAACTGTCGCGCGAAGATAAAATCACCATTTTCGTCACCACCCATTTTATGAACGAAGCGGCGCGTTGTGATCGCATTTCCTTTATGCACCGTGGGCGTGTGTTGGCGGTCGGCACGCCGGAATCGCTACGTCTTGAGAAAAAAGCCCCGACGCTGGAAGAAGCCTTTATCGCTTATCTGGAAGAACAGGCGGATGACATTACCGCGCCTAAAATGGATAAACGCGATCAAAGTGCGGTCAATATTTCAGGTGTTTCTGCCGATTCGCCGGAAAAAGGCATACTGGCGTGGTGGTCGTTGGTGTGGACGTTTGCGGTACGGGAAGGAAAAGAATTATTACGGGATCGCATTCGTTTATTTTTCGCCTTGCTCGGTCCGGTGATTATGTTGTTCGCCATGGCATCCAGTATTTCTTTTGACGTACATCCGTCGAATTTTACCGTGCTGGATTATGACAACAGCTCGGAAAGCCGCCGTTTTATCGAATATTTCGACGGATCCCGCTATTTCGTGCGCCAACCGGATATTCATTCTCCGCAGGAAATTAATCAGGTGTTGCAATCTTCAAAAGTGAAACTGGTGATTGAAATCCCCCCTGATTTCGGCAAAAAAGTGTTGCAACGACAAATGCCGGAAGTGGGCTTTTTTATCGACGGCGCCTTTCCTTCCACCGCTGAAAATCTGCGCGGCTCCGTGGTGGGTGCAATCAACCAATATGTGCAGGAAACCTTAACGCAACAAGGCGTTAACGTGCCGAACAATACCGTGCTGGAACCCCGCTTTGTGTACAACCCGGATTTTAAAAGCATTTTCGCCATGACACCAGGCGTGATCATGCTTGCCATGATGTTGATTCCGTCCATGATGACGGCGTTAGGCGTGGTGCGTGAAAAAGAAATCGGCTCCATTATGAATCTGTACGGCTCCCCTGCCGGTGCGGTGCAATTTTTGCTCGGTAAACAACTGCCTTACATTTTGCTGGCGTTTATCAGTTATCTGATTATGGTGTGGATGTCGGTGATGGTGTTTAACGTGCCGGTCAAAGGCTCTATGTGGGCAATGACCTTGGGGGCACTTTTTATTATCACCGCCTCAACGGCGTTCGGGCTGTTCGTTTCCAGCTTTGTAAAATCGCAAATTGCGGCGATTTTCGCCACGGCAATTATCGTGATTATCCCGACCATGAACTTCTCCGGCATGCTTTATCCGACATCCACCCTGCCGCCTCATGTTTATATGGTCGCACAACTCTTCCCCGGTTATTGGTTTCTGATTATCAGCTTAGGCGGTTTCACGAAAGGATTGGGTTTTATGGATTTTCTCAGTAGCTACGGCGCGTTGTTGGCGATTTACGCCGTGTATTTCTGCGGGGCGGTCGCCCTGTTGAAGAAACAGGAGAAATAATATGTTCAGATGGATAAAAAATGTGTTTTATTTATCGGGCAAAGAACTGCGCAGTTTATTTTCCGATCCGGTTCTGGTGGTGTTAATTATTTATATGTTCACCGTCGCTATTTACACCGTTGCCAATTCGATTACCTTGGAAGTGAAAAATGCCTCCGTTGCCATTGTGGATAACGATCACTCGGCGTTGTCTTATCGCCTGCAACAAAGCCTGATTCCGCCGAACTTCCGTAAAGTGCATACAATTCATGCACAACAGGCGGATCGCCTGATGGACACAGGAGAATATACGTTCATTTTAGATATTCCGCCGAATTATGAACGTGATGTACTTGCGGGGCGTAACCCGCTGATTCAGTTATTATCCGACGCCACGGCAATGACGCAAGCCGCCATCGGTTCCGCTTATATTTCACAAATTTTTCACGGTGAAATTAACGATTTTCTGCACCTTCAAAGCAATAACGGCATACTCATTCAACCCACCATTAATGTGCTTTATAACCCGAATTTTTCCGGTAACTGGTTTATGGGCGGCATGAACATTGTGGGCTATTTGAATTTATTAACCATGTTGCTGGTGGGCGCCGCTGTCATTCGGGAACGGGAGCGCGGCACGCTGGAACATATTTTGGTGATGCCCGTACGCTCCAGCGAAATTGCTATGGCGAAAATCGTGGCGAACGAACTGGTGTTGCTCACCGTCGTGATGTTTTCACTCTATTTTGTGGTGCATAAAATCATCGGCACGCCCCTGCCGCAAGGTGCCTTTTCGCTTTATATTTTAGGCGCGGCAGTGTTTATTTTTTCCATTGCCTCCCTTGGCATTATGCTGGCGATTTTTGCCCCGACCATGCCTCAATTCGGTTTGTTGGTTCTGCCGGTGTATATCACGATGTATCTGCTTTCCGGCACCATGTCGCCGTTGGAAAATATGCCGGAATTCGTACAAAAACTGATCCAATTCTCCCCCACCGCCATTTTCGGGGCTTATGCGCAAGATGTGCTGTTCCGTGGCACAGGGCTTGATGTGGTGTGGGATAAACTGCTCCAAATTGCGGCGTTGGGCGCATTATTCTTAGGTATCGCACTTGCCCAGTTTAAATCCATGTTGTCGCGCCAAGGCTAAGATTCAGAAGGAAAACGTTATGGCAAATAAATTCGCTTTTAAATTCACATTCATCGCGGCGTTTATCACCCTCAGCGCTTGCACGACCAATGTCGATTTATCTTCTCAAGTGGAAATGCCTGCACAATTTGAGCAAACACAAAATGCGGCGACCTCTAAAAACATACAGGAAATCGCCCGTTGGTGGCAAAACTGGCGGGATCCGCAATTGACCCGATTAATCGAACTGGGACTACAAAATAACCTTGAAGCCCGTTTGCAGGAAGCGCAGGCGAACAGTCAATATACGCAGGCGGATCTGGGCCCTAAAGTCGGCGCGCAAGGTTCGGCGGGCATGATTCATTCTCATGGGGAAAATCCGTTGACACAGCGTACTTATGATCGGTCAGGAAATGTGCAACATGCGGGAATCACGGCAAGCTGGGAGTTGGATTTCTTCGGTAAAAAACGTAGCGATCGCGATGCGGCACAAGCTGCCGTCCTAGCCGCACAACAACAGGTTTATGCCGCCCAAATGTTGGTTGCCGGGCAAATCGCCGAAAGTTATGCCAATATTGCCGCCTTACATCAGCAAAATGCGCTGTTACAACAAAACGAAACATACTTACGCCGATTGAAAGGTTATGCGGAAGGTCGCTTCCGCGCCGGACAAGCGAACGCCAACGATGTGTTGCAGGTGGAAAGCCGAATCAGCGCCGTGCAGGCGCAACAAGCCACGCTGAACGCACAAATCGCCGGTAACGAACGCGCCATTGCTATTCTTATCGGCAAACCGCCGCAAGACTTCCGTCTTAACAAAAGTGCGGTGGATTTTCTCGGTGTTTTACCAGCCGCCCCGCATGGTGTAATGCCCGGCAATGTATTGGAACGCCGCCCCGATTTACGCACTTATCGCGCCCAAGTACAAGCGCTGGCGGCAAAACTGGCTTCTGCCAAAGCGGATTTATACCCGCGCTTTGAGATTCAATTTTTAGGACAAACAGGGCGCATTGACATCAACACGGACATTCCCGATTTAAAAGGTTGGGGCAATTTGTTGAGCCTCGACATTAGCCTGCCGATTTTCACTAACGGACGCATTCAAGCCAACATTGACGCCGCCGACGCCCGCCTGAAAGCTGCCTTACTTCAATACGACAAAGGCTTGCTGCAAGCCCTTGCCGATGTAGATAACAGCTATCAGGCACAAGCCGCATTAAATCGCCAAACCCAATTGCTACAAACCGCCTGCCAACAGGCGCAAAAGCAGGCAGGCAATGCGGAGAAATTATTTAACTACGGCGAAAAAACCTTAGACAACGCCCTCACCGCTCGCCTCACCGCACTGGATTACCAAAACCAACTCATCCAAAGCCGTTTAGCGGGGGCGAAGAATTTGATTAGTTTGTATAAAGCACTAGGTGGCGGTTGGTCCGAGCGATGAAAAAAACGTTTGCGAAATCGACCGCACTTTTGCGTTTTGTAAAAGTGCGGTGGTTTTCCCGATGTTTTTCACTGCGCCCGCCTTACCCCAAATTCGCTATATAAAATAAAGCATAAAGATGTGTATAATGGGCACTTTTAAAGCTCACCGCACTTTTCTGATGAATAAAAACAGATTTATTTTTATATTACTTGCCTTATTACTTGTCGGGCTGGCGTTGTTTTCGTTGTCTTGGGGGCGATTTGCCATTCCTGTTGAGAATGTGGTGCAAACGCTGACGGGGAATAACCCGAACGAGGTGCAGAACAACATTATTTTTAACCTGCGTTTACCGCGCATTCTTGCGTCGCTCTTGGTCGGGGCGGCGCTGGCGCTTGCCGGGGCGACTTTTCAGGGGATTTTCCGTAATCCGTTAGTTTCGCCCGATTTGCTCGGTGTGTCCGGCGGCGCCTGTATCGGCGCGGCGGTGGCGATTTTGCTGGGACTTGGCTTGTTTGCCATTCAGGGTTTTGCATTCGTGGGCGGTTTGCTGGCAGTGCTAATGACCATGAGCCTGCCGAAACTGGTGCGACGGGATTCGACGATTATTTTGGTGCTGTCGGGTATTATCATATCCGGTTTTATGATGGCGTGTTTGGGGTTGGTGAAATATCTTGCCGACCCGGAAACCCAGCTCGCAGACATTGTTTATTGGCAAATGGGCAGCCTGACTAAAGCGGATTATCAAAATTTGCGTCTGCTTGCACCGATGATTCTGTTCACCACCGCGGCGTTATTGATGATGCGTTGGCGCATTAATGTGCTGTCTTTGGGTGATCGGGAAGCAAAACTCATCGGCGCCAATATTCGTTTTGAACGCAATCTGATGGTGATGTTCGCCACGTTGCTCACCGCCTCCGCCGTGTGCTTAAGCGGCACCATCGGTTGGATCGGCTTGATTATTCCCCATTTGGCGCGTATGTTTATCGGCGACAACAATTTACGCACCCTTCCCCTTTCAGCCCTTATCGGCGCGATTTTCCTGTTGATTATCGACACTTTGGCACGCAATTTATACACGCAGGAAATTCCTCTCGGTATTCTCACGGGCTTTATAGGCGCGCCGTTCTTTGCTTGGGTGTTAGTGAAACAAAAGGTGGCGGACTGATGACAATGTTAAAAATTAATCAACTTTACTTTCAGCATCAACGTAATATTCCGTTGCTTAATGGCATTGATTTGGAACTGAAGGCGGGCGAGCTGCTCACTATTCTCGGCGCCAACGGCACGGGGAAATCCACCCTGTTAAATTGCATTGCCGGCTTACTGAAACCAAAGTGCGGTGAAATTTTTCTGCAAAATAAGGAAATCAAACAACTTTCCGCCAAACAAATTGCCCGCCAAGTGGCTTATGTTTCGCAGCATTCGCCGCAGACGTATCAATACAAGGTGCTGGATTACGTGGTACTGGGGCGAGCCGCCCATCTAGGCTTGTTCGGCAAACCGCGCGAAGAAGATTATCATTTGGCGGAACGGGCGCTGGCACAACTGAGCATTCGCCATTTTGCAGACAAAATCTATATGCAAATGAGCGGCGGCGAAAAGCAGCTGGTGAATTTAGCCAAAATTCTGGTGCAACAGCCGCAACTGATTTTGTTTGATGAACCCACCTCCGCGTTAGATTACGGCAATGTATTTAAGACATTAAGCCTGATTAAAGGGTTATCACATCAGCAATTTTCTATTATTATGACAACACATAACCCCGATCATCCGATGTTGCTTAATGAAGTCATTCCGAACAGCAAAGTAGCGATTTTAACGAAATCGGGAAAATTGCATTGCGGTTTCACCGAGGCTATTCTCACGGAAGACAATCTGCGAGAACTTTACCAAACGGATTTGCGGTTAATTGATGTACCTGAATTACAACGTAAAATCTGTGCCATTACGCATATTTAAGAGGACGTACTTATGACCATGAAAAAAACATTGTTAAAACACACCGCACTTTTTGCGGCTACCCTGCTGGCATTTTCCGTGCAGGCGAAAATCATCACCGATGTGGATGGCAATCAAGTGGATATTCCTGATCGCGTAGAACGTGTGGCAGATTTGTGGCACGCCAATAATCAAATCGTGTTGTTATTGGGCGGCGCAGACAAACTGGTGGCAACCACGACTTCGATCAGCGCGAATCCTTGGTATAAGGAAGTGTATCCGAGAATTAAAGAAGTACCTGTCTTGACCAACGGCGAAACCATTCAAATTGAAGAATTATTGGCGCAAAAACCCGATGCCGTATTGCTTTCTAAAAAATCCATGTTGAAGGAAGTGAACCAAGCAGGCTTAAAAGGCGTACACGTGAGTTTTCAGGATTTTGACGGATTAAAGAAAACCGTGCGCATTACCGCAGACGTGTTGGGTGGCGACGCGCCTAAAGTGGCGAAAAAATACATTAAAGAATTGAACGACAACATCAATTTTGTCCATTCACGCGTTAAAGATGTCAAAGACAGCCAAAAACCACGGGTGTTACACATCACTAGTGGCTCGGATTTGCTCAAAATTGACGGCGGAAAATCCATGATCGGGGATTGGATTCGCATGGCGGGCGGCAGAAATGTGCTACCGGATGAAGCCAATATGGTGAATGTCACCATGGAAGCCATTGTGCAAGCCAACCCGGATGTGATTATCATCGGCAGCAGCGGCAACAAAGCCCAAGCGGCAATTGAGAAAATCAAAGCGGATCCGACCTGGCAATCCATAAGTGCGGTCAAAAATAATCGGATTTATGCCAACCCGACAGGCACCTTCCCTTGGGATCGTTACAGCGCGGAAGAAGCCTTACAAATTCTCTGGGCGGCACAATTATTCCATCCTGAACGTTTCGGCGATTTGGATATAGTGCTGAAAACGCAGGATTTTTATCAAAGATACTACAATTACAGTTTGAGCAAAGAAAATGCACAACAAATCTTAAAAGGGCTACCCCCGCTTAAGTAGTGTTGGCATTCGATTGAATTTCTTGTAGAATGCGCGCTGTTTTTTACCTGCCTAGTTAGGCTTTATCATAAGGAAATATCTATGAAAATCAGTGCGAGAAACCAATTAAAAGGCAAAGTCGTTTCAATCGAAACCGGTTCCGTAAACGCTATCGTTCAAATTGACATCGGCGGCGGAAACGTGATTTCTTCCACCATCTCCATTGAAGCGGTAAAAGAGTTAGGCTTAGCTGTCGGCAAAGACGCTTATGCGATTATCAAAGCCACTTCCGTGATGGTCGGTGTAGAATAATTTCTACCGATTTTTAGACGATAAAACAACTGCATTTGAAAAGTGCGGTTGTTTTTTTATGTGTTTTTCTTCCATAAAAAATGCGGTGAAAAATCACCGCACTTTCTTATATCATTCATTAGAAACTGTATTTCAGATTAGCAAAGTAAGAGCGACCACGTTCATTATAAGTGCGTGCCGTCCCTGCATTACGATAAATACGTTTATCTAAAATATTATTCACACCCATGCGTAGGCTTAAATTGTCGTTAAATTTATACCCGACATTAGCGCCCCAACTACCATAACTACCAAGATGATATTGGTTAACAAGGCTTTCACCGGTAGTATAAATCACCTGCATAAAGTTTTCAGCATTTTCAACGGTTTTTTGTCTGCCATAACGGGTGTAAGACGTATTAATGTCCCAATGATCATTAATTTTCCAATTAAGATTACTGTTCACCGTATATTTCGGTACAAGGGAAATCGGATTGCCGGTTTGCTTGTTTTCATTTTTGAGCATATAAGTGAAATTGGTGCTAAATAAAATGGCATCATCCAAGAATGGCAAGGTAATATTGCCTTCCAGCCCTTCGATAATCGCGCGTGGCGTATTGCCCCAACGATAAACGTTGGTTGCCGTGTAGTTACGATAAATCGCGCTTCCGTTCGGGGTGTTGCTTGCACGAATTTCGCGATCGTAACCACCTGCAGGCGCGTCAATGGTGGTTAAGAATTCCCCGTTAGAGACGATCTTGTTACGGTAATCATTATGGAAATACGCCAAGGAGAACAACTTGCCTTCGTTTTCATATTCAAAGCCAATTTCTTTATTCCAGCTGGTTTCCGGTTTGATGTTTTCATTGCCCAGGAAATAGCAGGCACGACCCCAGTCAAACCCTTTGGCATTGCTGTTTGTATAAGGGTTATTTCGAGTGCCGTTACCACCGGTCGGATTTAACGCATTCGGATTATTCCAGTTATTTGCGCTATCAATCGGGCAACCGTTACTTGCATTCACCAATAAATAATTTGGCGAAGATTGATAAAGATTCGGTGCTTTATAGGCTCTTGCCACGCCACCTTTAATTTTCCAGTTTTCGCTGACTTGGTGGGAGAAGTTGAATGATGGGCTCCAGTTGGATTTAGAATTCGTGCTGGAATCAAAACGAATGCCCGGCGTTAAAATGGTTTTGTTATTTGGCAACATAATGTTGTCTTCCAAGAATGCCGCCCATTCATTTTGTGCCACTTTACCACTACGCCCTTTATCCGCTAACCAAGGCACAATCGCGTAAACCTGCATAGTTTGTGTCATAGACGCGGCATCGTTTAATTCTGAACGGGAAGCTTCCGCACCAATGGTAACCATATGGCCGGTACTGCCCAAGGTAAACGGAATATAAAGTTCGTTACTGAAACGGTAATTTCTGAGAAAGCCAACAGATTTATTTAACCCGTTGTAAGCCCCTTCCGTACTGCCCAACAAACCTTCCGGATAATGGTAGTTACGGGTTTGATCGAAAGTGAAATAAGTGCGGTTGTCAAATGAACCCCATTTACCTTCGTGCGTTAAGCTATAACTTTGACGATAAAGCGTTGAGGTTTCCGCTTTTTGTAACGCCAGTTGACGGCTTGTTTGCATGGCTTGGCTGACTAAAACGGAGCTATTTTACGTATCGCCGTTATAAATATTACCTTGACGGCTGTATGTGGCATCAAGGGTTAATTTTTGATCCGGCGTGATGTTCCAAACTAACTGGGCTGCCACATCACGATTACGCACGCCTTCACGACCGGCATAGCGGGTGTTGTCTTGTGTCGCCGCATTATTATTGGTCCCGGCATCTTCAGCGGAATTAATATCCAATGCATCGGCTTTTGTTTTGGCAATGTTGCCGTATAAACGGAAGCCTAAAACATCTTTAATCAACGGACCGCTGAAATTAAAACCCAGACGGTTGGTATGGCCTTCTTTGCTGTCTTCCGGTTGCTCGGTAAATAGATTTAAACTGCCGTGATATTCTGCGGTTGGTGCTTTGGTTTTAATGTTCACCACCCCGCCCATGGCGCCTGAACCATAACGTGCTGCTGCCGGACCTCGCAAGACTTCAATGGACTCAATAGCATCTGCCGGCACCCAGTTGGTGTCGCCGCGGGTATTCCGCGTGCCGTTTCTGCCATAGCGTTCGGAATTACGGGATTTTACCGGTTTGCCGTTCACCAGAATCAAGGTGTTTTCCGGCCCCATGGCACGAATATCCACTTGGCGTTTATTGCCGCGTGCGCCGCCCGGTGCATTGGTACTTAAAGTGACACCCGGTTGTTTGGCGATGATTTCAGACGCATCATTTTCAATGGGATTTCGTTCCAGATCTTTTTCCGTGATGACGGACACGCCCAGTGACTGTTTCACTTGCTGTTCGGCGGTCACTTGAATTTCATCTAAATTTTGCGTGTCTTCTGCGTGTGCGTGGGTAAAGGTTGAAATGACAGCCAAACTAATCAGACTGAACGGCAGGAGTTTTTTCATGGTACGTCCTTGGGGTTGAGTAAAAACCGAGCAATAATACGATCGCTATATAAAATAATAAATAATCATAAATGGGTAGGTGCAAATAAATCTTCTAAAAACACAAATGCCGGCGTAATTGCTGTTCTGAAGTGCGGTAGATTTTTGCCAAGTTTTCCAAGGTCAACAGCGCTTCTCTTGAGCCTTGCTGAAAACCGTATTCTTGATCGAGCAACAGAATGTTTTCCGCCAAATACATCGCTTGCTGCGGGTTATGTGTGGTGATCAATAAGGCGATATTTTGCGTTTGCAGGTGTTTTATTTTTTCCAACACACGAATTTGATTGCCGAAATCCAGGCTCGCGGTGGGTTCGTCCATGATCAATAATGTTGCCTGTTGCGCAATGGCGCGGGCAATCAGCACCAACTGTTTCTCTCCCCCACTCAGTTGGTGATAATAACGCTTGGCGAGATGTTCGATTTGTAAACCGGCAAGGGCGGAAAGCGCCAAATCACGATCTTCGGCTTTCGGTGATTGATACCATTTGAGATACGCCGAACGTCCCATCAGCACCATATCCTGCACCAAAAACGGGAATAAATGCTGATGAGCTTGCGGCACATAAGCAATGTTGCACGCCAATTCCCCTTGGCTGTAATCCGATAAAGGACGTTGCCGCCAATACACTTCCCCCTGTAGCGGAGCTTGTAGCCCTAACAAGGTTTTCAGAAAGGTGCTTTTGCCCGCGCCGTTTGCCCCCAATAAACAACAAATTTGCTTTTCCTGTAAACGGAAATTGATGTTGTTCACCAGTATTTTATCGCCGTAGCCAATGGCTAAATCACGGGTTTCCACTAAATTCATCGTCTGCCCCGCAATAATAAATAAAGGAAAAACGGTGCGCCGCAGGCAGATGTCAAAATGCCAAGAGGCAGCTCAATGTCGGCAACGGTGCGCGCTAAAGTGTCCGTTAATAACAGAAAAGCGGCGCCGAGAAGCAAAGATGTCGGAAGCAACAGGATAAAATTGGCGCCCACCAATAAACGGGCAATATGCGGCACCAATAAGCCGACCCAACCGATAATGCCTGTAATAGACACCGCACTTGCCGTGCAAAGGGTGGTAAAAATAATCAAAATGTAGCGGGTCATTTTTATCGGTACGCCAAGGCTGCGCGCTTCTTCTTCCTCTAAAGAAAGCAAATTTAAACGCCAACGAAGTAAAAATAGCGGCGCCATACCGAGCAATAAAATCGGCGCCAGTTGCAACACATCTTGCGGACTAATGGCGGTTAAGCTTCCTAGTAGCCAAAAAGTAATGGAAGGCAGTTGGGTAAAAGGATCGGCGAGAATTTTCAACAACGAAATCCCCGCGCCAAGCAACGAGCCGATGGCAATTCCCGATAATACGAGAACGAGAATCGGGTCTTGGTCTTTGCTACGGGTTGCGATAAGGGAAACGCAAAATACCGTGGCAATGCCGCCAAGAAAGGCAAAAAGCTGAATATAAAACATCGGTAAATTGTAGAAAATTGCCAGTGACGCCCCAAACCCGGCGCCGGCGGATACGCCCAAAATATCCGGCGAAACCAATGGATTTTTAAACATCCCCTGATAGGTCGCCCCCGCGCAGGCTAAAGCGGCACCGACCAAACAAGCCACCGCAATGCGAGGCAAGCGAATTTGCCATAACACGG
Source organism: Aggregatibacter actinomycetemcomitans DSM 8324 (assembly GCF_000372365.1). Lineage (GTDB taxonomy): Bacteria > Pseudomonadota > Gammaproteobacteria > Enterobacterales > Pasteurellaceae > Aggregatibacter > Aggregatibacter actinomycetemcomitans. Next base: position 91,229 of record NZ_AQUU01000007.1, on the reverse strand, counting down.
TGTGAATCGGTGAGTTTGTGTCACATTGTGAATTCACGGAACAAACGAGCGTTTGCCATAATTGACTTGGTGAAACGGGAAATTTCCCCACGTTCAGGGCAAGTAAAATACTGCCGACTAAAATTCCCGTCAGCAATAAAAAGAACAGGCGTGGCGCACGTTGGATAAGATTTTGCATTATTGTCCCTGTAGCAACTGCTCAGCTTGCGCTTTTGATAAATCAATGTGGTAGAACAATTTATAAAACCGTTGCACTTCGGGTGCAAAATCGTCCATCGGTTTATTGCTTAATAAATGTTGTAACCACCGCACACCGAGCAAGCGATTCAATCCCGGCGGGGAATCCAGCCAACCGAAAGGCTGATTGGGAATGAAAAAAACGCGCTGATTTTTGACCGCACTTAATTGCTGCCATTGGGGATTGTCTTTGATGGTTTGAAAAAATTCGGCGTATTGGGTCAAAATAATGTCGGGATTCCACAGCAGAAGCTGCTCCATAGAAACCTGTGTTAACCCTTTATGCTCGCCTTCCACCACATTGCGCAAGCCGACCAACTCCATAGCCTCCGTATGAATGGATCCCTTTTGCCCTGTTTGTAAACCGTCGGCACTGCGCGCCAAATAGGCGGTTTGTTGTAAAACGCCGGCAAAATCCCCCGCACTTTTAAGAGTTTCTTCCGCGTATTGCGCCTGTGGCTCCGTGAAGGTTTCCGCACCTAGCAATTTGCCCAACTCACGCAAGGTTTTCGGCGTTTCGGCGAGTCTGCCGTCCAGCAATAAATAAGGCACACCGGTTTGCGCAAAGGTGCGTTTTGCCTGATCGATGTAATTCGGCGCCACATTGCCCACATCAATAATCAAATTCGGTTGAAGCGCCACGATTTTTTCGGCGGAAAACGTACTGCCCTTTCCGGCAATTTTGCCGATGGTCGGCAACGCTTGTTGTTGCACAGGAAATAATTTGCCGCCTTTGGATGCCATCTTAAAGCCCGCCAGTCCGACCATTTTTTGCGGCGCGGCGGCCAGCAATAACGCATCACTCGGATTACCGGCGCTTAAGACTTTTTCGATTTTTTGCGCTGCCGGTAATTCCCCGGCAAGAAAGGGGGAAGGCGCTTCCTGCGCCCAAAGGCTGCCGATAAATGTCAGCGGAAGTAACAGCATAAACCATTTTTTCATGGGAATTTCCTTAAAGTGCGGTCATAAAATCCAACGAATTTGAAATTTTCTTTGCCACGTTCAACTTGTGTAAACGGCATGAATTTTACTAAAACGCTATATATTTTTAAATATATTGGCGAACTTTTCGCGATTTTTATTTATAATGAAGACGCTATGTTTTTAAATATACATCGTTATATTTTTCTCACATTCTGTTGGGGTAACATCATGAAATTTGAAGTCATTTACAAATTCCTGTTGTTGTGTGTGCTGATTATCAGTTTGTTGTGTGTTGTGATAAGCGGCGCCGGATTATTCTACGGTTGGCAATTGAGCATGCTGTTCAATATTCATGTGAGCTTTGCCGTTTTGCTGGTCGCCGCGTTGTTACTGCATATTCTGAACCGCAAAAATAAATTGGCGAAAATCAATACCCAATTTGCCGATTTGGTCTTACACAATAAATACCCGAGTTATTGCAATTTAGACCGCTTGATCATGACGTTCGAGCATTTTTCCGTTGTGCAAATTGCCGAACAGCTAAACCTGGATTTGGATGCGCTGCTAAAAGAACTCGCCGAAGGAAAAATAAACGTCAAAAATTCCCACAGCACTTTACGGGAGAATTTTCCCCATAATGATGAAAAGATTTTTGCTGCGATCACCATCGTGCTGCAACTTCGTTTAATTAATCCTATCCCTGCTTTTAACTTAAAAGGACATTAAAATGAAAAAGACACTGCTTTATACCGCCATCGCTATGGCTTGCTTACCGGCGTATGCCGAAGAAGTTTTTACCCTTGGGCAAATTGAGGTGATTGCCGATAGATCAACGGATTTAAGCACCACACGCATTGAACAGGCTGACTTACAGAAAAACAATCAAACCAATGTCGCCGAGGTGGCGAAAACCACACCGGGCGTATTTTTGGATCGTAGCGGCGCACGCAATGAACATAATTTGTTGGTACGCGGATTTAAAGCCAATCGCGTGCCAGTGTTTATTGACGGCATTCCGGTGTATGTGCCCTATGACGGCAATATGGACATTGGTCGCTTCACCACCTTCGATTTATCCCGCATTGATATTTCCAAGGGCGCAAGTTCCGTGCTTTATGGCGCCAACACGCTGGGCGGTGCGGTAAATCTCATTACGCAAAAACTGACCAAACCGTTTGAAGGCACTATCGGCTACGGATTTGCTCACGGTAGAAGCGGCAGCACGGGCACCAATCAAACCTACTTTAATTTAGGTTCAAAACAAGACTATTTTTATGCCCAATTAAGCGGTTCATTTTTAGAAAAACAAGGGCTTCAACTGTCGCGTCATTATCATCGGGTTTTACCAAGCGGTGATGATGGCGCACGGGCGGAAAATTCCGTACAACGGGATAAAAAACTCAGTTTGAAAGTGGCGTTTATACGCGCACCTTCGGCAATTGGTTAAGACTGGACGGCGCGTTGTTCTATTCCGAAGTGCGTGATGCCATTGAACTTGTGGCGCATCCGACAATTTCCAATAAAGAACAAAATCAAAACTACGGCAAAGAAGTGTTTAAGGGTGTGGAACTTGCCGCCGCAATTTTTGCGACGGATAACCTGACATTGGGTGCCAACTACACTTATACCCGCGCAAAAAATAAAACCTACACGAACTTTATTGTGCGCGATATTCCGCAACATAAATTCTTCGCTTATGTGGATTGGAAAATTGTGCCTAACCTTTCCCTTTATGTCAGTCAAGAAGCGGAACACGGTCGTTATAGCAGAGATGGTTTCGGCAGCCGGGCGCCGACGGTTAGACTTTCCGGCTTCGGCAATACCAATGCCAAACTCACTTACAACGTTACCGAACAATTCATCGTGGAAGCCGGCGTATTCAACCTGTTTGATAAAAACTACTATTATGAAGCCGGTTATCCGGAAGCGGGACGAGTGTATTTTTCTAACTTGAAATATCGTTTTTAATATTCTGCTTAGCGATAAAAATTGAGCCTTGCAATGACAAAGCTCAATTTATTTTAAGGAATAAAGTGCGGTTGCTTTTCTCAGCGTTTTTAATCTGCTTTTAACGCATATTTGCCGGAACCTAAAAGCATAACGGCAACAAACGCAAACAAGAAAGTCGCAATGCCTTCTGCAGTCCATGAACCAACTTTAGTTAACGTGAAGAGATCGGCGGAATACATTAAAATCATGATGACCACCGAACCACTCGCAGCAATAAACGCGGCGATACGGGTATAAACCCCTAAAATCATTAGAACCGGTGCAACGACTTCCGCCAAATAAGCAAGATATGCAAATGATGCCGGTAAACCGAATTCCATAAACTTCATAGCGACGAAATCTACACCGGTTTTTAATTTATGCACGCCGTGTAGTAAAAATAACACTGAAAAACCAACACGTAAAATAAGTTTAGCCAGTTCAGGTAAATCAACAAGTTGATTAAATTTTTTCACAATAGACATTTAAATCTCCTCAAAAATATAAAAAATGCTGTTTTATTGTAACAAAATTGCTACATATTTATCAATATAGCTTGGAAAAAAGCTGTCTTTCCGAATCTTCAATAATTGGATTACACAACCCCCGTCGGTTCATATATAATATGCCGCCTTTTACGCAATCCGATACAGACAACCCTATGACAATAACGCAAACCGAGAAGAAAAAAAGCTATAATTTCAATAAATTGCAAAAACGTCTACGCCGAAATGTGGGAAACGCCATTGCAGATTTTAATATGATCGAAGAAGGCGACAAGGTGATGGTGTGTTTATCCGGCGGGAAGGACAGCTATACGCTGTTAGATATTTTGTTGAATTTACAGCAAAATGCGCCGATAAAATTCCGGATTGTGGCGGTTAATTTAGACCAAAAACAACCGGGCTTTCCGGAACATATTTTGCCTGGGTATCTGCAAGGTATCGGGGTGGGTTACAAAATCGTGGAAGAAAACACCTATGGCATCGTGAAAGAAAAAATTCCCGAAGGCAAAACCACTTGCTCCCTCTGCTCCCGTTTACGCCGCGGGATTTTATATCGTACCGCAACGGAACTCGGTGCCACCAAAATTGCCTTAGGACACCACCGCGACGATATGTTGGCGACCCTCTTTTTAAATATGTTTTACGGCGGAAAATTAAAATCCATGCCGCCGAAGCTGATTTCCGGCGACGGCAAACAAATCGTGATTCGCCCGTTGGCGTACTGCAAAGAAAAAGACATTGAAAAATATGCCATCGCGAAGGCTTTTCCGATTATTCCTTGCAATCTGTGCGGTTCGCAACCGAATCTGCAACGTCAAGTGGTAAAAGAAATGCTGAATACCTGGGATCGCCAATATCCGGGACGCTTGGAAACCATGTTCAGCGCCATGCAAAACATTACGTTGTCTCACCTGTGTGATCCAAAACTTTTTGATTTCAAAGGCATTAAACACGGTCAATTGATTGAAGGCGTGGAAGGCGATACGGCATTTGATGAAGAAAACATCACGCCGATGCAATTTGATGATGAAGATCAGGCGGATTTCAGCGAGCATGAAATGATCGCCTTTAAGGAAGTGCGGTAGGAAAACATCGGAAAAAATGACCGCACTTTTACGGCGATATGCAAACAAAAAATCGCGGTTTTTACGCAACGATTTTTCTAGAAATTGTATGTGATTAAATTCGTCTTGCCTGCCAATATGCCTTACGCCAATAATCGCTGTTCAACGAGGAATAAATCACGCCACCCTTAGTAGACGCGTGCAGAAATTTGTCTTCCTTCACATAAATGCCCACATGATAGCCATGAGGACCGCGACCGGTTTTAAAGAACACCAAATCACCGGTTTGAATATCGCCTTTTTCAATATACTGACCGTAATTTGCCTGATCTTTGGTTTGTCGCGGCAATTTTATGCCGAAGCGATCGAAAAAGGTGGTTTGCACGAAACCGGAGCAATCCACGCCACTGCGACTTTGTCCGCCGATACGATAAGGCGTTCCCGCCCATTCGTATTGCTGTTCGCTTAAAAGCGCAATCGCCATAATAGGATCGTTTATCTGCCCTTTGTAATTAATCCGCGAGGATTTTGACGGTCCTCCGGAACAGGCGGCTAACGCCAGGACAGAACAACAAATAAGTAGAGATTTAAAAGAAATACGCATAAATCATCCATAACAAAAAGCTACCGACAATCGCTTGCAGTAGCCAATTTATTAAGCTTTCGGTTTGACCTTTTCAACCCGGTTGCGCAATTTTTGTCCCGGTTTGAACACCACCACACGACGGGCAGAAACCGGTACGCTTTCACCGGTTTTCGGGTTTCTACCCGGACGGGAAGCTTTATCACGTAATTCAAAATTACCAAAACCAGATAATTTCACGTCATTTCCTGTTTCCAAAGCCACACGGATTTCTTCAAAAAAGCTTTCGACCAAATCCTTTGCCTCACGTTTACTGAGATGGAATTTCTCAATAAGATTTTCGGCGAGTTCTACTTTAGTTAATGTCATAGTTTAATCTCTCAAATAAGCATTAAAACATTGTTTTAACTCAGATAATACCGTTGAAATTACCGCGTTAATTTCATCTTCTTCAAGGGTTTTTTCATTATCTTGAATTACTAAGCTGATAGCTAAGCTCTTATGCCCTGCAGCAACACCGGTTCCGTGGTAAACATCAAATAAATTGATTTGGGTTAATTTATCTCCGCCTGCTGTACGACACACTTCCAGCACGTCATTTGCAGGGATATTATCCGCAACCACAACCGCCAAATCACGACGATTAGCAGGGAAACGGGAAATTTCTTTGGCACGGGCGACTTCTCGTCGAGAAATGTGTGCGACCGAAATTTCACAAACAAATGCTTTTCCGGTAAGACCAATTTTTTGCGCGATAGTCGGGTGAAGTTGACCAATAAATCCGATTTCTTCACCATCCAGCATAATGGCCGCAGATTGACCCGGATGCAATGCTGTGTATGATTTTGCTACAAATTTTGCCCGATTTCCAGCAGAACTTAACGAAAGTAAGTTTTCAATGTAGCCTTTTAAGTCGTAAAAATCTGCCGGTACGGCTTTTTCGCTCCACTGTTCGTTTGATTTTAACCCTGTCATCACCGCGGCAAAAACTGGCTCTTGGTGCACGCCGAATTCGGCCTTTTCGTCCGGAATAAAACGTAAACCGTGCTCAAACAAACGCACGCGACTTTGTTGACGATTTTGGTTATAAATCACTGCGCCCAATAAACCGGTCAATAATGAAACACGCATGGCGGACATTTCAACGGAAATCGGGTTCGGTAAAACCATCGGTTTAACATCAGGATGCAGCAAACTTTGGATTTTCGGATCAACGAAGCTATAAGTAATGGCTTCATAAAAATCACAACTGGTTAGAGCAGCTTTAATGCGAGATAGTTCAATATCCGCTTCTTTATGTTCACGCATACGCAAATGCGCCAGCGGTGCATTATTCGGAATGCTGTTATAACCGTAAATTCGGGCGACTTCTTCAATTAAATCTTCGGCAATTTCAATATCAAAACGCCAAGACGGTGCAATTGCCGTCCACGTGTCAGCGGCATAAGAAACCTGTAAACCAAGGCGTTGAAGAATATCTGTAACGGTTTCGGTAGCAATATGGTGTCCAAGTAACGCATCTAATTTGTGATGTTGTAACGTGACTTGTTGGCGTTTCGGTAAATATTGTGCGTTTACCACTTCGCAAATTTCACCGGCTTCGCCGCCGCAGATGTCAAGTAAAAGTGCGGTAGCTCTTTCCATCGCTTTGCGCGGCAACTCAAAATCCACACCACGTTCAAAACGGTGGGAGGAATCGGTGTGTAAACCATATTGACGGGCGCGACCGGTAATCGCCAACGGTGCAAAGAATGCCGCTTCTAAAATCACATCTGTTGTGGTTTCCGCATTCACGCTGCTGGTTTCACCGCCGAAAATACCCGCCATTGCCAAGGCGCCATTTTGATCGGCGATAACCAATGTATTCGGCTGTAATTTCGCAGTAGTGCCGTCCAATAACACCAATTCTTCGTTTTCTTTCGCCATGCGAACCTGAATCGGTTGCGCCACTTTTGCCATATCAAAAGCGTGCATCGGTTGACCTAATTCCAATAAAACATAGTTGGTGACATCCACAATCGGGTCAATAGAACGAATGCCGCAACGACGTAATTTTTCCTGCATCCACATCGGTGATTGGGCTTTTACGTTGACATTTCGCACCACACGCAATAAATAACGCGGACAGGCTTCCGGCGCCAGCACATCAATTTGTACTTTATCGTCGATAGTAGGCTGAACCGCTTTAAAGTGCGGTGGATTTTCGTGGAGTTTATTAACCACCGCCAATTCACGTGCAACACCGGTAATGCTTAAACAGTCGGCACGGTTTGGCGTTAAACTGATTTCAATGACGTTATCATGTAATTTCAAGTAATCACGTAAATTCGTGCCAATCGGCGCGTCTTGCGGCAATTCGATAATGCCGTTAGCGTCGGATTCAATACCGAGTTCGCTGAATGAACACAGCATACCTTCGGAAGGCTGACCGCGTAATTTGGTTTTCTTGATTTTGAAATCGCCCGGCAATTTTGCGCCTTCTACCGCACAGGCGACTTTCAAACCTTGACGGCAATTCGGTGCGCCGCACACAATATCCAATAAACGTTCGCCGCCCACATTTACTTTGGTCACGCGTAATTTATCCGCATCCGGGTGTTGCGCGCATTCCACCACTTCACCTACGACAACGCCGGTGAAATCGCCGGCAACCTTTTCCACGCCGTCAACTTCCAAACCCAACATGGTAATTTGATCGCAAAGTTGCTCCGTGGAAATTGCCGGATTAACCCATTCGCGTACCCATTGTTCACTAAATTTCATACTTATCTCTCACTCAAAATTATTTAAACTGTTTCAAAAAGCGTAAATCATTCTCGAAGAATGAACGTAAATCCGTGACGTTGTAGCGTAACATAGTCAAACGCTCTACACCCATGCCCACCGCAAAACCGGAATATTCGTTCGGGTCAATACCGACATTGCGCAACACATTCGGATGCACCATACCGCAACCCAACACTTCCAACCATTTTCCATTTTTTCCCACCACATCCACTTCAGCGGAAGGCTCGGTGAACGGGAAATAAGACGGACGGAAACGCACCTGTAAATCTTCCTCAAAAAAGGCGCGTAAGAAATCATGTAACAAGCCTTTTAATTCGGTGAAATTGGCGTGTTTGTCCACATACAATAATTCGATTTGATGGAACATCGGTGTGTGGGTTTGGTCGTAATCGTTACGATACACACGACCTGGCGCCATAATGCGAATCGGCGGCTGTTGTTTTTGCATGGTACGAATTTGTACACCGGAGGTTTGGGTTCTTAACAATAACTCAGGATTAAACCAGAAGGTATCGTGATCAGCGCGTGCCGGGTGATGTTTCGGGATATTTAAGGCATCAAAGTTATAATAATCGCTTTCGATTTCAGGGCCGGATTCCACGGAGAAACCCAATTCGGAGAAAAATTTGGTGACACGTTCAATAGTGATGGAAACCGGATGTAAACCGCCCATTTCCACTTTACGCCCCGGCAAGCTCACATCAATACGTTCATTTTCCAGTTTGGCGTCTAATAAGACTTGTTCCCACTCTGCTTTTTTGGCATTTAAGAAATCCAACGCCGCTTGTTTGGCTTCGTTAATTTTTGCACCCACCGCCGGACGCTCTTCCGCCGCCACATTGCGAAGTTCTTGCATTAATTGGGTAAAATGCCCTTTCTTACCAAAATATTCCACCCGAATTTCATCAAGCGCCGCAAGGCTTTTATTTTCAATACTGTCTATGGCATTTCTTGCTTTCTCCACAAGATCTTTAAGATGCTGCATATATATCCTCTGTCATGTTCGATTTATCTGGAAAAATGCTTATAATGATAATATTAACTACTTAGAAAATCACGCAATTTATCAGGTTTTAGGCAAATTATTCGTGAGTCGGAAAAGATACTGATGAAAAAACACATAAAAAAACAACCGCACTTTGGGGAACGAGAGAAAGTTTAATGCTGAATCTATTAAGCCCAATTTCTTACAGACAAAGAAATAGAGACTTCAAAAGCCTCTATTTCGTATCGGTAAAATGAAATTTTATAACTGACGCAACTGTTGCAACGCTTCAATACGTTTTTCCAACGACGGGTGGCTTAAAAATAACTCTTTCAAACCGCCGCCACGTTTACCGTTAATGGCAAATGCCGCTAAGGCGGAACCTTCTAATTCTTGCGGTTCATGCAAACTTTGCAGACGTTTTAACGCATCAATCATTTTTTGTTTGCCTACCAAATCCGCCGAACCGGCATCCGCTCTGAATTCACGTTGACGGGAGAACCACATGGCGATCATGCTTGCCAAGAAACCGAACACCACTTCCAGCACCATGGACACCAAGAAATAAATACCGGAATTGCTTGAACTTTCACTGCCCTGATTACGAGAATTGGCGACTACATTCGCGATTAAGCGCGATAAGAAAATCACAAAGGTATTCAACACGCCTTGCAACAATGCCATCGTGACCATGTCACCGTTTTTAATATGGCTCACTTCATGCGCCAGTACAGCTTCCGCTTCACCGCGCGTCATTTTGTTTAACAGCCCCGTACTTACGGCAACCAACGAATTATTTTTGCTCGCACCGGTGGCAAAGGCGTTGACATCGGCGGAATGATAAATAGCCACTTCAGGGCGCGGTAAACCGGCACGTTCTGCTTGCGAATACACGGTATCCACCAACCAACGTTCGGTTTCATTACGCGGTTGTTGAATCACTTCCGCACCGATGGCACGAATCGCCATAGTTTTAGACATAAATAAGGAAATGATGGAACCGGCAAAACCGAACAGTGCCGCGAAAATCATTAACCCGGACGCGTCACGGGCTTGAATGCCGGTTAAAGATAAAATGATGTTGAAAACCAGTAAAACCGCCATGTTCGTGGCTAAGAAAAGTAAAATGCGCATCATAGATAAAAACTCCCTAAATAAAATAATAATGAAAATATACTTGGCTATAATGATGATAAAAACAGGAAAATCAAGTATACCGATGAATTTTCTACGGAAGAATGATAATTTAATGGGAAAACATACAAAAAAGTGCGGTCGGTTTTAAGGACGTTTTTTGAAAAGAAAAATGGAGTTGGTCGATAAGCCGGGTTCTGTCGTGGACAATCATTCATCTAGGCGCACATTTACACATACGCTCAAGCAACCTACCCGAATCCTGAACGGGCCATTCATTGGATTCCTATTTGGTCTTGCTACGAGTGGAGTTTACCCTGCTGCCAACCGTTACCGGCGGCACGGTGCGCTCTTACCGCACCCTTTCACCCTTACCTGATCTCTTGCGAGCCATCGGCGGTTTGCTCTCTGCTGCACTTGTCGTAGGCTCTCGCCCCCCGGACGTTATCCGGCACTCTGCCCTGTGTAGCCCGGACTTTCCTCCCGCCTACTTGTCCCCCGGTTTACGCTTGTGCGACGTTAGAGGCTTCAATAGACCGGCGATTGCCTGACCAACTCAGGCGCGCAGTATAGCCTAAATTCTTGGCGAAATATAGTGTTAAGTAAAAAGTTAGGCTAGAATGAGCGCCACAAAAAACGTTCCGAAAACAAACCGCACTTTCCCCGCGCTAATAAGGAAACCGCAATGGATTATTTACACATCGCTCAGGAAACCCTGGGTGTGGAAGAAAACGCCCTCGGGCAACTTAAACAAAGATTAGACGGCACTTTCGCCGACGTCGTAAATTTGATTCTGAACTGCAAAGGTCGTTTGGTTATCGGCGGCATCGGCAAGTCCGGATTGGTAGGCAAAAAAATGGTTGCCACTTTCGCTTCCACCGGCACGCCGAGTTTCTTCTTACACCCGACGGAAGCCTTTCACGGTGACTTGGGTATGCTCAAACCCATTGATCTGGTTATGCTCATATCTTACAGTGGCGAAACCGACGATGTGAACAAACTCATTCCAAGCCTGAAAAACTTCGGTAATAAAATCATCGCTTTAACCTCGAATAAAAATTCTACGCTGGCGCGCCATGCGGATTATGTGTTGGACATCACCGTAGAACGCGAAGTCTGCCCGAATAATCTGGCACCGACCACCTCCGTTATTGTCACCATGGCATTGGGCGACGCATTAGCCGTCTGTTTAGTGCGCGCCCGCGATTTCCAACCGGAAGATTTCGCCAAATTCCACCCTGGCGGCAGTTTGGGACGCTGTTTGTTATGCCGCGTGAAAGATCAAATGCAAACCCACTTACCGATCGCCGCATTAACCACCACCTTCACCGATTGTTTGACCATCATGAACGAAGGCAGAATGGGCGTGGCGTTGGTGATGGAACAACAGCAACTGCGCGGCATTATTACCGACGGCGATATTCGACGCGCGCTCACCGCAAACGGTGCAGAAACCTTGAATAAAACTGCGCAGGAGCTCATGACCTCTCATCCGAAGACCATTCACCAAGACACCTATATTTCGGAAGCGGAAAATTACATGAAAGCGCATAAAATTCATTCTTTGGTTGTAGTGGATGATGCGCAACACGTGGTCGGTTTAGTGGAGTTTTCAAGTTAATGACAACAGAATTACAAGAAAAATTGAAGCAGGTGAAATTCGTCATCACCGATGTGGACGGCGTATTAACGGACGGTTTATTGCACTACGATGCCAACGGCGAAGCGATCAAAAGTTTTCATGTGCGCGACGGTTTAGGCATCCGAATGTTGATGGAAGCCGGTGTGCAGGTCGCCGTCTTATCCGGGCGTGATTCGGCGATTTTACGCAAACGCATTGCCGATTTAGGCATTAAACGCTTCTTTTTGGGTAAATTGGAAAAAGAAAGCGCCTGTTTGGAATTATGCCGCCAAGCCGGTGTTGTGCCCGAACAAACCGTCTACATCGGCGACGACAGCGTTGACCTTCCCGCTTTTGCCGTTTGCGGCGTTTCCTTCGCCGTTGCCGACGCGCCCGAATATGTCAAAGATTGCGCCGATTACGTCCTAGGTTTAGGCGGTGGCAAAGGGGCGTTTCGTGAAATGTCCGACATGATCTTAAACGCCCAAGGCAAAAGCGACATTTACAGTTCCGCACAAGGATTTTTGAAAACAGCGAAGAAGATGGCACAGTAAAAACGCTTGAAAAAAGAACCGCACTTTACGGGCGCAGATAACGCGCCCTACTTTTCCCCTCAACTATTTCCATAAACCTTAAACAAAATTTTTATTTCCCTTGACTTTTACCCCTTGTACTAGTTTAATAGTGCAAAATTTATTTCATGCTTTATAAGGAAATGAGAATGTCCTCCGCTTTTATTCAAACGTTTACGCAAAATGTCCCTTATCATAGCGATCCTACCGCGATTTTCGCCACATTATGTGAAAACAAACCAAACACCCTGCTTTTAGAATCCGCCGAAATTTCCAGCAAAAACAGTTTAAAAAGTTTATTACTCGTCAATGCCGCCATTAAAATTTCCTGTTTGGGGCAACGGGTGAGGTTTCACGCATTAACCCACAACGGCGCGGCGGTATTGCCGTTAATCGAGCAAAAATTAGCGGCGCACGTCAGTGTAAAATCCCGCACAAGCGAGCAATTGGACGTGGAGTTTTCCCCGGCCGATAACAATGCCGATGAAGACAGCAAATTGCTGGCGGCAAGCATTTTCGACGGCTTACGCTGCTTCACCGAACTCTACAAGGCAAGCCCGTTACCGGTATTTTTAGGCGGTTTGTTCGCTTACGATTTGGTGGCGAATTTTATTCCGATGAAAAACATTCAGCTGCAAGATGATGGCATTACCTGTCCGGATTATTGCTTTTATTTAGCTGAACAATTACTGGTGATCGACCATCAATTACAACAGGCGGAATTGCAAACTTTCTGCTTTACACAACATCAAGAAAATGCGTTGCAACAGGAAGCGCAGGACATTGCCAAAAAACTCTTGGAAATTCGACCGCACTTACCGCTCAAACCCGCCTCAACGGAGGTTTCCGTTAATCTGAACGATGATAAATTCAAGAAAATTATTGAGCGTTTGAAACAGCATATTTATTGCGGCGATGTGTTCCAAATCGTGCCTTCCCGCCGTTTTTCTCTAGAATGCCCGAACATCCTGGCAACATATCGTCAACTCAAACAAAACAACCCGAGCCCTTATATGTTCTTCATTCAGGATGCGGATTTCACCCTGTTCGGCGCCTCGCCGGAAAGTGCCTTGAAATATTCGCAAGCCACCCGCCAACTGGAAATTTACCCGATTGCCGGTTCCCGTCCGCGCGGTTTTGATGCCGATGGCAATATCGATCCGGAATTGGATTCCCGCCTGGAATTGGAATTACGTTTAGATCACAAGGAACAGGCGGAACATTTAATGTTGGTGGATTTGGCACGTAACGACATCGCCCGCGTATGTGAAAGCAAAACCCGTCACGTGAAGGATTTGATGCAGGGGGACCGCTACTCACACATTATGCACTTGGTTTCCCGCGTGGTGGGCAAACTCCGCCCCGAACTGGATGCGTTGCACGCTTATCAAGCCTGTATGAACATGGGCACGCTAACCAGCGCACCGAAAATCAAAGCTATGCAGCTGATTTATCAATTTGAACAGGAAAAACGCCACAGTTACGGCGGTGCGGTGGGGTATCTGCAATCCGACGGCAATTTTGACACCTGTATCGTCATTCGCTCCGCCTTCGTGCAAAACGGCATCACCCATGTACAAGCCGGCTGTGGCACCGTGTTGGATTCCGGCCTGCAAATGGAAGCCGACGAAACCCGCCACAAAGCCCGCGCGGTAATTAACGCCATCGTACAAACCAACAACAAAGCGAATCAATAGGAGTTAACTCATGGCAACCATTTTATTTTTAGATAACTTTGATTCCTTTACTTACAATTTGGTTGATCAATTTCGCGGTTTAGGGCACCAGGTGAACATTTACCGCAATGATTGCGATTTAGATCTGTTGGAAAAAACCGCATTGGCGCAACCCGATACCATTCTCGCCCTTTCCCCGGGGCCGGGCACACCCGACGAAGCCGGTAACATGATTCCGTTGATTAAATGCTTAATCGGCAAAGTCCCGATGTTGGGCATTTGTTTGGGACATCAGGCATTAATTGAAGCATTCGGCGGCAAAGTGGTTCATGCGGGCGAAATTCTGCACGGCAAAGTCTCCGGAATCGAACACGATAACGAAGCCATGTTCAAAGGCTTAAGCAACCCTATGCCGGTAGCGCGCTACCATTCCTTAATGGGCATCAATCTCCCCGACGACCTGATTCCGAACGCTGCCTACAACGGCATAAACATGGCAATTCGCCACCGCACTTTGCCAATTTGCAGCTTCCAGTTCCATCCGAATCCATTTTAACGGTACAAGGCGCGCAATTATTGGCACAATCGGTGAACTGGTTGTTGGCGCGAAAAACGCCGTAAATTCTGACCGCACTTTAGTATTCAACAGCTATAGTTAGAAAACGCTCCATTAACAAAGAACAAAGGAAATACAATGATCACAGTATATGGCTTAAAACGCACCCTTTCCCCGCGCAAATCCGCCGTGGCGGAAGTGATTTATAACTGCCTGGAACTTGGCTTAGACGTAGCAAAAGGCAAGCACGCACTCCGTTTTATTTGCTTGGAAGATGATGACTTTTACTATCCGCACACCGCCAACCGTAGCGATAATTACATGGTGATTGAAATCAATTTAATGCAAGGGCGCCTGGAGCAAACCAAAAAGCGCCTGATAAAAATGCTGTTCAGCGAATTTGAATATAAATTAGGCATTAGCCCGTTTGACGTGGAAATCACCATTAAAGAACAACCCGCACATTGCTGGGGCTTCCGTGGCATGACCGGCGATGAAGCGCGCGATTTGGATTACGATATTAATAAATAAGGGTGACGACGATGGAAAGCCAAGCCCTGTTAGAAAAACTGTATGGCGGACACACCTTAACCGCAGCGGAAAGTGAAATTCTATTTAACGCCATTATGTCGGACGCGTTAAGCAACGAACAAATCGCCGCCATGTTAATTGCCTTAAAAGTACGCGGCGAAACCATTGATGAAGTCAACGGCGCCGTGTTAGCCGCGATGAAAAACACCAAACCGTTTCCAACGCCCGACTACCCTTTTGCCGACATCGTAGGCACGGGCGGTGACGGCGCCAACACCATTAACATTTCCACCGCTTCCACCATTGTCGCGGCAAGTTGCGGCGCGAAAGTGGCAAAACACGGCAACCGCAGCGTTTCCGGCAAAACCGGTTCGAGCGATTTATTAACCGCCCTTGGCGTCAACATCGCCATGTCACCGGAACAAGCCTGCAAAGTATTGGACGACATCAGCATCTGTTTCTTATTCGCCCAACAATATCACCCGGGCTTCAAATATGTAGTTCCTGTACGCCAAGCCTTAAAAACCCGTACGCTATTTAATATCCTCGGTCCGCTGATTAATCCCGCCCGCCCGAAACGCCAGCTACTCGGCGTGTATTCCCCCGAACTCATTGAAGTTTATGCCAAAACCATCGCCCAATTAGGACATGAACACACCATTATCTTACATGGCAGCGGTTTGGACGAAGTGGCAATCCACGGCATCACACAAGTGGCAGAAGTACGCAACGGCAATATCGAGCGTTACACCTTGACACCACAGGATTTCGGCTTCCAAGCAAAACCATTAGAAACCTTACGCGGCGGCGAACCGGCTGAAAATGCGCAAATGATCACCACACTATTACAAGGCAACGGCAAAGCAAGTATAACGCCTGAAATGGCTGTGCGATTAAGCGAATTATTGAATACCACAACACCGAAATTATGGCTGGGTATGCAAGCAGACTACGATTTATGGCAAATTGAACAGCAACACACCGTATTTAACATCCAACCATTATTTAATTAACTGATAATATGATCACACAAGACTTCTCCAAACCACTCGAAACCGCCACAGTGCTACAAAAAATCGTTCTCGACAAAGCTCAATGGGTGAAAGCCAAAGCGGCGGAATTTCCGTTGAGTGCCCTTGAAAAAAACATTGAAAAATCCGACCGCACTTTTTATGGCGCGTTGACGCAAGGTTCGCATGAAAAGCCGGCATATATTCTGGAATGTAAAAAAGCCTCGCCTTCCAAAGGATTGATTCGCAGTGAATTTAAACCGACAGAGATTGCACAGGTGTATAAAAATTACGCGAGCGTGATTTCCGTGCTAACCGATGAAAAATATTTCCAAGGGGATTTTGCCTATATTCAGCAAGTTCGCGACGTTGTCACGCAACCGGTGTTGTGCAAAGACTTTATGATCAGCGAATATCAGGTTTATTTGGCACGTTTTCATCAAGCCGACGCCATTTTACTGATGCTTTCCGTGGTGAACGACGAAACCTATCGCATTTTGGCGGATTTGGCCCATTCCCTCGGCATGGGCGTGCTGACCGAAACCAGCAACGAGGAAGAATTTGAACGCGCCTTGGCGTTAGGCGCAAAAATTATCGGCGTGAACAATCGTAACCTGCATGATTTAACGGTAGATTTAAATCGCGTGGTGGAACTCACCGCCAAATATGCGGATAAAATCCCTGAGGATGTGCGAATCATCAGCGAATCGGGCATCTATAATCATCAACAAGTGCGTGAATTACAACGCGTTGCCCATGGCTTTTTAATCGGCAGCAGCTTAATGGGCAGCGCGGATTTAAATAACGCCGTACGTGAAGTGATTTTCGGTGAAAACAAAGTGTGTGGCTTAACCCGTGCGCAGGATGTGAAAACCGTTTACGACAACGGCGCTTTATATGGTGGGCTAATTTTCGCCGAACAGTCTAAACGCTGCGTCAGTTTACGTCAGGCGCAGGAATTGGTGACCGCCGCCCCACTGCGTTTTGTGGGCGTGTTCCAAAATCAGAACATTGATTTTATTGTGAAAATCGCCCAACAGTTACAACTCTACGCCGTTCAGTTGCACGGAAACGAAACGCCGGCATTTATCACCGCACTTCGCGCTCAATTGCCTCAACATATTCGTATTTGGAAAGCCATTTCTGTAGATGTGAAGCATAAAAGTGCGGTTAATTTTGACGACGTTTCCGAGGTGGATCGTTTTATTTTCGACAGCAAATCAGGCACACAACAAGGCGGCACGGGGGCGACTTTTGATTGGTCTCTGATTCCGCAGGAATTGAAATATAAAATTATTCTGGCGGGCGGCATTAGCCCGAGTAATATTGAAGACGCATTGGCACAACATTGTGCAGGCGTTGATCTCAATTCCGGCGTAGAAAGCGCCCCAGGCGTGAAAGATGCCGAAAAAGTGCGGTCGGTTTTTGCGAAGATTTTGTAAAATCACCAAACCATAATACGAACGATGGCACGCATCAGGAGACCACTGCTGTTAGAAACATTGTAATATATTGATATTTCAAAAGTATTGTACAACCCAACGAAATGTAAACGATGTCCTTAGGGAAAAATGTAGACGATGTTTTGGTTGTACATCTTTAAGGTTCTGCTATTCTTTAATTTTATTAATATTGATAAACAACCATATACCGACACGAAAAAACACCGCAAAAAAACACCGCACTTTTTACCCCGCTTACCGGCATTGAAGCCCCCCTGCATTCTCCTATCGACCCGAATTTAACTCAAGCTCAAGCGGTGCAGCTCACGCAGGATTGCCTGCGCATGATTTTATCTATGCCAACAAAACAACCGAAATTTGATCCGGATCGCCGAAACCTGTTTAACGCCATGATAAAATAAACGCAATTTGCAAATGGAGTGAATGAATTATGTGTTTAGGTGTGCCGGGACAAATCGTTAAAATCGGCGATAGCGCGTTACAACTCGCCACCGTGGACGTGTGTGGCGTTCAACGCGACATCAATATTTCATTAATCTGCAACGACGACCCCAAACTGCTCCTTGGCAAATGGGTCCTCTTCCACGTTGGCTTCGCCATGAGCATCATCGACGAAGAAGAAGCCAAACAAACTCAAGAAGCTTTGATCGCCATGAGTCAGTTGGAACATGAAGTGGGCGATTTTTTGGGGTTGAATCAGGGGTAGGTTGAGGAAAAGTGCGGTTGGTTTTTACGAATAAATTATAATTTCAAATAATAAATGGAAGACAAATTTATACACTTACATCTTCCATTACTTCAGAAATAAAAATTATGTATCATATTTTTATCTATTTCTTTTTAGAAAAGCGATCGCCAATGAACCAATACACGTACTCGCAATGATCCAAGAAAGTTTCTCATATCCATTTGCAGCAGCATAAATGGAACCGAATATACCACCTGTTGCTATACCTGCGGCAAGAAGCAACGCCCCCATTCTTTCAATAAAAGTAAACCAATCAATTTTAACTTCACGTTTACGGCGATTTTTAGCTTCTTCTCCAGTTTCTTTAATAACAAAATCAACCAAATCAGGTCGAAATGTATTTAAGCGTTCAAGAGAATTTACATCAAGAATAGGACTATCTGTTTGGCTATGAGATAAGCTAATTTCATTACCTACAGAATTTTTTGCTTTAACCTGTGTATTTTTCGTTGCCATATTTTCTAGTGTTACGATTTAAATTTGATACTGTGGTATTAAAATCCCCACGTAATTTAGCCCGATCTTTAACAAATCCATTATGTATATCGGAATACTCTGTTGGATTTTGCAATACACGAGAGACAATACTTAAATCAACTAAACGTTTCAGTGTAGCCATCATATATAACCTCCAAGTCTTTAGTACAACCGTTGAGATACATCATATTACATTGAACAAAAAGTACAGTCAAAATTATAGAACAGTTTTTTATTAATATATTTTTATGTAATTAGGAAATTTCCCATAGCTCCCCCCCTGCTGACGCAAGCGTTTTTCACTTGTACTTTTTTATTTCCACAAATATATATTTTCAGCACAAGTGTGGACGCTTGTGCGCTATCACTTCAAAAACCACCGCACTTTCCACGCCGAACCGTGCCATCGGCGTAAATTATGATCTCAATCACGGTTTTGATGGAGTGAATCCGCTAGAATGAAACTCCCATTTCAAAAATATGAGGAAACGACTGATGACTTCGGCAGAACTTTTCGGTGAAGGAATTAATCTGATGTTTTCAGGGATGGGTTTTGTGTTGGTCTTTTTGCTTATTTTGATTTGGGCAATCGGGCTGATGTCGAAACTTATCAACAAATATTTTCCCGAGCCTCAACCCTCGCCAAAAACTCCCCCAAATTCCACCGCACTTTCTGCGGCTTCCACTGACGATTTTGAGCGTTTGCGCCCTGTGATTGCAGCGGCTATCGCGCACCATCGCCGTACCCAACAGTTCAAATAAAACAAGGATTTTGCTATGACTAAAAAAATTAAAGTGACCGAACTGGTGCTTCGTGATGCCCACCAATCGCTTTTTGCAACCCGTTTGCGTCTTGATGACATGTTGCCGATTGCCCATGAATTGGACGACATCGGTTATTGGTCGCTGGAAGCTTGGGGCGGTGCGACATTTGATAGCTGTATTCGTTTTTTGGGTGAAGATCCGTGGGTGCGTTTGCGTGAGTTGAAAAAAGCCTGCCCGAAAACCCCGTTACAAATGTTGTTGCGCGGTCAAAATCTACTGGGTTATCGCCACTATGCCGATGACGTGGTGGAGCGTTTTGTGGAACGCTGCGTGGCGAACGGTATGGATGTGTTCCGTGTGTTCGATGCCCTTAATGACCCGCGTAATATGAAAGCGGCGTTGCAAGCGGTGCGTAAATTCGGCGGCCATGCGCAAGGGACGTTAAGTTACACTACCAGCCCCGTTCACACCATGCAAACCTGGCTCGACACCACCGAACAGTTACTTGAAATCGGGATCGACAGCCTCGTGATTAAAGATATGTCGGGCATTTTGAACCCGATGGCGGCAGCGGAATTGGTACGCGAAATCAAAAAACGGTTCGACGTGGAATTGCATTTGCACTGCCACTCCACCACCGGCATGGCGGAAATGGCATTGTTAAAAGCCATTGAAGCGGGTGTGGACGGTGTGGATACAGCGATTTCCTCCATGTCCGCCACCTATGGTCACCCTGCCACAGAATCCATCGTGGCAACTTTGCAAGGCACTGAATACGACACCGGCTTGGATATTCCACGCCTGGAAAAAATCGCAGCGTATTTCCGCAATGTACGTAAAAAATATGCAAAATTTGAAGGTCAGCTTCGCGGCGTGGACAGCCGAATTTTGGTGGCGCAAGTGCCGGGCGGTATGCTCACCAACCTGGAAAACCAATTAAAACAACAAAACGCCTCCGACAAATTGGATCTGGTGTTGGAAGAAATTCCGCGTGTACGCAAAGATTTGGGTTACATTCCGTTGGTGACTCCGACATCACAAATCGTCGGCACGCAATCCGTAATTAATGTGCTCACAGGCGAACGCTACAAAACTATCGCCAAAGAAACCGCTGGTATCTTAAAAGGCGAATACGGCAAAACACCGGCACCGGTGGATAGCGCATTGCAGGCCCGCGTATTGGAAGGCGCTGCGCCGATGACCGACCGCCCTGCCGATCACATTGCCCCTGAAATGGCAAAAATTGAAGCGGAAGTCGCCGAACAAGCCAAAGCGAAAGGGGTGAAATTGTCCGAAAATGCCGTAGATGATGCCTTAATCGTCGCCCTTTTCCCGCAAATCGCGTGGAAATTCCTGGAAAATCGCAACAATCCTGCCGCCTTTGAACCGGCACCGACGAGTAATGAAAGTGCGGTCGAAAATAAACCTGTTTCTAAAGCCGCACCGGCGGCATCAGGATCTGCCGTTTACACCGTGGAATTGGAAGGCAAAGCCTTTGTGGTGAAAGTGAGCGAAGGCGGTGACATTTCTCATATGGCAACTACCACACCACAAGCAGCGCCGCAAGCCGTACCTGCCCCGGCGCCAACCAGTGGAGGCACACCGGTCACTGCGCCGATGGCAGGTAACATCTGGAAAGTGGTGGCAACAGAAGGACAAACCGTTGCCGCAGGTGATGTGTTATTCATTCTTGAAGCCATGAAAATGGAAACCGAAGTAAAAGCGGCGCAAGGCGGCACAGTGCGCGGCATTGTGGTGAAAGCCGGCGACGCCGTGGCGGTGGGTGATACCGTAATGACCCTCGTGTAAGGAGTTCCCTATGGATAGCATTATTGCATTAATTCAAGGCATGGGGATATTTCACCTGCAATGGGGGCAGGCGGTAATGATTGGTATCAGCCTGCTCCTGCTGTGGCTTGCCATTGCCCGCAAGTTTGAGCCGTTGCTGCTTTTGCCTATCGGTTTCGGCGGTTTGCTGTCAAACATTCCGGAAGCCGGGCTTGCCATGAGCGCATTGGAAAACCTGCTCCACCTTGGCTCGCCGGAACAAATCGCCGTGATTGCCGCGCAATTGGGCGTTGCGCCTGATCCGGCGATCATCAAAACAGCCATTGCTTCTGCGCCGACTTCCATGATTAACCAGTTGGAAACCTTGTCGGTGGATATGGGCTACAGCGCAGGCATTCTGGCGTTGTTCTATAAAGTCGCTATCGGCTACGGCATTGCGCCGCTGGTGATTTTCATGGGCGTGGGCGCCATGACGGATTTTGGTCCGTTACTGGCAAATCCGAAAACCCTACTCCTCGGTGCGGCGGCACAGTTCGGTATTTTCGCCACCGTGCTTGGCGCGTTAGGATTAAATTATTTCGGCATTATTGAATTTACGCTGCCGCAAGCCGCTTCCATCGGCATTATCGGCGGGGCGGACGGTCCGACGGCAATTTACCTCACCAGTAAACTTGCACCGGAATTACTCGGCGCCATTGCCGTCGCGGCGTATTCTTACATGGCGTTAGTGCCGTTGATCCAACCGCCGATAATGAAAGCCCTCACCACGGAAGAAGAACGTAAAATCCGCATGACCCAATTACGCCATGTAAGCAATCGGGAAAAAATCCTGTTTCCGGTGATTTTGCTGTTGCTTGTTGGCTTATTATTGCCAGATGCCGCTCCATTGCTCGGTATGTTCTGTTTCGGCAATCTAATGCGCGTGAGCGGCGTGGTAGAACGTTTAAGCGACACCACCCAAAACGCGTTAATTAACATCGTTACCATCGTGCTTGGCTTGTCCGTGGGTTCCAAACTCATTGCCGATAAATTCCTGCAACCGCAAACCCTGGGCATTTTAATTCTCGGCGTGGTTGCTTTCTGCATTGGTACGGGCAGCGGCGTGTTAATGGCGAAAACAATGAACAAATTCAGCAAAACCAAAATTAATCCGCTTATCGGCTCCGCCGGAGTGTCCGCCGTGCCAATGGCAGCGCGCGTCTCCAACAAGGTGGGATTGGAAGCGGATAACCAAAACTTCCTGCTCATGCACGCCATGGGTCCGAATGTTGCCGGTGTTATCGGCTCCGCCATTGCCGCCGGGGTGATGCTGAAATATGTGGGCGCAATGTTGTAACGGTAAAAACGTTGCGAAAACCGACCGCACTTTTTAAATAGAATGATGGCTCACGCTTCACCGGCGTGTGCCTTTTTTTTGCTCGCGAGAATCTATTTAAAAACCCACCGCACTTTTACTTCCCACCGGTATGCTTTAATTCTTCTTTTACCCGACATACAAACCAAAAGTTGGTGCTTATGCCGCAAGCGAAGGATTGATGTTGGTTAGCAATAAGTTAAGAGAATTTGAACGAATTGAAGGGTCGCGTTTAGAAAATTGAATTGGTTAATGTACCCAACCACATAACATTAGAAAAATAAGAAGCTAGGGATTTTGTTGAATTATGTTGTAATTGGCGGACCTTGAATAAAATAAATAAAGGAATATAATGGGAAATAAAGAAATTAAAAGGAGTGAAAAAATGGGTCGAAAATCTTTGATTTCATCTTTGCCAAGGGATGTCCTTTTGGAACTTAATGATGTTATCAGAACTAATGAATACGGTAATCAAGATGAAGTCTTGAAATGGTTTCCCGATGTGAACGACTTGCCTGATGATTTGCAGGTTTCCTGTCTTATATTGGCTTAACTAAATTGAGAGGTGTTCTTTCTATTGCTTTTAATATCTTTCTTTAATGAATCTATTAAAGGCTAATGCTGCGCCCAGTTGGTGCTAAATATAGTACACAGTAAATTTTTTATTCTGTGTAGTTTTCCGTTTTTTTTCTGTGTAGTTGTAATTAATGTAACTATTTGAAATAAAGGGGGTTTATTAGTTTATCGCTTTTCTCTTTCTGTGTTGTTGAATAGTTTGTTTTCTGTGTACTCAATCAATCTCATTTGTGTCAATAGCATTTCGTGAGACATCTTAGCTATATCTAAAATTAGCTTCTTGCCTTTTGTATCACTTCTTCTATACCAGTTTAATAAAATTTTTTCCTCCATATTCACTAAAACGTATGCATCCGCATCTTTGGGGGTGATTGGTTGTTCCTCTATTGATATATCTTCAGGGTCTAAAGGGTGATCAATCCTCTTTTTAGATACGCTAGTTAAGAGTTGACTCAGTTCATCCCCTTTTCTGCCAGTTAGAATGTATTCGACGTCTAGTTTTAGTTCTGAATGTTTTAAATCCGCCAGCATCAATGCTTCTTTAGGAAATACTCCTCGACGCTTTCTTTCTGCAAATGCGCTTTTAGACATGCCTAAAAATTCAGCAATATCCTTATCCATGGATACCGATAGTTCAGTTTTTAATCGATTGACGATATCTGTGAAATTTTTCATAAAAAAACCTTGCAATTCAGAAAGTTCATATTTAATATGAACTAAGTAAACAATATTGAACTATATGATTCAATATTAAATTGAATGGGTAGTTTAGTTCATAAACTGTTTTTAGTCCATAAAAAGGTGGTTTTATGCAGAAAAAAACACGAGAGGAAGTTAAGGCTTGGTTTAAAGAAATAAATATTACCCAAGCCGAATGGGGGCGTCGAAACGGCTATACCTCAAATGAGATTAGTCGAGTTTTGAATGGCAGATCTAAGCTTAATTACGGCAGAGAACGTGAAATAGCAATTAAATTAAATATCCAATTGGATTGTTAGGGGTTCATATGTATGAACTAGAGTCACATTACAGCGCGCAGTCTCTTGTTGAGCTTGGTTTAATAAGTTTACCTAAAACAAAAAAAGCCATTTTAACAAAAGCTAAACGAGAAAATTGGAAATGTCGGATTAGACAAGGCAAAGGCGGCGGTTACGAATACGCCATGAGCCGGATGTTTCCTTCTATGGTGCGTACGGTCGCCGATATGCAGGCGATGGAATGGGTCAACGGCGACGGTTACCCGGTACGGCAACCTGGCGGGAATAACGCTGTCTTCCCCTGCGCGCATCACGATGAATTTGTGTTTCTTTACCTCGACGATCCGTGTAGATAAAAAGACCTTCAAACCCATCGTTTTTTCCCGCTATTGCAATGGAATATGTGGAAGCACGATTTTTGCTGGCATAAGCGTTTTTGGTCTGTAACCCCCAGTTTTTACCGGGCTGGATAATGTCATCTGCTGTTTTAGTACGAAACGCCACTGCACCGGCCAATGCACCATTACCATATTCTGAAGAACTGGAACCTTTACTGATCTCAATGGATCTTACGTTTTCATATTCAACTTCGTTAATTGCACCTGTACCGGAATAGCCGTTGCCGGCCGCCGGTGGGCCTTGAACCACATAAGACTGACTTTGAGGTAGACCATCTACACTTAATGAAATTCTATTACGATCCATTCCGCGAATGGAATAACCGGAAGAAGCGCCCCGACCTTGCTCGACCACCGAAATTCCCGGATCATAGCGGGTTAAATCCCGAATATTTAAAACTTGCTCACGATTTATCGTTTCAGTTGTTTTTACAACTTTTCCTAATCCGGTCACTTCATTGTCTTTCCGGTCTTTGATTTTTTCTGTAACGACATCGATGGTTTCAAGTTCTTCTTTTTTTGTATCGGCTGTAGCGGCATAGCCGACGTAGCTATAACAAGAAACGAAAAGGTAGGTTATGAGGTTAACACAAAATTTTGGTTGCTTTTTCATTAATTTTCCCTTTAGTAATGAGCAATAAAAACGGCGCTGTACTGTTTGTCAAAAAACGAAATCAACAACGATTTTCATACCCAACATCTTAAGCAGTATTTGTGTTGTTGATTTGATACCAACAACGAAGAAGCTCAACGCATTTTTAATCTATAAGTATTAATCAGCGAAAGCTATTATCAATAACACCGAATGATAATAGTTATCATTATATATCATTAAAGATACTTATCAAGTAACGTTATGCTTCACCGCACTTTTCCTTCCCCGACTTCAAGTTTCTTAATAAAACTTCTATATTTTTCTGTACTAGTGGAGTAGTATGTTTCGCATTCAAGCAAAAGTGCGGTGATTTTTCCACATGAATTTTCATCACACACAATTCCCACAAGATAAGGAGAAATAATGATGACAAGAATCGCATTGGTTACCGGCGCCACCGCCGGATTTGGTAACGCCATTTGCCGAACCTTATTGAATGCCGGTTATTCGGTGATCGGCACCGGCAGAAGAAGCGAACGTTTAGCGCAGCTTCAACAAGAATACGGCAAACATTTCTTCCCTCTCACCTTTGATATTTCCAACCGTCACGCCGCTGAAAATGCGTTGAAAACCTTACCGCCGCAATGGCAGGCAATCGATTTGTTAGTCAACAATGCAGGGCTGGCATTAGGCTTGGAATCCGCAGACAAGGTGAGTTTAGACGATTGGGACAAAATGATTGATACCAATGTGAAAGGCTTAGTCACTATGACCCGCTTAGTGTTGCCGCAAATGGTGGCGCGTAATCAGGGGCACATTATCAACTTCGGTTCTATCACCGGCACCTATCCTTACCCTGGCGGCAATGTTTATGGCGGTACCAAAGCCTTTGTAAAACAATTTAGCTTAAACCTACGTGCCGATCTTGCCGGAACCAATATTAGCGTTTCCAATGTGGAACCGGGACTGTGCGGCGGCACGGAATTTTCTAACGTACGTTTTAAAGGCGATAACGCCCGCGCGGAAAAACTCTACGAAAACGTACAATATGTTACGCCACAAGATATTGCCAATATCGTGTTGTGGCTCAATCAACAACCGGAACACGTCAACATTAACCGCATTGAAGTGATGCCGACGGCGCAAACCTTCGCCCCGCTTAATGTAGCAAGGAATTTAAATTTAGATTAAGGAAGCAAGATGGCGGAAACGATTTTAAACCCGTATTTCGGGGAATTCGGCGGAATGTATGTGCCGGAAATTCTAGTGCCGGTGTTGCAACAGTTGGAAAAAGCGTTTGTAGAAGCCAAGGCGGATCCTGCATTTCAGCGCGAATTTCAGGATTTATTGAAAAATTATGCCGGCAGACCCACCGCACTTACCCTTTGTCGCAATCTCACCAAAGGCACCAACGCCAAAATCTATTTAAAACGGGAAGATTTATTACACGGCGGCGCACATAAAACCAACCAGGTATTAGGTCAGATTTTGCTTGCCAAACGCATGGGCAAAACCCGCATTATTGCCGAAACCGGCGCGGGACAGCACGGTGTCGCCACTGCTCTCGCCTGCGCCATGTTGGATATGCCGTGCCGTGTTTATATGGGCGCGAAAGATGTGGAACGCCAATCGCCGAATGTGTTTCGTATGCGTTTAATGGGCACGGAAGTGGTACCGGTGCAAAAAGGTTCCTGTTCTTTGAAAGACGCTTGCTGCGAAGCCATGCGTGACTGGTCGGCAAATTATGAAAATACGCACTATTTGCTCGGCACAGCGGCAGGTCCGCACCCTTTTCCGACTATCGTGCGTGAATTCCAGAAAATGATCGGGGAAGAAACCAAACGCCAAATGCTGGAAAAAGAAGGTCGTTTACCGGACGCGGTAATTGCGGCAGTCGGCGGTGGCTCAAATGCGATCGGAATGTTTACCGATTTTATTGACGAAAAAGAGGTGCGTTTAATCGGCGTGGAACCTGCCGGCAAAGGCATTGAAACGGGCAAACACGGCGCGCCGTTAGGTCATGCCAAAGTGGGAATTTATTTCGGTATGAAATCACCGTTGATGCAAACGGAAGACGGTCAAGTGGAAGAATCCTATTCCATTTCGGCGGGCTTGGATTTCCCTTCCGTGGGGCCGCAACACGCCTATTTACAAAGCATCGGTCGTGCGGAATACCCAAGTATTACCGATAATGAAGCCCTTGACGCGTTCCAAGCATTGGCAAAACACGAAGGCATTATTCCTGCGTTAGAAAGCTCCCACGCCCTCGCCCAAGCCTTAAAAATGATCCGTCAGGAACCAAATAAAGCACAAATTTTGGTGGTGAATTTGTCCGGTCGCGGCGATAAAGATATTTTCACCGTAGATAAAATTTTAAATGAAAAAGGAATGTAATCATGAGCCGTTTTGAAACCACATTTGCCCAATTACACGCGCAAAATGAAGGCGCATTCGTTCCTTTCGTGACCTTATGCGACCCGACTTTCGACCGTTCTTTTGACATTATTTGCACCCTGGTGGATAACGAGGCGGACGCATTGGAACTGGGTTTTCCGTTCTCCGATCCCTTATTGGACGGACCGGTGATTCAAGCCGCCAACAATCGTGCGTTAAACGCCGGTCACAGCACGGAAGACAGCTTTAAATTGCTGGAAAAAGTGCGGTCAAAATATCCGGAGATTCCGATGAGTTTGCTGCTTTGCGCCAATTTAATTTTTGCCAAAGGCTTGGATAATTTTTATCAGCGTTGCGCCGACGTGGGCGTGGACGCCGTGTTGGTTGCCGATATTCCGTTGTTGGCGAAAGACGATTATGTCGTCGCCGCGAAAAGACACGGTATTCAACCCGTTTTTATTTGCCCGCCGAATGCAGACGAAAAAACCATTCAAGATGTGGCGCAAAATAGTGAAGGTTACACGTATTTGGTTTCCCGCGCGGGCGTGACCGGTGCAGAAAATCAAAGCCATACGGCGAATCTGGACAGCTTAGTAGAACGACTCAAAGCCCACCACGCCGCGCCAATTCTGCAAGGCTTCGGCATCGCCCAACCGGCGCAGGTAAAAGAAGCACTGCAACTGGGCGCGGCAGGGGCGATTTCCGGTTCCGCTACGGTGAAAATCATTGCGCGAAATTTGGATAACCACGCCCAATGTTTAACTGAACTCGGCGAATTCGTACGCAATATGAAAGCGGCGACGAAATAACCAAAAAAACAACCGCACTTTTGAAATGTCACGAAAGTGCGGTTAAAATCCTTTCCGTTTTTCTGAATTTTCCACCTTTTTACAAACCCTGTCACTGGTCTACTCTCTTTTCTATAGTTTTCGCTATTTAGGGTTAATGAATTCAATAACCACTAGATGTTGTGTTTATTTTTATTTTTCACCACTATTCAAAGAGAATAAAAATCCTGATTTTCATCACAATTAAATCCTGTTAGCATAAACGGGATTTATTCTTACTAATTTACAAGGTTATTATGTCTCACACCCAATTTCTTCCAATTACCGATCCGAATCGACCGGATTTTGCCTGGCTTAATGAAGACAGCAAATTGTTTTTACAACGTGGTTATCTGTTAGAAGGCACTTCTGCCCTAGAACGCATTCGCTTTATTGCCGATTATGCCGAACAAAAACTCGGCATTGAAGGCTATGCGGATAAATTTTATCACTACATGGCGCGCGGCTATTATTCCCTCTCCTCACCGATTTGGTCGAACTTCGGTTTAAGTCGCGGTTTAAGCATCAGCTGTTTCGGTTCCTATATCGGTGATTCCATCAACAGCATTATGTCCACTGTGGCGGAAATCGGCGTGATGAGCAAACTCGGCGGCGGCACCTCAGGCTATTTCGGCGATATTCGCCCGCGCGGTTCCAACATTACCAATAACGGTAAATCCAACGGTTCTTTCGCCTTCACTAAACTGTTTGAGGCTACCATTGACACCATCAGCCAAGGCACCAGCCGTAAAGGGATGTTCGCCGGTTATATCGACATCGACCACGGCGACATTGAAGAATGGCTGGATATTCACACCGAAGGCAACCCGATTCAGTTAATGTATTACGGCGTATGCGTCAGCCACGAATGGTTAGAAGCAATGAAAGCCGGCGATCCGTACAAGCGCCAAATCTGGGCAAAATTGTTACAACGTAAGACGGAAACGGGCATTCCCTATTTGTTCTTCAAGGATAACGCCAATGCCGGTCGTCCGGACGTGTATAAAGATCGCAACATGATGATTCACGCTTCCAATTTGTGTAGTGAGATCGCCTTGCCGTCCAGCGAAGATGAAAGTTTCGTGTGTTGTTTGTCTTCTATGAATTTGCTCTATTTTGATGAATGGAAAGACACCGACGCACCGGAAGTGCTGACCTATTTCCTGGATACAGTGATGAGCGAGTTCATTGCACAAAGCGCCAATATTCAATACATGGAAAAAGCCAATAAATTTGCCCGTCGTCATCGTGCGCTGGGCTTGGGTGTGCTGGGCTGGCACAGCTATTTGCAATCGAAAAATATCGCCTTCGACAGCTTTGAAGCCATGCAACATAACAATATGATTTTCAAATTGTTACAGGAAAAAACCTTAAAAGCCTCGAAAGAGCTGGCACATCGTTTCGGTGAACCGGAAATTCTGAAAGGTTATGGCCGCCGTAATACCACCTTAATGAGCGTGGCGCCGACCAAATCCAGCAGCTTTATTTTAGGCAGCGTATCGCCATCTATCGAGCCGTTTAAATCCAATTACTACGTGAAAGATTTGTCCAAAATTAAAGTGGTCTATAAAAACCCGTTTTTAGAAGCCCTGCTCAAACAAAAAAGCTTGGATCGCGAAGATATTTGGGAAAGCATTCTGCTCAATGACGGTTCCGTACAGCATTTAAACGAGCTGACCGAACAGGAAAAAGAGGTGTTTAAAACCTTCTCGGAGATCAGTCAACTTTCCGTGATTCAACAGGCGGCACAACGTCAAAAATACATCGACCAAGGACAAAGCGTTAATATCATGGTGCATCCGGGGACCCCGGCGCGTGATTTAAATCAGCTTTACCTCACCGCCGAAGAACTGGGTTTGAAATCCATTTATTACCAATACAGCATGAGTGCGGCGCAAGTGTTTAACCGTAACCTGCTTAATTGTAGCAGTTGTGAAGGTTAAAAAACACGAGAAAAAACCACCGCACTTTTACAACAAAACAGATGATAGCGCGCGTTTTCTAACGCGTGCCAAATTTTACGGCACACACCGGCAAATCAAGCCTTATTCCATGAATCACGAGGATCGCACAATGAACGCCACCGCAAAACGCAGCTTATTTACCCCACGCTTTGAAATTAAACCTTACGAATATCCCGAACTGCTTGAATTTAAAGACGCTATCCGCCATTCTTACTGGCTTCACACGGAATTTAATTTCACCGGCGACATTCAGGATTTTCGCACCCATATCAGCGATGTTGAACGTGCCGTTATCACCAAAACCATGCTTGCCATTTCGCAAATTGAAGTAAGCGTCAAACGCTTCTGGGGCAATCTCTATAATTATTTCCCGAAACCGGAAATTGAAGATGTGGGCGGTAGTTTTCTGGAATCGGAAATTCGCCACAAAGATGCCTATTCTTTCCTGCTGGAAAAACTCGGGTTGAATGAAATGTTCCGCAACGTGCGTCAATACAAAGCCATCATGGCGCGCATTGAGTACATGGAAGCCTTCATGCGTAAAAAAGACGTGAGCCAACAGGATTTTGTGCTTTCACTGGTGATGTTTTCACTGTTCGTGGAACACATTTCGCTGTTCAGCCAGTTTGTTATCATGATGAGCTTCAACAAACATAAAAACCTGTTCAAAGGCATTTCTAATGCGGTAGAAGCCACATCCAAAGAAGAAGAAATTCACGGGCGTTTTGGTATTAGCCTTTATCATCTTTTACGCGAAGAACAGCCGGAATTATTTACCGACGAGTTCTATGCGGAATTAAAAGAACTCGCCGAACAAGCTTTCAACGCGGAAAAAGCGATTTTGGACTGGATTTTCGAAGACGGCGAATTGAGTTTCTTAAGCAAAGCCACCGTCGAAAATTACATTGCCAACCGTTACAACAACTCTCTAGTGACGTTAGGTTTGGAACCGATTTACAACATCAGTCCGGCGCAATTGAAGGAAACGGAATGGTTTGACATTGAAATTCTCTCCACCAAGGAAACGGATTTCTTCAACAAGCGCTCCACCGATTACAGTAAAAAAATGAAACAAATCACGGCAGACGATTTATTTTAGCTTCAAAAAGTGCGGTAGAAAATTAATGTGTTTTTTCACCGCACTTTTTTCATGGGGAAACCGTAACCGATTATGTCTAAACACCTTTATAAAATCGGCTAAAATTGCAACGGTTTTTCCTGAAATGTGATCTCGATCTAACTTTATTTTCGGCGTATAATACCGCCCGGTTCTTGTGGGTAATTGTTGAAACCTGCGCCCGCAATAAAAAGTTTTACAATACAACCAATTACGGAGAAATCTTAATGTCCAGAAGACTAAGAAGAACGAAAATTGTATGTACTATGGGACCTTCAACAGACCGTGGTAACAATTTAGAAAAAATCATTGCTGCCGGTGCCAACGTAGTACGTATGAATTTCTCACACGGCTCACCAGAAGATCATATCGCCCGCGCAGAACATGTACGTGAAATTGCCAAAAAATTAGGTAAAACCGTGGCGATTTTAGGTGACTTACAAGGCCCTAAAATTCGCGTATCCACCTTTAAAGACGGCAAAATCTTCTTAAACGTCGGCGATAAATTCGTATTAGACGCAGAATTACCGAAAGGCGAAGGTACACAAGAAGTTGTCGGCTTAGACTACAAAACCCTTCCACAAGACGTTGTACCGGGCGATATTCTGTTATTAGACGATGGTCGCGTACAATTAAAAGTATTATCCCCCGAAGGCGCGAAAGTCTTCACCGAAGTGACTGTAGGCGGCCCGTTATCCAACAACAAAGGGATTAACAAATTAGGCGGCGGCTTATCTGCCAATGCCTTAACCGAAAAAGACAAAGCGGACATCATTACCGCCGCGCGTATCGGCGTTGACTACCTTGCCGTCTCCTTCCCGCGCTCCAGCGCAGATTTAAACTACGCCCGTCAATTAGCCCAAGAAGCCGGCTTAAATGCCAAAATCGTTGCCAAAGTTGAACGTGCCGAAACCGTTGTTGACGATGCTTCGATGGACGACATCATTCTGGCTTCCGACATCATCATGGTTGCCCGTGGTGACTTAGGGGTGGAAATCGGTGATCCGGAATTGGTCGGCGTACAGAAAAAATTAATCCGCCGCTCCCGTAAATTAAACCGCGTGGTAATCACCGCGACACAAATGATGGAATCTATGATCAGCAACCCAATGCCAACCCGTGCGGAAGTCATGGACGTGGCGAACGCGGTATTGGACGGCACCGACGCAGTAATGCTTTCTGCCGAAACCGCCGCCGGTCAATACCCCGCCGAAACCGTTGCCGCCATGGCGAAAGTATGTTTAGGTGCGGAAAAAATGCCTAGCGTAAATACTTCTCATCATCGTATGGATATGGAATTCGACAATCCTGAAGAAACCATTGCCATGTCCGCCATGTTCGCGGCAAACCACATGAAAGGCGTGACTGCAATTATCGCTATGACCAGTTCCGGTCGCACCCCGCTGTTAATGTCTCGCATTAGCTCCGGCTTACCGATTTTTGCCTTATCCCGCAATCAAAATACCTTAAACCTGTGTGCGTTGTATCGCGGTGTAACTCCGATTTATTACGATGATGTCAGCCGCACCATCGAAGGCGCGCAAAAAGCCATTAATCTGTTAAAAGAAAAAGGCTTCTTAATGTCCGGCGACACCGTGTTATTAACCCAAGGTGCAGAATTCGCCAACAGCGGTTCCAACACCAACACCTGTCGTATCCTTACCGTTGAATAATTAACGTAACGATAAACAGATAAAAAAGGCTTAGAGAATTCTAAGCCTTTTTTGTGTGAAGAAAAAACACCGAAAATTTCAACCGCACTTCATGCGTTGCTTATCAATTAACGGTTTCAGGAAACACCCATTCAAAGATTTTTTTACTTCGACTGCCGGTCATTATGGGTTCCAACTCGGCAACACAGCGATGATAATGCGCCGTTTTGCGATGTTCTTCCAAAGCGGCTTCGTTCACATAGACTTCATAAGCGTAAAAACGGGTGCGAACTTCCGGATCACGCAAAACATCAAAACGCAAATTGCCCGGCTCCTGTCGGGTACCGATATGATTACGCTCAAAGACGTCGAGAAATTCCAGCTCTTTACCTTCCTTGATATTAATTTCTACCAACATTGCAAACATAACAGACTCCTTATTGCAAAAAATGAGAAATACTACGCATTTTTTTCATGCAGATATAATTGATAGGCTTTTTCTGCATTTTCACTGCCGTGAACGATGGCATGTACCGCTTTTAACATGGCAATCGGCGCGTTGGATTGGAAGATATTACGCCCCATATCCACACCGGAAGCCCCTTGATCAATGGCTTTGTAGCACATATCCAGCGCCTCTTGTTCCGGGAGTTTTTTACCGCCGGCAATGACAATCGGTACCGGGCAACCGGCAGTTACACGTTCAAAGCCTTTATCCACATAATAGGTTTTGATGATATGCGCACCCATTTCCGCCGCGATACGGGTTGCCAAGGAAAAATAGCGCTGATCCCGCGCCATATCTTTACCTACGCCCGTTACCGCCATGGTCGGCATACCGTAACGCGTCCCCTGATCCACCAACTGAATAATATTTTTAATGGATTGATGTTCATGTTGCGAACCGATATACACCTGTGCCGCCATGGCGGATACATTCAGGCGCAAAGCATCTTCCACACACACCGCCACCGCTTCGTTGGATAATTCAGTCAAAATCGAATTGGCACCGGATGAACGCAACACAACAGGTTTGCGGGTGGAGGGCGGCACGACGCTACGCAAAATACCGCGGGTGCACATTAATACGTCGGTATATTCAAATAACGGGGCGATGTGCAGATCAATACGTTCCAGCCCCGTAGTCGGCCCTTGGAAGTAACCATGGTCGAACGCCAGCATAATAGTTCTGCCGGTTTTCGGA
Source organism: Aggregatibacter actinomycetemcomitans DSM 8324 (assembly GCF_000372365.1). GTDB lineage: Bacteria > Pseudomonadota > Gammaproteobacteria > Enterobacterales > Pasteurellaceae > Aggregatibacter > Aggregatibacter actinomycetemcomitans. The sequence goes on along the minus strand of NZ_AQUU01000007.1, from coordinate 56,755 downwards.
TTAAAAATATTCGCCAAACGGGATTGCATTCCCCAATCCAACGCGCCGGCACCTTTTAAATAAAACGCCTGATTGGTTTGCGGTCGATCCAAACCGAAATCTTTACCGTCTCTGATGTCATCTAAATCTGCCATTGAAATACTCCTCTCTTCGCTAATCAGAAATTGTAGTTGTCGATATTGTCTTTGGTGAATACCACGCGTTCAGGCAATAAAATAATGCCGTTGCCGTCCGCTTCATATTCGTAGCCTTGTACTTTGTTCGGCGAGACTTCAATCGTGCCTATACCTTGCACGTTCAATTTATCGCCCACATTTAATTTTTCACCTTTCAATAAGGCATTGGCGGCAGCCACAGAAATTTTGCCTTGTTGCACTACATCCCATAAACCGAATTGTTTCACCGTGCCGCGTTTCACATAAGGGCGCATCACATTCGGGGTACTAAACCCAACAATAACCACGGAATTGACTTTCAGATTTTCCGCCGCCTGTGCAGCCGCCGGTAATGCGTTGGCATCCGGTGCGATAATGGCATCTAAATCAGGGTAGGCTTTCAAAATGCTTTCGGCGGTTTGCAGGGATTTAATAGCGTCGTTATAACCAAATTGAGTGATTACAATTTCCCATTCCGGATGATCTTTGGCAATTTTCGCTTTAGCTTCTTTCACCCATTGATTTTGGTCGGTGACCGTCGGGCTGGAATAGAAAAACGCCACTTTGGCTTTCGGTTTGCTGATTTGGTTTGCCGCCATATCTACCAACATAGAACCTAACTGTTCCGGTGTGCCTTGGTTGATATAGTGACTACGGCATTCCGGTTTGGTGTCGGAGTCCCAAGTCAATACTTTTACACCGCGTTTCATGGCGCGTTGCAAAGTAGAACATAAACCGTCCGGGGAAACCGCCGACACTACAATCGCGTTGTAGCCTTGGTTCACGAAGTTATTGATCAGTTGCACCTGATTGGGCACGCTCGGTTCTGTCGGACCATCATAAGTGACATCTACGCTCAAGGTTTTTCCCATTTCGGTAGCACCTTGCCCGCCACTGGTAAAGAAGCCGACGCCTACCAGTTTAGGAATAAAGGCGATACGGTCAGCTGACTGTGCCGTCGCCACAACGGATAAACCGAGTAACACGGAAAGTGCGGTCACAAAAAACGGCGTTTTTTGAACGTTGGCTTTGCCAACGGCCCCGTTAGGGGTGAACAAACGAGAGATCGAGTTTGTGAATAATTTTACACGCGTTTTCATATTCATTCTCCTCTTGAGTTGAATTTAATCTACTGCTGCCTGACGTTCGGTTCGCCGACGAACCCATTGCACAATAGCACCATAATGCAAACTGACGGACTTGCCGCTTAACACGATAATAAGTAAGGCGCCGGATAAAGCACCGGAAATTTCATTGGGAATACCGATCATTTGCAATCCTTGTTGCAAATAACCGATGAGCATGGCGGCAATCGCCGTGCCGATAATGGAACCGGCTCCGCCATAGATATTGGCACCGCCCAACACCACGGCGGTCAATACCGGCATCAGCAGGGAACTGCCTAAGTCGGAGCGGGCGGAACCGAAATAAGACACCAGCAACACCGCCACAAACGCAGCAATAACGCCAATAAAGGAATAAATCAATAATAATGTGCGACGAATCGGCACGGCGCTGTAACGGGAAGTGCGTTCACTTTGCCCGATTAAAAACGTGCTTCTGCCGATGGTGGTTTTGTGCATTAATAACCAAAAGATCAGCGTCATTAACAGAAAATACAGGATCGGCGTCGGAATGCCGAATAAGGTTTGATTGGCGAAGTCCAGCAACGCATCAGGAAAGCCACCGATGCCTTCATAACCTGTCGCGCCGGCAAAACCGGACAGCAACAACGCACCACCGCCGAATAGGTACATAGTGCCTAAGGTGATCACCAATGGATTCACTTTGGTGTAGAGAATCAATCCGGCATTAATCAAACCGCATAATATGCCAGCAACAAAAGTTAACGGAATCGCCAATATCAACGGCACATCGGCTTTAAACAACACACCCAAGGTAATAGCACATAAGCCGACGGTGGAGCCGAAGGAAATATCCATGCCGCCGCTGACGATAATCATGGTCAACGGCAAGGCAAGCATACCGATATAAATAAAATCGCTGGTGCTGTAAAGCAGCACGTTTAAATCCAGCATACGCGGATTGAAAGCGCAGAAACCGAGAATTTCAATGATGACCAAACAGAATAACGTCAATTCCCAGCCGTATCTTTTCAACGTCAACATAATTATTCCCTCCTTATTTCGACCGCACTTTTATATCAACGCCCGTGCTATTTTCATCTTTCAGAAAACGGGCATAACGTTGTAATTTCAAATTATTGGCGATCATCACGCGAATCCGTCCGTCAAACACCAATACGGCGAGCAGTACGATACCGGCAACAAAATTGTTCCAATAGGCAGGCACTTTAAGCAGCACCAAAATCGTATCGATTTGAATCAGGAAATAGGCGCCCAACACCGCGCCGATTAAATTCCCCGTGCCGCCGAGCAAGCTGATCCCGCCCAGTACGCAGGCAGCGATCGCCTTCATTTCCAAGCCGTTGCCGGTAGAATTCGGCACAAAACCGATTTGCGAGGCAAAAACAATCCCGGCAATTGCCGCCATCATGCCGTTTATGGCGAAAGCCACGATTCTCACCTGATCAATACGCACGCCCAGTTGCATCGCCCCTTGCAGATTATCCCCCACCGCATAAAAATTACGTCCGGCGGGGAGCTTCGTTAAGAAATAATACGTGGTGAGAATCAAGATAAGCAGGATCCAACCGATAGGCGAAATATGTAAAAAAACAGGTTCGGAGAACGTTTTCAATTCTTGTGGCAAGCCTTCAATCCATTTCCCGCCGGTAATCAACAACATAATGCCTTTGTATAACCCCAGCGTTCCCAAGGTGGCGACAATGGCGGGAATACGTAACGTGGTTACCAATACACCGTTTAATAATCCCGCAGCCAAGCCGCAGCATAAAGTAATAAGAAAAGCGGAGACTAAACCATAACCGGCGTTTAACAAACTGCCGACAATAACCGCACAAAGCCCCATGGTGGAACCGACGGACACGTCGATGTTGCGGGTTAAAATGACAAAAGTGGCGCCAATCGCCAGCAAAATCACAATTTGCGCGGAATTAAACACCATGCTTAAGGTTTGCAAATGAAAGCCGTTTCCGACAAAACCTAACAGTAAAAATAACAAACCGATGGCAATAAGAATGGTCAGTTCACGATTATCCTGAATCAGTTTCAGCATCAATTTTCCCATCATCGATTCTCCTACCCGTGCGTACTGCCGAACGCCATTTGCATGATATTGTTGGTATTAATCGCCTCACCGATCAAAGAATGGCTAATTTGCCCGTCATGCATCACCAATACCCTGTCGGACATATGTTCAATTTCTTCTAAATCGGAAGAAATAAACAGCACCGCCACATTTTGTTTGGCGATATTTTTGATGAGCTGATAAATATCCACACGCGCTCCTACGTCCACACCGCGTGTCGGCTCGTCCACAATCAATAACGCCGGATCCGCTTCCAGACACTTGGCAATCAACACTTTTTGCTGATTCCCGCCGGACAGCGTTCTGACCGCCTGTCGCTCGTCACTGAACTTAATGCCGATAGCGCGATAATAGCGCTCCAGAATAGCGCTTTCCTTCGTCGTGTCCAGCCAGAATCCCATATCGTTATAGGTCAACCCACAGACATTCCAGGTTAACGGCGAATCCAAATATAATCCGGAAGCCTGGCGATCTTCCGGTAAGTAAACAATGCCTTGGTGTAGGCGATCTTTAATATCGTACCCGCTGATTTCCTGATTATCTAAGAAAATCTGACCGCACTTTGGTTTACGTAGCCCATATAAGGTTTCCGCCAATTCGGTTCGCCCTGCGCCAACCACGCCCGCCAAGCCTAAAATTTCACCGGGATAAATATCAAAAGTGACATTTTTAAATCCTTCGCCCGTCAAATCCTGCACCTGCAAAATCGGCTTATCGGTAGCTTTCACACGGTTATGTCCCGGCAACGCCAGCCATAATTTTTGGCTTTCCGTTAATTGGGCATTTTTCGCCTTCGGCGTGATGGCGGTAATCACATCGTCTTTATTCAACTCGGCAGTACTGCCGGTTAGTGCAATATAGCCGTCGCGCATGACGCTAATACGATGAGAAATCTGCCACACTTCGGGAAGTTTGTGAGAAATGAAGACAATGCCCACACCCTTTTCCAACAACGAACGAATTTTATTAAATAGGTTCTCCGTTTCAATTGGCGTTAAAGAGGCGGTGGGTTCGTCCAGAATCAGAATAGACGCATTACGCATAAGCCCACGCATAATTTCCACCAGCTGTTGATCGGCAACGTCCAACGAACCCGCCGGCATATCCAGCTTTAAATGGGAGTTCAGTTCAGCTAAAAGTGCGGTCAGTTTTTCCGATGTTTTTTCATGACGGGTTAAGCCGAATAAAATATTTTCCTTCACCGTTAAATTCGGAAATAACAGCGGCTCCTGCGGCACCAAATAAATACCGAGCTGATGGGCTTTATTCGGAGAAAGCTTATTTTGTCGCACCCCGTGAATCTCCAGTTCGCCTATATCTTGTGGCTGAATGCCGGCGATAATTTTCATCAGCGTGGATTTCCCCGCCCCGTTACCGCCGAGCAGTGCGTGCACTTCACCGGCATATAAGGAAAAATCAATGGCTTTCAGCACTTCCACGCCGGAAAACGACTTACCGATGTTTCGGGCGGATATTAAGCATTTTGGCTCTGAAATGTGAGTTTGCATCTTTTACCTGCCGCATAGAATGAACAAATGTATTTTAAAAAAACATTTTTTCAAAATACTAGTCAGGAATGCACAAAATTTCTGAGAACTAGATCACAAATCTGGATAATATTATCTAAAAATCGCCTTTAATTTTTTAAAAAGTGATCTCCATCATGCTTTTACAAAAAAACGGTAAGAACAATTGATAATAATAAAAAACAAATGAATAATACCCAAAATCAATAAAAACAAATAAATCATATGAACGAATTAATGACGGATAATCAAGAAACGATCCAAAGTTTCGGCGAAGAAGAATTGTTGGCACGAATTGCCTGGTTTTATTATCACGATAACCTGACACAAAGCGAAATCGGCGACAGACTAAAACTGCCGCGTTTAAAAGTATCCAGGCTACTGGAAAAAGGGCGTCAATCAGGCATTATTAAAGTCCAGATCAATTCCCGCTTTACCGGTTGTCTGGAACTGGAAGAAGCGCTACAACAACACTTCCGATTAAAGCATATACGTATTCTGCCAACGCTGGAGCAACATGAAATCAATGAACGATTAGGCATCGGCGCGGCACAAATGCTGATGTCGTTGCTTAAACCGAATCAGATGCTGGCAATCGGTTTCGGCGACACCATTATGAAAACGCTGAAATACGCCAATGAATTCATCACACATAATGCAATTAAATTAATCACCTTATCGGGCGGTGTCGGACCTTATATGAAAGGTATCGGACAATTAGACGGTTCCTGCTCGGTAAGTATCATTCCCGCACCTTTGCGGGCGTCTTCAATTGAAGCGGCAAAGCTATTCAAACGGGAAGCCTGTGTGCGCGATATTATGCTGGCGGCTTGTAGTGCCAATGCGGCAATCGTCGGCATCGGCGCCACCCGCCAAAAAGGACTGGCTACCCTTCTCCGCTCCGGTTATATTACAGAGGAAAAACAACAAATTATTCGGAATCAGGGTGCAGTGGGCGATATTCTCGGTTATTTCATGCGTAAAGACGGCAGTTTACAACCGGATATGCCGTTACATGAGGAATTAATCAGCGTTTCGTTAGAAAATCTGAAAAAAATTCCGCATGTTATTGGTGTCGCCGGCGGTGAAGACAAAGTCGAAGCGATTTTAAGCGCATTGCACGGCAATCATATTAATTCATTGGTTACGGAAGAAAACACGGCTCGAATGATGTTGGCGCAGTTGGTTTAGCAGAGGTGTAGCGGGCTTATTTTCTTCCCAAACAAAGAGGAGAAAATAATGAACAATCAAGCTGTTTATTTGATGGCATTAGATGCCGGTACAGGAAGTGTTCGGGCGGTTATTTTTGATTTAGACGGTAATCAAATCGCCGCCGCTCAACGGGAATGGACGCACTTATCCGATCCCGATATTCCCGGTTCAATGGAATTTAATTTAACCAATAATTGGCAGTTAACCTGCGATTGTATTCGTCAAGTATTGAATAAATCTCAAGTTCAGCCACAGCAAATTGCCGCCATTTCCACCTGTTCCATGCGTGAAGGAATCGTACTTTACGATGAGCATAAAACACCGATTTGGGCGTGTGGTAACGTAGATGCCCGTGCGGTGGAAGAAGTCAAAGAGCTAAAAACGCTACATAACTATACGTTTGAACAACAGCTGTATTCCGTCTCCGGTCAAACGTTGGCACTGAGCGCCGTTCCCCGCCTACTATGGCTGGCACATCATCGCCCCGATATTTATCGCCACACTAAAGCCATTTCCATGATCAGCGATTGGCTGGCATTTATGTTAAGCGGCGAACTGGCGGTGGAACCTTCCAATGTGGGCACGACCGGCATGTTGAACCTGACAACACGTCAATGGTCGCCGGAATTACTGGATATGGCGGGGTTAAATTCAAATATTCTGACGCCGATAAAAGAAACCGGTACGCGTTTAGGTGAAGTGACTTCAGAAGTTGCACAACAAACCGGTTTAATACAGGGCACACCGGTTGTGGTCGGCGGCGGGGACGTGCAGTTAGGTTGTATTGGTTTAGGCGTCACCGAGCCCGCTCAAGCGGCAGTTATCGGCGGTACGTTCTGGCAACAAGTGGTGAATTTACCGCAGGCGGTGACCGACCCGGAAATGAATGTACGTATTAACCCGCACGTTATCCCGCCGTTAGTACAGGCGGAATCCATTAGCTTTTTCACCGGATTAACCATGCGCTGGTTCCGTGATGCATTTTGCGAAGAAGAAAAGAGACTGGCGGAAAAACTGGGTACCGATGCTTATGCGTTGCTGGAACAAATGGCGGAACGCGTGCCCGTCGGCGCCAATGACGTGATCCCGATTTTCTCCGATGCCATGCATTTTAAAGCCTGGTATCACGCCGCACCGTCTTTTATTAATCTCTCTATCGATCCCGACAAATGCAACAAAGCCGTATTATTCCGCGCCTTGGAAGAAAATGCTGCTATCGTTTCTTCCTGCAATTTGGATCAGGTGCAAAAATTCTCAGGAGTTAAATTAACCTCCATTGTCTTTGCCGGCGGCGGGTCTAAAGGCAAATTATGGAGCCAGATCTTAGCCGATGTCACCGGATTAACGGTAAACATTCCGATTGTCAAAGAAGCTACAGCGCTGGGTTGTGCCATTGCCGCAGGCGTCGGAGTCGGCATTTATCCGACCTTAGCCGAGGCGGGGAAAAAACTGGTTAAATTTGAACGGCAACATCAACCGAATCCCGATAACTATGCTTTATACCAAGCTCACAAAGCACAATGGGCAGATATTTATAAAAAACAATTACAACTGGTTGATAGCGGATTAACTACTTCTTTGTGGAAGGCACCAGGGTTGTAGCGAACGATAAAAAAATCGTAGGGGGGACAACTCTCTACGATTTTTTGTTGATATACCGTAAAAAACATCGGTAAAACCCACCGCACTTTTATGCCACCGGTTCCGTTTGCATATACGTCAAGCGGTCGATGTCGGTGATGAAACGGCTGAGATCTTGTTCTTCCGGTTTGTGAATATAAGAAACCTCACCCAGCAGTGGCGCATCGACTTTTTGTTTTAGGGTTTCGATCACTTCGGCATAATGTCCTAAACCCGGGTTTATTCGGTTTGCGACCCAGCCGAGCAGCGGTAAACCACGTTCAAGAATCGATTGCACGGTTAATAATGTGTGATTAATGCACCCCTCTTTAATACCCACTACTAAAACAACAGGCATTTTTTGCTCACCGGCCCAATCGGCAAAACTGTAATCCTTATTGATCGGTGTTAGCCAACCGAAGGCGCCTTCTACTAAAACAGATTGGTAACGGGAACACAAACGTGCTAAATCCACATTTAGCTTATTAATTTGAACACGTTTGCAACTTTCATTCAAAATGGGCATGGAATGCCGGAAGGTATAGCTGTTGACGTCTTCGTAATGCACTTTTTCTTTAGTACTGTTTATTAACGTTAATACGTCGGGATTGTCTTTCCTGTCATAATCGCCGGCAGTTTGCTTTTGGCTGTCGGGATAAATCACGTCTTCTTGACCGAATGCAATTGGCTTATAACCGACGACCTGTATGCCGATTTTCTGTAAAGCCTGCATAATCGCGCGACTAACAACAGTTTTACCTACATCGGTGTCCGTACCGGTAACAAAAAAACTACTCATTGTATCCCCCTTCTCATACTAGTAAGATAGATTCTAAAGGAAATTACAATGCGTAATATTGAGCTAAAACAAAGTTTTAGAAATTTATGATGTTTTCTTCTTGTTTTACCAACGAAGTCAGCAAACTTCCGTCATATATGCCCTGCTTAATCGCAGAAGCAGCGACGATCGGGCTATTCCATTCATATTTGCCGGCAATCACCGAAACTGTGCTGATGTTATCGACTAAATAGGATTTTAATTTACGATTAAGCTGTTCGAGCAGGAAATCTTTCAGTTGCAGCAAGCTGGAGTTTAGCATCACCCGCCGCGCGGAAAAAATATGAACCAGATTCATTAAGATATAAGCCAGGCAATCGGTAATATGTTCAATAATCCGCAACGCGTTTTTATCTTTTAATTGAATCTGTTCACACAGGAAATTCATTTTCTCGGAATTGTTGCTGAAAACACGATTCGGATAAAGGGCATCAATAAACTGTGCAATCGCCCGATGGGTGACTTGATGTTGTACCTGGTAACGCTCAACTTCCGGTAAATCGTGATTAATGAGCGCTTGAAGCTCGTTTAAGCGCGGCACAATCAAATGATTAATATTGATTTTGTCCTGTTCCCTGCTAAATAACAGCTCCCCTTCTGATAACACGCTGAGGTTAATTTCATCGTCCAACTGTAAAAACAGTACATCATCACAGTTGATCACATTACCCAAGGTGGATTCCGCCAATAACCAGGTTTTGAAATATTCGGCAATTAAAATCGGAATATTGAAATACGGTGTAAACAAGGATTTCAGATCCAAATGGGCGAATTTCGTACATCCCAGTTTAATTAAATAACCATTTTTATCCAATTCACCGCCCACGGTAACGGAAAAGGTTATCGGGCGGGCAAGTGAGTGGGTTTCAGCCAGAAATTGTTTGACGCTTTTTACCAGAAATTTATCCAGACATTCTAAATCATCTTTTTGCAAGGGGAAAACGCTTTGTTCAATAATTACGCCGTCCAATTCACTCAAAATAATTTCAAACCGATCCTCCATTAACGTGGCACATAAAGCTTGCCAATAAAACGGCGAAACACACAGGGCAATGGCAGGACGTCCGCGGTTGTCGGTATTTCTTGAGGTTTTTTCCATAATCAATCGTTTTTCAATGAGGGAACGGCTCAACGATGTAATGGATGCCGGCGCTAAACCGGAAAGTTTTGATAATTCAATACGTGAGATTTCTTCAAACTGCTCTATTAAACGGTAAATTTTACCAAGCTGAATTAAACGAGATGGGGTTTTGTCTTCCTTTTTCATTAAATAATTCCGTATTTTTTATAATAATTTATTTAGTGAAATTATTTATACCAGTTCATTGCTTTTATTCAAGAAATTTAAGTCAAATCTGTGTTCCCTGTCACAAAAATAAAAAATTCCGATAGATTTTGGTAATTTTTCCAACTTGAGGTAAACTAACCCGGTTTTCAAAAATGTATTAATTTTGAGGTATATATGACAAAAATTGCATCAATTGTAAATGTGCTGCAAGGCAAAATTGCAATTGGCGAAAAAGTGACTGTGCGCGGCTGGGTGCGCACCCGTCGCGACTCCAAAGCAGGCCTATCCTTTCTTGCCGTTTATGACGGTTCTTGCTTCGCACCCATTCAAGCTATTGTAAATAATGACATTGCCAATTATGAATCTGAAGTTTTACGCTTAACGGCGGGTTGTTCCGTGGTTGTCACCGGCACCGTAGTCGAATCGCCGGCAGAAGGTCAGGCAGTAGAATTACAAGCGGAAAAAGTGGAAGTCACCGGTTGGGTAGAAGATCCGGAAACTTACCCGATGGCGGCAAAACGTCACTCTATCGAATATTTACGCGAAGTGGCGCACCTACGCCCGCGCACCAATATTATCGGTGCAGTTGCCCGTGTTCGTCATTGCTTGGCACAAGCCATTCATCGTTTCTTTCATGAACAAGGTTTCTACTGGGTTGCCACCCCACTAATCACCGCTTCCGATACCGAAGGTGCGGGTGAAATGTTCCGCGTTTCCACCTTAGATTTAGAAAATTTGCCACGTACCGACAAAGGTGCGGTGGATTTTAGCCAGGATTTCTTCGGTAAAGAATCTTTCCTCACAGTGTCCGGTCAGTTAAACGGTGAAACCTATGCTTGCGCATTAAGTAAAATTTACACCTTCGGGCCAACCTTCCGCGCTGAAAACTCCAACACAACCCGTCACTTAGCGGAATTCTGGATGATTGAACCGGAAGTGGCATTCGCCACGCTTGCCGATAATGCCAAACTTGCCGAAGATATGTTGAAATACGTCTTCCGTGCCGTATTGGCAGAACGTCGCGATGATTTGGAATTCTTTGCCAAACACGTTGACGGCGATGTGATTAATCGTTTGGAACGTTTCATTAACTCCGATTTCGCACAAGTGGATTACACCGACGCCATTGAGATTTTACTGAAATCCGGTAAAACCTTTGAATTCCCGGTTTCTTGGGGCATTGACCTTTCCTCCGAACATGAGCGCTATTTGGCAGAAGATTATTTCAAATCCCCTGTTGTGGTGAAAAACTATCCGAAAGAAATTAAAGCCTTCTATATGCGCTTAAATGACGATGGACAAACCGTTGCGGCAATGGATGTTTTAGCGCCGGGCATTGGTGAAATTATCGGCGGTTCGCAACGTGAAGAACGTTTAGACGTATTAGACAAACGCATGGCGGAAATGGGGCTAAATCCGGAAGATTATTGGTGGTATCGTGATTTGCGTCGTTACGGCACGGTTCCGCATTCCGGCTTTGGCTTGGGCTTTGAACGTTTAATTGTTTATGTGACAGGGTTGCAAAATATTCGTGATGTGATCCCGTTCCCACGTGCTCCGCGTAACGCAAATTTCTAATTCATCATAAACGTAAAAATCGCCTTGTTTATATAGCAAGGCGATTTTTTTATACTTTCAAAACTGCCGGAAAAAACGACCACACTTTTGTTTCCCCGATAACAAAAAAGATACCAAAGTGCGGTATCTTTTTTCAGTGTTTTTTATTTGATGATCGAACAACTATTTTACAATGCGTAAATGGGAGGTGGATTTTTTCTCGCCTGATTTTGGTTTATCCGATTTATCCTTTTGATCCGCTTTATCTACGGCATTTTCAAAACCTGTCGGTTGTTCTTCTGCCTGCTCAGGGTGTTCATAAGCGGCTTCAGGTTCAAACATCACACCGTCACCATTTTCACGGGCATAAATCGCTAATGCAGCGCCAAGCGGAATATAAATATCCTGAGACACACCACGAAAACGCGCGTTAAATTGAATAAAATCATTAGTCAATTGTAAATTACCGGTGGCATTGGCAGACAAATTCAAAACGATTTGTCCGTCTTTGACATACTCCACCGGCACTTTTACGCCCCAATACGTGGCATCTACCACTAAATACGGCGTGAAGTCGTTATCAATTAACCAATCGTAATAAGCCCTTAATAAATAGGGGCGTTTCGGTGAGGATTTATATTCCATGAGATGACCTATTATTTTTCATCCATCAGATTTTTCGGCGCTAATTCGCCCACGGATTGCAGGAAAGAATCCCGTTCAAACACGCGGGTCATATAGGCTTTAATCGCTTTGCTGCCGGCACCGCTGAATTCTACGCCTAATCCCTGCATACGCCATAACAACGGTGCCATATAGCAGTCGATTAAGCTAAATTCGTCACTCATAAAATAGGTGTTCTGATTAAAAATCGGCGCAACAGCCAGAATTTCTTCTTTCAATTGCTTCAATGCAGCGGCGCGCTCTGTGTCGGATAAGTCGCATTGTGCTTTTTCTAAGGTTGGATACCAATCCTGTTCAATGCGTAACATTAATAAACGACTTTTGCCGCGCGCAACAGGATAAACCGGCATTAACGGCGGATGTGGAAAACGTTCATCCAGGTATTCCATAATAATACGGGAATTAAATAAGACGAGATCACGATCAACTAAAGTCGGCAAGGTACCATACGGATTAAGTTCCATTAAATCTTCTGATAATGCTTGCTGATCTACAATTTCCGTTTCATAAGCTACGCCTTTCTCTGCTAACACGATGCGCACTTGGTGGCAATAAACATCGGTTTTGTTTGAAAATAGCGTCATTACAGAACGTTTATTTGCAGAGCTTGTCATCTATTCCTCCGACGACTCAAAATAATTTTAAAATATTCAATTGGTATCACCCGATACCAAGAAAAACGGTCGCTTATTCTAGCATAAAGCGACCGTTCTTTTCCAAGAAAACCACGAGATTTTACGCTCAGCCCGAAAAAAATCCCTGTTTCATGAAGAAATCAAGGATTTTTCCGTTAGGGATAAAATAGGTTCAGCCTTATTTCCATTTATCGGCAGCGACATAATCACTATCTCGCTCTTCAATCCAACGCTCACCTTTTTCTATTTGTTCCTTTTTCCAAAAAGGCGCTTTGGTTTTTAAATAATCCATAATGAATTCATTGGCGTGATAAGCATCGCCACGGTGTGCCGAAGCCGTTCCCACCAGCACGATTTCATCGCCCGTATGCAATAATCCGACCCTATGGATAATGGAAATCTTCTGTAAATTCCACCGCACTTTCGCCTGTTGCGCAATATCCAGCAAGGCTTTATGGGTCATGGCGGGGTAATGCTCCAAATATAAACTGCTGACTTCCTCGCCCAAATTCATATCACGCACTTTACCTACAAAAATCACCACAGCGCCCACGGAATGTTGCCCGCTTAACCAATGGTAAACCGCATTTTGATCAAAAGGCTGCTCCTGTACGGAAATTTGAATATCGTCCATTTAGCCCCCGGTGACCGGCGGGAAAAACGCAATTTCATCGCCATTTTTGACCGCACTTTCCAGCGGCATCAGAGTTTGATTTATAGCAACCAATAATTTATCCGATTGCAATGCCAGCGCCCATTTATCGCCTTTCTCAGCTACTAAGTATTGGCGCACATCTTCTGCCGTTGTGAAATCGCTTTCCACTTCAATAAAATCCAAGCCGATTAATTCTCGGGTTTGCGCAAAAAATAAAACGCGTAACATTATTTTTCCTCCGCGATAAAATGCCCGGATTTTCCACCGCACTTTTCCAGCAAGCGTACGGATTCAATCACCATATCCTTTTGCACCGCTTTGCACATATCATAAATCGTCAAGGCGGCAACACTCGCCGCAGTTAAGGCTTCCATTTCCACGCCTGTTTTACCGGTTAATTTACACAGGCTTTCAATACGCACCTGATTGGTTTCAAGAAGTGCCGTTAAGCTCACTTCAACTTTCGAAAGCAATAACGGATGGCACAAGGGAATCAATTCCCACGTGCGTTTTGCCGCCTGAATGCCGGCAATGCGGGCGGTGGCGAACACATCGCCTTTGTGATGCTGACCGGACAGGATCATTTGTAAGGTTTCGGGCGCCATACAAACATAAGCCTCAGCGCGGGCTTCACGGACGGTTTCGGCTTTGGCGGAAACGTCCACCATATTGGCTTCCCCATGGAAATTAATGTGAGTAAATGTGGCCATGATAATTAAAGTGCGGTTGATTTTCTTGCTGTTTTTCAAAATCGGCGTGCATTAACCGCCGATACTTGCCAAATGACTACGTACGCCACTATCGCCGATGTGCAGATAATGATGTTCACGCTTACCTTGTAACGCAGAAAAAATTCTTGATTGCAAAATGAGTTGCTGCTTATCGTATTGTAACAAATCGCGTAATTCAATGCCTTCCTCGCCGAATAAACAAAGGTGCAATTTCCCTTTGGCGGAAACCCGTAAACGGTTACAGCTGGCGCAGAAATTTTTCTCATAAGGCATGATTAAGCCAATTTCGCCTACGTAATCCGGATGGCGAAACACTTTTGCTGGACCATCAGAGCGATTTTTCATCTGCAGCTGCCAACCTGAACGCAGTAATTTTTGTTCCAGTACCTGCCCGGATAAATGATGTCTTTGGAAGAAAGCATTCATCTCGCCGGTTTGCATTAATTCGATAAAACGCATCTGAATGGGCTTATCTTTAATCCACGCCAGAAAACCGGAAAAATCCTTGTCATTTAAGTCTTTCATCAGCACGGAATTTACTTTGATTTTTTGATAGCCGCATTCAAAAGCGCGATCAATGCCACGCATAATGTCATCAAATTTATCTACGCCGGTAATCCGTTGGAACATTCTGACATCCAAGCTGTCAACACTTACATTAATGGATGTAATGCCGGCATTTTTCCAGTGTTCAACGTCTTTTAATAAACGAAATCCATTGGTGGTTAAGGCAATTTGTTTAATACCTTCAATTTGGCTGATCGTTTCAGCAATAGCGAGAAAATCCTTGCGGAGCGTAGGTTCGCCGCCGGTGAGGCGTACTTTTTCCGTTCCCATAATGCTGAAACTATTCACCAAACGACGAATTTCATCTAAGGTCAAAAAGCTCGGCTTATTGGGTTCCGGTTGATAACCGTCAGGCAGACAATAATTGCAACGGAAATTACACACATCGGTAATTGACAGTCGCAAATAGTAATACGCACGTTGGAACGAATCAACTAGTTGAGTCGCCCCAACATTTTTGATTGGAATGGTTTGCATTTGACACCTTTCTAAAAACGGAGAGGATAAATCGTTTCCAACGTATCCCTGAATAATACGAACTGCGTATTATTGGCATTACCACCCTATTTTGAGACCAAAACGTAGGTTAAGTAAACTCGGAGTTATATGCGTTAAATTAAGTTTTTCGTATTGTAAAAGATTAAATTCGGCAATTGCAATCAATTAATTTGATCTAGATTATAAAATAACAAAATTCTTTAAAATCAATTATATAATAAATTACATAACGATAAAAATAACAATAAAAGGTATTTATCTACCTCATAATAATTATAAACTTACGATTTAAAATCATCGTTACTATTGCCGAAAACAAAATAAAGGAAAATAAAATGGCGGACTTTAACGGCTATCAACAACACGAAAATCTGAGCAAAATAAAAAAAATCGTGGCGATTGGCGGAGGACACGGATTAGGTCGGGTCATGTCAGCCTTAAGTTTTATGAACGAACGCCTCACCGCCATTGTCACCACCACCGATAACGGCGGTTCCACCGGACGCATTCGTAGCGCTCAAGGCGGCATAGCCTGGGGCGATTTACGCAATTGTTTAAATCAAATCATTACGCAGCCGAGCACTGCCTCCGCCTTATTTGAATATCGCTTCAGCGGCAACGGCGAACTGGCGGGACACAATCTCGGCAATCTGATGCTAAAAGCATTGGAAGATTTACATATTCGCCCGATGGAAGCGGTTAATCTGATTCGTGATTTGCTTGATGTCAAATCCTTCATCATCCCAATGTCGGAGCAGCCCGTGCATCTCGCCGCCATTTCAGGCAGCGGCGCCAGCGTGGTAGGCGAAGTGAGCGTGGACAGCTTAACCGAACTACCAAAATCCATTTTTCTTGTTCCCTATGTGCAAGCCACGCCGGAAGCCATTAGCGCATTAAAAGAAGCTGAAGTGATTTTATTCGGTCCCGGCAGTTTTTTAACCAGCATTCTACCGCCGATTCTCTTGTCTGAAGTCATTGAACAACTGCAACAAAGCCAAGCCAAGAAAATTTTTATTGATAATCTCGGTATCGAACGCAGCCCCGCAGCAAGGCTTTCCCTTGCTGATCGCATCCGTTGGATTAACGACACCATCGGCAAACCGATCATTGATGCCGCCATTGTTCCTTTTGACAACGCACCGGAAAATCTGCACGACATCAAAATCCTCGCCGGTCGCCTCAACGCCGACGACATCACCTACCGCCACGACCGCGCCCTCCTCTGCTCCGCCATTGACGAGCTATTGGGCGAACTGCTGGAATCGCACGACGACGAAGAACATTTGGAAGCCATTAATATCTAAAAAAGTGCGGTGAAAAAACACAAAGAATTTTCACCGCACTTTTATTTATTCTAAAGTTTGAATGCTAGTTTTTTAGCAAAATAAAATGCTCAATCAACTTAATCATGAGTTCTTTCTGTTCAGGCAAACTTTCCGCCACAAGCAATGCTAATGCCACTAAAGTATTGTCATTAATCAATTGTTCTACCGGCCTTGCCAATAAGTGTTGATTCAACCGCAAATACCATAAAAACAGGAAAGATCCCGTGCGTTTATTGCCATCGGTCAACGGATGATTTTTGATAATAAAATACAATAAATTCGCCGCTCGGCTGGCAACATTCGGATAAAAAAGCGTGTCACCGAATCCTTGTTCAATCGTGGCAATGGCAGAGGCTAAACCGGAATTTCGTTGTTGTCCAAACAACGCCGTCGCTTCCCCTTTTTCCACTAACGCCTGTTTTAATTGAGAAATTGCCTGTAATACGTCATCTAACACCAACAGAACCATATTATTTTGCTTATGCTGATTAGCCGTTAGACTTTGCTCATCGTAAGCCTGTAACAAACTCCAACTCCTAGCATAATCCTGCACAACAGACAATACGGCTTTGCCTTCGTCAGATAACAAAGATTGATTACTCAAGGTCTGCCCAAGCAAACCTATCACTTGTTCAAATTCAATCCCTCGTTCTTGTAAGCGTCGATCATTTAATGCGTAACCCTGTACCAAATATTGCTTCAAGGTTTGTGTAGCCCATTGACGGAATTGCGTTGCCCGCTTAGAACTAATTCGATATCCGACGGAAATGATAGCATCGAGATTGTAATATTTAATTGTACGCTTAACCTTACGTTTACCTTCTTGTCGAACTACCGAGAAATCCTCGGTAGTTAAAATTTCATCAAGCTCATGCTCCAAATATATATTTTTAAGGTGCAGGCTAATATTATCTATACTTGTACTAAATAATTTCGCCATTTCAGACTGGCTAAGCCAAACCGTCTCCTTCTCAAAAGACACGGTTAACGAAACCTTCCCGTCCTGACTAGTGTAAATTTGTATTTGGTTATTCATTGAATTAATCCTTATGCCATAAACCGACTCAATATAATCAGCAATAGATTATCAGAAAAGCAAAACACCGAAAAAGATGACCGCACTTAAATCGCTACGCAGATCACAAAATTCACATTTTTTGCTTAATAAAAATAACCAAGTCAGCATAATGGTAAGGTTATTTCACCGGAGGATTCATTATGCAAAAAATGTTACTGCTTAGCGGTTCACGATATGGCAATACGGGGTATTTGGAACACACGATTCCGTGGCTACAAGATTTTTTAGCAGCGTATCAAGGCAAGAAAATCGCCTTTGTACCTTACGCGGGTGTGCGCCAAAACAACGATCAATATGAGCAAAAAGTACAACAAATTCTGGCGCCGTTGAACATGGAAATTCAGTCGGTACACCACGGCAAGCCACATCGTGCCATTATTGAACAGGCGGATGTGATCGCTATCGGCGGCGGCAATACGTTCTGTTTGTTAAAGCAAATGTATGAGCATGATTTATTGAGCATTATTCGTGAAAAAGTCAAAAGCGGCACGCCTTATTTCGGTTGGAGTGCCGGCGCCAATGTAGCGAGCAAATCCATTATGACTACAAACGATATGCCCATTACGTACCCGCCGTCATTTGATGCGCTTAATCTGTTCCCTTATCAAATTAATCCGCATTTCATTTCCGGCAAAGTCCCGGGACATAACGGCGAAAGCCGAGAAGAACGATTTGAGGAATTTTTACTGGTCAATCCGACAGCGCAGATTTACGCCCTTCCGGAAGGCACGGCGTTGTTAATTAACGGCAACCAGGTGAAAACCCTCGGCGATCATAACATTTTGCGTTTTAGTGAAAATATGCAACGACATGAAATCCCTGCCGGTTCCGTGTTTGAAATGTAATGATTGAAATAAAAAAGTGCGGTGGGTTTTCCCAACGTTTTTTCATCGTGAAAACCCACCGCACTTTTGATTCGAGGAAGGCATTAGGAAAGTATCTTTTTGAACACCTTCACATTATTAAATCCACTCTCTTTCAAATACAGCGCCTGCAATTTGCTCATCACGCCGCGTTCGCAATACAGCACATAGTTTTTGCTTTGATCCAGTTCGGCAAATTGATTGGACAGTTTGTAAAACGGCAACAAAATCATCGTTTGCTTTTCAATATGTAGCGGTTTTTCGTCGATTTCCTCCGGGCTGCGGATGTCGATGATCACGTCATTGGCGCCCAGCACGGAAATGGTATCGACGGAAACCACCTCTTTCTCCGTCTGCTCGGCGATTTGACGAATATCCAAATATTGCGCATTTTCCACCGCACTTTCCAACACGGCAAAATTGAAATTGCCTTCTTCCTGCTCGATTTTCGCTTTGATGGCTTTTACCGTCGGATTTTTGGAAATCACGCCGCAAAATTCCGGCATAGATTTGGCAATATCATCAGTGCCAATGTGTTTCGCCATGGCGATGATTTGTTCTTTGTCGTGCGTGATTAACGGGCGTAGAACCAATCCCTCGGCGGCTTCATCTATTAAACGTAAATTGGTTAAGGTTTGGCTGGAAACCTGTCCTAACGCCTCACCGGTGACGATCGCCTGAATGTCGAAACGTTGGGCAATTTTAGACGCGGCACGTACCATCATGCGTTTAAGCACCACGCCCATTTGTCCGTTATCCACGTTTTCCAGAATCTCGCCCACCACGCCTTCAAAATTAATCGCCACAAAACGCACTTTGTGCGAGCTGCCGTAACGTTGCCAAATGTGATACGCCATTTGTTTCACGCCGATTTCGTGCGCCGCGCCGCCTAAATTAAAGAAGCAATAATGTACGCGCGAACCGCGACGCAACAGCATATAGCTGGACACACCTGAATCAAACCCGCCGGAAATCAACGACAGCACGTCTTCCTGCGTGCCAATTGGGTAGCCGCCGATGCCTTCATAACGGGCGCGTACCAGCATCATTTTGTCGTCTTCAATTTCAATGCGTACCGTCACGTCAGGATTTTTCAGCTGCACTTTGGCACTGGCGATATGTTGATTCAGCCCGCCGCCGATATAGCGTTCCGCATCCAGCGAATTAAATTCATGTTTGCCTTTACGTTTCACCCGCACGCAAAAACTCTTGTTTTCCAGTTGCGGAGCCACATCAGACAGGGTTTGTTCAAAAATATCATGGAGGCTGCTAAAGGGTTTTTCTTCCACTTGTAGAAAATGATGAATCCCCGGTATGCGTTGCAACTGCTCAATGAGCATCGGTAAATTCTCTTCGATTTTTGACCGCACTTCGATGTAATCCCAATGTTTCACCACGGCGATGGTGTCGTCGTGCTTTGCCAATACGTTACGAATATTGCAGGTCAGAATTTTCACGAACCGTTTCCGCACGGATTCGCTTTTAATCATAATTTCAGGAAATAATTTGACGATAAATTTCATGTTAATTCACTTTTTAACCCATAGAAAAATGGGGCGTATTTTAGCAGATAGCACAAAAATTACCATTGGCTCAAACTCCTTTTAAACCCTATTAATATAAAAATATATATAACGATTGATTATATCGTAATTGTTATCACAGAAATGAAATTAATTTACTGATTTATAAGGAAATAAAGGAATTAATTTATTTTACTTGACTGAAATCAAAGTATTTATATTTAGATACACTAGAATCAACACTAACTCGTTGTAGTTATAAATTCCTTTTAGTTATTAAAACGCTCAAACATCGGAGTGATTCCATGTCAAAAACAAAAAAAATTATAACCGCACTTTGCCTGATGGGGCTGGGTGCCGGTGCGTTGTGGGGAACGCAGGTTGTCATGCACGAAACCGGCACGCCGGAATTTTGTGTCAGCTGCCATTCCATGAGCCATCCGCAGCAGGAATGGGAAGGCTCCAGCCATTTTGCCAATGCCAAAGGCATTCGCGCCGAATGTGCGGATTGTCACGTACCGCAGGAAGGCTGGCATTATGTCAAAGCCAAATTCATTGCGTTGAAAGATATTTGGTATGAAATGCAAGGCAAATTGGACAGCAAAGAAAAATACGAAGAACACCGTGCGGAAATGGCGCAGCGCGTGTGGGACAATATGAAAGCCACCGATTCGGAAACCTGTCGCAGCTGTCACAGCTTCGATGCTATGGAGCTTTCCGCCCAAACAAAATTAGCCAAACAAACCCATATTGATGCCAAAGCCAACGGACAAACCTGTATTGATTGCCATAAAGGCATCGTGCATTTTTTGCCTGAAGTTCACGCCGATCAAACGACGGCAAAATCCGGCGCACCGAAGGGTGGACAGATAACCGAAAACACTACTTTATACGCCACCGAAATGGTGAAAGCTCAAGGGGCGAAAGGCGGTGAAGTACGCTTAATGCCATTTGCCGAAGTGACCGAGTAACACGATAAAGACTTCCTGAAAAAATACACCGCCGGTTATAGCAAATTTGAAGATTACCTGTTGGGAAAAACCGACCATCAACCGAAAGATGCACAATGGGCGAGCAAAATATGCGGTATTCCGGCAGACACCATAAAACAATTGGCGAAAGATTTCTCAAGCAACCGCACCATGTTAATGGGCGGTTGGGGCATGCAACGCCAACGCCACGGCGAACAAAGCCACTGGATGCTCGTCACCCTCGCTGCCATGCTCGGGCAAATCGGCTTGCCAGGCGGTGGATTCGGTTTGAGCTACCATTATTCCAACGGCGGCGTGCCAAGCGCAACCGGCGGGATTATCGGTTCCATCACAGCCAGCCCCTCCGCCAAAGCCGGTGCGAAAACCTGGCTAGACGACACATCCAAGTCTGCTTTCCCGTTGGCACGGATTGCCGATGTGTTGCTCAATCCGGGCAAAACCATTCACTATAACGGCACGGAAATCACCTATCCGGACATCAAAGCCGTCTATTGGGCGGGTGGCAATCCGTTTGTACACCATCAAGACACCAACACCTTGGTGAAAGCCTTCCAACGACCCGATGTGGTCATTGTGAACGAAGTGAACTGGACGCCGACTGCACGCATGGCGGACATTGTGTTGCCGGCAACCACCAGTTACGAACGTAACGACCTCACCATGGCGGGCGATTATTCCATGATGAGCGTTTACCCAATGAAACAGGTGGTGCCGCCACAATTTGAAGCGAAAAACGATTACGACATTTTCGTCGAACTGGCAAAACGTGCGGGCGTGGAAGAACAATACACCGAAGGCAAGACGGAAATGGAATGGCTGGAAGAATTCTATAAAGCCGCCTTCACCGCGGCGCGGGCTAACCGCGTTGCTATGCCGCGCTTTGAAAAATTCTGGGCGGAAAATAAACCGTTACGTTTTGAAGCCAATGACGCGGCGAAAAAATGGGTACGCTACGGCGAATTCCGTGAAGATCCGTTGCTGAATCCGCTCGGCACGCCGTCCGGTAAAATTGAAATTTATTCCGACGTGGTCGCCAAAATGAATTACGACGATTGCAAAGGTCACCCAAGCTGGATGGAACCGGAAGAATTTGCCGGCAATGTGACGGAAGAATATCCGCTTGCCTTAGTGACACCGCACCCGTATTACCGACTGCACAGCCAATTGGCGCACACTTCATTGCGTCAAAAATATGCGGTGAATGATCGTGAACCGGTGATGATCCACCCGGACGATGCCGCCCCACGTGGTATCAAAGACGGCGACATCGTACGTATTCACAGCAAACGCGGACAAGTGCTTGCCGGCGCGGTGGTCACCGAAAACATCATCAAGGGCACCATTGCCTTGCATGAAGGTGCGTGGTACGACCCGATGGATTTAGGCGAAAGCGAAAAACCATTGTGCAAAAACGGCTGCCCGAACGTGCTCACCCGCGACGAAGGCACTTCCAAACTAGCGCAAGGCAACTCACCGAATACCTGTATCGTGCAGGTAGAAAAATTTGTCGGCAACGCTCCTGAAGTCACCGTGTTTAAACAACCGAAACACGCTGCATAAAAAACAACCGCACGTTGATTGATGAGATCAAAGTGCGGTTTGTTTTCGGGGTGTTTTTTAACGCTCCCCTTCCCCACTCAATAACGCAATTTCCTGCTTTAAGGCATAGGGCATATGCCGAGGTCCGCGTACGGCGGTCACACCGAATTGTGCCATTTTGGCGCGGGGGATGAGGGTTTTGTCGTATTCTTTCAGGCAACGGATTTTCATCACCCGTTTCACCTGCAAATCGTCCGTCCGTTTTTTACGGTAAGGAATATTTACTTCCAACACCAAACATTTATAACGAATGGCACCGGTGGGTTCGGTGACGTACATATAAACAATGTCATCCACCGCAATGTTATTACTCTGCTTCCAATGAAGCTCGCCACCTTCGCGCAGATCTTTTTCCACATCGTAATATTTCGGATTAGCGGGCACGATCCATTCCGTATAACGGGCGATACCCAGTTGCTTTTTCGCCTGTCGGCTAGCGGTGAGATCAAAACTGGCATTCAACAAAAACAGAATTGTCTCCTTATCCGCCGAACCGTTCAGCAACACCGTCAACCAGTGATTTTTATTCATGTGATACGCCGGCAAGAATCCCGCTTGCGGCAAAAATAAACTGAGCATCTCCGGGGAACATTTCACATTCATGATCGGCATCTTCCCCGCACCGCTTAACCCCAATGCGTTTTTTTCCACGTTCATCACTATGGCATACCATTTGCGATTATCTCCATGGCGCAACACCGCATAATCGGGATGGCTTTTCCACAGGTATTCCGGCTGCGTGCCGTATTGTTTTAAAACGTAATCCAGGAGTTGTTGGGTTAAAGGTTGTTTTGCCATATTTGGACCTCGCTTCAGATTGTTTATCGTTCTATTCTACGCCAAAACGGCTGGATTGTGGCGGTCTTGATCGCCCTTAAAAAACACCGCTGAAAACGACCGCACTTTATTTGGCTTTTCATCTTAACATCTTGCGAAGATAGACATATGATGGACAAAAGGATTACAAAGCGTAAGGGATTATTCGCACGCACTTAACATTCCGTCTATCAACCCGGGAGGTTTCAAAATGGAAGGTAAAACAATAACGCCGGTAGAAGTAAAACTCGGCTTCAAATGGCAAGGATTATTGCTTTCGGTTTTGGTCGGTTTGGCGATTTGGTTTATTCCGATACCGGAAGGGCTATCAACTAAAGCCTGGGGCATGCTTGCCTTATTCGTCGCCACCATTGTCGCCATTATCGCCAAAGCCATGCCGATGGGTGCAGCGACCTTAGTGGCATTAGTTATCAGTGGGCTGACAGGTCTCACACCGCTTTCGCCAAAACAAGGCGAAGTCGGTATGTTATCGGGCTTTGCTAACGGAACAATTTGGCTAATCGCCATTGCCATGTTTTTATCCCGCGCAGTGATCAAAACAGGGCTTGGGAAACGCATCGCCCTCTACTTCGTCGCGCGCTTTGGTAAAAAAATGATGGGCGTGGCTTACGGCATGGCGTTAGCCGATGTGGTTATCGGTCCGGGCATTCCCTCCGCCTCGGCGCGTGGTGGCGGTATTATGTACCCGATTATGCAATCCATCGCCGATGCTTATGATTCCAAACCAGGTCCGACCGCAAGACGTGCCGGCGCATTTTTGGCGATCGCCGTCTCACAAATCGACACCATCGTATGCACTATGTTTCTCACTGCCATGACAGGTAACCCGTTAATCGCCGAACTAGCGAAAGGTCAGGGCGTTGAAATCACTTGGATGACCTGGTTTTTGGGCGCCATCGTACCGGGCGTGATTAGCCTCATTGTGTTGCCGTATTTCGTCTATTTAATCTATCCGCCGGAACTCAAAGACACGCCGAAAATGGCAGAAATGGCGCGGGAAGAATTGCGTAACAAGGGACCAATGAGCAAAGCGGAATGGATCTTAGCGCTGGATTTCATCTTATTGTTGTTCTTATGGACAGTGGGCGATTTGGTTTTCCATATTCCCGCAACCGTTTCCGCCTTTATCGGCTTAGTGATTTTACTGCTCACCAATATCATGAGTTGGAAAAACATCGTTGCCGAAACCACCGCGTGGGACACCATGTTTTGGTTTGCGGTTTTAGTGATGATGGCGAATTCGCTCAATAAATACGGCGCTATTGCGTGGATTTCCAGCCACATTTCCTCTTCCGTTGGCGCGTTCAGTTGGCCGGTTGCCTTTACGATTTTAGTCTTGGTGTATTTTTACACCCGCTATTTCTTCGCTTCCGCCGTGGCGCATATTTCCGCTATGTATTTGGCTTTCGTCGCTGCCGCCATCTCTGTCGGCACACCGCCGATTATCGCCGCACTCGGCTTAGGTTACACCTCCACATTATCAATGAGCTTAACCCAATATGCCGGCGGCCCCGGTCCGGCACTTTATGGATCCGGCTATAACTCAACCGGTCAATGGTGGGGAGTGAGTTTCGTCACCTCTATCATTTCTCTCATTATCTGGTTCGGTGCAGGCGGGTTATGGATGAAATTATTGGGTTGGTGGTAAAAGAAGCGCAGCTTTACTCATAGCATAAAATTCGCACAATAAAACGACCGCACTTTATTCTTTCAAATTAAAGTGCGGTCATTTTTTTCGGTGTTTTTAAATCAATCCGCCAGAAACACCTGTAAAACCAACCGCACTTTTTCTCGAATATTTGAGAAAACCTATAAAAAGCTCTATTATCAGACCCAAAAAACAGTCTTTCAAAGGAGTTGATTTATGACAAGCCTTGTTTTAACCGATGTTGTCGCCAGTATCACCGAATTAAAAACTAATCCCATGGCGGTACTTCGTGAAGCCGGTGGAAAACCGCTGGCAATTTTAAACCGCAATGAACCCGCATTTTATTGCGTCCCACCGGCAATTTATGAATATTTGATGGAATTAGTCGATGATGCTGAATTGACAAAAATCGTGGAAGAACGTCAACATGAAAAAAGTTATCCTGTTGATTTAGAGGATTTACTACAATGAGTTACATCATTGAGTTTATCCCATCATCTGAAAAAGAATTCCGCAAACTCGATATTAATCTGCGTAAACAATTCATTGAGAAATTAAAAGAACGCGCCGAAAATCCCCGAGTGTCATCCGCCAAATTACACGGCATGAAAGATTGCTATAAAATCAAATTACGCAATGTAGGGTATCATTTGGTGTATCAGGTTATTGATGAACGCATTGTGGTCAAAGTCATCTCCGTAGGAAAACGCGATCGAAATTTTGTTTATACCAAAGCAAAAAGCAGGCTTTAATCTATTCAATCATCAATCCGCCAGAAACAACGGTCCCATTGGCATTTTCGGCAGATTAAAGTTGTCGGGGTAAATCACATTCACCAGATACAGCCCTTCCGGTTTGGCGGTAGGTGCGGCGAGAGTGCGGTCTTTTTGCTCCAACAACCATTTCATCCACTCAACGGGTTGATTGCCGCAGCCCACTTCAATAAGGCTGCCGACGATATTGCGCACCATATGATGTACAAAAGCGTTGGCTTGAATATCCACGATAATGTACTGCCCCTGACGAGTGACGTTTAAATGATGGACGTTGCGCCATGGCGTGTTGGATTGGCATTGGGCGGCGCGGAAGGAGCTGAAATCATTTTCGCCGAGCAGCGCCTGTCCCGCGCCGTGCATTAATTGATGATCGAGTTCCAAATGGTAATGGGTTACGCCTTGCGGCAAAATCGCCGAGCGCAGTTTATTGCAATATAAAATGTAACGATAACGCCGCGCAGTAGCGCTAAAGCGGGCATGAAAATCGTCCTCCACCACTTTCGCCCAACGCACGGCGATGTCATCGGGCAAATTAGCGTTCACGCCGAAACTCCAGGCTTTTTCCGGGCGTTGTGCCGTGGTTTCAAAATGGAGCACTTGTCCTGTGGCGTGCACGCCGGAATCGGTGCGACCGGCGCAGAAAATACCGATGTCTTCATTGGCAACTACGGAAATCGCCCGTTCTAATTCCGCCTGTATGCTGGCAACTTTTTCTTGTCGTTGCCAGCCAAAATAATGTTTTCCGTCGTATTCCACACCTAATGCGATTTTCATGCTTTGCCTTAATCTTGTTGAAATGGCGTGCATTATAGCAAGGCTTGGCGAATCGCAGAAACATTCTCAAAAAACATTCCGAAAACCGACCGCACTTTTTGCCGAATCTCACGCATAAAAAAGCAGAGATTGCTCTCTGCTTTTTGTAAAAACGTATAAAAATTAACGTTTGGAGTATTGTGGACGACGACGTGCTTTGTGCAAACCCACTTTTTTACGTTCAACGCGACGTGCATCACGAGTAATGAAGCCTGCTGCACGAAGTACAGGGCGTAGGGTTTCATCGTATTCCATCAATGCACGGGTAATACCATGACGGATTGCACCCGCTTGACCGGAAATACCACCACCTTTAACAGTGATGTATAGGTCTAATTTATCAGTTAACTCAACCAATTCTAACGGTTGACGAACTACCATGCGTGCAGTTTCGCGACCGAAGTAAACGTCTAATTCACGTTGGTTGATAGTGATCTTACCATTGCCCGGTTTGATAAATACACGAGCTGAAGAGCTTTTGCGGCGACCTGTGCCGTAGTTTTGATTCTCTGCCATATCCTAAACCTCGTGATTAAATGTCTAATACTTGTGGTTGTTGTGCAGCGTGTTGGTGTTCAGCACCTGCGTACACTTTTAATTTGCGGAACATTGCGCGGCCTAACGGGCCTTTTGGCAACATACCTTTAACCGCAATTTCAATCACTGCTTCAGGACGGCGCGCGATCATTTCTTTGAAAGTCGCTTGTTTGATACCACCTACATAGCCTGTGTGCCAGTAGTAAATTTTATCGCTTTCTTTGTTACCGGTTACAGCAACTTTGTCCGCGTTAATCACGATGATGTAATCACCGGTGTCAACGTGCGGCGTATATTCAGCTTTATGTTTACCACGAAGACGACGTGCCAATTCAGTCGCCAAACGACCTAAAGTTTTACCTGTCGCATCTACTACGTACCAGTCGCGTTTAACCGTTTCCGGTTTTGCTACAAAAGTTTTCATTAATTAATTACCAATATAATAATATTAATACCCAGTGCTTAAAAAAGCACAACCAGTTATCTTAATCTTCACCCCTTCGAGTGCGATCTCGACAAAATAATGCGCGGTGGGAATCCGCAGTATTCACAGGGTCGCGCGATTATACAAAAAGTTTCAATGAAAAGCTAACGGTTTATCCGGAAAACATGATAAATTTTAACCGCACTTTCCTCTTTTCACTCACCATAATATGATCCAAAATCCTTAAGGTTTACGTCCCAACAGACAAATTACCGAACTGGTGCCGATATGGCGATTTCCTTCATTCATCTCACGCACGCTATGCTCTGCAATAAGCCATTCCAAGCCTGCTAACGCCTGCTGCATCTGTACCAATGTGCCCAACATTTCAACCTGACCGGGTCCACCGGTGCCATAATGAATTTGGTCCGGATGATAAAACACGCCGGCAAATAACCCACCCGGTTGCAATGCATTCACAATACGTTGCATCACTTGCGTTCTTTGCGGTTCCATAAAATGGCAAAAAACGGAAGTAATTACGGCATAATATGCTGTCGGCATATCCATCTCTGCAATATTGGCCAATCTTGTAGTAAACGAAACATTTTGCTTACGCGCCAACGCCTGCGCTTTGAGCAAACCGACTTTAGACATATCAACCCCTTCCGTTTCCAATCCATGCAAGGCTAAAAAGACACCATTACGCCCTTCTCCGGTAGCCAGATCCAATGCTCGCCCGGAAGTGGGCAGATAAGATTGAATTCTGGCGATAAATTCATTGGGTTCCGTACCAAAAATATAGTCTTCCGTTTGATAACGCTCATCCCATTTTGTCATAGTTTCTCCTTTTTAGATTTCCAGTAATTGACCCAATCCGCTTTGCCGTTGCACCGGATTTTTCACCGCACTTTCCCATACGCTTTGTAGCGCGAACACCGTTAAAAAATCCTTGGTGCGGGTGATGCCGGTGTAAACCAGTTCTTTGGATAACACGGGGCTGTTTTCCAACGGCAAAATCAGGAAAGTATGCGGAAATTCCGAACCTTGGGATTTGTGTACCGTCATGACGAAGGCGGTTTCATGATTCGGCACGCGGCTTGCCAGCACAGTTTTATAACTGTTTTGTCCCTGCTCGAACCATACCCGTCCGTTTCCCAAATACATGCCGATGTCACCGTTATACAAGCCCACATTGCCATCATTTTGCGTCACCATAATCGGTTTGCCGATGTACCATTCCCGTTCCTGATGAAATTGCAACAGGCGTTTTTGGCGTAATTTTTCTGCGATGGCGAGATTTAATTGCTCCACGCCGAATTCGCCCACACGCAACGCCGTTAAAAAACGAATACCGTTAAACGCCGCGAAAATCGACTGCACTTTTTCTTCATCCATCTGCCCTTCTTGTGAAATCAACTGCAAATAACGACGATATTCCTCCGCCGCACGTTCCACGATGAGCTTCACACAGGTTTTACGTTGCTGACTATCTTCTTTGTTGGTCAAATAATGAGCAAAATCAGTTAAATATACGCCGCATTTTTTTGCTTGATGTTGCTGATATTGCTGCAATAACTGCCAGCTTTTCACCGCGTCGCCTGAATTCACCGCAGCCGCCAACGCACCCACTTCCGGATTTGCCCCGAAACGGCGGCTGACCTGCAAATAACAAATGCTATCACCGATAGGATTGACGCTATCCGACGTGTCAAGAGGAATGCCTGTGGTCGCCTGTAAATATTGTGCCATTGCGTGGCTATACGTCGGCGCCGACGCATTCACGAAACGCCCTAATTCGCCCAAAATCGCCCCGGCTTCTACAGAAGCCAGTTGGTCTTTATCACCCAATAAAATCAATTTGGTTTCCGGTTTAAGGGCATTGAGCAGCTTCGCCATCAAGGTTAAATCGATCATAGACGCTTCGTCCACCACCAACACATCCACCGGCAAAGGATTGTCGGCGTGATAGCGGGTTTCTTCACTGAAAAAACGCACGCCGAGCAAGCGATGAATGGTTTCCGCGTTCATGGGAATGCGCAGATTTTCGATGATTTCCCGTTCGTGTTTCTCCGTCGAAAAAGTTTGTTTCAGACGATCCACTGCGTCTACAATGGATTCCGTAAGCCGTGCCGCCGCTTTCCCAGTCGGAGCGACAAGTTTAATGCGCAAGCCGTTTTGATGAAGCTCTTGCAAGGTCGATAGGAGTTTGGTGACGGTAGTGGTTTTGCCCGTGCCCGGCCCGCCGGTAATGAGGCAAAAGCGTTGACGCAACGCCATCGCCACCGCAATTTTTTGCCAGTCGATGCCCTGTTCTTCATGAAAATAGCGGTTCAAAATCGGGGCGATTTGCGCCATCTGTTCGGCTGAAAAAACGTGTTGAAAACGGACCGCACTTTTAAAGTAATCGGCGATACGAAACTCATCCTGCCAGATGCGATAAAAATACAAGCGGTCAAACTGCAACACCAACGGCGCGATCTGTTGCAAAGGCGCGGTGGTGAAAGCGATATGTTGCACCGTCAGCAATGCTGCCTGCCAGCGTTCAATGGGCAAATAATCAATTTTTTGCTGAATATCCGTTAAATAAACGCGTTCGTTAAAATAATCCTGTAAACCGAACAAATCCTGCTCCGTGGCGTGATTCAGTAAAATACAGGTGTTGCCCTGCCGATAACTGAAGTTGCACAACGCCGCCATAAGCACCGCCAGGTTCTGGATAGACGGTGCATAGTGAAAAGGCTGTTGTTTGCGGTGAATAAACTCGGCGAAATAATAGTCAGCGGCGTTGATGATGCCCTTTTCTTTGAGTTGGGATAATAAAGCTAACATTAGAACAAATTCTCCAAAGCCTGAATCAACGCGTAATCCGGTTTATCAAAAAACACGCCGTTCTGATTTTCGCCGTTCATGCCGCGTAAGAAACAATAAAATACGCCGCCGAAATGGGTGTCGTAGTCATAGTTTGCGTCACGTTGTTGTAAATAACGGTGCAATGCCAGCGTGTAAAATAAATATTGCCAGTCGTAATGATTAGTTAGCATGGCTTGCTGAAGGCTTGTGCCGACGTAGTTTTGCGCTTCCACGCCAAGAAAATTGGATTTGTAATCCGCCAAATAATATTTTTCGTTATGATAAAACACCAAATCCATGAAACCGCGTAACATTCCTTTAATCGCTTCAAATTGCAGGGGTTCTGAGGGTAAGTGGTGATGCTGTTGTAACGTTTGATTAAACGCCGTCACGTCAAATGTTTGATTTAACTTCAAATAAAACTGCATTTCTTTCACGCAATGTTGGCGGGTTAAATTCACCAGTTGCAAAGTAGAATCCTGCGTGCTTAACGGCGTATGCAAAATGGCGTTTATCCATTGCTGTAAAGACGGTAGCCAGGTTTCCTCTAACTGTAACCATTGGCAGAGTTTTTGGATTTTGTCTTCGTTTAACGGGCGATCAAAATCCGTTTTTTCCAGAAAACGGTGTAATGCCGTGCCGATGTTAATACCGTGCGGGAAATCAAAAGGCGAATAGCCGAAAGGATAGGCGGATTCGTCGGCAGCCGTTTCCCGAATACTCTCGGTTGATTGCCCTTGTTCGTTAAAATCATAGTCTTTCCCTAAGTCAAAAACACTTGGAAAATCGACCGCACTTTCCGCCATCTGTTGCGCTTTGAAATAGGCTTTATTCTGATGAATGGCTTCTATGGCGCTGAAACTGGTGACCGTCCAGTTTTGTTCTATATTGCCGGTGAATTTTGCCGCATGTAACGGTATCTGTGCTTCGGCGTGGGCTTGCAATTGCAGCGGTATCAAATCTGCCGTGTTGGCAATTTGCACACTGCCCTGCGGCGCACGCGCCACAAGTTTTTCCAATAAAGGGAGGCTGTCGTAAGCATTCGGTTTTTCGCGCGTTTGGATCGCTCCGTGGGTCAGCACATATAACAAACTGCTCCATTTCGTCTCAAAGGTTTGCGGCACGCCGATCACTAACTGGTATTTGGCGCGGGTCAACGCCACATAAAGCAGGCGTAGCTGTTCGGCAAAATCTTCCTGTTGCACCAACGCTTCATGGGATTTATCGTAATCCCACAGCACCGCGCCTTGTGTTTCGTCATAATAAGTGGTGATGCGATCGCCTCGGAAGGTGGAAGCATAGCCGATAAACGGCAACCAAACCAGATCGTATTCCAACCCCTTGGATTTATGAATAGTGACGATTTTCACCAACCGCAATTCGCTCTCCAACCTAACCTGTTGCTCTTTTTGGCGATTTTCCCCTTGAATTTGTTTCTCAAACCAACGTAACAATGCCGCTTCGCTTTCGTTCAGGGTCGCCGCTTCCTGCAGCAATTCCGCCAAATGCAGCAAGTCCGTAACCAAGCGTTTGCCGTCCACAGTGGGGTAAAGTTTTTCCGTTATTTTTTCCTGCTGGAACAACTGATGTAACATCACCAACACGCCTTGTTTTTGCCAGGTTCTTTGGTAATGAATAAACTTCTCCACCCAATGCTCCCAACGGGTTTCATCCATACGAATGCGCTGAATGTCGGCGCTGGTTTGGGCAAAAATTGCTGTGGCAATGGCGTTTAAAATATGGCGTTCGTAAAACGGATTGAGGCACGCCGTGAGAATCATTAACAAATCTTTTGCCGCGCTGCTGTCGAACACATTGCTGTCTTCAGACAAATACACGGAGGCAATGCCCAAGTGACGCAATTCATTTTTCACCAACTCGGCTTCTTTACGGCTACGCACCAACACGGCGATACTTTCCGGTTTCAGCGTTTTTTTGTCACCATCATCAAGGCGAAAAACGGCAGAGTTTTCCACCGCACTTTGTAGCCAATATTGGATAGAAACGGCGCAAGCTTTTGCTATGTTTTCTTTAACAGAGGCTTCATCCACATAAAAACGCACCGCAGGCTCCGGCTGCCCGCTTAACCAAAATTGCGGGTGATCCGTTCTCGCGCTTACGGGCATAAATTGAATGTCTTTATAGAGAAACGGCGGTTGTTCGCTAAAATCAAACAACCGATTCACACAGTCCACAACGTGTTGATGGGAGCGGTAATTTTTCGCCAGATTAAAACGATGTTGCGCTTGGCGGGCGGCTTGGAAATAAGTAAAAATGTCGGCGCCACGGAATTTATAAATCGCCTGTTTCGGGTCGCCAATCATAATAAAACCGCTATCAGATTGAGCGTCTGTCTGAGGTTGTTCTACATAAATTTTAGAAAAAATCTGATACTGCACCGCGTCCGTGTCCTGAAACTCATCAATCATGGCAAAAGGAAATTGGTAACGAATCAGGCGGGCAAATTCCGTATTATCCGGGTGATACAAGGCTTCTTTCAGCAAACGTAACAAATCGTTAAAACTTTTTTCGCTATGGTTGAGTTTGTATTCCACCAGCTGCGTATTCAGCATTTGTAAATAATGGAACCACAAGGCTTGGGATAATAGCTCTTGTTGCTCGGCGAGTTGCAGTAGTTCATCAATTTCAACAAAAAGCCAATGCATCAAAGCGTCTTTTGCTTCTTCGCCTTTTTGCTCATTCATCGCCGTTTGCCCGAAACGGGAAAAACAGCCCGGAAAATCCGCTTTATCGCTTTCTGCCCAGGCTTTCATCATGGCAAGCCATTTCAGACGGGTTGTGGAGGTGAAACTGCGTCGGTTTAATTTTTGTTCTTTTGCGCTTTTATATTTGGTGTTTACTTCCGTTTCAAGCAATTGCGCAATGTCCGCTTCGTTTTCCAACCAGTGCTTTTTCACTTCCGCAGTTTGTGCGGCAAATTGTTGCGAATAATCGGTAAGTTTGGCGAGAAAGTCAGGCAGTGTGCCGTCAAAAAAGTGCGGTCGATTTTGTGGGAGTTTTAATTCCGTACCGGCAAACTTTTTGATATTGTGAATGACGTTTGCCGGTGAAATCAGGTGTTTTTGAATAAACTCGGAAACGGCATAAGGCTGTGAATAGAAATGTGCCCGCCATAGTTTTTGCGCCAAATGCAGCAACAATTCGTCTTCTTCACCGCTTAATTCCAAGTTGAAATGAATGCCCGAATTAAACGCATATTGCATGAGCATTCGACGGCAAAATCCATGAATGGTATAAATCGCCGCCAAATCCATGTTTTGTTCCGCCAAAGTCAGGCGCTGAATGGCAAGAGGGAAATCCGTGATGCTGTCGGCTAATTGGCGTAAAAATTCATCTTGTTCAAACACCGCCGAATCCTGTGTTTGTTGATACGCCGTCAATTTTTGTTTGGCATCATAAATCCGTTCACGAATTTTGCGTTTCAGTTCCTCCGTTGCCATTTCGGTAAAAGTCACCACTAAAATTTGCTCCACATTTAACACATGAGGAAAGGCATTTTCCCCCGCCTGCAATAACAGACGCAAATAAAGAGAACCCATGGTGTAGGTTTTGCCCGTCCCTGCAGAGGCTTCAATAAGGCTGATGGCATTTAACGGAATGGAAATCGGATTGAGTGGTTGCATGGTTACCGGTGAATAAAAATAAAATATTGAATAAAACAAGGGCGGAAACCCACTCCGCCCAATATCCTCATTAGAAGCTGATGACTTTATCAGCCCATAAGGTCCAGTCTGATACATCAGCCAAGGTGCCGAGAGTGACGCCGTCAATTAATTTGGCATTCAATAACCCGCGCGCTTTCACGCAGCTGGTGCAAAGTTTCACTTCTGCGCCCTGTGCAATCAAAATATCCATTAATTGTTGCACGTTGGAACCTTCGTTCGGGTTTTGACCGGCAAGACCGCTTAAAATCGAATCGGAAAAACAGAACAGTTTAATGTCCACCTCTTTGCCGTGATCTTCCTGCAAGTTAATGGCAAAACGTAATCCATTAAAGGTTTTTTCACCGCCGTATGGCGAGTCATTTAAGATAAAAAGAATTTTTTGCATAATGATTAACCTATTTAATTTAATCAAAAACAGTAGAAAATATTAATTTTCCATTGTGATTTCCAACCTGAAAAAATAAAGACGATAAAAAGTTAAGAAAGGAATTTTCAGCTGATTTTAGCAAAAAACTGGTGGCGTTGCGACGGATTTGGGGAAATAAACAATGGTGCGACCGGCTGGACTCGAACCAGTGACCCCCACCATGTCAAGGTGGTGCTCTAACCAACTGAGCTACGGTCGCAGTGAAAAGTGCGCTAATAATAGCTAGCTTTTCGGGCTAAAACAAGTTTTTTATTTGATTGAGCCGATGATTGCAAAAAAATTAACCAGTTCATTATGAAGATAAAAACGCCGAAAAAACAAACCGCACTTTCTTTCAGAAAAAAGTGCGGTGAAAAATTTCAGTGTTTTTTAAGACTGCGAATTAGAAACTTGACGTATCTTGAAACAAGCCGACTTTCAAGTCCGTTGCGGTGTAAATAACACGACCGTCCACTTCCACTTCGCCGTCTGCCATGCCCATGACTAATTTGCGGTTAATCACGCGTTTCATGTTAATGCGATAAACGACTTTTTTTGCCGTCGGGAGAATTTGTCCGGTAAATTTCACTTCGCCAACACCTAAGGCTCTGCCTTTGCCCTTGCCGCCGACCCAACCTAAGAAGAAGCCGACTAATTGCCACATGGCATCTAAACCCAAACACCCCGGCATGACAGGGTCGCCGATAAAGTGGCAGGCAAAGAACGGTAGATCAGGATGAATATCCAACTCGGCTTCAATGTAGCCTTTGCCAAATGTACCGCCGTCTTCAGTCATTTTTACGATACGATCCATCATAAGCATGGTCGGTGCCGGCAATTGCGGGCCTTCTTTGCCAAACAATTCACCACGTCCTGAAGCCAATAAATCTTCGTAAGTGTAACTGTCTTTGATATTTGGAGTACAAGTGTTCATTATTAATCATCCTATAAAATTTGTTTAAGCGATTCAAAATTGAATGCGGGTGGGATTCTAACAGAGCATTCCGGCATTTAGAATAGCTAACACTTGTACGCCTAACTTGTCCGATCAGTTATTTTTTCATGGAAATAGCGATTTAACGATTTTTTCTGCCGAAGAATAAATCCCAAAGACCGTGCTTGTGAGATTGTTGCTCGGAATATTGCTCAATACGCTGATTGATCAAACGGGACAATGGCAGTGTGCTGAAATCGTACTTTTTATTCTCCTGCTCCACCAAATCCCGTTGTAATAAAATCTCACAAGCTTGATCCACGGTTTCCACCGGATAAATAAAAAATTCCTGATTTTTAACCGCACTTACCACCGCTTCGGACAAGCTTAGCTGATTAAGCACCGCACTCGGAATCATCACGCCTTGTTTGCCCGTTAAGCCACGACGTTGGCAAAGGGTGAAAAACCCTTCGATTTTGTCATTCACGCCCCCCACGGAATGCACCAAGCCGAATTGGTCAATAGCGCCCGTAATGGCGATAGATTGCGGCAGAGGCAAAGCGGACAATGCGCTCAATAATACACAAAAACCGGCGAGTGAGGCACTGTCACCGTCAATTTCACCGTAAGATTGCTCAAACACCAAAGAAGCGGAAAACGGCAGTTGTGACGGAAATTCGAGAATATTCGCCAAACAGGCTTCGGCAATCATAATGCCTTTGCTGTGAATGTTGCCCGCCAGTTCATTTTTGCGTTCCACATCGACGATTTCGCCGTCGCCGAATTGCACAATACAACTGATTCGAGAGGGTTCTCCGAAAGATAAAGGCGTGCCCGGATATTCAATCACCGATAAGCCGTTAATTTGCCCAACCATTTCACCTTCGGTCGCTACATAAATTTGTTCCTGCAAAATAGCGTCATAGGTTTGTTCACGCAAAAAGCCATATTGTGCCGTTTTATGTAAAAAATACCGTTCAAAATCCACCGCACTTAGTGAATCGGATTCGCTTAAAAGTGCGGTCTCTGTGAGCAACGTTTTTAATTTCAACGGCGACACATTAATCAAATGATGATTTTCACTGTCACGCACCAACAATTGATACAGTTTATTAAAACCGCTTAAATCTAACGGCGGTAAGTGATTTTGCTGTGCAACGGTTTGCACATAATTCATCCATTGTTGCTGCTGTTCCGCCGTTTCCACACTGCAATAACTTTCAATTTCCGCGTAATCCGCCAGATGATAAAGCCCTTCTTCCAATTCTTCCAACATGCCTAATTCCGTGCGATTGCCCAGCACGATGACTTTCAATTGCAACGGATAGCTTGGAACTTCACAAGGCAGGGGCTTAAACGGATGGGCGGAATACCAATCAAACATCCCTGTCGTTAAAATCTGTTTCAGGCGTTGCCATAAATTAAATTGCGCCAATAACGCGCCGGCGCTGATAATCAACACGCCGTGATTCAGCTGATGAACCAAGCCGGTATGAAGCTGAATATCATTTGAAGACGCATGAATTTTAACGGAACCGAATAACTGAAATTGATCGAAATACAACGCCGTTGCGACGGTTTTCTGTGCGGCAAAATTGTCCTCTACCGATTGCGCCGGTTCCGTATAAACACGCGGGAAAGAAAAAGAGTCGCCCTGTTCCACAATGTATTGCACGCCGTTCACCGCAAGCTCCGGTTGTTGTTTTGCAATAAAACTTTCTAATAAAGTGGCGTACTCCGCTTGGTCATCGGCTTTCAGCACCAATAAAGTGCGGTGGGAATTTCGGATGAAATTGCGGATGGCTTTGCCCGCACGGGGTTGTAGAGAGAAAAAGTCCTGAGGTTGTGAGGGAATTTCAGTCACGGCTAATTCCGGACGTAACGCCTGCCAAGGCAATGTGTTATTAGATAAAGAAGATAAAATCACGTTAATCTCTGGGTTATATTTAATTTGCGCGCATTATCGCATATTTCTTCGCGTCTTTATTAATCTCGCGTAAAAATTTGCTAGAAAATCCATGATAAAAAGCGTATAGTGACACAGTTACCACGTCACTAAAACGGTTTGGCAAAATGAAATATCAAAAGTTAGAAAATCAAGAAGCCCATTGGAAATGGGCTTATTTAACGAAAAAAGCCCGTGAAGGCGAAAACGTTACCCGTTATGAAGAAAAAAGTTTGCAGGAAGACATCGTTAAGCAACTCATCGGCTGTCAAAATTACCCGCAAAAAATTGAAGAATGGATAAAAACCCATTTGGCGCCGAAATTGGTGATCAAGCTAGACCAAGCCATTCGTGCCAGAAGAAAACGTTTTTTCAACGGTGAAAAACAATATACCAAGAAAAAATCCATTGATTTGGAATATGCCGTTTGGCTGCGTTTGTCCAAATATTCCCGCAAAATGAAAATGACGCTGTCGGAAACCATTTCCTACATGATTGACGAGCGCGAGAAAAAAGCCTTGTACGAAAATCAAATGTCCGCCATGAAAGCGGGCTTGAAAGATCTACTGAAATAAAAAAAGACAAGTCCATCAAGGGCTTGTCTTTGTACTTCTAATGACTACTAATAAGGAATCTTTAATTATTCTACAACGGGAATGATTTTTGTCGCGTGAGAACCTTTGTCGCCGTGAATCACTTCAAACCGGACTTTTTGACCTGCTTTTAATGAACGATACCCTTCCATTTCAATCACTGAATAATGTGCAAAGATATCGGTATCACTGCCTTCAACGGAAATAAAGCCAAATCCTTTTGCATTATTAAACCATTTAACAACACCAACTTCCATAATTCAAACCTCTTATGGTTTTTTAGTCCTTATAGAACTACATTTACTTCAATAAGACAAAATGCCCTATCACCTTGATTTGCTGGCAGTTATATTAAGTAAATTTGTTGGTTGCGCAATAAAAAAAGTCTCAAAATCAAACAGAGATCACAAAAATTATTAAAATTTTGCTGCAAAAACACTTCAGCAATTACTTCTCTTTTGCTTTATCTGCCCGATTTTGTTCCCGTGACTTTTTTGCCACTAAAGCGATAGCCTCGCCGCTGCCCACGCCTTGCGCCATTAATTCCTGAATTTTTTCCACGGCAAGTTGCTGCTGTTCATGGGTTAAATGTAATAAATCGTTATCTAACATTGCATTTCCTTTATTATTTATACAAAAAGTGCGGTCGTTTTTTTAACTGTTTTTTACCACTGAAATGTCCGCATTAAATGTTTCCATTGTTCATCCAATCCCGCTTCAATGGTTATCGGTTGTCCTGTCAGCGGGTGAACAAAGGTTAATTTTTCGGCGTGTAACATTAAACGGGAACAACCGATGTGTTCCGTTAAAGCACGATTTTGATGCAAATCGCCGTATTGCGTATCACCTAAAATCGGATGAAAAATATGTTTCATGTGACGACGAAGCTGGTGCTTGCGCCCAGTTTTCGGCGTTAAGCGAACCAACGAATAGCGAGAAGCGGCATAACGCCCCACGCCATAAGGCATTTCAACGGTTTTCAATCCGTCGTAAAAAGTAACCGCACTTTGCGGTGCTTTATCCTGCTGTGCGAACTTATCGGCGATTTTATCCAACTGCACTTTCAACGGATAATCAATTTCACCCTGCCCTGTCACATAGCCACGAACCACTGCTAGATACTGTTTTTCCGTTTGTTTTTGCTCAAATTGGTGACATACCAAATTTGCCGTTTCGCTGTTCAACGCAAACAACAATACGCCTGATGTAGGGCGATCCAAACGATGAAAGGGATACACCAACTGCCCGATTTGATCGCGCAAGATTTGCATCACAAATTGTGTTTCATGGCGATCAAGCCAACTGCGATGCACCAACATGCCCGCCGGCTTATTCACCGCAACCAGTACATCATCCTGATACAAAATCGCTAAATTCATTGTTGTTGCAGCAACTTTTCGATTTCAATGATCGGGAGCAATAACTCCGCCAAATAACCATCTTCCTTTAACGCTTCCTCTAAATACGGACTGATGGCAATTTGGCTCGGCAACGGCGCTTGGCTTTCCAACAATGCGTACATACGCGGAATAAAAATCCATTGCAGCCATTCCGTCGGACTCATGGTATCCAACGCAAAAGGTTGTTCACTCAAAAAAGCGTCTTCCTGCAGCGGCATGGTTTGCCACAGTGCCAAACGCTCCATGGTTTTCTGCAAATTTTGTAAATGTAACCGGGTTTGTTGATACATAAAAATACCTCGTAAAAAACGGCTCATTGTAGAAGATTTGCCGTTTTTACGCCAGCGCGACGAATTTAGTGTAGAATTCGCTTTTTAAAATTTAATGTTATCCGCTATGTATTTAATCGACGCTTTTTTCTCTCGCCAAAACAATCAATTTCACTTGGAACAACAAAGCTATTGCGTTAACCAAATTATCGAGCAATGGCGTTATAACGGGCAAATTATCGGGCGTGAAATTCCACAATTTGTCGCCGAACAGAAAAACCAACAAGGCTTGGCAGTGCGTGTCACCTGCCCCGAGCAAACCTCTCTTTTAGCGGAATTTAACAATCAACCGGTGAACGATGCCCTTCAAACGGCAGAAAAGTGCGGTGTATCTTTTGAGAGTTTTCATATTGTGGCGGAAGATCTCAATTCTGAAATCACCGCCACGGAAACACCCGCTTGGCAACTGCTCTACACCACCTATTTGCAGTCTTGTTCTCCCCTGCAAAGCGGTGAATCCCTGCAACCGATTCCGCTGTATAAACAACTGAAAAACATACCGCACTTAGCAATGGATTTGGTTAAATGGCAGGAAAATTGGCAGGCGTGCGATCAATTGCAAATGAACGGTTCCGTGTTGGAACAACAGGCTTTGGTGCAAATTTCAGACACCCAAAGCACGCTGTTTAAGCATGGTTACCATCTAACGCAGGAAATTGAGCGACACAGCGGCATTCCTACTTACTATTATTTATACCGCATCGGTGGAAAAAGCTGTGAAGCGGAGCTGCAATCACGCTGTCCGTTATGTAAAAGAAAATGGACGTTAAGCCACCCGCTTTTTGACTTCTTATATTTTAAATGTGATCATTGTCGCCTCGTTTCAAACCTCTCATGGCATTGGCAATAAGAAAAATTATGCACTACCAAGACCCCAGCCTGAACGCCTTAAAACTCGGTCAGCAAACAAAATATGCGGAAAAATATGACCGCACTTTATTACAACCCGTGCCACGCCACCTCAATCGTGACTCGTTGGGCATTACGCAAATCCAGCCGTTTTCCACCGGCGCCGACATTTGGACCGCGTATGAAATTTCATGGCTGAACCCGAAAGGCGTGCCGCAGGTGGCGATCGCCGATGTGCAAATTGATTTTCGCAGTGAAAATTTGATCGAATCGAAAAGTTTTAAACTGTATTTAAACAGCTTCAACCAAACAAAATTTGCCGATTTAGCTGATGTTCAGCACATTTTGCAACAGGATTTACAAGATTGCGCCAAGGGTGAAGTCAAAGTGCGGTTAAATTCACTGGCGAATTATACGGATCAACCCATTGCGATGTTACATGGCGACTGTATTGACGGGCTGGATATTGATATTGAGGATTATGCGTTTAATGCGGAATGGCTGAAAGATTGCACGAGCAGCGATGTTGTGGAAGAAACGCTGGTCAGCCATTTGCTCAAATCCAACTGCCTTATTACCCAACAACCGGACTGGGGCAGCCTGCAAATTCATTATGTGGGCAAGCAAATCAATCGCGAACAACTGCTACGCTACATCATCTCATTTCGTCAACACAACGAATTCCACGAACAATGCGTCGAACGCATTTTCTGCGATCTCATGCACTACGCCAAACCGGAAAAACTCACCGTTTACGCGCGCTACACCCGCCGCGGCGGGTTGGACATCAACCCATACCGCTCCAACTTTGAACCTTTACCACCGAATTTACGACTGGCACGGCAGTAAAAAAGTGCGGTTAGAAAACGCCATGGATTTTGACCGCACTTTTCGATTTATAATTTATAACTTTTCTTATCCAACCCATATTTTTTCATGCGTAAGTAAAGTTTCTTTCTGGGAATATTGAGGTGTTTAACTACGTCATTAATTTTCCCCTGATAAAAAACAAGAGCATCTTCAATAAGTTGTTTTTCATATTGATTCAATTGTTCATCTAAAGAACTCATCTGCGAATCATTAAATACAGGAGGAACCACCAAAGGAATATGAGAAAGTAAGCCGATTGCATAAAGTTCCGCGACGTTAATCAATTCTTTCACATTTCCATGCCATTCTTTATTGCGTAAATTTTGCAACATTTTTTTATCCGGGATTACGATGGGTTTATTTAATCTGACACAAATATTTTTCACATAATGAGTAAAAATATCTGCCACATCAGTGATATGTTTACGTAACGGCAGCATTTCAATTTGAGTATAAATAAAAAAAATAATAAAACTCGGTACTTATCTGCCGACAGCGAATTAATTCGTTAAGTTCTATATCACTAAGCAAAATTAAACGGAATTGACTCTCGTCATGATGTAAAATCTGAATTAAATATTGTTGTTCTTCAACAGGAAGATAATGCACATTCTTAATAATTAAAGTCCCTGATTTTGTTTCTTTAATTAGCTCAATAATATTAATATTATCATTTTGTGTACATTCATGAAAAACCATCGGTAGTGTTTTTCGATCGCTTAATTTATGCAGATAAGTAGCCGCTAAATGACGACCGGTGCCAATCTCTCCCCAAATAAAAACCGGTAGATTCGAATTGGCCAGCTTCTGTAATTGTTTTTTTAACTCGTTAATCCAAACACTGCTGCCAATAAAAACGTCATTAATTTTTTCCATTTGCCATTGGCGCTTTTCAATCACCTTTTTCCGTTTTTTTAAAGCGTTATCGACTTGAATAAGTAATTTTTCAGGGGAAACCGGTTTTTCAAAGAAATTTGTCGCCCCTTTCTTGACAGCTTCTACCGCCATGGGAACATCACCATGCCCGGTAATCATAATCACCGGAATTTGGCTATCCATTTCAATCATTCGATCTAATACATCTAATCCTGAAATGCCCAGCAATAATACGTCGCAAATCACAACGCCATACCAATTTTCCGGAATTTGATTAATAATCTCTTTAGGTTCGGCAGTTGCAAATACAGAATAGCCTTCTTGTTGTAATAAATCGGCATACGATTCCAAAATATCAAAATCATCATCAATTAATAAAACATTATTCTGATAATTAAACATTATCTACCACCTTAAATTCCAAAATAACCAGCGCATTTTTTGTCAATGTAGAAGCAATTAATAAGTTTCCTTGACATTGTTGCATAATGGATAGACTTATTGATAATCCTAAGCCTAAATTAATGGATTTACTACTGGAGAAAGGTTGTAGTAATTTATCTGACAACGGCCAACCGGAACCATTATCAGAAACCCATAATTCTACTCTCTGATCCGATATATTTTGTATTTTTATCTCAATCTCCGGTTTTTCATGCTGCATAGCTTCCAGTGAGTTCAGGAAAATATTCACAAATACTTGCTCTAATAAAATTTCATCACCTAATACATCAGGTAAATCTGTAGGAAGAGATAACCGAGCATTCAGATATTTATGTTTTGGCTCAAGTAAATCCCACGCATTATTTATACACATCAATAAATTAATTTTCTGTAATGTATTTGTGGTTTGGCGGGAAAAATGGCGCAGTCTTTTCACCACCAGCGCCGTACGCTCCACTAAATTTTCTATTTTCTCTAAATAGTTATTCGCAGAAAAAACATCATTATTTTTGACCGCTCTTTTTGTACTGAAAATATACGCATTCATTGCATTTAGCGGTTGTGTGATTTCATGGCTAATAGATGTCAAAGTTTGTCCTACTACCGCTAATTTTGCCGCTTGAATTAGTTCTTGTTGTGTATTGATAAGTTTTTCCTGGATTGCAATACGTTCACTAATTTCATTTAATAAAATTTGATTTCTTCTTTCTAATTCTTCATTTTTTGTGTTAACTTCAAATAAAAATAATCGCAATAATTTTGCGATACGCCCTAATTCATCATTACCATAAACTGAAATTTTAACGGAAGATTCGCCGTTAATAAGCCGTTCAACAGATTGATTAAGAGATTGAAAACGCCCTATTAATCTCCGTCGAATATAATAAAAATTAATTGCTGCAACAAAAAGAAAAACAAATAAGACGGCAGACAGAATAATCAAGCCATTTATTCTGGTGCTTTTATTTATTAAATAATGAAACAATTCTAATTGTTTTTGATTATCACCAATCTGACTGTTAATTTTCCTTCTTAATTTAGAAATGACCAATTCACTTTCATTCATTAATTGCCGTTGGGAAATATCCAGTTGTTTTCTTTCAACTAATAAATGAGGTAACGATTGTTCATTTTCTCCGATAGCCAGCAAGGACTCAATAATTTGTTTAATCGTATAACTTGAAGTATGTTTATCTAAAGACTTAACTTTTTGATCAATTAAATTCTTTAAATAATTAAGGGAATTTGTGAGTGCAACTAATGAATAATCAGAGCGGCTGACGATATGTTGTTTTAGTTCCGTGACAATTTGTTCTTCATAAGTAAGGAAATCATAAAGTAACAATAATTCATGCTGGAATTCTCTAAGTTGTTCGATTTGTTTAGATCTAGTTAAATTATCAGTAAGATGATTGGCTAATGTTGTTTGTTGCCAAACAATTTCCTGCAACAACGCCGTAAATTCATCTCGAAAATCATTATGCAACCAATTTATTTCCGATAACGTTTTATTAAATTTCGTATTTAAGATTAATTGATTATCAATATTTAATGATAACTCTTGTAGAAGATTGGCTTGTTCAATTACGATAGTGGAAATTTCATCATTCAAATCTTCATTTAATGATTGGGTCATGTCTTTTAGCGTTTTAATTTGTTTCTGTAACGCATTAAACCATTTAATTTTTTCTTCTGTATTTCGAATATTATTTGCATTTAATAATGTATTTTCCAATAAATTAATTTGTTCCTCCATGCGGAAAGCGGCTTGAATCTTTGGAAAATTCTGATCAATAGCAAGATCAATTTCTATCCGTTGCTGATGCCATGTATATAAACCGACGGCACCGATAAACAGGCAAAACAACGCGCTGATAATAAGTGATAGTTGTAAACTTGTGCTAATATCCAAGCGTTTAAGCCATTTTTTCATAATTTTTCCACTGTATCGACAAATCGCATTTGCTGTAACATGAAAAAGTGTTGCCAATGCAGTAACGCCTCATTTGCCTTAAACGTTTCCAAATAATTTTCGTCAGTAGCCTGCTTTTCCGTTATAGGAAGTGCGGTCAAAATTTCCCGCAATTCCGGCAATGGATGTCCTGCTTG
This sequence comes from Aggregatibacter actinomycetemcomitans DSM 8324, assembly GCF_000372365.1. GTDB lineage: Bacteria > Pseudomonadota > Gammaproteobacteria > Enterobacterales > Pasteurellaceae > Aggregatibacter > Aggregatibacter actinomycetemcomitans. The sequence continues at coordinate 11,888 of NZ_AQUU01000007.1, read as the reverse complement.
TTGTTCCTTTTGATAAAGAATTTTCCAGTTTTCTTGAATTTGAGCTAACCGATGAATGATCTGATGCTCAAACATCAGTTTAACCACCTCCTGACGTTTTAACAGCAGCTGATAATCAATCGTCGGTTGGGAAAATAAAAATTGTTGAGTTGCATATAGCGGATGGGATTTGGCTAACGGAATAATCGGATATTTTCCCATTTTGCTGTGATATAACGTACTTTGCCCAGGATCACTTAAAAGAAAATGGATAAACGCCGATGCCTGCCGGCTATTGGTACTATTTGTTGTTATTGCGATAAACGTCGGAGAAACGGGGAAATTCGGAAAATATTTAAAAATCAAAGCTGAATGCGGATCTACATTGTAATGTGTGAGCAAATTTGCGTAATTATCAATGGTAATCCCTGCGGCACCTAACCCTGCCTGAACTTTATCAACGACACCAAAACTACGGGAGGAAATGGTTCCGACATTCGCCATAACTTGATGAATTAATGCCCAACCTTGCTGCCAGCCCTGTTTCTGTAATAATGCCTCAATCATAATGTGCGTCGTATCGGAACGGCTCGGACTACTCATAATAACCAATCCCTGCAAATTGGGAGAAATAAGCCCGGACCAGTCAGTAGGAACATCCACTTCTGCATTTTCCAGTAGTGCTACATTGGAAAAAATACCACATCCCGATAGTGAAAATGCTACGGTTGTTTTTTGTAAAATCTCCGGTACGAATTTTTTTCCTTGGCTGAATTTATCCGGCAAAGCAGCCAATCGTTGTTTTTCCTGCAAGTGATAAAACAGCATAGGAGAGGAACTTAAAACAAGATCAATATTATCGTTTTTTTCGTCATCAAATAGTTTGTTTAATGAGTTGCTTGTTCTGTTTAGCATTCTTATCGACGTGGCATTCGGTTGCTTTTCCCACTCGGTAATTAAATAAGAAAGGGACTCCGGTGAAAATGTCGTACCAATGACCAATTCATTGCTATACGCCCTTCCTAAACAGAATAAAGCGATGACCGGCACGACAAGCAGAGAATGAAAATAACCTCGTTTTATCCCTGACATATAAATCACCTATACGAAATATGTTGAATAAAATGATTCTAACCTTGAATTCCACTCAAATTCTATAAAATACCAATCCATTCATATTTTTTGTGATCCATTTCAAATAATTAAAATTTAGCTATTCTCGATATTTTGAGTTACGCATGGCAATTTTCTTAGGTCATATTTCCGATAATAACCATAAATGAGTCAAAAAAGCTTAAGCAAAAGGCTATATTTGAGTCAAAAATGCCTCATTTCTATTCTTTGACTCCGCTTTTCTTATTTTGTATTAGTGCTATTGTACGTTTGAATTTCACTTTCTGTTCAGTGAATAACTCATCAAGCAGTACCTCTCATACACTCACATCGATAAATTAAGGAATTGATTATGAATAAGAAATTCACCTCAGGCTTAATTGCACTCAGTTTAGGACTTTCCATCAGCGGTATGGCTGTCGCCCAAGACAAACTCATCGTTTACACCTCCATGAAAGAATCCCTCATCGGGGCGTTAAAAGCCAAATTTAATGAAAAATACCCGGACATTGCGATGGACTATCAATCTGCCGGTGCGGGCAAACTCATGGCAAAAATTGCCACGGAAAAAGAATCCGGTCAGATTATGGCAGATGTTATTTGGACCAGTGAAGTCCCTGACTTCTTCAATATGAAAGAAACCGGCATGCTAGAAACTTATATTTCGCCCGAAGTAGAAAATATCATTAATCCGATTCCCGATTTCGACGGTTCTTTTACGCCGATACGCTTAGGCACATTAGGTATCGCCTACAACACCCGCTTTGTGAAAAAAGAACCGCCGGCACAATGGGCGGATATTCTTACTCCGCAATTTAAAGGCGCATTCGGTATTGCCAACCCTGCCCTATCCGGTACTTCATATATGAGTGTGTCATTATTGAAATCGACTTTCGGTTGGGAATTCTTTGAAAAGTTAAAAGAAAATAAAACCAAAATCGGTAAAGGCGCCGGTCAGGTCGTGGATGATACCGCTTCCGGTGACTTACTGGCATCATTGGCCGTTGACTACATTACCAATGATAAAATCAGAAAAGGCGCGTCCTTAAAACTCGCTTATCCGAAAGAAATGTTAGTCATTCCAAGCCCTGCAGCCATTATTAAAGGGACAAAAAATCTCTCCGGCGCCCAAAAATTCATTGATTTCTTACTTTCAGAAGATGCACAAAAAATTGTTGCCCACGAAGGTACTTTACCGGTACGAAAAGGCATTGCCCCGAATCCTGAATTCGGTCTGCCATCTGCCGAAGAAGCCATGAGTCGCGCAATTCCGATTGATTATAAGAGCGTCATCGCCAACAAAGAAGAAACCGTGAAAAAATTCACTCAAATTCTACAAGGTCGCAATTAATCTGCTTGAAGGATGTGCTTTATGGCAACAATTACATTTGAAAACATTTCTAAAGCGTTTGGCTCCCATCAAGTGCTAAAGAATTTATCGTTAACCGTAAAAGACGGTGAATGCTTTACCTTGCTTGGTCCCTCCGGCTGTGGGAAAACGGTATTGCTACGTTTGCTTGTCGGCTTTGACGTGCCTGATTCAGGGCGGATTTTAATTGATGAGACGGTCGTAAGTGATCCTGCCGAACATATTGATATTCAGCCGGATCAACGCGGTTTAGGCGTCGTTTTTCAGGACTACGCCGTGTGGCCGCATATGACAGTATTTGACAATATCGCTTATCCGTTGAAATTTAAAAACCTGGACAAAGAAACACTTAAAGCGCAAGTCATGGAGGTGGTGGGGCTGGTTAATCTCACCGGATTGGAACAACGCCTTCCGTCACAATTATCCGGAGGTCAACAACAACGTGTAGCGTTGGCAAGAGCATTGGTTGCCAAGCCATCACTCATGTTATTGGATGAACCGCTGAATAATCTGGATGCCAATCTGCGTGAGGAAATGCGTTTTGAGATTAAAGAGTTACAGAAAAAACTCGGTATTACAATCATGTACGTTACCCACGATCAGGAAATTGCCTTGGCAATTTCCGATCGACTGGCAATTATGGCAACGGACGGTTCCATTGAGCAGATCGGTACACCTGGTACACCTTGGGAAATTTATGAAAAATCCGCCAATGAAACCGTGTTTAAGTTTATGGGCTTGGCGAATTTCATCCCTGTACGCTATGAACAGGGTCCCCGTTCGTCTTCATTCAGGTATGCGGAGCGTTAGAACGCATGGATCCGACCTTGGAAGAATCCGCCCGAATTTCCGGTGCCGGCTTATTTACTATAACCCGCAAAATCACCATTCCGTTGGTGATGCCAAGCATCGTTTCCGGCGCGTTACTGATTATGCTCTATTCTATGGCGCATTTCGGTACGGTGGCGGTATTAGGGATTGAAAACGGTATCTTCAATATTCCGACCTTAATTTACGAACGCATTCACCAAAGTGCGGGTAGTTTTGACGCCATTCGGACAGGGACGGTGTTAGCCACCGTGCTGGTATTCACCGCCGCCTTTATCATCTGGCTGCAAAATAAAGTATTGAACCGCGGACGTTTCCAAATCATCGCCGGTAAAAGTTTCCGCCCGGTGGAAGTGAAGCTCAGAGGCTTGCGTATGCCGTTATTAATTATCTGCCTGCTTTATATCGCTTTCACAATTGTGCTACCGACAGCAACCATTTTCTTAGTGGGTGGTTTAAAAACTTACGGTTTACCGATCACCTGGGAAAATCTTACCATGGAAAATTACAAATTCATCCTGTCTGAATGGCAATTAACCAAAGACGCTATCCGCAATAGCGTATCCTTAGGTTTAGCCGCCGCCGTTATTACCATGTTTGCCGGTGTGATGATTTCTTATGTAATCGTTAAAATGCGGGTCAGAGGCAAAGCTATTCTGGAGTTCTTGGGGATGCTGCCATTCTCCGTACCGGGCTCCGTCATCGCTTTAGGGGTCATTTTGGCATGGAGTGGAAAATTCGGTATCAACCTTTACAACACGGTCTGGATTATCCTTATCGCCTACATCGCCCGTTACATGGCATTCTCTTTGAAAGCAAATTCCGCCGCCTTGGAACAAGTACATGATTCCTTGGTAGAAGCTGCACGCGCTTGCGGAGCCAGTATGTGGCAATCGCTGAAAGACATCGTCATTCCGTTGGTCAGACCGGGGATGATCGCCGCCTTCTTCTTAATTTTCTTACCTGCGCTGCGCGAATTAACGGTTTCCGTGATGTTGTATGGCCCTTCCACCCGCACTATCGGGGTTGCCATTTATACCCTGAATGAAGACGGAGAAACCGTTTATTCTGCCGCACTTGCAGGCATTGCGTTAATCATCATCGTGGTTGGTCAAACCGTCATTAAACGCTATGCCGAAAAGAAAACGCAGAAATAGCCGAATATTAAGGAGAATAAAATGAGTTATATTCAACTAAATAACGTAATGAAAAAATTCGGCGATGTCATAGCCATTCCCGATCTCAATCTTTCTATTGAAAAAGGCGAATGTTTTTCCATGTTGGGGCCCTCCGGTTGCGGTAAAACCACAACATTACGTATGATTGCCGGCTTTGAAGATTTGGACTCCGGCGAAATTAAAGTGGGTGACAAAGTGCTGTCTTCAAAAGCCACCAACTTTTATTTACCGCCGGAAAAACGCCATTTCGGCATGGTGTTCCAAGCCTTTGCCGTCTGGCCACACATGACGGTGTATGACAATGTAGCGTTTCCGCTGACCCTAAAAAAATTATCCAAACAGGAAATTGAAAAACGCACTAACGATGCCTTACGTCACACCAATTTGTTGAATGTGGCGAAAAAAAGCCCTGATGACCTATCAGGCGGCGGTAAACAGCGAGTTGCGCTGGCGCGCGCTTTGGCCCTGAATCCTGATGTGATGTTGCTGGATGAACCTTTATCCAGTCTGGATCCGCATTTAAGGGAAGAAATGCGCTTTGAAATCAAAGCATTGCAACGTAAATTCGGTTTTAGCATTATTTACGTTACACACGATCAATCGGAAGCCATGGCGTTATCCGATCGGATTCATACCAATAACCAAAATCTTCCAGTTTGCGACGCTCTTTGCCTGCAACCAGCCAATGGGCGATTTCATGTAATCCACTGCTGTAGAATCCGCGGGCAAAATAGATAGCGTTGTAAGGACAATCTTCATTTGCCGGCACGTACAAAGGCTCATCGCCACCCTTGACTAATTTGGTGTTGTATTCCTGTTCAAAACATTGATTAAAAATATGGATTAAATCTTCGATTTTATGTTCCATATCGACTCCCGAAAAACTGACGCCTAAAAATAAACCCGCTTAACAAAGCGGGTTGTAATCATAAAGTCTTTGCAACTAGCTCAAAAAGCCTCTTTTTTAGCTATTAAAAGATTTGGAATCATCATTTTTTTCCACCGCACTTTGTGTTTCCACGCCCTGCGCATCATCTGCCATTTTTGGCTCTTCAGCTTTCGGCTGCTGAGGTTCGGCTTTATCTGTATTTCTTTGGTTCTTCCCAACCTGGAGGCGGTGTCACTGGTTGACGATTCATTAACTGCTTGATTTGTTCTTCTTCAATAGTTTCGTATTTCACCAGCGCATCTTTCATCGCGTGTAGAATATCCATATTATCGATTAAAATCTGTCTCGCGCGACCATAATTTCGGTTCACAATAGCGCGAACTTCCTCATCGATCACATGTGCGGTTTCATCGGACATGTGTTTGGCTTTCGCCATGGAACGCCCTAAGAATACTTCCCCGTCGTCTTCGGCATAAAGAATTGGACCAAGTTTATCGGAGAAACCCCACTGAGTCACCATATTACGGGCGATGTTGGTTGCCACTTTAATATCATTGGACGCCCCGGTAGAAATATTTTCTTCACCGTAAATCAAATCTTCTGCCAAACGACCTGCGTATAACGTGGAAAGTTTACTTTCCAACTGTTTTTGGCTGATACTGATTTGGTCTCCCTCAGGTAAGAAGAAGGTAACACCTAAAGCGCGTCCGCGCGGAATAATCGTAACTTTATGTACCGGATCATGTTCCGGCACTAAATAACCAACAATAGCATGACCGGCTTCGTGATAAGCGGTGGATTCTTTTTGCTTATCGGTCATGATCATAGTACGACGTTCAGGTCCCATGTTGATTTTATCTTTTGCTTTTTCAAACTCTACCATGGTTACCGTGCGCTTATTAGTGCGTGCAGCAAACAACGCAGCTTCATTAACCAGGTTCGCCAAATCCGCACCGGAATAACCCGGAGTTCCGCGCGCCAAAGTCATGGCATCCACATCCGGCGCAACCGGCACCTTACGCATATGCACTTTGAGGATTTGTTCACGACCTTTTACATCCGGCAAACCGACAACAACCTGACGATCAAAACGTCCGGGACGGGTTAAAGCCGGGTCCAGAACATCCGGGCGGTTCGTTGCGGCAATAACAATAACACCTTCGTTGCCTTCGAAACCGTCCATTTCCACCAACATTTGGTTTAAGGTCTGCTCACGTTCATCGTGACCGCCACCAAGACCTGCACCACGTTGGCGACCAACAGCATCAATTTCATCAATAAAAATTAAGCATGGTGCATTTTTCTTCGCTTTTTCAAACATATCACGAACACGGGAAGCACCAACACCAACGAACATTTCTACAAAGTCTGAACCTGAAATGGTGAAAAACGGCACTTTCGCTTCGCCGGCAATAGCTTTTGCTAATAAGGTTTTACCGGTACCTGGAGGTCCGACCATTAAAATCCCTTTTGGAATTTTACCACCTAAATTTTGGAATTTTTTCGGTTCACGCAAGAAGTCAACGATCTCACCCACTTCTTCTTTTGCTTCATCACAACCCGCCACATCGGCAAATGTTGTTTTGATTTGCTCTTGTGTCATCATGCGTGCACGGCTTTTACCAAAGCTCATCGCTTTGCCGCCACCGCCTTGCATTTGTCGCATGAAGAAAACCCAAACGCCGATTAATAACAGCATCGGGAACCAAGAAATCAAGATTTGGGATAACAAACTTCTTCTTTCCGGCGGCGTGCCTTCAACTTTCACTTTTTTCTTCAACAAATCATTCAAAAGATCTTTGTCTTCCAATGGAATAACTGTTGTATATTTAGTGCCGTCGGTTTTAGTGACTAAAATTTCATTATCTTCAAATTTAGCCTGACGTACCTGATTATTTTCAACATCCGAAATGAATGTCGTATAATCCGTTATCCCTCCGCCGGAAGTGGTATTAAAACTTTGATATGCAGTCATCATGACAATGGCCACAACCACCCAAAGAATTAAATTTTTTACCATATCGTTCAAGGCATTACCTCGTATTTATAAGTTAACAACGTGTTGTAAGGTTACTATATTTATCTCAAAAATTAAAGTTATCAAATCAATTGAGCTTATTGGTAACTTAATTTGATTAGTGTTTATAACCGCTTGCAACAATATAAACTTCCCGAGATCGGTCTCGGGAGGCTTCAGGTTTACGAACTTTGACTACACTAAACAGAGAACGGATCTCTTTTAAGTATTCATCAAAACCTTCCCCCTGAAAAACTTTTACTACAAAACTTCCTTTATTAGCGAGAATCTGCTTGCACATATCAAGCGCAAGTTCTACCAAATACATCGCACGCGGAATATCCACTGATGGCATCCCACTGAAATTCGGTGCCATATCTGACATCACCACATCTACTTTGCCTTCACCGACCCGCTCCAATAAAATGTTTAACACATTTTCATCACGGAAATCGCCTTGTAGAAAATCCACGCCTACAATAGGATCCATTTCCAGAAGATCACAGGCAATAATCCGTCCATTGCGCCCAATTTGGCTTACCACATACTGCGACCATCCGCCCGGCGCTGCACCTAAATCAACCACCGTCATACCTGGCTTGAATAAGCGGTCGGTTTGTTGAATTTCATCCAGTTTGAAATAGGCTCGGGAACGCAATTTTTGCTTGTGCGCCTTTTGTACGAAAGGATCTTTAAAATGCTCGTTTAACCAACGGGTTGAACTCGCCGAACGTTTTTTCTTGCCCATAATTTATCTTCATTTTGCAATGTTATTGTATATTAAGGCTGGCATTTCGCTTTTCAAGCCCGAATATCATAAATAAAAAACCCGTCTTCATACATACTGAAGATGGTTTGAAAGAATCACAACCAAAGTGCGGTCTATAAAACAATCGTTTTGTTCTTATACACAAAAATACGATCATGTAACGCAAGATCCAGTGCACGGCTTAATACTGTTTTTTCCACGTCTCGTCCGGCTTTCATCATGGCTTCCACACTATAGGTGTGATCAATATTAATCACATTCTGCATAATAATCGGACCTTGATCTAATTCGTTATTAATAAAATGCGCCGTCGCACCGATAATTTTTACACCGCGCTCATAAGCCTGCTGATAAGGTTTTGCGCCGATAAATGCAGGCAAAAACGAATGGTGAATGTTAATCACCCGATTAGGATAACGCGCTACAAATTTCGGATTTAAGACCCGCATATATTTTGCCAACACAATATAATCCGGTGCCAATTCGTCAATTTTTTCGGCTAACAAATAATCATGTTCTTCACGGGTTAAATTTTGATGGCTGATCCAGAAAAATGGAATATCAAACCGCTCCGCCAAACTGCGTAATGTTTCATGATTACCAATCACCCCTGCAATTTCTACATTCAAACCACCATAATAGTTTTTCATTAAAATATCACCGAGGCAATGGGCTTCTTTAGTAACTAAAATGACAATTCGCTTATATTTTGTGCTAATTAAACGACAATTCGTTCCCGGCGGTAAACTCAGTTCCAAATCGGCTAACAGGGTTTCTTCATTAAAAATACCCTGCAATTCCGTTCTCATAAAAAAATGTTTGGTTTCAAAATCAACAAACTCATTATTGTGCACAATATTCAACTGATGTTTATAGCAAATATTGGTAATTTTAGAAATGAGCCCTTTATCGTCAGGGCAATCGGTCAGTAAGATTTTATTTTGAATCATAATGCGTAACATTAAGATAAAAAGAAAACCCATAAAAATGGGTTTTCTTTTATTGGGTTTTCTTTTATTAAGATAGAAATTGAATTAAATTTTAAAAGAAGATAAAGACTTACCTTTATCTAATTGTGCTTGGATTGCTTTCGGTGTTCTGCCTTGACCTGTCCAAGTTTTCGTTACGCCCTTTTCATCAACATATTGATATTTTGCAGGACGAGTATCTCTTTTCTTACGAACCGCATCAGAACCTAAAATCTCTGCTAATTCGTCTGCAGTGATACCTTCTTGCTTTAATAATTCTTTATATTTGGCAATACGTTCTTGTCGCTCGTTTTCTTCTTGCTGAGCCTTTAAAATCTCTTCTTTCTTTTCCGTAACGACTAATTGCAATTTTTCCAAAATACTTTCAAGCTGTTCTAATGCTAAATCACGCGCGACCATACGCAAGCTACGAATATTCATTAATATTTTTAATACATCGGACATTAAATTTTCTCCTCTAGACACAATTAAATTAATATACACGAAGCTAGGCTATCATAAACAAATTACCCACATAGGTAAATACCATTTTTAATTAAATTAGTTCAACCATTTTATCTAAATTTTATTTAATGATTGGTTTTTCTCATTTTTTATTGTAATCTTTAGCTCATCCTACTTGTGTAGAGGTGCAAACGTTATAAGTATATTTTCCGAGTGGATAACGGTGAAGAAAATGGAAAGGAACGTTTGCCGAAATCAGTTAAAAGTCATTTTAATTGGTTGGTGACGTCTTCGAAAGAACCGTCACTGTCATAGTCTGTAAACAACTATGGAGCGCTACTGTTAGGTTAGGTCCTATTTTGCCTATCCTTTTTTAAATCATTTCTACCCCGATTAAATATTTAAAGTCAGTGGTTCTCCCTTAATATTAGGAAGAACAAATGGAACTCATTGATTATTCGTCATCAGTCTGGTCGGTATTACCACCGTTATTTGCGTTGTTACTCGCCATCATTACCCGCCGCGTATTGCTCTCTTTGAGCGTAGGTATTTTTGTCGGTGCTATTATGCTGACAGATGTGAATCTAACAAGTACCTTAGTTTATTTAAAAAATAACGTATCCTCCCTCTTCGTCAAGGAAGATGGTTTAAATACCAACAATATCAACATTATTCTTTTCTTATTATTACTCGGAATTTTGACCGCCCTTTTAAGTATGTCCGGCAGTAACCGCGCCTTTGCAGAATGGTCACAAAAACAGATTAAAGATCGCCGTGGGGCAAAATTGGTTGCCGCTTCGTTAGTCTTCGTCACCTTCATCGATGACTATTTCCACAGTTTAGCCGTAGGTGCTATTGCCCGCCCGATTACCGATAAATTCAAAGTCTCCCGCGCCAAATTAGCTTATATTCTTGACTCTACCGCTGCACCGATGTGCGTACTCATGCCGGTATCTAGTTGGGGCGCATATATCATTACCTTAGTCGCTGGCTTATTAGCCACTTATTCCATCACAGGCTACTCACCAATCGGTGCATTTATGGCAATGAGTGCTATGAACTATTACGCTATTTTCTCTATTTTAATGGTGTTCTTCGTAGCCTATTTCAGCTTTGACATCGGTCCCATGGCAAGACATGAAAGGCTGGCACTGGAAACAGAAAATACGCAAGGAGAAGCGCTTTCAGGCATAAACGGTCATGTACGCAATTTAGTATTACCAATTATCACCCTTATTATCATAACAATTTCTGCCATGCTATACACTGGTAACCTAGCCTTAACAGCTAGCGGAAAGCCGTTCAGTATACTTGGTGCCTTTGAAAATACCACCGTAGGTGTATCTTTAGTCACCGGTGGTGTAAGTGCGGTGATTATTGCGTCCATTTGTATTTTATCCGATCGTCTGGTAAGCCTGCATGAATATGTCAAAGCCTGGATACTGGGCGTGAAATCCATGCTTGGCGCCATTTTAATTCTGTTTTTTGCCTGGACAATCAATAACGTGGTCAGCGATATAAAAACCGGCACTTATTTAGCCTCCTTGGTATCCTACGCCTTACCGCTTGCGTTCTTACCGGCACTGCTCTTTGTTTTAGCCGCCATTATGGCATTTTCCACCGGCACCAGTTGGGGAACCTTCGGAATCATGCTGCCCATCGCCGCGGCCATCGCTTCCCACGCGATGCATGGTTCCGTGGAATTTATGTTACCATGCTTATCGGCGGTCATGGCAGGCGCCGTATGTGGTGACCACTGTTCACCAGTGTCGGACACTACTATTCTGTCTTCCACCGGTGCAAAATGCGACCACATGGATCATGTCACTTCCCAATTGCCTTATGCTATCACCATCGCCACCGCGAGCATTGCAGGCTATATTGTAGTTGGTTTCACTTATTCCGGTTTACTTGGATTCATCACCACGGGTATTGTCCTCGCCTTGTTGGTGCTTATCTTTAAGAAACGTTAAATCGTGATCCAGCACACAAAATTCAAAAACCAATCCGCACGTAAAACGTGCGGTTTTTAGGCTACCCTATAAGGGCCTAGTACTTCACATGCCCTTCAAAGGGCATGTGAAAACTGACAACCGCGAAATAACTCTATGACCTACCCCTTAAAGGGGTCCACATATNCTTTCTTNGATAAATTATCCTGAATCATGTCTTCCTTTTCCTGATTCCTTATATACNCCTCCACTGTCTTTGTATTTAGCCCTACCGTGCTTACATAATAGCCTTTCGACCAAAAATGTCGGTTACCATAGTTGTATTTTAGGTTTGCGTGCCTTTCAAAAATCATTAACGATG
>NZ_AQUU01000006.1 GCF_000372365.1 Aggregatibacter actinomycetemcomitans DSM 8324 | reverse complement strand
GAATGGGTAAAGATGTTGGAAGGCAAGGCGATACAAAGTATGAGTCGCCGAGGGAATTGCTATGATAATGCGGTGATTGAAAGCTTTTTTGCGATATTAAAATCTGAGTGTTTTTACTCACGCACTTATACTTCGATTGCCGAATTACAGGCGGAAATTGAAGAATATTTGGTGTATTACAACCAAGAACGAATTAAACTTGATTTAAAAGGATTAAGCCCGGTGCAATACCGAGCTCAATATTTAAGTTAACTAACCTGTCCAACTTTTGGGGGGCAGATCAAAGTGCGGTCAAAATTCTCAACGTTTTTTGACCGCACTTTTAGCGTAAGGTATACCCTCTTGCCCACCGAATCATTGATGTTGTTTGAAACAGCGGGTAAGTAATTGTCGGATCATGACCCAACATACATTGCCACGCCGTCGGAAACCTGCATTTCAAACGACTTTATCGTTTTGCCTTACTCCTGTTTCAGCCGCCGAGCGAAGCTGTCGAGAAAATCCAGCATCAGTTGGCGGTCTTTTTCCGCCAGTTCGATTAAGCGCACCACGTTGGGCATAATCAGACCGCGCTCCATGCGCGAGACGGCTTCGTTGCCGATTTCCAGCATTTCCGCCACCTGTTCCTGCGTGTAGCCGCTTTGTTGGCGCTGTTTGGCAATGGCTTTGCCAATTCGTTTGTTGATTTCTCCGTGATTTAGATTGATGTTCATTTTGAGTAGCCTATTCAACTTTAAAGGTTGAAATAATGGCGAATTTTTTTGACCGAATTAAGGACTTTTTAATATGTTTAGTCAACCTATAAAGTTTGGTATAGAATAAGAATGGGGATTTCCCGTTCAATCAATTAGGAGAACAACGCTATGAGCAAAACCCCTGAAATTCTGCAAAACCCGCTGACCAACAAAGGCACGGCGTTTACCGCCGAAGAACGAAAAAAATACGGCTTGACCGGACGCCTGCCCGTAGCGGTGGAGACTCTCGACCAGCAAGCCGCGCGCGCCTACCGCCAATTCTCTTCTTACGCCGAAGATATTGAAAAATATATTTTTCTCGACCAACTGCACAACCGCAACGAAGTGCTGTATTACAAACTGCTGACCGACCATTTGGCGGAAATGCTGCCGATTGTGTACGACCCGACCGTGGGCGAAGCGATTAAAAAATGGAGTCGCGACTACCGCCGTTCGCGTGCGGTTTATTTGGATATCAACCATCCCGAAGCCATCCGTGAATCCTTTGAAACCTTGGGATTGGGTGCGGACGATGTGGATCTGATTGTGGTGTCGGACGCGGAAGAAATCCTCGGCATCGGCGACTGGGGCGTGAACGGTACAGATATTTCCGTCGGCAAGCTGGCGGTTTACACTGCTGCCGCAGGGATTGACCCCGCCCGCGCCATTGCCGTGAACCTTGATGTCGGCACAGATAACGAAGCCCTGCTCAGCGATCCCGCATATCTCGGTAACCGCCATGCCCGCGTGCGCGGCGAACGCTACGACGCGATGATTGCCGAATACCTGAAAACAGCGGCGGAACTGTTCCCGAATGCGCTGCTGCACTTTGAAGATTTCGGTCCGTCCAATGCTCGCCGCATTTTGGTGGAAAACCGCGACCACTACCGTATTTTCAACGACGATATGCAGGGGACGGGCGCGATTGTGATGGCGGCAGTATTCTCCGGATTGAAAGTAACCAAACAAAACTTTGCCGAACAGCGTCTGGTTGTTTATGGCGCGGGTACGGCGGGTACGGGCATGGCAGACCAAATCAGCGCGGCAATGCAGCGCGACGGACTGTCCCGCGAGGAAGCCAAAAAACGCGTATGGCTGATAGACATCAACGGCTTGGTTACCGACGATATGCCGAACCTGCCGGATTATCAGCAGGAATATGCCCGCCCCGCTGCCGAAGCTGCCGCGTGGGCGAAAACCGACGGCAAAATCGGCTTATTGGAAGTGGTCAAACAGGTCAAACCGACCATTTTAATCGGCACATCCACCGATCACGGCGCGTTTACTGAAGATGTGGTGAAAGCCCTGTGTGCGGGCGTTGAACGACCTATTTTGCTGCCGCTGTCTAATCCGACGGAGAGAATCGAGGTCATGCCGACCGACGCGGTTCAATGGTCTGACGGTAAAGCGTTAATTTCTGTCGGTATTCCTGTTCCGCCTGTTCCTTATAAAGGCGTGAACTACCAAATCGGACAAGCCAACAACGCCATGCTTTATCCGGGCTTAGGTTTGGGCGTGATCGTCTCCGGCGCGAAACAGGTTACCGACGGCATGCTTCTTGCCGCCGCCGAAGCCGTGGCATCGCAAGTGAACCCACAGGACGAAGGCGCATCCCTGCTGCCTCCGGTGGACAATCTGCGCGCGTCATCCGCAACCGTGGCAGTTGCTGTAGCGAAACAAGCAGTGAAAGACGGCGTTGCCGCCAACACCTCCGACAACTGGGTGCAAGCTGTGCAGGACGCAATGTGGCAGCCTGAATACCGCTGACGGTGCCGTTCGGTAGCGTAGCTTGCCAAGCTGTATCGCTTTCAGACGACCTTTAAAGGTTACCTGAAAGCGTTGGCTTCTGCGAAGCTAAAAAGCAGTCTGTACATTTGTTTTCAAATTGCAGGCTGCTTTACATTAACAGAATCCTATTCTCCAACAAACGGAACTTGCCGAATAAGTGCTTCCCAAACAAAAATGCCGTCATCACGACGGCATTTTTTATCCTTTATCGGCAATCGCTTGCGCACAGGCATAGGCGGAACTCCACGCCCATTGGAAGTTATAGCCGCCGAGCCAGCCCGTCACATCCAGCACTTCGCCGATAAAATACAAGCTGCCCACTTGATTACTTTCCATGGTTTTCGAGGAAATCGCATGAGTATCCACGCCGCCCATGGTGACTTCCGCCGTGCGATAACCTTCCGTGCCGTTAGGTACGAACTGCCAGTTGTGAATTAAATTTACCAGATTTTCTAACCGCACTTTGCTGAGCCGGGCAAGCACCTCATCCTGCAAAAGCCCTTGGTCAAGCCAAAGCTCCACCAATTTTTTCGGCAACAAACGGGCTAATGCAGTTTTTAACTGCAATTTCGGCGATGATTGACGCAGATCATCTAAATAATGGCGAATATCCTGATAAGGCAATAAATCCAGATGGATGCTTTCACCCGGTTGCCAGTAATTGGAAATTTGCAGAATCGCCGGCCCGGACAAACCGCGGTGGGTAAACAGCATTTGATGAGTAAAGGTTTTGTGCCGATTGGTCGCCGCCACATCTAAGGAAATGCCCGATAAGGCGGCATAAAACTGATCGCATTCGCGCCAGGTAAAAGGCACCAAACTGGCACGGGGCGCAATGACATTAATGCCGAATTGTTGTGCGAGCTGATACCCGAAAGGCGTTGCGCCCAACCCCGGCATAGATAAACCACCCGTCGCAACAACCAGATTTCGGCAATGTAAGGTCTCGCCGTTAGTGGTGACGCAAAAACCGTCCGCCGTTTTTTCCACGGAGGTAATATGTTGTCGTAGCGTAATTTCCACGCCGTACTTTTTGCATTCCGCCAACAGCATATTGACAATGTCTTCCGCGCCGTTATCGCAAAACAACTGCCCCAGTTCTTTTTCATGGTAAGCAATGCTGTAGTCCGCTACCAAGCCGATGAAATCCCACTGGGTAAAGCGTTTCAATGCCGATTTCACAAAATGCGGATTTTGGCTGAGATAGCGGTCCGAAGACATCTCCATATTGGTGAAATTACAAAACCCACCGCCGGACATTAAAATTTTCCGCCCGACTTTTTTCCCGTTATCTAAAATCCGGACGTTTCCACCGCACTTTGCCAACAGTGCCGCACAGAATAAGCCTGCCGCCCCGGCGCCGATAATGAGGGTCTCATGGCTGACGGTTCGACTCATTGCATATTCCCCTTCTGCATAAAATCCACCATTTTCATTTTCTGAATGATCGCACGACGATCCACCGTGGCATTGCCCGAATCTAGAATTTGCTGCCAATAATCAAGTGCGGTGGAATAATCCCGCGTTTTTAAGGCTTCCGCCGCCAAAAGGGACAGAACCGATACCTCTTTGCGATCCTGCGTCAAAACCTCCTCTACCAGCTGTTGCACCTGTGGCGTAACTTGCTGATTTTCCTGAAGATATAACGACATCGCCATTAACCCTAAAATGGCCGGTTTGCGCCCTTCGATTTTTTCCGCGTTGGTGTAACAAATTAATGCGCTGTCAAAATCATTGTTTTGCATATAAGCATCGCCCAGCTTTATCCAGTTTTCTCCATGATTCGGATTTTGCCGTAATTTATCCTGCAGTTTGCCGATAATCGCTTCCGTTTTGTTTTCTTCCGGCGTTTCAATTTGATGATTCAACTGCGCGATTTGTGCCCGTTCCCCTTGTTTGGCACGGGCGAAGCGATCCAGAGAGAAGTAATAAACTAGGGGTACGATCAGCAATAACGTGAAAACAATGAGCGTAGATTTACGTTCAAATTTGACCGCACTTTTCTCTTGAATGGCATGAAAGTGCGGTGGATTTGCCAGTTGTTTTTCAGATTTCAGGCTTGATGAACTGCGGGCAGAATTCCAAATCAACCCAAACGCCATTAACAGCAACCCCGCCGGCAACAGCCAAAGCAATGCAGTGTTCCACTGAAAGAGCGGTTTGTAATTCACAAAATTGCCGAAGCGTACCGTCATGGCATCAATAATTTGCTGATTGGTTTTGCCTTCCTTGACCATGTTATACACTTCAAGGCGCAGATCATAGGCGATAGGAGAATTGGACTCCACCAGATTTTGATTCTGACATTGCGGGCAGCGCAAAGATTTTGCTAATTCCACCGCGCGCGCACGATCTGCCGGATTGTGGAATTCAAAGGTATCCACCATTTCGGCAAAAGCACCGACGCTGATCAATAAAAAAAATAACGCGAGAAATCGTTTCATGGCTGCATTAACCGATTAAGTTGAGGTACAAACGTATTTTGCCAGGTTTCACGATCCAATAAACCCGAATGACGGTAACGAATAATACCGTCGGCGTCCACTAAATAGGTTTCCGGCGCGCCATCTACGCCCAGCTTCAACGCCAGCTCGCCACGACTGTCATCAATCACTAACGCATAAGGATTACCCATCCGTTGCAGCATTTCAATGCCGTTTTGCGGTTTATCGCGATAATCCACGCCGACAATAGGCATTTCCTGTGCCAATTCCATCAACAACGGATGTTCCTGTTGGCAATAACCGCACCAACTGCCCCAAATATTTATCAGAAAGGGACGTTTCGGAAAATCCTTGGGGCTGAGCGTTTGGCGGTTATCCAGCAAATTCGCCTGATAAAATTCCGGCACAGACTTATCAATTAAAGCGGAGGCAATTTTTTTCGGATCCTGATGCAACCCCGCCAACAATAGCACGCACACACCGAGCAATAAAATTAACGGCAGGAAAAAAATCACTTTTCTATTCATCACGCTTTCCTTTTCGCTTCATCGTCAATAGGGAACACAACGCCCCGAACGCCATTAACACACCGCCTAGCCATAACCAGCGAATCAGCGGTTTGTAATGCAGGCGGAAGGTAAACTCGCCTTTGCCGAGCGGATCGCCCATCACAATATACAAATCGCCCCAAAACCCGCCGGCAAGCCCCACTTCGCTCATGGTCATAGTACGCACATCATAATAACGGCGCTCCGGCTGCAAATCAGCATAAGGTTTACCGTTCGCCGTGACATGAAAATCCGCCACTTCAGCGGTAAAATTCGGTCCGATTTCACTGGAGAAACGCGTATATCGAAAATCAAATTGCCCCAAGGTTTGGCTCTCTTGCGGCGACAAACGCACGCCGATTTCACTACCGAAGTAACTGCTCATCACCGCGCCCATGGTCGCAATGGCAACGCCGCTGTGGGCGAAAATCATGGCGTAACGGGAAACACTTAACTTGCACCAATTTTGCCATAAGGTCGCCGATAAGAGCCAGATCGCCAAGGTGAACAGAAAATATGCCGTCAGGTTAAACTGCAAAGCGCTGTCGTTTTGCATCACCTGACGAATCATAAAATAAGCGATCAACAAAGACGGCAGTAACAACGCCGCGCGTTTAAACAAAATGCCTTTGTCCGCCTTCGCCCAGTGCAAGCCGAGGGAAAACACCATGGCGATTAAAATCAGCGTAAGCAGCGGCAAGAAAATACTGTTGAAATAAGGCGCACCGACGGAAATGGAACCCCAATTCATGGCTTGGAACAGCATGGGATAAAAGGTGCCGAGAAAGGTGCTAACGGTGGCGATACTCAATAAAACATTCAAAAAAAGCACCGCACTTTCTTTGGAAAGCAGCGTTAATTTGACGCGGCGTTGCTGCAAATTGGCTTTGAACGCGAATAAACCGAGAGAACCCACGGTGAGCAGGAAGAAAATCAGTAATAATGCCGAGCCGCGTTGGCTGTCCACAGCGAAAGCGTGTACGGAGGTAAGCGCGCCGGAGCGCACGATAAACGTGCCTAATACGCTGAAGGCAAATGCCAACAAGGAAAATAAGGTCGTCCAGTAATTAAAAATTCCGCGTTTTTCGCTGACGATTAAACTGTGCAACAATGCCAAGCCGAGCAACCACGGCATGAGCGACGCATTTTCCACCGGATCCCAGAACCACCAACCTCCCCAGCCCAGTTCGTAATACGCCCACCAGGCGCCAAGCACAATGCCCAAAGTTAAAAACAACCATGACACCGACACCCAAGCCCGCATGATTTGAGCAATCTGGCGTTCCAAATGCTGATGAAGCAAGGCGGTAATACTGATGGCAAAATTCACTGCAAAGCCCACGTAACCGAGGTAAAGCAACGGCGGGTGAAAAATCAAACCGACATCCTGCAACATCGGATTCAAATCCCGCCCTTCCAACGGCGCCGGGAAAATTCGTCCGAACGGATTAGAGAAAAAGACGATAAACACGGCGAAACTAAAGCAAATCAGCCCCAAAATCACCAGACTTTGCGCCACAAAAGTGCGGTCGTTTTTTCGGTTAAATAACGCAAACAACACCACCCAAACAGAAAGCGAAAACAACCAAAACAACATGGAACCTTCATGCCCGCCCCAGGTCGCGGCGATTTTGAAAAAGGTCGGCAGTTGGGAATTGGAATGGGCGGCGACATATTCCAACGTAAAATCATCCGCCGCAAAGGAGTATGCTAATATGGAAATAGGCGCCAGCGTGAATAACCCGAAGCAGTAACTTAAGCCCCACGCCAATTGGGTAAGCGCCGGCTTACGCAACCAAAGCCCAAGCTGCGGCACTACCGCGAGGAGCAACGCGCTCATGGTGGCGAGAAGAAGGGAAATAAAACCAAGTTCGGGGATCATAATATTGGGTTCTACGTTTGTTTGTGGTTTTTAATTGGTTCAATTTTATTGGGTATAACAAGTTCGGTTTTCGCCGAAGGCGAGTTACTTTTCTTTGCTTCGCCAAAGAAAAGTAACCAAAAGAAAGGCGACCCTGTTTTGCCTTATTTCCCTTGTTCCATTGAATTTGCTTCACGGAAATTTTGTAAACTCGCTTCGCTCAAACAGTACAAAATTTCCTACAAATTCAATTCCACAAGGGCGGCAAAGAAGGGAATCCAATTTCTTTTTCCGAATAAAGTGCGGTCATTTTTTCAAGCGTTTTTATCATTAAAAAACTATTTTAAAAACCACCGCACTTTTAATAATGCACCATGGGGGCCCCATCTGACCCGCCTGAGCGACTTGTAATTTTTAGGAAATTTTCGCTTTGTTTGAGCTGCGTAGTGGCGAGTTCAAAAATTTCCGTTAAAAAAATTGCAACCAAGCGAAGATCAGCGGTGAAGCTGGGGTGTGTTCTTTGCTACTTTCTTGCACAAGCAAGAAAGTAGAAACAGCTAAACAAAAAGCGTACATTATACGCCTTTATCAATAATAAAAAACTAACCTACGCAACGGTCAATTGTCCGCCGTACAAAATAAAATATCGCAGACACAACACGCCGATTAAATCAAATATAGATACCAGAATGATGAAATGACGATTGTATCTTAATTTATCGCTAACCAATAGATTACCGGCGAGCGGGATGAGGATGCCGATAAGCATGACGCCGATCCAGAAAATCGCACCCCAGAAACCGCTTAGGGCGTTGTGCATGGCGACCATTTTTTGTCCGCCGCCGAAATATAATCCGGCGAAGAAGCAGCCGATGCAAAAGAGTTCGGCGAGCATGATCGGCACTTCAAATTTATGCATGAAATTCACTTCGTCGGAATGCCCTTTTAATTTGCCCACAATCAGGATGGTTAAGAATACCGCCGCGATACCGGAAGACGTGCCCGAAGCGAGGAATAATGCCGGCAATACGGGATTGTTTAGCATCGGGTAGCTGATTAACGCCGACAATAAGAAACCGGTATAAGCGCCTAGCAACACCGCAAGGAACAACAGGAACAGTTCCAACGGGTTGGTAATGCGTTCACAGGCGGAAATCCATTTCACGATAAATTTTAATTTCGGTAAAAATCTATCGAGCAAGGCGGCAAGTTCATTTTTAAAGAGAATCGCAATCCAGAGGAGAACCGCCGCCATATAGATTTGGAATAACAGTACCCCCATGGACATCACGGAATTGAACTGGTAGTTAAACATCAAATACCAGAACGTCCAAGGGCGCGCCAAGTGGAAAATCAACAGCAATAAACCGATAATCACCGTGCCAGGCGCTAAGATCGCAGCACTGCGAATAATCCAGTTTTCGCTTGGTTTTTCCGGTTTGCGATTGCGTTTATAAAGCACGGCAAGCAATAAGGAACCGGAAGAAATACCCAGTAAGAACAAATAGATGGCGATACTGGAATCCCACACGAGGTTCGGTGTATGAAACGGAACAGGATAATCTAGTGTCATCTTTTCGGTTCTCCATGTTGGAATGGAATATGGTAAAGATTCGGTTGGGTTCCCAATTCCACTTTCGTGCGGTAAACAGGTTTTTCTTTTACCTTGCGAGCCACTGCGCTGGTCGGATCGTTCATATCACCAAAGGTTAAGGCTTTGGTCGGGCAGGCTTCAACACAAGCTGGTTGTTTGCCTTGTGCCAGGTTGGTATCGCGACAGAAATTACATTTATCCGCCGTTCTGTGCACCGGATGAATAAAGCGCACGCGATACGGACAAACGGCGATACAGTATTGGCAACCGACGCACAACTCTTTGTGTACATCCACAATGCCGGTATCTTTATCGATAAATGACGCGCCGGTCGGGCAAACCGCTACGCAAGGCGCGTTGGTGCAATGTTGGCAAGATTGGCGGAAAAACTCATATTCCTGATTCGGAAATTCGCCGTAAGGCTCGCTGCGCAAAATCTCCAAGCGGGAAACGCCTTGCGGCACTTGGTTGGTTTCACGACAGGCATCCATACAAGCGGTACAGCCGATGCACGCGTTTTCATCGTGCACCATGGCGTAGCGTTTCGGTTTATCCGCCTTTTCCTCTTTTGCCAAAGAGGTGACTGATGTCCCCGTCATAAGGATTAACGCCCCCATGCCGGAAACAAAGTTTCGGCGTGAACAGGCTGTCATTGTTTACCCTTTTGTTCGGTTGATGGAGTTTGTTCTTGTTGTGCTTTGCGTTTTTGTTGCTCTGCCTGTTGTTTTCCATGGCAATCCACACAAAGTTTTACGTGATTTTTCGGTTCAATGTCTTTCATCGCATCCGCTTTCGGGTGCAATGTGTGGCAGCTTGCGCAAGGTAATTTCATGGCGTGCACATCATGCGCCCAGAATTTTTCACGCAGTTTGTCCGGTTGATGACAAGAAAAACACACTTGGTTTTGTTCTTGTGCGCTATACATCGGTTTTTTCTCACCGAAAATATCACCTTCAAAACGCATCACGTCTTTCGCACCACGACGGTGATCTTCGGAAATATTACCGTGGCAGTTCACACAATTAATCGGTTTACCGTTATTCGGATTTTTTTGGCTTAAATGGGCGCCGTGGAATTTACCGAAATGCAATTCGCCGCCGGATTGATCCAAGGTTTGGCTTTTATCCACTTTGTCAAATTTATGGCATTTGGCGCAATATTGATTCGGATCCCGTTGATTGTCCAACTGCGGTTCATAAGTCAGCTGATTATCAGCCGATGGCGTTTTCGCCTGTGCAACCATCGGCAGCGCCGCAAGCATAGCGAACAGTGCGAGCGCTTTTACAGGTTTGCGGATTAAGGAAGTTACATTCATTCTGATTACCTCAAATTTGCGTTTGAAAATGACCGCACTTTTTTCTTTCCCGGCAAAAGTGCGGTGCTTTTTTCTATTGTTTTGTTGCGGAATCTTCAGCTAATTTGCCTGTGGCTTTCGCTTCTTTTTCCCATTGAGGTACAACAGTTTTTAAGAATTCTTCTTTGGCTTTGCGTTCTTTTTCGATGTCAATGCCCACGGCTTTCCAGGCTTTTTCCGCGGTGGAAATATCCGGCACTTCAATCGGTGTTTTTACGCCATGTTTGGTTAAGATGGCAGCCAATTTGGCACGGGCATCAGCAGCGCGGTCAAGACCGGAACCTAACACGCGTAACATCACATCAGGTGCGTGCATATGTCCGCCGTGGCTGGCTGCGGCGTAATCCCAGCGCCATTGCGCGTGACGAATGTCCATTAACGCCGGTTCCATTTCTTCTTTGGTTGCGCCGGCATCCCATGCGGCTTTCGCTTCAAAGTGCAAACGAACTACTTGATTTTCTAAGCGCCCCATAATGTCTTTCACTTCTTTTTTGCGGGAAGCCACAATGTCTTTTAACTTCTCTTTACTTTGATCGTGACAGTTGGCACAAGTGCTATCAAAGGCATCAAATGGATTTTGAATTTGGTGGTCGGTATAAACTTTACCATCCGCCCCTTGCACTTTCGGCATGTGGCAATCGATACAGGTCACGCCGTTTTTACCGTGCATACCTAAAGACCAAATTTCAAAGTCAGGGTGTTGTGCTTTTAAGATCGGCGCTTTGGATAAGATATGAGTGAAGTCGGTGAACCCGATGTCATCGTAGTATTTTTCCATGTCATCGACGGTTTGACCGTTATTCCATGGGAAAGTCACTTGTTTCAAGTCACCTGCGAAATAATATTCAACGTGACAGTTCGCACAAATTTCCGCCCGTTTTTCGGTGCGGGCGGCAGTGCCGAAACGTAAATCAGGCTGTGTTTTGCCTTCCGCTTTCGCTCGGGCTTGCAACGCATTGTTTAAATGATCCAAAGCACGAATAACGTGTGGACGGGCAATTCGCAATGCCGGTTTACCTTCAGCAAACTCTTTAGAGGTCGTGTCGTGACAGTCGGCACAACCGATGGCATTCACCACTTCCGCCCCGCCTTTTGCCCATTTACCATTGAAATAGCCTTCTTCTCCCCATTCGGCGATTAAACGCGGCACATCCGGACCTTTACAGGTCCAACACGCCATCGGTTGTGGACCGTCGTTAGCGGTTTTCGGCGCACCGGTACGCAAAATATTGCGTAAATCTTTAATGGCATAAATGTGTCCGCGCGGTGCGTTATATTCTTTCGCAAAGGCATAACCGCCCCATAATATGATTAAACGTGGATTTTCCTCATCTGCATAAATAATCTTGTCGCCTTTTTCGGTGGCTTTCCAAGACGCAAATTGTTTCGGGTATTTTGCCGCAAACTGTTCGTTTACCGCTTCAATTTTTAGATTCGGATTTGGTGCTTCCACAGGTTGCTCAAGCGGTTTATACACCAACTCCGCCATTGCCAAATTAAACACACCTAAAGCTGCGAAAGAAGCTGCCACTACCAGGCTTTTGCTCAATGCGTTCACGATAATCACTCCAATCAGGTTAACTGTAGTTTTGTTAAGGAAATGTCTATACCGCCCGCATCATAAAAATGATAACTTTTATCATGAAAAACAATGCGATATAAGGTATAAAAGGGGGTTAAACGAGTTTAACATAACCAAATATCCGCGCTCATTCCATGGTTATTTTACATTTTCTTGTTTTTGATCAATTTTTCCAATTTAATTTTCTATTTTAGTGAAATTTTGTAGCATGAAAATTTCTCCTAAAATGTGTCAACTACCTATTTATTAGTATAAAAATATCATTAAAGGGGAAAATTAAATGAAGCAGGAATATATAACTATAAAGAGGTATATTTACATTTTATGCTACAAAAAAGAATTATTTTTATTTGAATATTTTATCGAAGAAGAAATACCCTAATTACGGGCAATAAAAAACCGAACTCATCGAAATGAATTCGGCTTTCTGATTTGATGTTCTACTCTAAAAGTGCGGTTAATTTCTTACTCATAAATCTTGAAGATTTACTTGTATCCTCGACTCCGCCGACAAAGCCAACGTTCAAAAAGCATTATTTTTGTCAGGGTCTTTTACCAGTGCCAACCGCGATAATAGCCAATGCTCGGTGTCACAACCAGTCTTGGCTGACGCTCGCGATAAATCACGGTTTTCGGTTCCGAATCACTAGCGTTTAACACATTGTCTTCCGGTTTAACGTCTCTTACTTGATATTTCTTCGACACCGTATTACCGCTATACACTTTCGCTTGATAAGCTTCAACTGTCTGCTTATCTAAAGGAGCTTGATTGATTTGTGGAGCCTTAGAAGAACAAGCAACTAAAACACCACTAATCACTGTGACGAGTAACAATTTTTGCATAATTTACCACCTTATTTTTACTTACAAACTACGTTAGAAAGAATTTCTCTGCTCTTTTGCAAATTTTTATTAATCAAGGTCTTACCGTTTCGTTGTTCTTCCGACTTTACTTCTTTATCTAACTCGGGATCCTGAATATTAAACACCGGCGCATATTGCACGTTTTTCGGTTCCACGTCAGAAGATACGGTGGCGCCGATGATACTGGCGTAATATTGCTGCTTGGATTTATCTACATAATAGGTTGTAGAATCGGTGAACGCGACGCCATCGGTATATTTGAAGCCGTAACAAATGCCGGCGCCGGATTCAAATACTGAGTGAGAGTCTTTATTTTCTTTAATCTCAAACACTTCAAAGGCGATGCTTTTACCCAATTCACTCACATCAGCAGCATTTTTAGGATCGAATTTCTTGCCGTTATTTTGATTAATGTAAGTGGTTTTACCTTGCCCGCCGCTGTCAGAAAAAGAAAATTGTTGTTTGTACACAGCTCCGGCATACCTAGCCGGATTAAGCTGTTGAGCGGTTTTATCGGTTATCACGCCATCTTCGGAAATATGCATAGTCCAAGATTCTGCAAAAGCCAATGATGAAAGGAAAGTAAAACTCAGACCGAGCGTTAATTTTTTGAAAAGCATCATTGGGACCCCTTAAGAATAAAGTGAAATGGAGTATAAATTATAAAATTGTACAAATCTCAAGCGGTAAGTTATCAGGATCACAGAAAAAAGTAAATTGTTTTCCAGTCAATGCAAAACCCGAAAAGGGGTCATTATTTTTCCTGTTGTGGCGTCAGTTGTTGGTGTTTTTCCTGTTTCTGTGCTTCCAGCGCATCACGTGCGGAACGAATACTTCGTTCAATAATCGGAACACGCCGGTCATCTTTCGGTAATAGTTTCAACATCATCGCCCAGCTGACCGCTGCCATTTTGTAGTCTTCCGTTTCAAAATAACGGAACGCCAACAAACTCAAAGCTTCAACGTTGGTATGATCTTCACGAATGACGTCGCGCAATAAACTATCCCCTTTCAATTTATCCGTTTCATCCCCGGAGAACATCAAAATACGGGCATACGCCAATTTATACAGATTATTTTTCGGTTCTAATTTATTCGCGCGGGCAAAGCTGTCTAATGCCATTCTCGGCTGTTCCAAGTTCATACCGATTTGCCCTAACAACCACCAGTTCTTCGCATTATTCGGATCTTTTTGCAAATCCACCCGTAACGCGGTGGCAAATTGCTGCATTTCAGCATCGTTTAACGGATTTGTGCTTTCACGTTTTAAACGCTCATAAAAGTGCGGTAGTTTTTCCGCGCTTTTTTCCAACATAATTTCCGCCTGCCAGGAGCCCACTACAAAATACGCCGACACGGACAAAATGCCGAGTACCAGAAAGCCGGAGACAAACCACAGCTTGCCGTAACTCTTTTCACTGCGCACCGCACTTTCAGGCTGTTGCGGAATATCTTCCAATAAGGATTTTTGCAATTCGGTTTTGAGTTGTTCGGCGTTTTCCAACAAGCCTTGTTTTTCATCCCATTCCAGCTCTTTTAAACGTTCAAAATAAAACGCCTTGTTGAGATCATCACGACGGGTTGATTGGGTTTGCACAAAACGCGCAGACAGCAACGGGAAAAAACAAATTAACGCGGCAATCAGCGTTAACACAAAAATGCTTGTCCACAAATTCATTAGTCATTTTCCTTATTTAACAAAGCATTAAGGCGCTGCTGTTGTGCTTCACTTAAGGCCTGTGGCGCGGCATTATCCGCCCCACTCGGCATCGTTCTTTTCCGCCCGAAAAGCCATACCAGCCCGCATAAGATCAAAGCAAAAGGCGTAACCCATAAAACAAGGGTGGCAACGGTCAATGGCGGGTCATAAGTAACAAAATTGCCATAGCGATCCACCATGTATTGCACCACATCCTGTTTGGATTTGCCTTCCTGTAACAATTCAAACACTTTAGTGCGCATATCCACAGCAATAGCGGCGTTAGAATCGGCGATATTGTTATTCTGACATTGCGGACAGCGCAGTTCCCGCGTTAAGGCGTGATAGTCGGCTTCCTGCTGCGGCGAGCTGAAATTCAGCACGTCGATGGCGGCAAACACATTGATGCTGAAGAAAAGTGCGGTTAACAAAAAACAACGTTTTTTGAACGTTGGCTTTGCCAACGGCCCCGAAGGGGTGAATAAACGAACAAGTGAGCTTATAAATATAAATAAAAGTTTTTTTTTCATTACTGCGCACTGCCTAATTTTTGGTAAATGGGTTGCAAGGTTTCCTGCCACACTTTCGCGTTTACATCACCCGCATGGCGATAATGAATCACGCCGTTGCCGTCCACCAGAAAAGTTTCCGGCGCGCCATATACGCCTAAATCCAAGGCAAATGAACCTTTTTCATCTTTTAACACAGCCTGATAAGGATTGCCCAAATTCTTCAGCCATTTCGTCGCTTTGGCACTGTTATCTTTATAATCCAAGCCGATAATCGGCACGCCCTGCTTCGCCAGTTGATTCAAATATTGGTGCTCCGCATAACAAGTCGGGCACCATGTCGCCCATACATTGAGTAAAAGCGGTTTGCCCTGTTTAAACAGCGTTTCATCATAGGTTTTATCCGATAATAAATCCTGCAACGTCTTCGGCGGAACCGGCTTACCCACCAACGCCGATTCCAATGCTTTCGGATCATCACCCAGTGCATTGCGTTGTAATTGCACCAGAAAGGCGGTAACCAAAACGAAGAAAATAATTAAAGGTAAATATAATTTCTTTTTCATTATCAATACTCGATGATTCTATAAGGGGTTACTGCACGGTTTCTTTACCTAAAATTTTACTAAACCGATAACGGCGGTCGAACAGGCATAATATCCCGCCGAGCACCATAAACAACCCACCAAGCCATATCCAGCGGATAAAGGGTTTGTAATACAAGCGCAACGCCCAGGAATTGTCGTCTAATTTTTCACCTAACGCCACATACAAGTCACGGCTGAAACCCCAATCGATCGCGGCTTCGGTCATCGGCATTTTGCTCACGGTGTATAAGCGTTTTTCCGCATAAAGCGTGGTTTCTTTTTTGCCGTCACGATGAATATCAATTTGCGCTTTGCCGCCGATGTAGTTCGGTCCGTTGGCATCGCTGATGCCTTTGAAAGTGAAATCATAACCGGCAATTTGTACCGTATCACCGACGTGCATCCGCACATCCCGTTCTACGCTGTAATTTTGACTGAAGGCAATGCCCCAAACGGTCATGGCGACCCCCAAATGTGCCAAAATCATGCCCCAATGGGAGCGGGATAATTTAGTTATACCGCGCCAAAAAGATTCACGGTGCGTCGCCCGTTGCTGCATTTCATACAGGCTTAACAGCACGATAATCACCGACATCATGGTGCCGAGTACGGCGCTGATGGTTAATTTGTTTTGGAGCGCATACGGCAAGGCAAAACCGGCAAGAAGCATAATCACTAGGCTGACAATCACCGGCGTGCGAATGGCAGAGAACTGATCACGGCGCCACTTTACCAGCGGTCCGATACCCAATAACAAGGCGAACGGGGTCATGATAATCAGGAACATTTGATCAAAAAACGGCGCGCCGATGGAAATGGAACCCAAGCCTAATTGTTTGTGAACAAGCGGCAGCAGCGTACCCAGCAACACCACACAAAGTGCGGTCATTAATAAAATATTATTTAACAGTAGCAAACTTTCGCGGGAATAGCGTTCCGCATTATCACGGGAGCGAATTTGGCTGCCTTTATAAGCGTATAAGGTCAGTGAACCGCCGATCACCACGATTAAATACTCCAACACATATAAACCGCGGGTTGGGTCGGAGGCAAAGGCGTGTACCGAGACCAAAATACCGGAACGCACTAAGAAAGTACCGAGCAAACACAGCGAGAAGGCTAAAATCGCCAGCAACACCGTCCAGGCTTTGAAAGAACCCCGTTTTTCCGTCACAGCTAAAGAGTGCAACAATGCCGTGCCCGCCAGCCAAGGCATGAAAGAGGCGTTTTCTACCGGATCCCAGAACCACCAGCCACCCCAGCCCAGTTCGTAATACGCCCACCAGGAACCAAGCACGATACCCAGAGTTAAAAAGATCCAGGCCGCCATGGTCCAAGGACGTGACCAACGCGCCCATGCGGTATCCAGTTTACCGGTCATTAAAGAGGCGATGGAAAAAGCAAACGCAACGGAAAAACCAACATACCCCATATATAACAACGGCGGGTGGAAAATTAAGCCAACATCTTGCAATAACGGATTCAGTTCTTTGCCGTCCACCGGAAAATCAGGGAAAGTGCGGTTAAACGGGTTGGAGGTAAATAACACGAAAAGCAGAAAACCGATGCTGATAATGCCCATAATGCCGAGTACGCGGGCGGTGGCTTCCTGCGGTAAGTGTTTACTAAACAAGGCGACTGCCGCGCCCCACAACGACAGCAACCAAATCCACAATAGCAATGAACCTTCGTGGGAACCCCAAACTGCAGATAAGCGATAGTAAATGGGCAAGGTGGTATTGGAGTTGTTCACCACATATTGCACGCTGAAATCATTCACGGCGAACAAATAAAACAAAGCACCAAATGAAAAGGTTAACACGAAAAACAAGCCGTAAGTCATCGGGCGCGCCAAGGACATCAGTTGGGCGTTGCCTTTTTCCGCCCCCCATAGAGGGAAAATCGCCAATAAAACGGCGATCGCCAGACTTAGGGCTAAGGCATAATTTCCTAATTCTGCAACCACTACTGACCTTCTTTCATTTTTTCCTGACGATCGCGTTCGCTTTCGCCTTTCAGATCAGAGATGCCCATCGGTTTATGGATTTTCTGCATTTGCTGTTCCAGATCCGGCGGCACATAATTTTCATCGTGTTTTGCCAATACTTCGGTGGCTTCCAACAAGGTAGGTTCTTTTAGCACGCCCTGTGCCACAATGCCCTGCCCTTCACGGAATAAATCCGGCAAGATACCTTCATATTCCACGCTGATGGACGGTCCAATGTCGTTTAAATCAAACTGCACTTTCAGGCTTTTCGAATCCCGTTGCACCGTGCCGGCAACCACCATGCCGCCGACGCGAATGCGCTGCCCTACTTCCGGTTTTTGATCGGCATTGTCATTTTTGCCGTACACCACTTCCGACGGGGTATAGAATAAATCGATATTTTGGCGTAACGCGTACAACACCAATGCCGAAGCCACCGCGACACCTAACAAGACAAATAAAACAACAGACAAACGGGATTTACGTCTTGGGTTCATAGCGCTTCTCCTTTTTGTTTCAGTTGTTGTAAACGGGTTTCACGTTGTTGTTCATGTTTGATGGATTTTAATACCGCACTTTTGCCAGCAAGGCTTTGCACAATTAACACCCCAATCACCAATAAACTTAAACCATAAGAAAGCCACACATAAAAACCGTAGCCTCCCATGTTGATAAACTCACTCCAAGATTGAAAAAACATATTTCCCCCGGTAAACACTAAAGTTTTTCAGCCAACGCTTTAACCCACGGGCGTTTGGCATCTTCTTTTAATAATTCATTGCGGTAACGCACTAAGGTTAACCAAATTGATAAAGTCATAAAACCGAAGATACATAAAATCAACGGAATCAACATCGGCGTGGCAATGGACGGGCGCTCCAGTTTGGTAATGCTCGCCCCTTGATGCAACGTATTCCACCATTCCACCGAGAAATGGATAATCGGCAGATTCACCACGCCCACAAGGCATAATACGCAGGCGGCTTTTGCGCCCACATTGCGATCCTGAAAGGCGGAATATAAGGCGAGTACGCCTAAATATAAGAAAAACAAAATTAATTCGGCGGTTAAACGGGCATCCCACACCCACCAGGTACCCCACATGGGTTTGCCCCAAATAGCACCGGTAACCAACGCTAAGAACGTAAATAACGCCCCAATCGGCGCCATGGCAATCATCGCCAGCTGCGCCTGTTTAATTTGCCACACTAACGCCACCAACGCAGCAATCGCCATGGAGCCGTAAACGCCCATAGACCAAATCGCCGTCGGTACGTGCACATACATAATGCGGAAACTATTGCCCTGTTGATAATCCGCCGGTGCGAATGCCAGCCCCCAAACGACACCGACCGCTAATAAAAGTGCGGTTAAAATCGCAAAGAAAGGGCTAAACTTGCCGCATAATCGATATTGTGTTTCCGACTTTGCATAAGGATGCAACCACTTCCACATAAACTATCCTCTATTGATCCAAACTAATCCGCAACGCCGTCGCAATCGCAAAAGGCGATAAGGTAACAACGGCGGCTAAAATCGCACCGAGAATGGCTAATTGCCCGCCGTAAGGTAAATTCAATGCGGCGGCATCCAGTACCGACGCAGAAAAAATCAGCACCGGAATAAACAACGGCACCACCAATAAACTCAATAATACGCCGCCTTTGCGCAACCCCACCGTAATCGCCACGCCTATGGCCCCAAGGCAGCTCAACACCGGCGTACCTAATAACAAAGTCAGCACTAATGCCCACCAAATTGCTCTTTCCAATGACAGCAATAATGCGGCGACAGGCGATAACAAAATCAACGGCAAGCCCGTGAGCAACCAATGAGCAAGCACTTTCGCCAATGCCGTCAACATCAACGGTTGCGGCGTGAGCATGAGTTGTTCCAGAGAACCGTCAATAAAATCATCCCGAAATAAGCGCTCAAAAGACAGCAATGCAGACAACAACGCCGCCACCCAAGCCACACCGGGCGCGATACGGGAAAGCAGTTTCGGATCAGGTCCGATAACCAGCGGAAACAACGTAATCACGATGAGGAAAAACCACAACGGATTCAAAATTTCCGCCTGTTTACGCATGGCGATTTGTAATTCGCGTTTAATAATCTGCCAAAAAATCATGCCGTTATTCTACACATTTAAACTGTTCTAAATGGATTTTTTTCAACCGCGCACTCGGCACTTCCTGATGGCTGGTTAAAATCACGATGCCGTTATGTTGCGCATGTCGCTCAAAAAGTGCGGTCAATACTGCCACGCCTTTTTTATCGATAGCATTGAAGGGTTCGTCTAAAATCCACAACGACGCTTCCGACAACCATAAACGCGCCAAGGCTATGCGTTTTTGCTGCCCGGCAGATAGTTGCGCCGCCGGAATATCTTCACGCTCAAGCAAGCCTACGGTTTGCAACACTTCCCACAGAATGTCATCGCCCTGCCGGCAGCGTCCGATTTGCTGATAAAAATGCAGATTTTCCCACGCTGTCAATTCGGGTTTAATCCCATTTTGATGCCCCAAATACAGCAAATCATCATGAAAAGCTTCACACTGTTTAAAAATCTCTTCAGAATTCCACCGCACTTTTCCTTCCAGCGGCGTAGCAAGCCCCGCAATAATGCGTAGTAAACTGGTTTTACCGATACCGTTATTCCCTTCAATCTGCACAAAATCGCCCGCCCGAATGTGTAAATTCAGGTGGTGAAATAACACTTTGTCGCCACGTTGGCAGGCGAGTTGTTCAAGATTGAGTTGATTGTGCATGATAATTTGTGATTCAAACCGATTTTAGCGCGGCATTCTATCATAAGGTGAAGGAACGGCGTAGGCGGGAAAGTACAAAATCATATAACTCTTTCACGGTACTTTGAGATATTTTTGATTTAGAACAAATTTACCTGTCCGTTGCAGATTACAATAATGCGCTTTTTAAAATTATAAATTGCGCGCGGTTAAAAAATAATAGCAAACCACCGCCATCAACGAACACACCGCCATGGTCAGCAACATTGGTGTTGCGCTACTCATATTCATAAGGGCAACCAGTGATCCCACGCAGGCGCCGGTGCCGAAACGCACGCTGCCGACCATAGAATTTGCCGAGCCGGCGGCGTTCGGGAATTTTTCTAAAATGGACGCCATGGCGTTGGAAGAAATCAGCGAGTTTTGTCCCACAAAAATCGCAATGCCAATTGCCATTGCCCAAAAGCCCAAATCCAGCAACAGCACCAGAACCAACCAAATTGCCGCCAAAAACTGAACCGTCAAACCAACGCGCAACATAGTTTCCGCGCCGACTTTATGCACCAATCGCCCATTCAGGAAGGAACCAAAGGTCATCACCGAGATATTCAGCATAAAGAAATAACCGAAATTCTCCGGCTTAATGCCGTAAATGCCGATATACACAATAGACCCCGCCGTGATGAAAGAAAATAAGCCCCCGAAAGCAAAAGAAGCGGCGAACATATACCCCAGCACCGGTTTTTGTTTCCATAACGCTATGAAATTGCGGGCTATGATGTTCAACCGCAAGGGAATGCGTTTTTCTTTATGATGGGTTTCCGGCACTACGAAAAAGACCAACAGGATACTTAACAAGCCCATCATGGCGATCACATAAAAAATCGCGTGCCAATGGAAGAAATACACGATATAACCGCCCAGAATCGGCGCCACCAATGGTGCTATCATAAACACCAGCGTGATGGTTGACATCATTTTGGACAGCTCGTTTTTATCGAACAAATCCCGTAACAGCGCCCCACCAACACCACCGGTGCCGCGCCAAAAAAGCCTTGAATGAAACTAAGTGCGGTGAAATTACCGATTGCATGGATTTGTGTCAGGATCAATGCCGCCAACGCCGCCACGGTCCCCCCCAACAAAATAATCGGCTTACGCCCAAAACTGTCGCCAAACGGTCCCCAGAACAACTGTCCGAGTGCCAAGCCATAAGCAAAGGACGTTAACGTATGCTGCACCTGATCATTAGTCACCTGAAAATCCTGCGTGATATTCAAAAATGCAGGCAGATACATATCCACGCTTAACGGCGGCAGCATGGACAAAATGCCTAAGGCAACAACAAAAATAAAA
Organism: Aggregatibacter actinomycetemcomitans DSM 8324; assembly: GCF_000372365.1. GTDB lineage: Bacteria > Pseudomonadota > Gammaproteobacteria > Enterobacterales > Pasteurellaceae > Aggregatibacter > Aggregatibacter actinomycetemcomitans. Next base: position 102,176 of record NZ_AQUU01000006.1, on the reverse strand, counting down.
TTCGTTTTTACGGTTTTGCTTGGATTCAAGGATTTATTCTCCGGAAAAATATGCGATTTCTTCGGCATTTAACACACGAAAATCGCCTTCTGCTAAATTGTCATCTAAGGTCAGATTACCGATTTTCCAACGATGCAACCCGAGCACTTTATTCCCCAACGCGGCAAACATCCGTTTCACCTGATGATAACGCCCTTCGCTAATGGTTAAATTCACGTTGTAATCATCTAAAATTTCAAGTACCGCCGGTTTGGTGGGATCTTTCTCGCCGCGTAGCAAAATACCCTCAGCACAGGCTTGCACATAATTGGCTTCCACCGGATCCGCCAGCGTCACCAAATAGGTTTTCGGCTGATGATGTTTTGGCGAAGTAACGCGATGAGACCATTGCCCGTCATCGGTTAACAACACCAAACCCGTGGTATCTATATCCAAACGCCCCGCGCTATGCAAACGGGCGGATAAAGGGTAATCGAAAAACTGATAAATGGAGGGATGTTCATCTTCGTCGTGTGAGCATACATAGCCTTGCGGTTTGTTAAACATCAAATATTGCCCGACATCCAGCCACGTCAGTAGTTCACCGTCAAAATAAATCGCATCTTGCGGCGACACTTTGGTCGCCCCGCTCTTCTCAATTTTACCGTTAATCGTAACCGCACTTTGACGCAACGCCTTGGTCGCCTGCGAACGGGTCAGCCCCGTATGCTCCGCTAAAAATTTATCTAATCGCATAATGATCCTTTTCTTTTCCTTACCCGCATTATAAACCCAAATTGACTTTCCTGCCTGATGAAAAACATTTGGAAAAACCACCGCACTTTCCCTCATTCACAACCATCCACCAAGAAAATCATCAGGAATGTGTGAAATATCACAGAATTCTTTTGGAATTTAATTATAATATTTGGTGTTTTTTCACCCTATTATTCAAAAAAGAGGATTTATTTTATGGATGAACAACTTAAAAAAGCCGCACTCGATTTTCATGAATTTCCGATTCCGGGGAAAATTGAAGTTACTCCGACAAAATCTCTTGCAACCCAACGCGATTTAGCGTTGGCGTATTCACCAGGCGTGGCGGCGCCTTGTTTGGCAATTCAGGCGGATCCTGCTGATTCCTATAAATATACCTCGCGCGGCAATCTGGTTGCTGTGATTTCCAACGGAACCGCGGTGCTCGGGTTGGGCAATATCGGCGCGTTAGCCGGTAAGCCGGTGATGGAAGGGAAAGGCGTGTTATTTAAAAAATTCGCCGGGGTGAACGTGTTCGATATTGAAATCAACGAACATGACCCGGATAAATTGGTGGATATTATCGCTTCCCTTGAACCGACTTTCGGCGGGATTAACCTGGAAGACATTAAAGCGCCGGAATGTTTCTATATTGAACGCAAGCTGCGCGAAAGAATGAATATTCCGGTCTTCCATGATGACCAACACGGCACGGCGATCATTTCTGCCGCCGCGGTATTGAACGGTTTACGCATCGTCGGTAAAAAAATTGAAGATGTGAAATTAGTGGCATCCGGCGCGGGTGCAGCATCTATCGCCTGTTTGAACCTGTTGGTTTCCCTCGGTATGAAACGGGAAAATATCACGGTGTGCGACTCCAAGGGGGTCATTTATAAAAACCGTGACGACCGCATGGACGAAACCAAAAAACTTTACGCCATTGATGACAACGGCAAACGCACATTAGCCGACGCCATTCCGAATGCGGATATTTTCTTAGGCTGCTCTGCCGCAGGTGCGTTGACGCAAGATATGGTAAAAACCATGGCGGCGCATCCGTTAATTTTGGCATTGGCGAACCCTGAACCGGAAATTTTACCGCCGCTCGCCAAAGCCGTGCGCCCGGATGCCATTGTGTGTACCGGTCGTTCGGACTATCCGAACCAAGTAAACAACGTCCTGTGCTTCCCGTTCATTTTCCGTGGTGCGTTAGATGTAAGCGCCACCACCATCAACGAAGAAATGAAATTGGCGGCGGTGCGCGCTATTGCCGATTTGGCATTGGCGGAACAAAGCGAAGTGGTGACCTCCGCTTATGGCGACAGTGAATTGTCTTTCGGCCCGGAATACATCATTCCGAAACCGTTCGATCCGCGTTTGATCGTGCGTATCGCGCCGGCGGTGGCAAAAGCCGCCATGGATTCCGGCGTGGCAACCCGTCCGATTGAAGATTTCGATGCTTATATCGAAAAACTGACGCAATTCGTTTACAAAACCAACCTGTTCATGAAACCGGTATTCGCACAAGCCAAACAGGACAAAAAACGCGTCTTGCTCACCGACGGCGAAGAAACCCGCGTATTACACGCCGTCCAGGAAATCGCCACATTAGGCATTGCCTACCCGATTTTATTGGGTCGTCCGAGCGTCATTGAACAACGCATTAAAAAACTGGGTTTGCACATTCAGGCAGGACGTGATTTCGATCTGATTAACATTGAAAACGATGAACGCTACAACCAATGCTGCACCACTTACTACAATATGCTTAAACGCGCCGGCATCACACCGGGTATTGCCAAACGCGAAATGTTCAATAACCCGACTGCCATCGGTTCCGTGTTGTTACATTTAGGTCATGCCGACGCCATGTTGTGCGGCTTGGTCGGACATTACGCGTCCCACTTAAAAACCATCAAAAACGTCATCGGTTTACGTCCGGGCGTACGCACGCCGGCAACGGTGAACGGTTTGGTATTACCGACCGGCAACCTATTCCTGACCGACACCTTCGTGAACAACGATCCGAGCGCGGAAGAACTTGCCGAAATTACCATGATGGCGGCGAAAGAAGTGAGTTTGTTCGGTATCGAACCGCAAATCGCCTTGATCTCGCACTCCAATTACGGCAGCAACAACAGCCCAAGTGCGGTCAAAATGCGCGACGTTTTAGCGTTAGTGCGGGAAAAAGCGCCGGAACTCAGCATTGACGGCGAAATGCACTGTGATGTGGCGTTATCCCAACGTTTACGCGACGACGTCATGCCTGACAGCCCGTTAAAAGGCGCGGCAAATCTGCTCGTCATGCCAAACATGGAAGCGGCACGTATCAGCCTGAACCTGTTACAAGGCACGGCAACACCGACTACCGTAGGGCCGATTCTCATGGGTTTGAATAAACCGGCGCACATTTTGACCTCCGTATCTTCCGTTCGCCGTATTATCAACATGGTGGCAATTGCTGCAGCCAAAGCCCAATGACGACTTAACAAAAAATAAAGAAGATGGCTAATCACCATCTTTCTTTATTTGTTAATAAATTGTAACGTTTAATGATTCCAATCAATCTTTGTGCTATCATTTTGGCGTTTTATACTCAATCAACCCGAAGAAAAGGAAAACGTTATGGCTTATACTTTACCTGAATTAGGCTATGCCTATGATGCATTAGAACCCCACTTCGATGCACAAACCATGGAAATCCACCACAGCAAACATCACCAAGCATATGTTAACAACGCGAATGCGGCACTAGAAAATCCCCCTGAATTACAAGCACTTTCCGAAGGCTGTCCGGGCAAGTTATTGGCACACTTAAGCGAAATCACTCCGGAAAAACGCCCGGCATTACGCAACAACGTAGGCGGTCACTTAAACCACAGCTTGTTCTGGAAAAGCCTGAAAAAAGGCACAACCTTAAAAGGCCCATTGAAAGATGCCATCGAACGTGATTTCGGTTCCGTTGAAAACTTCAAAGCAGAATTTGAAAAAGCGGCGGCAACCCGTTTCGGTTCCGGCTGGGCATGGTTAGTTTTAGAAAACGGCAAACTCGCCGTGGTTTCCACCGCCAACCAAGACAATCCGATTATGGGCAAAGAATACGCCGGCTGCTCCGGTGTGCCGATTTTCGGTTTAGACGTTTGGGAGCACGCCTACTACTTGAAATTCCAAAATCGCCGCCCGGATTACATCAAAGAATTCTGGAACGTACTGAACTGGGATTTCGCCAATGAACGTTTTGAAAAAATCTTAGCCGGTACACCACGCTAATTTGCTAAACAGATAAATTCCAAAGCCGTCTGAAAATTTGCTCCTTCAGTCGGCTTTTTTCTTTACTGCCAAAAAACCTAAAAAGTGCGGTAGGCTTAAAAAACGTTTTTCAAACCCACCGCACTTTGGGGATAATGTCTGCTCTTAACGCCTATGGATAATCCCTTTCTTTTCAATTTGTTCCGATTATATTGATAAAGAATACAGTGCTGCTTACATTGTCAAGCCACGTGGAAGAACAAATTTATGAATTTTTGATTTAAGTCACAAATATCGTTATAAAATTATTATAGGATAAGTCGTCAGCCGTATCAGAAACCACTGAGATGTTCGGTTTGTGAATTGTTAACTTTGTTTATTTAACAGGAGATACGGCGGTTTACCCTGTTATAACGAAAGGAAGGAAACAAATGAAAACGAAATATTTATTGGCGGCGCTGACCGTCGCCTGCACATTATCCGCATGCAGCCAAGCTGCCGGGGGGTTGGCGGATGGTCTACTGAAACCGTTCGATCCGAAAGCAAAAGACTGGAAGCAGTTAACTATCTCCGAATCTGTTCCCGATAACGGCACTTTGGAACTAACCGACCGCGGCGGCAAAACCCAGATCTTGCGTAAAGGCGGCGTTCTGGATACAGGCTATTTGAGATCCGATAAGATCTCTGACTACAATTACGTCAAAAAAATCAACGTGAACGGTCAAATAATCGAGTTGGAACGAGGCGATTTTCTGATATATAAACAGAATAATTCCATCGTCGCCGCTACGTTAGCGAAACAGAAAACCAACGCAGATGGTACACGTTCCTCTGCCTTTGATTTCCATGTCAACGAGATTCAAGGGCGAGACATCGCCTTTAATAATCTGCCGGCTTCGGGACAGGTAAACTATCGCGGCATCGCATTTACCGGCGATGACCGTGGGGGTCGTTTATCCTACACTATCGACTTCGCTAAAAAACAAGGCAGCGGTCGCATCAGTGGTCTACGTGGTGACTATAACGTAGATTTGGCGCAAACAGACGTCCGCGCAATGGGGAACGGTTCCGGGTTGAGTGGTAAGGCTATGAAAAATGGTGTGGAAAGAGGAAATTACACGCTAAAAATCTTCGGTAACAAGGCAGAAGAAATCGCCGGTAAAGCTGAGATCAAAACCGGTAAGGGAACTCAAGAAATCGGTTTGGCAGGTAAAAAAGAATAAACTCGGTTTCCTCTGATCGGTGTAAAGGTGGTCTGAAGCTTTCAATACAGGTTTCCACCACCTTTTCTATCCATTAATCGGTTCGTAGAAAAATCCACGCTACACGCCGCAAGTTAGAATTATTATCTGACTTAACGTGGTTGCCCTATTACAGGTTTAGGAAATGATGGTAAAAACAACCGCACTTTTTTATCACATAGTTTAAAACGTATTACACTGTGCCGGATCCGCCGTATTTACACCGCGTTTAAACCATTGCAAGCGTTGTGCCGATGTGCCGTGGGTAAAGCTGTCCGGTACCACATAACCTTGGCTACGCTTTTGCAAACGATCGTCGCCCACGGATTCCGCCGCATTGAATGCTTTTTCAATATCGCCGCTTTCAAACAAACCTTTTCGTATTGCCAGACTTGCCCACACGCCCGCATAACAATCCGCCTGTAATTCCAATTTTACGGAAAGCTGATTGGCTTCCGTGCGGGAGGTTTGTCGTTGCAGGCGATGAACCTGCGATAAGGTGCCGAACAGATTTTGCACATGATGCCCCACTTCATGGGCAATCACATACGCAAACGCCGCTTCGCCCGCCGCACCGAGCTTATTTTTCATGTCGTTATAAAAAGACAAATCTAAATACACCCGTTGATCATTGGGGCAATAAAACGGCCCCATTGCCGATTGACCGGTGCCGCAGGCGGTCGGTGTCGCACCGTTATACAACACCATCGTCGGTTCGATATATTGTTTATTATGTTTGGCAAAATACGCATTCCAAACATCCTCAGTATCGCCCAGCACCACTTTGGAAAGCCCCGCCAGCTCTTGTTCCTGCTGCGATTGCAAAGGTGTAGTTTGTGTTACGCCCACATCAACCTCGCCGACTAATCCCGATAAATCCACGCCATAATAAGCGCCCACTAAAATAATAATTAACCCGAGAATACCGGTGGGTCTGCCACCGCCAAAACCACCACCTGACGAACGTCTGTCTTCCACGTTTGAGCTTTCTCTACGCCCTTGCCAACGCATAACCCTTCCTATTGATTAAGTGAAATTTTCGTCATTCTAATCCATAACCCTTTTCCCGCCTACTATTTTATTTCTAGACTTATATGATTGAATTGGTTATGTTGTGACTTCCGTTCATTCATCAATAAGGAGAGAAAAAATGGGTTTATTTGATTTTGTCGGCGACATCGGTAAAAAAATCTTCAGCAAAGAAGAAGAGGCCTCCGCTGCCGTCACCAAACACATTAACGAAGACAATCCCGGCGTTGCCGATGTGGAAGTGAAAGTGGAAAACGGCGTGGCGAAAATCGCCGGTGTTGCCAGCTCCGCCACCGCTTTGGAAAAAGCCGTGTTAATGGCGGGCAATATTGTCGGTATCAGCGAAGTCAATATCGATGAAGTCACCGTGCAAAACGGTGAAAAGATTGCCGGCGAAGATGAATTTTACGTGATTCAAAAAGGCGACACCCTTTGGAAAATCGCTGAAAAACATTACGGCAATGGCAGCAAATACACTGCTATCGTAGCAGCCAATAAAGAAGTGATTAAAGACGCGGATAAAATCTTCCCCGGGCAAAAAATTCGTTTGCCGAAAAGCTTGTAGACTTGGCTTAAAAAATGCTTTGGGAAATGACCGCACTTTAAATTTGAAATTAAAGTGCGGTTATTTTTTTCGGTGTTTTTCAGATGGCGCTACTTTTTAAACTTGCGCCATATTTTGTCTTCCTGTCCGCGCCAGAGACGTTGGATATTTTCGTGGTGTCGATAGATGAGCAGGCAGCAAACCAAGGCGACGGGAAAGGTGAATTCGGGTTTGAACCACCACACATAAAGCGGCACCAGTAATGCGGTGACGACAGCACTGAGAGAGGAATAGCCGCTGATAAGGAACACGACAATCCAGGTGCCGAGTGTCGAAAATAAGACGCCCCAAGCGATAGGTGCGATGGCACCGAAGGCGGTGGCGACGCCTTTGCCGCCTTTAAATTTAAAGAAAATCGGGAAAATATGCCCTAAACACGCCGCTAACGCCACCATGCCCAATTCAAATTGTGTTAACCCCAAATAATAGCCCAACCACACCGGTAACATGCCTTTTAAGATGTCGAAAATAAGCACCGCCAAGGCAATCCAACGCCCGCCGATACGTAACACGTTGGTCGCGCCGGGGTTATGGGAACCGGAGGTTCTAGGGTCCGGCAAGCCGGTGACTCGGCATAATAAAATCGCACCGGAAATGGAACCGAGCAAATAGCTCAATAGCATATAAAAAAGGGCGAAAAGGCTCATTGGACTTCCTATGACTGGAGAAAAAGAGTTCGTCTATTGTACCCAAAGTTGGTAGTATAAGCCCACAAAAATTTTAGGAATAACAACAGGAACACCATGCAAGATCTGATTTTTATCGAAGGTTTAACGGTATTTGCGCAAATCGGCGTTTATGATTGGGAACAACAAATTAAACAAAAACTCATTTTTGATGTCGAAATGGCGTGGGACACTCGTCAGGCGGCAGCTGCCGATGACGTTCAATTTGCATTAAATTATGCGGAAATCAGCCAATTCATTATTGATTATGTGCAATCCAAACCGTTTTTATTAATTGAACGGGTTGCCAATGAAGTGGCGGAACAATTACAACAACAATTTAAAATTTCGTGGCTTCGTCTCAAATTAAGTAAACCGAAAGCCGTTGCGCAAGCGGAAAACGTCGGTATTATTATTGAGCGAAGCCGTTAAAAATCAGAGAAAAAGACAATTTGAAAGGTTTATTTTTACGCATTATTGCAGGCTTATGCCTATTGTTATGGGCAATTGATATGGTATTTCCGTGGCAGCAAATTATGCATTCGGAAGAAAATGCTTATCATGCCATTCAAGATCGCGGCAAGCTGGTGGTGGGGACGATTAATAATCCGGTTTCTTATTTCATCAATGCCGAAGGCGAATCCGGCTTGGAGTACGAATTAAGCAAGGCCTTCGCCGATTATTTGGGCGTGGAACTTGAAATGCAGCCGATGAATAGCACGGACGATCTTTTTTCCGCGTTAAACGATCGTCAAATTGATATTGCCGCCGCCAATTTATTTTATCACCCGACCAAAGCCGAGCATTTTCAGCTTGGTCCGTCCTATTACTCCGCGTCTTGGCAAATCGCTTATCGTAAAGGGAAAAATCGCCCGCGTTCGTTAGCACAGATTAACGGCAGCCTTGTAGTCCCCGACAGTTCCGAATTGCAGCAAATTTTAAAAGAAGCGCAGCTGAAAAACCCGAAATTAAGCTGGATGGTAGACAGTAAATTAACGCAAGAAGAATTATTGTTACAGGTGGCGGAAGGGAAAATTGATTATACCATCGCCAATTCTTTAGATATTTCTGCCACCCAGCAAATTAAACCGCAAATTGCCGTGGCTTTCGATTTAACCGATGAAATGAGCGTGCATTGGTATTTACCGAATAATTCTTCAAGTGAATTACAATCGGCATTGCTGGGCTTCATGAACAGCTCCATTGATTCGGGCTTAATCGCCAACATTGAAGAGAAGTATTTTAATCATTTCCGTCAGTTTGACTATGTGGACATTAAATCCTATTTGAATTCCATTGAAACGATTCTCCCGAAATTCGAACCGCTCTTTACTAAACACAAAGGCAATTTGGATTGGCGTTTATTAGCGGCAATCGCGTATCAGGAATCCCACTGGAACCCGGATGCCACATCGCCCACCGGCGTGCGTGGCATGATGATGTTGACCAAAGACACCGCAGAACGCATGAAAATCAGTGACAGAACCGATCCGGAGCAAAGCATTAAAGCCGGTTCCGAATACTTACATTGGCTGATCGGACAGATTCCCGACAGCATTAACAGTGAAGATCGTATTTGGTTCGCCCTTGCCGCTTACAATATGGGATTAGGGCATTTATTGGATGCCCGCCGTTTAACCAAAAATTTAGGCGGCAATCCGGATAATTGGCTGGATGTGAAAAATAACTTGCCTTTGTTGGCGGAAAAGCGATATTACCGTAATCTGAAATACGGTTATGCCCGTGGTTACGAAGCCTTTCAGTATGTAGAAAATATTCGGCGCTATATGAACAGTATCATGAATTATTATCGTATTCAGGAAAAACAAAACGATAAAACCACGGAAACTGCCACAGGGCAAACGAAACCACAAAGTAAATAAGGGGGTAATCATGCTTAGAAGACGTTTTCTAAAACCGGCTAAAAAGAAATTCTTTCATCAACAACAAGCCCGTTCTTTGCGCCTGAAACATTTAAAACAACGCAAAGCCAAGCTATTCGCCCGCCACGCCTTACAATTTGTTGTGCAGGATATATAAAAAAATGGTGCAGTTTTTAAGCTGCACCATTTTATGGTTGAGTTAATTAAATAAACGTCTTCTTCCTCTATTATCAAGACGTTTAAATTGGCTAATTAACACTAACACCAAAACAATCAAATACACGGCAAACATAACCACAATCCACTGCGCCATGGAAAGCCCTAACCACGACCAAACCACATCGCTGCAAGAACCGGTGGGTTGGAATAATGCCGGAAACCATTTATCCAACGGCAGGGTTTGTGGAAATTCCGGCAAATAGGAACATTGATTCCAGGGTGCCGGATGCAGTTGATAATCTACGTGCTTAAGGGAAATTAATAATCCTTTCACGGTACTGAAAAACGCGATAAGCAATGCCAATAAACGGAAAACCAAAAAGCGCGGTGCAATTAATCCGACAATTCCGGCAAAAGCAATACCGAATAAGGCAACCCGTTCATAAATACACATGACGCAGGGTTGTAATTCCATGCCATATTGGAAATAAAGTGCCGTTCCTTCTAACGCCAATGCTGAAATAACCAACAACAACCAACCGGTCCGTTGCACGGAAAGTGTTTTGAAAAATTTTAGCATTGCGTTCTTCCTCCTAAAAAATGTTAAATCGGCATGATCAAGCCTAAGTTTGCCAGCCAAATAGTCATCGGCGGTAAAATATATTCCACGGCGAACAAACCCACTAACGACAACACAATAGTATAAGGCAACGCCATGTAAACCATTCTACCATAAGAGAGGTTGATTAGGGGCGCCAAAGAGGAAGTCAATAAGAATAAGAACGCAGCCTGTCCGTTTGGTGTCGCTACAGAAGGCAGGTTGGTACCGGTATTAATCGCTACCGCCAACAATTCAAATTGATGTGGCGGAATCACATTAGCAGTTAACGCATTTTTTGCTTCATTGATATAAACCGTTGCAACGAACACGTTATCGGAAATAGCGGATAACAAACCATTAAAGGCGTAGAATAAAGTTAACTGAACAGTTTCCTCTGAAGATAAAACGTAATGAATAATCGGCGCAAACAGTTTTTGGTCAATAATCACGGCAACTACGGTAAAGAACACAACCAGTAGTGCAGTAAACGGCAAAGATTCCTGGAATGCTTTACCCAATGCATGTTCGCTGGTAACACCACAAAGTGCGGTACAAAAAATAATGACACTTAAACCGATTAAACCGACAGACGCCAAGTGGAATGCTAAACCGATAATCAACCAAATCCCGACAATTGCCTGCGCGATAAGCTTCAAACGCTCCTGCTTGGTCATTTTTTTCATACTGGCTTTATCAAATTCAGATAAAACCATCCATACTTGATTTGGTAATTTCGCGCCATAACCAAAGAGATGAAACTTTTCTATTACTACGCAGGTTAGTAATCCGAATAAAAAGACCGGAATCGTCACCGGCACCATACGAAAAAAGAATTCAACAAAATTCCAACCCGACTGTTCCGCAATGATTAAATTCTGTGGTTCGCCCACCATGGTCATTACACCACCGAGCGCAGTACCTACACAGGAATGCATCATCAAATTACGCAGAAATGCCCGAAACTCCTCTAAAGTTTCACGATCTTTACCGATTTTCTCATCATTAGTAATATCGGTAGGATCGTAGAATGTACCCCCCGATGCCACTTTGTGATATACCCCATAAAACCCCATAGCCACGCTGATAATGACAGCCACTACGGTTAGCGCATCTAAGAAGGCAGATAAAAACGCGGCACTAAAACAGAAAGATAAAGAAAGCACCAATTTGGAATGAATATTAAGAAGAAGCTTAGTAAACACGAAAAGCAACAATTGTTTCATGAAGTAAATTCCTGCCACCATAAACATCAAGAGCAAAATCACTTCAAAATTTGCCAGCACTTCTGCTTTAATGTGGGCAGGATTTGTCATTCCTATAAATACCGCTTCAATGGCAAGTAACCCGCCGGGCTGTAACGGATAACATTTTAGCGCCATAGCTAGGGTGAAAATGAATTCAATGACTAATAACCACCCCGCCCAAAAAGGTGAAATAGCAAATAAGACGGGATTAATGACAAGAAATGCGACGATCGCTATTTTATACCAGCCCGGGCTAGAACCAAGAAAGTTTTTAAAAAATGCCTGTGTATAATTACTATCCATAAAGTTGACCTTAATTTCTTAATTAACAATATATTAACCTAATACCGTTCAAGGTAGTTCAGCGCTAAACTGTGTCAAAAATAGCAGATGATGTCAACGAATTTAAAAAATAATTATCTAATTGTAATGTATAGTCGTTTCAACGATAATAAAGCCGTTTTTTATTTGATAACTACTGATAATACCGAATTACTATGAATAACAATTCCCCCCTTCTGAAAGCACAAAGCCCGGCGGCATTAGCAGAAGAATACATTGTAAAAAGCATTTGGAATAATCATTTCCCACCCGGTTCGGATTTACCGGCAGAACGTGAATTGGCCGACAAAATCGGTGTTACCCGCACCACCCTGCGTGAAGTTTTGCAACGATTGGCACGTGATGGCTGGTTAAATATCCAACATGGCAAACCCACCAAAGTTAATGATATTTGGGAAACCTCAGGTTTAAACATTCTGGAAACCATGATCCAACTTGACGGTTCACGCCTGCCTTCGCTGACTGCCAATATGCGTTCCGCGCGCACCGACATCTCCATGATCTACATTCCGAAAGCCTTTAAACGTGCACCCGAGCGTTCTCTGCATATCCTTCACCCGATGGACAACTTGGAAGATACCGCGGAAGACTATACAAAATTCGACTATGACGTATTTCGCAATCTGGCTTTTGCTTCCGATAATCCCGTTTACGGATTGATTTTGAACAGCTTTAAAAGTTTATATACCAGAATCGGTTTATTCTATTTTCAAAGCGCCGAAGCACGAGAATTAGCAAGACGGTTTTACTTCAACCTAAGGGATATTTGCCAGCGCCAAAGCATCGAAGAAGTCGCTCCTTGCATTTTACAATACGGCAAAGAAAGCAGCGCACAATGGACGAAAATGCAGGAGTTTTTACCGAAAGATTTCAGCGAGTATACATAAAAGTGCGGTAGTTTTTTTCGGTGTTTTTTCTTTATCATGCTGAAAAACACTGATAAAAACCACCGCACTTTTCAAGTTCAAAAGAAACCCCGAATTATCCTGGTTCCTGTTTGATGGTTCTTATTGATGATAATGAGACAAGAATCCGGCGAATTTGTCCAATGCCTCTTCAATTTGATGCACATACGGCAATGTAACAATACGGAAGTGATCCGGTGAATGCCAGTTAAAGCCGCGCCCGTGTACCAACAACACTTTTTCCTGCGCCAATAAATCGAACACCATTTTTTCATCGTCATACATATTGAATTTTTTGATGTCGATTTTCGGGAACATATACAACGCGCCCATCGGTTTGGTACAGCTGATGCCCGGAATCTGATTAATTAATTCGTAGGCTTTATTCCGTTGTTCCAACAAACGCCCGCCCGGCAGGATAAATTCGTTAATGCTTTGGTAGCCGCCCAAGGCGGTTTGAATGGCGTGCTGCATCGGCACATTGGCGCACAAACGCATAGACGCCAGCATATCCAAACCTTCAATGTAACCTCTGGCGTGTTTTTTCGGTCCGTTCAAAATCATCCAACCTTGACGGAAACCGGCAACCCGATAGGCTTTTGACAACCCGTTCAACGTCACCGTTAATAAATCCGGCGCCAAGGCGGCGATATGATGATGCACTGCGCCGTCGTATAAAATTTTGTCGTAAATTTCATCGGCAAAGATAATCAGGTTATGCTGACGCGCCACGTCCACAATGTCCAATAACAAGTCTTTGCTGTACACTGCTCCCGTCGGGTTGTTCGGGTTGATAATCACAATGGCTTTGGTACGCGAAGTAATTTTGCTTTTAATGTCTTCCACATCGGGGGACCAATCCGCCTGTTCATCACACAAATAATGCACCGCTTTGCCGCCCGCCAAGGTCGCCGCCGCCGTCCATAACGGATAATCCGGCATCGGGATCAACACTTCATCACCGTCATTCAGCAACGCCTGCATTGCCATAGTAATCAACTCAGACACACCGTTGCCGATATACACATCGTTTACCGTTACGTTACGAATATCTTTCGATTGATAATATTGCACAATGGCTTTACGCGCCGAATAAAGCCCCTTGGAATCGCAATACCCTTGCGCCGACGGCAAATTACGCAACACATCCACCAAAATCTCATCAGGCGCTTCGAAACCGAACGGCGCGGGGTTGCCGATATTCAATTTTAAAATTTTATGCCCTTCTTCTTCGAGACGCAGTGCCTCTTTATGCACAGGCCCGCGAATATCATAACAAACGTGCTCTAATTTATCGGATTTCGGAAAGCGTTCCATAGTTTCGACCTTAGTGATTAAGAAATGAAATATTTTGTGAAAAATTCCCGCAAAGTGCGGTAGAATTACGGTTTATTTTTAACTTATTTTCCTAGTAAAGACAATGCTTTTTCAAAATGGATAGTTTGCAATCAATAAAAGCGCAGTTAATCAGCCAAATTCATCAATTAGAATCAGAACAACATGCTATTTCGGTTTGCTCGGCGCAGGTCGAAGGCAGCGTTAATTTACTTGCCTGGCTAAAAGCGCAGCCACACTATCCGCAGTGCTATTTCAAATTACAACAAGGCGAATCGGCTTTTGCCGCCATCGGCGAAGTGCGCGCCTTTGATCAATTGATTGCCGCCCAACATTTTATTGAACACGCTGATTTGTCTTTATTCGGCGGCATGACCTTTAACGGCGACACCTATTTTTTCCTGCCGCAACTGCTGTTGGAACAAACGCAATATCGGCTTACGGTGAAAGTGTTTATCGATCACGCCGATTTCAAAGAAAGCAAGCAGCAGGCACTGACGTTCTTAAAAACGCTGGAAAAAACCACCGCACTTTTGGATGTGCAAAGTAAAGCGACCTTATCCCACCGACAAGCCGACCAAGCCCGCTGGCAACATTGGGTAGAACAGGCGTTAGCGCAAATCAGAAGCGGCTATGTGGACAAACTGGTGCTGGCGAATGAAACCACATTTCATCTTAACGCGCCATTAAATGCACAGGATTTTCTCGCCAAAAGCGAAGCCCATAATCACGGTTGTTATCATTTTCTATTGGCGAAAAGCCCTTCTTCCGTTTTTCTTGGCTCTACGCCGGAACGCCTATACGCACGCCATCAGCGCCGGCTCACTACCGAAGCCTTGGCAGGCACGGCATTGGTGAGCGACGACCCCGCAGAAAACCGCCAACAGGCGCAATGGCTCTTGCGGGATAGGAAAAATATTCATGAAAATCAGCTGGTTGCCGAAGGCATTTGCGCCAATCTAAGCGCCTTTGCCAAACAGATTCAGCTCGGTGAGATCGGTTTGAAGCCGCTGCGTCGGGTTCAACATTTACGCCGCGAAATCACCGCACTTTTAACGGAAAACTGCACTGATCTGGATTGTTTAAAAGCCATTCATCCCACTGCTGCCGTTGCCGGTTTGCCACAACAAAGCGCCAAAACCTTATTGGCACAAATTGAAAATTACGATCGGAGCTGGTATGCAGGCACGTTGGGATTTTTTAATCGGGGGCGAGCCGAATTTTGCGTAACCATTCGTTCCGCCTTTATTGAAGCGGACAAAATTCGCGTTTTTGCCGGTGCCGGTATTGTTGAAGGGTCTGTTCCCTTGCTAGAATGGCAGGAAATCGAACGTAAAGCCGCCGGTTTAATCTCATTGTTACAAATAACGGAATCTAAAAACGGAGAGAAAAAATGTCAGTAAGCGTATTTAATCGTTGTTGGTCGAAAGTGATCTTGGAAACCCTTGTGCGTCAAGGCGTGTCCCACTTTTGTATCGCGCCCGGTTCGCGTTCGACCCCGCTGACATTGGAAGCCGTCCGTTTACAAAACGCCAACCGCGCCCTTTGCCACACGCACTTCGACGAACGCGGCTTGGGATTTTTTGCTCTTGGTGTGGCGAAAGCCACCAAAAAACCCGTCGCCGTTATTGTCACCTCCGGCACGGCTGGTGCGAATTTATACCCGGCGATCATCGAAGCGCGCCAAAGCCATGTAAACCTCATCGTGCTCACCGCCGATCGCCCGCCGGAATTATGGGAATGCGGCGCCAATCAAGCGATTTTACAAGAAAATATGTTTGCCGATTACCCACTGGCAAGCCTGAATTTACCACGCCCAAGCCAGGATTATGCGGCAAGCTGGTTCATTTCCAAAATCGAACAGGCTTGTCATCAACAGGCGGAAGAAGGCGGCGTCATTCACATTAACGTACCGTTCTCCGAACCGTTATATGACGCCAATGTGGAAGAAATTGACGTTCATCCGTGGCTGGCACAGGTTCAGTGCTGGTTAAGCCAAAATAAAAGTTGGACGACTTATCCCGCCTTGCACCAAGAAGTGATCATTCACGAGAATTGGGATCATTGGCGCACCAAACGCGGTGTTGTCGTGGCGGGCAGAATGCCGGCGGAACAAGCCATGGGTATCGCCGCCTGGGCAAATACCATGGGCTGGGTGTTGTTGACCGACATTCAATCGGGCGTGGAAGCATCACTGCCTTATGCCGACATTTGGCTTGCCAATCAAACGGTAAAACAAAAAATGTTGCAAGCGGATATTGTCATTCAACTTGGCAGCCGTTTTATCAGTAAACGCATTAATCAATTTTTAGCGGAATTTAAAAACGAATATTGGATTGTGGATGAAAACCCGCAAGCCGTGGATCCGTATCATCACTCCCATACCCGTTTTGTTGCCAAAATTCACCATTGGTTACGTGCCCACCCGCCGTTAAGACAAAAACCTTGGCTGTTGGAAGCGTTGGCACTGTCCAAATTCTGCGCCACATTCATTGAGCAACAAGTGGGCGGCAATTTGAACGAAGCCTCTTTAGCTCACCACATTGAACGCCTGCTGCCGAACAACGGCGCACTTTTCCTAGGCAACAGTTTATTTGTGCGCTTGGTGGACGCACTGACCAAATTGCCGGAAGGCTATCCGATTTACACCAATCGCGGCGCCAGCGGCATCGACGGTTTACTTGCCACCGTCGCCGGCATCGGTATCGGTTCCAATCAGCCGGTGGTCGCGTTAGTGGGCGACACGTCCGCGCTGTATGATTTAAACTCGCTGGCGTTATTCAAAAAAATCACCCAACCGACGATTCTTTTTATCATTAATAATAACGGCGGGGCGATTTTCGATATGTTGCCGGTGGATGCGGAAGTGAAAGACAAATTCTACCGTATGCCGCACCACACGGAATTTTCCCAAGTGGCGTCCATGTTCGATTTAAAATATGCGCGCCCTTACACCTGGGCGGATTTGAGTTCCGTACTGAAACAAGCCTATTCACGCCGTGAAGCCACCATCATCGAAATCAAAGTGGCGCCGAATGACGGCAGCACCGTTTATAAACGCCTAATCGAACAAATCAGCTATGCTGTCGTCGGCGAATAAATAACACCATCAAAAGCAAATTATTTCATGATAATTTGCTTTTTTAACTTCTATGAAACCGTATCTCGTCTTTTTACACGGCTTACTCGGTACGCAAGCCGACTGGCAAAAACTCACGGAAAATCTACCGCACTTTCATTGCATTGCCCTGGATTTACCGTGGCACGGCAGCGCCAAAAACCACCCTGCGAAAAATTTTGACGAAGCCTGCGCTTATGTGGCGCAACAAATCCAATCGGCAGTGGGGAATCAACCTTATTTTTTAATCGGTTACTCGCTCGGCGGACGGATTGCGCTGTATTACGCACTTCATAGCAACTGTGAAAAATACAACCTGCTGGGCTTGATTATTGAAGGCGGTAATCTTGGGCTGACCGATGAACAAGCGAAAAAAGTGCGGTGGAAAAATGATGTATTTTGGGCGCAACGTTTTCGCTATGAAACGGCGGAATCCGTACTGAACGACTGGTATCAACAGGCGGTATTTGCCCATTTGACCGAACATCAACGCAACGCCCTCATCGAAAAACGCCGAGCCAATTGCGGGGAGAATATTGCACAAATGCTGTTGGCGACCTCCCTTGCCAAACAGCCGGATTTACGTTCTGCCGTCAAAAACAGCCCTTATCCCATTTATTATTTCTGTGGCGAGCGGGATCATAAATTCAAACACATGGCACTGGAAAATCAGCTTAACTTAACCGTTATCCCTAACGCGGGACATAACGCCCATCAGGAAAATCCAACGGCATTTGCCGCGCAATTAAATGCGTTGTTAGAGGATAAATTCGTTGCTTTTTGAGCGCGCAATAGCTAGAATCTGCATTCCTTATTATCGTAGCTGAATTAGAGATCGGCTAACGATGTATCATTAACCACCTCATATCAGGAGTTATTATGTCTCTAAGTACTGAACAAAAAGCAAAAATCGTTGCTGAATATGGTCGCGATGGTAAAGATACCGGTTCTTCCGAAGTTCAAATCGCTTTATTAACCGCACAAATCAACCATTTGCAAGCACACTTTGCGGAACACAAAAAAGACCACCACGGTCGCCGCGGTTTATTACGTATGGTTTCCCGTCGTCGTAAACTTTTAGATTACTTAAAACGTACAAATCTTGAACTTTACAGCAGCTTAATCGCTCGTTTAGGTTTACGTCGCTAATCTTTTTAGGTTGTTATTTTAGTAGAAACCCTCAACGTTTGTTGGGGGTTTTCTTTTTTATACACCTCATTATTTACATCAAACTGACAAAACTCTCCCCTTTCCAAGTTGCATTTTTGAGCTAAACGCGTATTATAGCCGTCTAGATGGAAATACTTCCAAAAACGCTAACATTTACATTGAATTAACATCATTCCGGAGAACACAATGAGCCAATATTTATTTACATCCGAATCCGTTTCCGAAGGACATCCGGATAAAATCGCCGATCAGATTTCTGATGCGGTATTAGACGAAATCATCAAACAGGACCCGAAAGCCCGCGTTGCCTGCGAAACCTATGTCAAAACCGGCATGGCGTTGGTGGGCGGTGAAATCACCACTTCCGCGTGGGTGGATATTGAAAACTTGGCCCGTGAAGTAATTTGTGAGATTGGTTACACCAGCTCCGAAATGGGCTTTGACGGTCGTTCCTGCGCGGTATTAAACGCCATCGGTAAGCAATCTTCCGACATCAACCAAGGTGTAGATCGCGAAAACCCGTTGGATCAAGGCGCGGGCGACCAAGGAATCATGTTCGGGTATGCCACCAATGAAACCGATGTATTCATGCCTGCCGCCATCACCTATGCCCATCGTTTAATGGAACGCCAGGCACAAGTGCGCAAAAGCGGAAAATTAGATTGGTTGCGCCCTGATGCGAAAAGCCAATTGACCTTTAAATATGAAGACAACAACATCATCGGAATCGATGCCATGGTGCTTTCCACCCAGCATTCCGAGGCCATCAGCCCAAAAGAGTTGCATGAAGGCGTCATGGAAGAAATTATCAAACCGATTTTACCGAGCCAATGGTTATCCAAAGACACCAAATATTTCATCAACCCGACCGGTCGTTTTGTCATCGGCGGACCGATGGGCGACTGCGGTTTAACCGGTCGTAAAATCATCGTCGATACTTACGGCGGTGCGGCGCGCCATGGCGGCGGCGCATTTTCCGGTAAGGATCCGTCTAAAGTTGACCGTTCCGCCGCTTATGCCGCCCGTTATGTAGCGAAAAATATCGTCGCGGCGGGCTTGGCGGATCGCTGTGAAATCCAACTGTCTTACGCTATCGGCGTTGCCGAACCGACCTCCATCATGATCGAAACCTTCGGCACCGGTAAAGTGGCTGATGAATCATTGGTGAAATTAATACGCGAATTCTTTGATTTGCGTCCATACGGTTTAATCAAAATGTTAGATTTAATCCAACCGATTTATCGCCAAACGGCGGCTTACGGTCACTTCGGGCGTGAGCAATTCCCGTGGGAGAAAATCGATCGTGCGGCAGATTTACGTGCTGCGGCAGGATTAAAATAATACATTAAATCATTAAGTTGTGATAAAGTGCGGTTAAAAAATAACGCGTTTTTTAACCGCACTTTTATATGCAAACAGAAGAAAATTTCCGCATCCTGAAAATGCAGATTCTGCGCCGTTTACAGAGTGGTTTACAGCTGGCAGAAGCGCATTTCAACCAACCCTTTTCAATGCCGCAAATTAATTATGAATTAAAAGGCAGCAAAGCGGGGCTGGCATACCTACAGGAAAACACCATCAAATTTAACCGCACTTTATTACTGGAAAACACCGAAAGATTTATTCATCAAGTGGTGCTACACGAATTGGCGCATTTGGTGGTATATCAACACTATGGCAGAGTACAACCGCACGGCAAAGAATGGCAGTTTGTGATGACCGAGATTTTTCATCTGCCGGCTGAGGTGCGCCATCAATTTGATTTAACCTCTGTGCAAGGCAAAACCTTCACTTACCGTTGCGCCTGTCAAACCCATCAATTAAGTATTCGTCGTCATAATAAAATTCAACGTGATGGTGCAGTATATTTTTGCCGTAAATGCAAAACCCGGTTAAATTGGGTTGTTTAAATATTAACAGGTTAAATTAAAACTTGTTACAAAACTATCAAAATTATCTCTAAAAGTTATACTTCGATCACAAATCTTTTAAATTCCTTTTGCACTCCCTTCGTAACAGTACTACTATCTGCGCAAAAATAAATATAACTTATAAAAGGAGACAATATGTCAAATCAAAATGAAAAAAAATGGCGTAAATTCGATATTATTTGGATGCTTAATCTGTTTGGCACGGCGGTAGGAGCAGGTGTACTGTTTTTGCCGATTAATGCGGGTATGGGGGGATTTTGGCCGTTAATTGTGATGGCGATTTTAGTAGGACCAATGACTTATTTGGCACATCGCGGTTTATCCCGATTCGTGCTGTCGTCCGCCAAGCCGGGCAGTGATATTACCGAAGTGGTAGAGGAACATTTCGGTAAAACAGCAGGGAAATTAATCACCTTGCTGTATTTTTTTGCGATTTTTCCGATTTTGTTAATTTATGGCAATGGCATCACCAACACCGTGGACTCCTTTATCGTCCACCAGCTAGGCATGCCATCGCCGAATCGGGTGCTGCTCTCTTTTGTTCTCATCGCCACATTAATTTCCATTATGCTGATGAATGAAAAAGTGATGCTGAAAATCACCGAATTCTTGGTTTATCCGTTAGTCATCATTCTTGTCGCTTTATCGGTTTACCTGATTCCGAACTGGAACACCTCTATGCTACAGGAAATGCCGACGACTCAAGGCTTTATCATGACCTTGTGGCTCACCATTCCGGTATTGGTATTTTCTTTTAACCACTCTCCTGCCATTTCCGCCTTTTCGCAATCGCAACAACGGGAATACCAAGATCCCGTTTTGGCGGAAAAGCACGCGAGCAAAACATTGAAAGGCACGGCAACCATTTTGTTATTTTTCGTCATGTTCTTTGTGTTCAGCTGCGTATTGACTTTAACCCCGGCGGAGCTTACCGAAGCGAAAGCACAAAATATCAGTATTTTGTCTTATTTAGCCAACAAATTCGACAACCCGTATATTTCCTACCTCGGCCCGTTAGTGGCGTTTTTAGCCATTACCAGCTCCTTCTTCGGACATTATTTGGGCGCCCGTGAAGGGTTGGAAGGCTTGTACTTAAAAATGACCGACAACAAAACCATCAATCGAAAAACACTGAATTATGGCACCGCACTTTTCTTCCTCATCACCCTTTGGCTGGTGGCTATTCGCAATCCGAGCATCCTTGGTTTAATCGAATCGTTGGGCGGCCCGATTATCGCCATGATTTTGTTCATCATGCCAATGTATGCCATTCGTAACGTACCCGCCATGCGACGTTACAGAGGCAGACTCAGCAACGTATTTGTGGTTGTCATGGGGTCCATTGCGATTTCAGCGGTAGTCTATGGATTATTTTAAAATTTCGCGTAGAATGCGCTTCCTTTAAAGTTTAACCCGATGCCTCACCTTATGCGTGAGGCATTCCGATAATGAAAAATGATGAGTGAAATATGATTAGTGTTTTTGATATGTTTAAAATCGGCATCGGCCCGTCCAGCTCACACACGGTGGGTCCGATGAAGGCGGGGAAACAGTTTATTGACGATTTAATTGCGCAACATCTCTTGGAAAAAACAGAGAAAATCCAAGTGGATGTTTACGGTTCACTCTCCATGACCGGTCTTGGACACGGCACCGACATCGCCATCATCATGGGGCTGGCAGGCTATTTACCGCATAATGTGGAAATTGAACGTATCCCCGGGTTCATTGCGGAGGTAAAGAAAACCGCCAAATTGCCCCTTGCCAAAGGCAAACAGACTGCACAATTTGACCCGGCAACGGACATGATTTTTCACCAAACCTTCCTGCCGCTGCACGAAAACGGCATGACCATTACCGCATTTCATCAGGCGCAAGAATTATATAAACAAACCTATTATTCTATCGGCGGCGGGTTTATTGTAGACGAAGCCCATTTCAACCAAACCGAAAAAAATGAAATGAACGTGCCTTATCCCTACCACATTGCGGCGGATATTTTACGTAACTGTCAGGAAAGCGGGTTATCCATTTCCAGTTTAATGATGCAAAATGAACTGGCACTACATAGTGAAGAAGAATTAAAAACCCATTTGCATCAAGTGTGGCAGACCATGAAAGATTGTATCGAACACGGTTTACACACTGAAGGGGTTCTACCCGGTCCGTTAAAAGTAGCTCGTCGTGCGGCAACACTTTATCGCATGCTGAAAGCGAACAGCGAGCTTTCAATGGATCCAATGAGTGTCATCGACTGGGTAAATATGTTTGCTTTGGCGGTGAACGAAGAAAATGCTGCCGGCGGACGAGTCGTCACCGCCCCCACTAACGGTGCTTGCGGTATTGTGCCTGCGGTGCTGGCGTATTATGAGAAATTTGTCGGCACACTCACCGATGAAATCGTCGAACGCTACTTACTCGCCTGCGGCATGATCGGTTCGTTGTACAAAATGAACGCCTCCATTTCCGGTGCGGAAGTAGGCTGTCAGGGGGAAGTGGGCGTTGCCTGCTCGATGGCGGCGGCAGGACTTTCGGAAATTCTCGGCGGCAGCCCGGAACAGGTGTGCATTGCGGCGGAGATCGCCATGGAACACAACCTTGGCTTAACCTGCGACCCGGTGGGCGGGCAAGTGCAGGTGCCTTGCATCGAACGCAACGCTATCGCCTCCGTCAAAGCCATTAACGCCAGCCGCATGGCATTGCGTCGCACCACCAGCCCGCGCGTCAGTCTGGATAAGGTGATCGAAACCATGTACGAAACCGGTAAAGACATGAACGCCAAATACCGCGAAACCTCACAAGGCGGCTTAGCGATTAAAGTGGTTTGCTCGTAAAAGGTGCGGTCACAAAAAATTCCATTTTTTAAACGTTGGCTATGCCAACGGCCCCGAAGGGGTGAATAAATCACTTCAGTGATTTATGAATATTTTTCACAGTGTTTTTAAATATAACCCCATACTTACCGTATGGGGTTATATTTAAACGTAGGTTATAAAACCTCAAACGGGACGTCGTTAAAAATCATCGAAATATTGCTGAATTTCCTTCACATCTTTGGTTTTGGTTAATGCTAATTGCAACAACACGCGCGCTTTTTGCGGGTTCAACGAACCTGAGGTCACGAAGCCGTATCTGCTGTCATCCACTTCCGCATCACGGGTGGTGTAGCCCGTCGGCACGCGGGAAGAACGCACCACTGCCACGCCGTCTTTTGCCGCTTTTTCCAATAAATCCAAATTTGCCTGATTCACATTGCCATTGCCCACGCCGGCACTAATGACACCCTGATACCCCGCGCTCAATAAGGCTTGTAACGGTTCCGTCGGCATATTGGAATACGCATATACAATGCCCACTTTCGGCAAAGCGTCCAGTTTCGATACATCAAACGGCGTATTAGCAATGTGTTTGCTTTCCGGCGAACGTTCGTAATCCACTTTGCTGTTATGAATATAGCCTAACGGACCGAAGTTCGGCGCTACAAAGGTTTGCACCGCCGTGGTGCTCATTTTGGTTACATCGCGGGCACCCAGTACTTTGTCGTTCATCGCCACCAGCACACCGCGGCCGGCAGATTTTTTATTTGTCGCCACCACTACGGCATTATATAAATTTAACGGACCATCAGCGCTTTTCTCCGTCGCCGGACGCATAGCGCCCACTAATACCACCGGTTTGTCACATTTCACAGTTAAATCCAGAAAATACGCGGTTTCTTCCATAGTGTCCGTACCGTGCGTAATCACAAAGCCGTCCGTATCGGCGCATTGCCGATTAATGGTTTTGGCTAATTTTAGCCACACTTCATCGTTCATATCCTGTGAACCGATATTCACAACTTGTTCGCCTTTAATTTCCGCAAGATTTTTCATTTCCGGCACCGCTTCAATTAAGCGCTCTACCGTCAACTGCCCTGCTTTATAGGCAGAACTGACCGCCGTTTCCCCACCGCCGGCAATGGTTCCGCCGGTTGCCAAAATGGTAATGTTCGGCAAATTTGCCGCATAGGCGACGGAACAGGCTAAACTTAATACGGTGAATGCGGTTAATTTTCTTAACTTCATAATGACTCCTCTTTATTAACATTTAACGCTACCCGGATTTTACTCACAAAGTGCTCAAACAAAAGAACCAACCAGTATGATTTCCTGATATTTCAGCGGGATTTTTTCCAATTCTTCGATCCTGATCACAAAAAAGTGCGGTCATTTTTTACAGCGTTTTATTTCCACGCGTAAAATCGCTGGCTTAATGCAACCGAAATCAGTACAATCGCACCTCATTTTTATCCTGTCGTCACTTCAAAAGGAAGGACGCCAATTTCGGTTTCCGCCATAATGTGTAATAACGAGGCTCCCATGTTAGAACAAGCTGTTGCCGAACCGGCAAAAAAAGTCAATTTAATGAATTTAACCCGCGCACAAATGCGTGAATTTTTCGCTGAATTAGGCGAAAAACCGTTTCGCGCCGATCAGTTGGTGAAATGGATTTATCATTTCGGCGAAGACAATTTCGACAATATGACCAACCTGAACAAAGCGTTACGGGAAAAATTAAAAACCATGGCGGAAATCAAAGCGCCGGAAGTGGCGGTTGAGCAACGTTCCGCCGACGGCACCATTAAATGGGCGATGCAGGTGGGCGATCAGCAAGTGGAAACCGTGTATATTCCCGAAGCGGATCGCACCACCTTATGCGTTTCTTCGCAAGTGGGTTGCGCCTTGGCTTGCACCTTCTGTTCCACCGCCCAACAGGGTTTTAACCGCAATTTAACGGTGGCGGAAATTATCGGTCAGGTGTGGCGCGCCTCGAAAATTATCGGTAATTTCGGCGTCACCGGCGTGCGTCCGATTACCAACGTCGTGATGATGGGCATGGGCGAACCCTTGTTAAATGTGGCGAATGTGGTGCCGGCAATGGAAATTATGCTGGATGACTTCGCCTACGGCTTGTCCAAACGCCGCGTGACCTTATCCACCTCCGGCGTGGTACCGGCGTTGGACAATTTAAGCAAAATGATCGATGTGGCGTTGGCGATTTCCCTGCACGCGCCGAACGATGAATTGCGCGATGAAATCGTGCCGTTAAACAAGAAATACAACATTAAAACCCTGATTGATTCGGTGAACCGTTATTTGAGCGTCTCCAACGCCAATCACGGCAAAGTCACCATTGAATATGTGATGCTGGATCACATTAACGATCATGTGGAACACGCCCATCAGCTCGCCGCCGTACTGAAAAATACGCCGTGCAAAATTAACCTGATTCCGTGGAACCCGTTCCCCCAAGCGCCTTATGCGAAAAGTTCCAACACGCGAATTGACCGTTTCCAAAAAACCTTGATGGAATACGGTTTAACCGTGATTGTGCGCAAAACCCGCGGCGATGATATTGATGCCGCCTGCGGACAATTAGCCGGCGATGTGATTGACCGTACCAAACGCACCGCACAGAAAAAACACTTCGGGCAAGGCATTGCCGTTCAAATTCAATAAATCTGTCAGGAGGAAAAATAAATGATCAAATTTCAACAGCACAATCGTGCAATACCGTTTATTTTTCCGTTTTTGCTTTCCGCCTGCGTCACCCAACAAAGTGCGGTGGATTTTGACAAGCAAAAAGCCGCCAAAGCACGCGTGGAACTGGCATTAGGCTATTTACAGCAGCAAGATTCGGCACAAGCCAAGCTGAACCTGGATAAAGCCTTTTCTTACGCTCCCGATTATTATTTAGTGTCAGCGGCATTTGCCTATTTCTATCAACAACAGGGCGACATTGAACAAGCCCGTACCGCCTATTTAAACGCGATAAAATTAGATGATAAACAAGGGGATGTGTTCAATAATTACGGTGCATTTCTTTGTGCGCAAGGGGAATTCGACAGTGCCTATGTACAATTTGAACGCGCCTTAAAAAGCTCGAATTATTACCATCAGGCGGACACTTATGAAAACTTGGCGTTATGTGCTTTATCCGCCAAAAATCAGGCGATTTATCGGCAAAATCTCGCATTATTGACGAAAATCTCTCCGAAACGGGCGGCAAAATTACCACAAGGGATAAAATAACCTTTTCCCACGGGCAAAAGTGCGGTCGTTTTTCCCCACAAATTTCCTTCCAATCGCAGAATAACGCCATATAACAGTTGCAAAACAGGCGTTACAACCTTAAACTTTAGCACTCAATTTTAGTCAGAAATATCGTCCGTTTTATGAATATGCAAAATACATCAGAAACACAATCCCGCAACGAACAGCAGACCACTTTAGGCGATAAATTTCGCCTCGCCCGCGAAGCCCTCAATCTTACGCCGGAGCAAGTGTCAAAAGAGATTTCTTTACGTCCCGCCCTTGTTCGTCTCATCGAAAATAACCAGTTTACCAACGAAACCATTCCCGCCACATTTATGCGCGGCTATGTGCGTAGTTATGCGAAATTTTTGCGTATTCCGGACAGCGAATGGATGAATGTCATTCATTTCGGCAACGAACAGAAAAACGATTTGGGCAAAAACGCCCGCGCCACCCGCTCCGTTAACCAATATTCGTCACACAATAACTGGATCGGTTACCTCAGCGCGTTAGTCATTTTGATCGTGGTGGGCATGACCGGAATGTGGTGGTGGGAAAGCCACCAGCAATCTAACGCGGAACGAGATGTATTAGTCAATTCCTACACGCCGTCCGCACCGGTGACAACGGAAGTGAACACCGCGCCTGCCAAGCCCGCAGGTAACGAAATTCCGGTGCCGCAGCCTACGGCCAAAATCGAAAATACCTTAACGGATACCGCACCGAAAGGCACCGGCATCGAAATTGAGACCAAACCGCTCACAGAGACACCGGTTGCAGCCAATACGACGGCGCCTGTCGCTCAAGAATCAAACGCTCCGATAGCAAGCGCCAATGTATTGCAACCTAAAATGGACAAAATCGGCAGCAATGAGCAGTTAACTAGCGTTCAACCTGAATCGCAAGCCTCCGCCGAGCCACAAAGTGCGGTGGAAAATTCAAGTGTTTCTGCCGTCACCACAAAGGATAACTTATATATTGAAGTTATCGGCAACTGCTGGATCAGCGTTAAAGATAAAAACCGCAAAGTCTTGGCACAAAAAGAATACAAACAAGGTGATGTGTTGAGTTTCAACGAAGAAGAACCTTATTCGTTAATTATCGGCGCGCCGGGCAACGTAAGAATTACTTATAAAGGTCAAGCCTTCCCGTTGACCGTTGACGGACGTGTGGCAAAATTTAAATTACCTCAATAATGAGTTAACTGATGTTAGAAAAACCAAAGATTCAGCGTAGAGAATCAAAGAAAATTTATGTGGGAAAGGTGCCGGTGGGCGGCGATGCGCCGATTGCCGTGCAATCAATGACAAATACGCGCACTACCGATGTGGAAGCCACCGTGGCGCAAATTAAGTCTCTGGAACGGGTGGGAGCAGATATTGTACGTGTTTCTGTGCCGACCATGGACGCGGCGGAAGCCTTCAAATTAATCAAACAACAAGTCAACGTGCCGCTGGTGGCGGATATTCACTTTGACTATCGCATTGCGTTGAAAGTAGCGGAATACGGCGTGGACTGTTTACGTATCAACCCGGGCAATATCGGGCGAGAAGATCGCATTCATGCCGTGGTGGATTGCGCTAAAGATAAAAATATTCCGATTCGGATCGGCGTCAATGCCGGTTCTCTGGAAAAAGACATTCAGGAAAAATACGGCGAACCGACACCGCAAGCCTTATTGGAATCCGCATTACGTCATGTGGAAATTCTCGATCGTTTGAACTTCGATCAATTTAAAGTGAGTGTTAAAGCCTCCGATGTTTATTTGGCGGTAGAATCCTATCGCCTGCTCGCCAAAGCCATTAAGCAACCCTTGCATTTAGGCATTACCGAAGCCGGCGGTGCCCGTGCAGGCGCGGTGAAATCGGCAATCGGTTTGGGAATGCTATTGTCCGAAGGCATCGGCGATACGTTACGGGTATCCTTAGCGGCGGATCCAATGGAAGAAATTAAAGTCGGTTTCGACATTTTGAAATCCTTACGCATTCGTTCGCGCGGGATTAATTTCATCGCCTGCCCGACCTGCTCCCGTCAGGAATTTGATGTTATCGGCACGGTCAACGCCCTTGAACAGCGTTTGGAAGACATTATCACGCCGATGGACGTCTCTATTATCGGCTGCGTGGTAAACGGCCCGGGCGAAGCGCTGGTGTCCGATTTGGGTGTGACCGGCGGCAACAAGAAAAGCGGTTATTATCTTTCCGGAGAACGTCAAAAAGAACGTTTTGACAATGAGGATTTAATCAATCAGCTGGAAGCCAAAATTCGCGCCCGCGTTGCGCAGCAAGATCCGAAAAATCGCATTATTTAATCTTTATTACAGGAATTTATTGTGGCAAAAACTATTCAGGCAATTCGTGGTATGAACGATTGCTTACCAACGGAAACCCCTTTGTGGCAGTGGGTTGAAAATAAAGTGCGGTCGGTTTTACAGGCGTATGGTTACGCCGAAATCCGGATGCCGATTGTGGAAAGCACGCCGTTATTCGCCCGCGCTATCGGTGAGGTGACCGATGTAGTAGAAAAAGAAATGTTTACCTTTAACGACCGTGACGACGAAAGTTTAACGCTCCGTCCGGAAGGTACGGCAGGTTGCGTGCGCGCCGGGATTGAGCACGGTTTGTTATATAATCAGGAACAGCGTTTGTGGTACATGGGACCGATGTTCCGTTACGAACGCCCGCAAAAAGGGCGTTATCGTCAATTCCATCAGGTCGGCGTGGAAATTTTCGGCATTCCGAATCCGGAAATTGATGCAGAGATTATCGCTTTAACCGCCCGTTTGTGGAAAGATTTAGGTATTTTTGACCATGTTACCCTTCAACTTAATTCCATCGGCTCCTTGGAAGCACGTAAAAATTATCGCCAGGCGTTGGTGGCTTTCCTGCAAAATCATCTTGATATTTTAGATGAAGACAGTAAACGCCGTTTAACCACCAATCCGTTACGGATTTTAGACAGCAAAGATCAGCGCGTTCAACAAGTATTAAATGATGCGCCGAAATTACACGATTACCTTGATGAAGAATCCCGCGAACATTTTGCACAATTATGCGCCTTGTTGGATAATTTAGGCATCACATACGAAATCAATCAAAAACTGGTACGCGGTTTGGACTACTACAATAAAACCGTGTTTGAATGGGTGACTTCCGCGTTGGGCGCGCAAGGCACGGTATGCGGTGGCGGTCGTTATGACGGCTTGGTGGAACAGCTTGGCGGACACGCCACCTCCGGTGTCGGTTTCGCTATGGGCTTAGAGCGTTTAGTGTTGCTCGTGCAGGAAGTCAATAAACAGATTACGCTACCAAGTGCGGTGGATATTTACATTGTTTATCCAGGTGAAGGCACCACGGTGGCGGCGTTTAGCCTGGCGGAAAAACTCCGCTCGGAATTACCGCACTTACGCACGCTATTGCATTGCAGCGGCGGAAACTTCAAAAAACAATTCAAACGTGCCGATAAAAGCGGTGCAAAATTGGCTTTAGTGATCGGTGAAGATGAAGTGAAAAATCAACAAGTGGTTGTGAAAGAATTGCTACAACATAGCGAACAAGTGGTGGTAGCATTAAGCGACATTACGACTCATATTCAAAATACGTTTAAATAAGGAAAGAAAAATGGCTTATACCATTGAAGAAGAACAAGAACTGACTGCCATCAAAGCCTGGTGGAATGAAAATTACAAATTTATTATCGTTTGTTTTGTTATTGCGTTTGGTGGCGTATTCGGCTGGAATTACTGGCAGTCTCATCAAATACAAAAAATGCACAAAGCCTCTGCAGAATATGAACAGGCATTGTTTAACTATCAAAAAGATCCGAAAGCACAAGCGGAACAATTTAATCAATTCATTAAAAACAATGAAAAAACCAGCTATGCCGTCTTAGCCTTGCTGGATAAGGCTAAAATCGCAGTGGAAAACAAAGACTTCCCATTGGCAGAAGATGCGCTGAAACAAGCGATGGCGCAATCTAACGATGATATTTTATCTTCCGTCAGTGCGTTACGTTTGGCGTCCGTACAATTCCAGTTGGGGCAATTGGATCCCGCGTTGGAAAGCCTTAAATCCGTCAAAGAACAGGCATGGAACAGCGCAAAAAACCTGTTGGCAGGCGATATTCAATTAGCCAAAGGCGATAAAGAAGCCGCGAAGAAAAGCTACCAACAGGCACAGGAAAATGCCGGTGCGTTGGAGCAACAGCTCATTCAAGTGCGGTTAAATAATTTATAGTTTTTAAGGCTTGGTTTCCAAGCCTTTCTGTTATCTCGCTCCAAGGCTTACTATGTCAAGAAATAAACCGAAAATTCCCATTCCGCCGCCACTCATTTTTGTTTTTTGCGCGTTACTGATGAAATTGCTGCCACCCGTTTGGCAATTTCCGACATCCTGGGGATTGGTCATTATTTTCAGTGCCTTAGGTTGCTTCATCGGCGCAGGCAGTGTGCTGCAATTTTTGCTGGCAAAAACCACCGTCAATCCGCTGCAATTAGAAACCGCTTCACAATTAGTGACGACCGGAATTTATAAATTCACCCGCAATCCCATGTATTTAGGCTTAGTTTTTATCTTGCTGGGTTGGATGTGTTATTTAGGTTCGTTATCCGCCGTTCTCGGCATTGTATTATTCATTTGGTACATCACCGAGTTTCAGATTAAACGGGAAGAAGAAAGCCTGCGGAACATTTTTGGAGAGCAATTTACACAATATTGCCATCGTACCCGCAGATGGTTATAGGTTGGTTATAAAGACAGGATTTCTTTGACGAAGGGAATGGTTAGTTTGCGTTGCGCCTGCAAAGAAGCCTGATCCAGTTTTTCTAAGGCTTCGAATAAGGTTTTCATATCCCGCTCCAAACGCTTAAACAGGAAATTTGCCGTTTCATCAGGCAATTCGATACCGCGCTGGTGCGCATTCTCTTGCAACACGGCAATTTTTTGTGCGTCGTCCAGCGGCATTAATTGATACACCTCCCCCCAAGTCAAACGGGAATGGAGATCCGGCAGACGCGCCGCCAAATTCGCCGGAGATTGATCGGCGCCCATTAATAAAAGGGTTTTTCCGGTTTCGCGAATGCGATTAATCAAATCAAAAATCGCCAGTTCCCATTCGGCATTGCCTATCACTTCCTGCACATCATCCAAACACACGACGTCCTGCCGTTCAAGATTTTCCAACACCGCCGGGGAGAAATACTGAGCCTTATTCAACGGAACATAAAGTGCGGGGCGTTGTTGGGTTAAATAATGATGGCAAATGGCTTTCAACAAATGACTTTTACCGCTGCCTCGATTGCCCCAAATATAGAAAAATTGCTGTTGAGGATGGGAGAAATTTTTTTGCAGGGAATTGAGCAACAGCTGATTATTTTCCGCATGGAAATTTTCCAACGTATCATCATCAAGCTGATGAATAGGCAAAAGAAGTTGAAAATGTGGCTCGCTCAAATCAAATACCGAAAAATGCTGAAGGAAAGTGCGGTAAGAATAAACGAAATTTTTTCATTTAGAAAGCCATTGGCGGATATTTTTATCCTCGTTTTTATATCCGCCAATGGGATTTTCGTTTAATCCTGAAGGGTGTCATTTTTCGCTTTTGGCAATACCAGATTCAAGATAATCGCCACCACGGCGCACAGGCTGATTCCTTTTAAAGAAACACCACCCACATCAACGAACATATTGCCGATACCGAAGGTCATTACCACCGCAATGATACACAAATTACGCGCTTCGGTAACATCCACTTTGGCGCGAATTAAGGTACTCATGCCTACTACCGCAATGGAGCCGAACACCAACATCATGATGCCACCCATCACGATGGTCGGAATGGTGGATAAAAAGGCACCCACTTTGCCACAGAAAGAAATACCAATCGCCCAAACCGCCGCCCAGGTCATGATATTCGGGTTAAAATTGCGAGTCAGCATCACCGCGCCGGTCACTTCCGCATAAGTGGTATTCGGCGGTCCACCTAATAATGACGCAGCACCGGTGGCGATACCGTCGCCCAGTAATGTACGATGTAATCCTGGTTTTTTGATGAAATCTTTACCCGTTACCGAACTGATTGCCATAATCCCGCCCACATGTTCAACCGCAGGCGCGATAGCAATCGGCAGTAAATATAAAATCGCCTCCAGTTTAAACTCCGGTGCCGTAAGATTCGGCATACTGAACCAAGGCGCGTCCAATACAGGTTGGAATTTAATTAAACCCATGAACAGGCATAAAATATAGCCCACGGCGATACCGAACATAATCGGGATTAATTTCATCAAACCCTTAGAAAATACCGCGACGCACAAGGTGGTAATCAGGGTCACCATGGAAACCAGCACCGCATCGTTATATTGATAGTCGCTGTTTTTACCCAGCGCCATATCCACAGCGACAGGCGCCAAGCCCATACCGATGATAATAATCACCGGACCGACCACCACCGGCGGGAAAATGCGCTCCAACGCCGCCACGCCGCGCAGTTTCACCAGTGCGCTTAACGCCACATAAACCAAACCGGCGCACGCCAAACCGCCCATGGTAGCAGGAATACCCCAAGTGGCGACGCCATATTGAATCGGTGCAATAAAGGCAAAGGAGGATGCCAGGAAAATCGGCACCTGTTTTCCGGTGCAAAGTTGGAAGAGTAAGGTTCCGATACCGGCGGTAAGCAACGCCGTATTGGCATCAAGACCGGTAATTAAAGGCACTAAAACCAATGCGCCAAACGCGACGAATAACATTTGTAAACCGACAAACGCTTGCTTGCCGACGCTTTGACGCACTTGTGATGCGTCTAATTGTGTTGCTGTTGTCATATAAGTTTCAACTCTCTGTCTGAATTAACTTAAGTGCGGTCGTTTTTTCAAGTGTTTTTGACTTTCTTTCGCCCGCGAAAGAGGCGGATAAAAACCCGTCTTTGATTCGGTATAAAATCAGGTTTATTTCGTACCGAAAATCTTGTCGCCCGCGTCACCTAAACCCGGAATGATGTAGCCGTTTTCATTTAAGTGATCGTCAATAGAAGCCGTATATAACTCAACATCCGGATGGGCTTTTTCCAATGCGGCAAGCCCTTCCGGCGCCGCCACCAAAACCAATACTTTAATATGTTGGCAACCTTTTTGTTTAAGTAAATCAATGGTAGCAATCATGGAACCGCCCGTTGCCAACATCGGATCCACCACGATTGCCAAGCGTTCATCTAAATCACTGGCAAGTTTTTGAAAGTACGGCACCGGCTCTAACGTTTCTTCATTACGGTACATCCCCACTACGCTGATACGCGCACTCGGCACGTGCTCCAACACGCCGTCCATCATGCCAAGACCGGCACGCAAAATCGGCACCACGGTCACTTTCTTGCCTTTAATACGATCGATTTCTACCGGACCGCACCAACCATCAATAATCACTTTTTCCGTTTCTAAATCCGAGGTGGCTTCATAGGTCAACAAGCTGCCCACTTCCATCGCCAATTCACGAAATTTCTTGGTATCAATATCGGCGGCCCGCATTAAACCTAGTTTATGCTTTACTAACGGATGTTTAACTTCTACTAATTTCATCGTATGTCTCCTTATTTTTTGCTGGATGGTTAGACGCGAAAAATTAACTCGCGGAATTGTAAATAAAAATACTTTTAGTGAACAGTGTATTGCAGACAAAAATAATGCCTATGTGTCATAGGCATTATGTGCAATTATTGCTCCTGATTCACCACCGAATCGTTTATTTCAATTTTGGCTTTGGCGCGTAACGCATTCAACAGATTATTCTGCAACGCAATCTGATCGGCACGCGCCAGTTGCACGGCAAATTGTTGTTGCTCCTGTTCGCTTAGTGCGCCGTCAACAACCTTATCTAAGGCAATCACAACAATGTCGCCTTTTGTTTCTTTGGTTGCTTGGTAAACCGCTTTTCCTTCCGTCGGTTTCGGCATCGCAAACACGGCATTGTACAACATCGGATCGTTATTTTCTGCGAATACCAAGCTTTGTGTCGCACCGAATTTCAGGCTATCCACGGTTTTACCCGCCGTTAATTCCTGCACTAACTTGTTGGCTTCGGCTAACACCACCGCTTCCGCCTTTTGGCGTTTAAGACGGGCGGTAATGTCATTTTTCGCTTCGTCTAAACTTTTCACGCTTTCCGCTTTATGCTCTAACACACGAATAACAACCGAATGCTGATCGCCGATGCTCATCGGTTCGGAATTGCTACCGCCCTGAGAAATATCGGAATCAAAAATCGCCGAAACTACATTTGGGTAATTTAACGCTGCCGGAATATCTTTACGTGAGAAATACCCCGTTTCCTGTACTTTCACGCCACCGGCTTCCGCCGCCGCGTTCAAAGAGGAAGAATCTTCAAAGGCTTTTTCTGCCACGCGTTTTTCAACGGAAAAGAACTGGTTATTCACTAAATTTTGACGAATTTGCGCAACAATTTGAGGCCTCACGCGCTCCAACGGCAACACCGCCGAATCTTTACGCTCTTCCACTAAAATAATGTGGTAGCTATTATCTAATTTAACCGGCTGACTGAACTTACCCACATCCAAGGCATTCGCGGCGTCTTCAAAAACTTTCGGAAATTCACCCGCACTTACCCAACTTAAATCTCCGCCTTTTTCCGCACTAATCGGGTCAATGGAATGGTTCTTCGCTAAAGTGGCAAAGTCCGCGCCGTTTTGCAGTTGTTGATATAAATCCTGTGCCTGTTGCTCGGTTTTCACTTCAATATGCGCGAGACGTTGTTGCCCTTGAGTCATGAATTGGGATTTATTGTCCTGATAATATTGCGCAATTTCCACATTGCTAATATTGATGTTTTTCTCCATATTGGCGCCGGACAAATCAAGATATTGCACTTTCACCGATTCCGGCAGGGTAAAATCTGCCTTATGGGCGTCATAGTAAGCTTGAATTTCTTCGGCACTGACCGTTTGTTTGGCAATTTCGTCCGCTAAAGACAGTGTTGCTAAACGCACATCACGACGTTGAAAGAAAAGTTTTGTCAAGGCTTCCTGCTGCACCGGCACGGTGAACGCGGTAATACCTAAACCGCTTTGCAATTGCTCCAAATGCAAGGCTTCGCGCACATAACCGGCATAGGTTTCGGCGCTGATACCGTTGCTTTGCAACAACTGCTGATATAACACATTGTCAAATTTGCCGTTATTTTGGAAGCTCGGTGTGGTGACGATTTCCTGCTTAATACGCTCATCGCTGACGCCTAATTTGAGGTCTTTAACATATTGGCGCAGTAATTCCTGATCAATCAGGGAAGATAGAACCTGTCTTTTTAAATTGGCAACGACAGTCGGAGAATCCGCTTCTTGCGGGCTAAGATTTTGAGAGGCGATATTGTATTGATTTTGAAAAGCTTGCTGTGAAATTTCTTCGCCGTTCACTTTCGCTGCCGAACTATCAATTCTGGAGTAAAGATAGCCTGCCATAGAACTAATAACGAAAGTGACCGTAATAAAACCAAAAAGAAACTTGGAAGCCCAGTTATTTGAAGCTCCGTGCAGTTTTTCCATTACCATTGAAATGTATCCTATAAAAGTGACGCAAAAATTTGCACGATTATAATCTAAAGCGCCTTTGTGCGCACTAGCAAAATAAAAAATCAAAGACGAATCTCTGAATTCGCTCTTTATTTTTATGTTAATAGAAAATTACTTCAACTCAGGAAATAACATCTTCAACACGTTTTGTGTCACTCTGCGGGATTGTCCGGCGTAAGGGAAAATGTGCATCATCA
This sequence comes from Aggregatibacter actinomycetemcomitans DSM 8324, assembly GCF_000372365.1. GTDB lineage: Bacteria > Pseudomonadota > Gammaproteobacteria > Enterobacterales > Pasteurellaceae > Aggregatibacter > Aggregatibacter actinomycetemcomitans. The sequence goes on along the minus strand of NZ_AQUU01000006.1, from coordinate 66,118 downwards.
TCATCGGGTTGAAATTGGCTTCAATCACACCCCAGGATTGTAAGTTCGGTTCGGCGGGTTTGGTTAAATCAGGAATAATTAAATCCACGCCGCACACTGCCGCGCCCATGGCTTTGGTAATGCCCACCGCGAGTTCCTTATAGCTTGGGTGCATTTGATCTGTCATATCGATGGAATCGCCGCCGGTGCTGATATTGGAATTGGCGCGTAACTGCACCAGCTGATCTTTTACCGGCACACTGTCCACCGCCAAACCCTGTTCTTTCAACTGTAACCGCTCAATATCGCCCAAAGCGATTTTCTTCAACGGCGTACGGCTACCGCCGCCACGCAACGGATGATCGTTTTTCTGCGCCACCAATTCCGCCACCGTATGCACGCCGTCGCCGATAACATTCGCCGGCACGCGCAATAACACCGCCAGGGTTTCATCGCCCAGCACAAAGAAACGGTATTCGGTGCCGGTTAAATAATCTTCCACCATCACTTCTTTATCTTCACGAAAAGCGATTTCAATGGCTTTGGCAAAATCTTCCCGATCATGTACACCTTGTTGGAAAATGCTGATACCTAAGCCGTAATTGGTGGATTTCGGTTTAATCACCACGGCACGACCGGCAAATAAGGCGTAATTGGCAACCGCCTGTTCCACACTGGTGAATTCTACACTTTGCGGCACGTTAAACCCGGCTTTCGCCAACACTTTTTTGGTCACCACTTTATTTTCCATGATCAGTGGCGAAATGTAGCTGTCGTGGGAAGTCATGTTGCCGTTTTTCACATATTCCAAATGATCGCCGAATTGCAGGCTGAGGAATTGATCCCGCTCATCCAGAATTTCAATTTTCAGCCCTTTTTGAATCGCATCGAACATCAGAGCTTGAGTGGAAAGCTCCATATTATCAAAAGCGGACAAAGCGTAAAAACGCTCAAATGCCTGCTGTTTGTAACGAATCGCCAGTTCCGCACCCAATTTTTGATAACCGCCATGTTGCTCAATAGCATTAACCAAACGCGCGCCAAGAGTAAGTGTCGGATCCGCAAATTGTGCCAATTTCTCTTTTACGATCGTCGCGATTTCCGCGCCGGCATGAATTTCCGTCAACATGGCTAGCAATTGCTGCAACACACGCTCTCCTTCCGATTGAAAGGCGGTCGGCGACAACGGATTTTCCCACGCCACCTGCGCTAATTTTTCTTTGCCTAAATCCACCGCACTTTCGGTGGATTCTTCGTCCAACCACGCCATAAGCAAAATAAAATAGTGAACGAATTTCGCATCGTTTAGCGCAATACCATAAGGCTCGAACGGATTCAAATCGAACAGGCGAAATTCCAAATACTGAATGCCGTTTTGCAGCAGCTCGCGGGCGTGCTTCGCGCCACGTAAACGGACATTGGAATAAAACTCTTTTTCCGCGATTAATTGACCGCTATTCACTGCGTGTTCCAAAGTATTGACATAATCCTTCAAGCTGTCGTAAGAAATTTTGACTCTCGGATCATTCACATAGCCATATTGGCTGGAACGCAGACTACGCACATATTGTCCCGGTTTTAATGGCGTGCCGCCGCGGAAATAATTAGCGTCAACGGTCGGCGTCGCCGCCAGTAAATAAACGAGAATCCATTGATAACGCAGGAAATTTCGGGCAACTTTCAGATACAAATCATTCTGAAAATCCACCGCACTTTGGTATTCATTTTGCCCGTTAAAAAGCTGCCGGATTAGAGCGGGATCCAGTTGGAAATTATAGTGAACACCGCTCACCATTTGTTTGCTTTTGCCGTAGGATTGCACCAAATGCTCACGATATGCCACATCTGCCGGATTCTCCAATTGCGCTACTTTGATTTGATCTTCCGGCGGCAACCCTGCCGGCATACTTAACGGAAACACGTATTCATCTTGCAGCATGGTGCGCAACACTACTTCATGAATGGCGGATAACCAACGTAAAGTGTCTTCAATTTTTTTATTCGGCGGGGTAATTAATTCAAGCTGGCTTTCGGCGAAATCCGTTTGGATATAAGGGTGGTAAGAACGGCTGCCAAAACATTTCGGGTGTGCGCTTACCACAACGGAACCGTCCGCATGCACGCGTTGGCTTTCTTTTTCAATACCGAAAGAACCCTGCTGAAACAACAATTCCAAGCGATTCTCTTTTATAACCTGCTGAATTTTCATAAAACTTCCTTTAATCCGAGTTGAAAAACAAATTTACTTATTGCTACAGTCGGAATACATTTTTCAAAAAACAACCACATTATTAAAATTAATGCCTCTAAATGCAAATAAAAAATCGTAATTCTCATAAGGAACGGTGATAACCTCATGTATTGCTATGAAAATACTTCAATTTAAGTAACAAAGAGACTAAAATTTTGCCTTAATGAAAAACACATGACGGTAATAACAATGTTTCAATCAAAAAAATTCTCTTTTCTTTACAATGATATATCCTTCTTTCTATTGTTACTGTTATTCGCCTTTCTGTCACATATTGCCCTCGGCATTTTAGATAATTATGCCAATCACATTCTGAGCATTTTGGGCTTGGGCATCCTGCTTTTCACGTTCAAAAAGCACAGCAACCGCTTATTTCTGGTCGCTTTTGTTTTTATTTTTGCCATTTCCTTCGGCTATGTGCCGTCAGGCATATTATACGGGCTGGTCTCCATCGGCGTGATTGCCTCCGTTTATGAAACGAATTTCAGCGAAACTTTGGGCTTTTTTCGCGCCATGCCCATTTCAATTTATTTTTTCACCGCACTTTATGTCGTTTTATTCATCGCATTATTGGTGATTAATCGCCATATCCATAGCAATAAAAAATATCAACCGGCTTACTATTGCCTTTATTTAGCCGCCGTTGTTCTGAGTTTATATACTCCCGTCAACAAACTCATCAACCACACGGATAAAACACAACCCTTTACCACCGCCGAATTTATTAAAGCGTCGGATTTTTACCCGGTCAGTTTTATTTCCAACGCGGTGAAGGTGAACAACACGTATTTAACCCAACGCGATTTATTAAATGACGCCCTAACCAAAACCCCGGAATGGGATATTGTTTACGTCGAACCGAAATACCAAAATTACGTGTTAATTATCGGGGAGAGTATGCGACGGGATTACACCTCGTTATACGGTTATCCGCAAAAAACCACGCCGTTTTTAGAGCAAGTGAACGGCTTGATTTTTAATCTGTATGTGGCGGCGGGCCCGAACACTCAGCCTTCTTTACAACGCACTCTTTATCGTTCCACCAACAATAATGAAGAAACGGTTTACACCGACAACATCATCTCCCTCGCCAAATTGGCGCACTACAAAACCTACTGGCTGTCCAACCAAGGCAAAGTGGGCGAATGGGACACCATGGCATCGCGCATCGGCATTCAAGCGGACGAATCCTTTTTCACCAAAAAAGGCGGCTACGATTCGGGCAATACGCCGGACACGGCATTATTGGAACCATTAAAACAGCTATTAAATAAAGACAAAGATCAAACCAAATTAATCGTGTTGCATTTAATCGGCTCCCACCCGACATTTTGCGCCCACTTAAATGGCGAAGAACCGAAATTCCATTTAGTCAGCCGTGAAATGTCCTGTTATTTGGATACCTTAAAACAAACGGATACCTTATTGTCGGAAATTAATCAGATTCTGAAAGCGCAAAATCAAAGTTATTCGGTGATTTATTTTTCCGATCACGGCTTGGCGCATTTGGGCGAAGGCAAAAATCTGTCCATGTTAAACAATAAAGAATACAAACAAAGTTATGCCGTGCCCTTTATTCGTTTTTCCAGCGACGATACCAAAAGAACCGTCATTAAAAACCCGCAAAGCGCCTTTAATTTTATTAACGGCTTTGCCCAATGGCTCGGCATCAAAGAAACCCATTTGAGCCAGGACGATTTTTTCAATCCGAAACCGCAACCGATTAAAGTGTTTAACTGGCGGGCGCTGGTGGATTACAACTCGCTGAAGGAAGATCCGGCGAAAAAATAGCCTTAGCAACAGAAAAGATTCATTTGTCGCGCTCAAAAGTGCGGTCATTTTTCCGAACGAATGTCGGCACTTTTGATTTTTCGCGGAATAGCAATTCAGCAAAGGCAATTTTTCAGGTAAAATAGCCGCCGTTTTTTGCGAAGTGAATTCGCCTCTGCGGCATCGTCGGCTTACCCGGCACCAAAAACACCGTTTTTTCTGACCGCACTTTTCACCCCATTATGACGAAATTGAGGAGCATATGAGTCTAATTCCTATGGTCGTTGACCAAACCTCCCGCGGTGAACGCGCCTATGACATTTATTCCCGCCTGCTGAAAGACCGCGTGATTTTTCTCAGCGGCGAAGTGGAAGACAACATGGCAAACCTGATTGTGGCGCAACTGCTTTTCTTAGAATCGGAAGATCCCGATAAAGACATCAACCTATACATCAACTCCCCGGGCGGCTCCGTCACTGCCGGCATGGCGATTTACGACACCATGCAATTTATTAAACCGGATGTTCGCACCCTGTGTATCGGTCAAGCCTGTTCCATGGGTGCATTTTTATTAGCCGGCGGCGCAGCGGGCAAACGCGGCGCATTACCGCATGCCCGCGTGATGATTCATCAACCACTCGGCGGTTTCCGTGGTCAGGCATCGGATATTCAGATTCACGCGCAAGAAATTCTGAAAATCAAAAGCACTCTTAACGAACGCCTGGCGTTCCACACCGGACAACCCATTGAAACCATCGAAAAAGATACCGACCGCGACAATTTTATGTCGGCGCAGGAAGCCAAAAATTACGGCTTAATTGACGAAGTGTTCAGCAAACGCTAAGAGACAAAAATGGCAAAAGATCAAGAATTACACTGTTCTTTCTGCGGCAAAGAACAAGACGAAGTGAATAAACTTATCGCCGGCACTTCCGGTTACATTTGTAACGAATGTATCGAACTGTGCCACGATATGCTGCTCAACGAAGAACATGGCGAAGAAGCGGAAGCTGAAAGCGCAAAAGAGCAACAGGAATTACCGACGCCCCACCAAATCCGAGCCCATTTGGACGATTATGTCATCGGTCAGGATTATGCCCAAAAAGTGCTGGCGGTGGCGGTGTATAACCACTACAAACGCCTACGCACCAAACATCAGACGAACGATGTGGAACTCGGTAAAAGCAACATTTTGCTTATCGGCCCGACCGGTAGCGGCAAAACCTTATTGGCAGAAACCATGGCGCGTATGTTGAACGTGCCTTTCGCCATGGCGGACGCCACTACCTTAACGGAAGCCGGTTATGTAGGTGAAGACGTGGAAAACGTGTTGCAGAAATTGCTACAAAACTGCGATTACGACATTGAACGCGCGGAACAAGGCATTATCTACATCGACGAAATCGACAAAATCACCCGCAAATCGGAAAATCCGTCCATTACCCGTGATGTCTCCGGCGAAGGCGTACAACAAGCCTTATTAAAACTCATCGAAGGCACCATCGCCTCCATTCCGCCACAAGGCGGACGCAAACACCCGCAACAGGAAATGTTACGCATCGACACCTCCAAAATCCTATTCATTTGCGGCGGTGCGTTTGCGGGCTTGGATAAAGTCATCGAAAAACGCACCAGCGTCGCCACCGCCATCGGTTTCGGCGCCGAAATCAAGAGCGAAAAAGACAAAGCGACACTGACCGACTTATTCAAACAGGTGGAACCGGACGATTTAATGAAATACGGCTTAATCCCGGAATTTATCGGACGTTTGCCGGTGGTGGCGCCATTAAGCGAATTGGACGAAGAAGCCTTGGTACGTATTCTCACCGAACCGAAAAATGCCCTGTGCAAGCAATATCAGGCATTGTTCGGTTTAGAAGAGGTGGCATTGGAATTCACCAACGAAGCCCTAACCGCAATGGCGAAAAAAGCCCTTGCCCGCAAAACCGGCGCCCGCGGCTTACGTTCCATCATCGAAGGCGTCTTGCTTGACACCATGTACGACTTGCCATCCTTGGAAGGCTTGAAAAAAGTCGTGGTCAACGAAAACGTCATCAACGACAACCAATCCCCGGAATTGATTTATTCCAACTAATAAAAAAGTGCGGTTAAAAAACACAATGGATTTTAACCGCACTTTTTCTTACGTAAAACGCTTTATACCAGCTGTAGCTGCACCATTCGTCCTGTTTTAGCAACAAAAGACACCAAGGTATCCAACGTAAATTTCTCTAATTTTTTGTTCACCATATCGGAAACTCGCGGACGACTCACTCCCAAAATGGCAGCTGCTTCCGCTTGTTTAAGGTTATTATCGGCAATCCAATCACTCATCACATTAAGTAAAAGAAGTTTGTTCTCAATTAATTGCTGACTTGCCGATTTTAATCTCTCCGCTTCCTGTTGAGAAAAACCTAAATCAGCAAACACATTACCATCGCCTTTTGTTGTGTGGCGAATTTTTGTATCAATATTATTCATCGTCTAACTCCTTTAACGCAGCATAACGCGCTTTAATTACGGCAAGATCTTGTGAAGATGTTTTTTGTGTTTTCTTTTGAAAGGCATGCAAACAATAAATCGCTTTCTTTAATTTGGCAATGTAAACCAAACGATATGCCCCTGAAATATCCCTCACTCGAATTTCCATTACACCGGAACCCAGGTTCTGCATTGCCTTAAAATCCCGAGGCGATAACCCCTGTTGTACGAGGTCAAGATCGAAACCTAATTCCCGTTTTATATTATCCGGAAACGCCTTAACATCCTCTAAGCTAGAGCCAATCCAATGAATTGGTTTCCGTTCTATTTGTTGCCTACTCATAATGTATAAAATTTTATACCAAAATAAATCATAATGCCAATGTTCACTCGGCGCGTCGTTTAATATGTCAAAGTGCGGTTAAAATTCATTGTGTTTTTTGACCGCACTTTTTCCACCTAATCCCTCGACACCCGAATCGTTTGTTTAATGTGTTTGAGGTTCGCCACGATGGTGAATGTCATTACCACCAACAACGCCCAGGCACTCCACTTGCTGGCATGCACTAACGACCACGCGCCGATTTGATTGGGGTAACGCCAAATGCCGATAAGCGTGCCGATATTTTCCGCCAGCCAAATGAAGAAACCAATCAACATGAAGGATAGCAATAACGGCATGCGACGCGGTTTGTCGTAAGGCGTGAAATAGACCGTGGTGCGGGCGTAAAGCCCAAGTGCGAAAGCCGCCAGATACCAGCGGTAATCGCCGATATAATGATGGGTGAAAAAATTCAGGTAAATCAGAATGGCGGTGAGCGTAGATAAAAAATACGGCGGGTGGCTTTGAATTTTCAACCCGAATAAACGCCACGCCTGAATAATATAACTGCCCACCGCGGCATACATAAACCCGGTGAATAAAGGCACGCCGAAGATTTTGCTGTAAGCGAAATCGGGATACGCCCAGGATTGAATGGAAGAGGAGGTTTTAAACAATTCCAACGCAAAACCCACCAAGTGAAACAGGGTGATGGATTTGATTTCATCGCGTGTTTCCAGTTTGAATCGAAACATCAAATATTGCACGACTAAAGCAAAAATCAGCAATAAATCATAGCGTGGAATGCCGGCGATGCCGTTTTTCGGCATAATAAACATGGCGATAAAAAACACGCCGGCAAACAGGCAGGCTCTGGCTTCTTTTAAACCGAAAAACCAGAATTCGACAAAAAATCGTTTGATTCCTTTCAACTGAGGATCGGGCTGATGATTCATGAGCCATAAATCGATTTTATTCAACATGTTATTCTTCTTATTAAGATATAAAATGTCGCTTATTATGCCCGAAGATCCTCAAGTTGAATATTGGCTAAGCTATTCAATTTTCACTTTTTTCAAACGTAACGCATTGCTTAACACGGAAATGGAACTTAGCGCCATCGCCGCCCCCGCAATTACCGGGCTAAGTAACCCGAACGCCGCCAGCGGAATCCCCAACACATTATAAATAAAGGCGAAAAAGAGATTTTGCTTAATGTTTTTCAGGGTCGCGCGAGAAATCAGCAAGGCATCCACTAATTGATTCACCGAATGTTGCATTAAGGTTGCCGAAGCGCTGTGTTGCGCCACATCGGCACCGTCACGCATAGCAAAACTGACATTCGCCGCCGTCAATGCCGGTGCGTCGTTCACGCCATCGCCTGCCATGGCGACCACTTTGCCCTGCTCTTGCAGCGCTTTAACCGCGCCCGCTTTATCTCTTGGCGACATATTGCCCTGCGCGTTTTTAATGCCCAGTTGATCGGCGATGTATTGCACCACATTGGGATTATCGCCACTCATGATATACACCTCAATATCGTGCGCCTGCAAACGGTTAATCGCTTTTTGACTGTCCGGTTTTAAGGCGTCCGCCAAAGCAAAGGCGGCGATAGGCTCGTCATTCAGCGTAACCGCCACAATACTGGCAATATTCCATACAGGATCAAGCCCCTCCGGCAGCGTTAAACCACAATATGAAGGCTTACCCACTTTCACCGTGCCGACATTTTCCACTTCACCTTGAATGCCCTGTCCGACGTCTGTTTGAATATGTTGCACGGCAGGCAAAACGACATTTTTCGCCATCGCTGCCTGCACAATCGCTTTCGCTAACGGGTGCGTGGCGTTTTGTTCAATGGCTGCTACCAACGCATAAATTTCATCTTCGGAATTGACCGCACTTTTTGCCTGCCAAAACGCCACCACTTGTGGTTTGCCTTCCGTTAGCGTGCCGGTTTTGTCCAACACCACAGCATTCACATGGGCGGATTCCTCCATCGCGGCGGCATCTTTAAACCAAATACCCTGTTTCACCGCTTTGCCCATGCCGACCATAATCGCCGCCGGCGTTGCCAAACCCAACGCGCAAGGACAGGCAATCACCAACACGGCAACGCCGTGAATTAACGCCATGACCACATCTTGCCGAATCCACCATGTGAGCAAAAAAGTCACTAACGCAATGCCAATCACCGTCGGCACGAACACCACCGCCACTTTATCGGCAAAACGGGCGATAGGCGCTTTACTGCCCTGCGCTTCCGACAAAGCGTTCATCATGTCGCCCAGCAGGGTTTGGCTACCCAGTTGTTGCGTGCGATAAACCAGACTACCATCCGCCACCATCGCGCCCGCCAACACTTTGCTGCCCAGATTCTTCATTTCAGGAACGGATTCACCGGTTAAATGGCTTTCATCACACCAGCCCGAACCGTCTTCTACCAAACCGTCCGCCGCAATGCGCTCGCCCTGATTGGCGCGTAACAGCTCGCCCACTTGGATCTGATTCAACGGCACGGTTTGCCATTGCCCGTTACGTTGCACGCTTACTTGTTTCGGTGTCAGTTGCAACAACAAACCGAGGCTATTCAAGCTGTGCTTTTTAGTACGGTCTTCCAGGAATTTTCCTAAACTCACAAAGCCCAACACCATCACGGCAGCTTCAAAATAAATATTTGCCGAGCCGTGTTCATGCCCTATATGCGGCGCATAAAACAGCATAAATACCGAATAAAAATAGATGGTGAGCGTGCCGAGGCTGACCAACACGTCCATATTCGCCAAACCGCCTTTAATACTGCCCCAAGCACTGCGATAAAAAGGGATTGCCAAGCCAAATTGCACAATCGTGGCGAGCACCATTTGCCATAGAGGCGGCGACATCCAATCATGGCGCCCGATCATCATGCCCAGCATACCGATTAAAAACGGCACATTAATCAGCCATAATAAAATCAAACGCCAAGAGATTTTATGCTCTTGCGGCAAATCCGCCTGCGCCGGTTTTAACTGCGCGCTGAAACCGGTTTTTTGAACAATTTGGATAAGTTGCTCAACGGAAGTTTGCTTTTCATCGAAAGTCACCTGCGCCTCTTCGCTGGCAAAATTCACGCCTGCCTGCTGCACAAAATCCTTTTTATTCAATACTTTTTCAATACGGCTGGCGCAAGACTGACACGTCATTCCGCCAATTTGAAGAGATACTTTTTGCATAACATCCTCTTTTCTCGCAAAGTGCGGTCGTTTTTAAACATGTTTTTACAACGTATTGATGGCGTGCCTCGCACCCTCAATCAAACTTACGCCACCTGCGCATCGAATCCCGCGTCTTCCACCGCTTCAACCAATGCCGCAGGCTGCACTTTACTTTCATCAAAACTGATCACCGCCTGTGCTTTTTCCAAACTCACCTCCGCTTGTACCACGCCGTCCAGCTCGGTCAACACGCGGGTCACGCTTTTCACACAGCCGCCACAAGTCATTCCGTCGATTTTTAATGTTACGTTTTGCATAATTTGCTCCTTCAAGAATAAGTTAAACCTTGCCGATCTTTGTCGGTAGGAATACTATAAACCTTAACGTCAGGTTAAGGTCAAACAATTTTTTATGAATATCAGTCAAGCAGCCAAACTCACCGGTTTATCCGCCAAACAAATCCGCGATTACGAAAAACTCGGTTTATTAAACCCCGGCGCAAGAACTCTCGCCGGTTATCGGCATTATGAAGAAAGCGATTTAAAACGCCTGCATTTTATCCGCCACTCGCGAGACGTGGGCTTTTCCCTGCAACAAATCGCCCAACTGTTGCAATTACAAGACAACCCGCAACGCAACAGCCGCGAAGTGAAAAAACTCACCGCGCAACACATTGAAACCTTAAACGACCAAATACAGGCGTTACAAAAAATGGTCACCGAACTGCAACGTTGGCACGACAACTGCCAAGGTAACGACTGCCCGGAATGCTCGATTTTGGAGGGCTTGAGTGAGTGAAAAGTGCGGTGATTTTTCATTGCAATTTTAAGTAGAAATATAATTAAAAAATCTCTCACGCTTATCTTTTAAACATGCACAATTCCTATAAAATAGGTATATTTTTTTATTTACTCACTTTACAAAGGACAAATTTTATGCAGAAGCCACCAAGATTATGTTGAAAATTCAGCCACACAACAAGCCTTCCTAAACGACCTCGACGAAAAACTTTGGTCTTCCGCCGACCGTCTCCGCCAGCAACTCGACGCCGCCAACTACAAACACATTGTGCTTGGCTTAATCTTCTTAAAATACATCTCCGACAGCTTCACCGCACAGCAAGACAAAATCCGTGTCGAGCTTTCTAATCCTGAAAATCCCCTTTATCTTGACCGCACTTTTTACAACTCCGATGAAGAATATCAAGAAGCCTTAGATTTTGAACTGGAAAACCGCGACTACTACACCGCCGACAACGTGTTTTGGGTTCCCGCCTCCGCCCGTTGGCAAGCCTTGCAGGAAGTCTCTATCTTAAACACAGGGGCGGAATTGCCTTGGGGTGGAAAGTTTGTAGGCGTCGCGCGTTTGATTGATGATGCTTTTGACGCCATCGAAAAAGACAACGAGAAACTCAAAGGCGTATTACAACGCATTAGCGGCTATGCGGTGAATGAAGACACCCTACGCGGGCTGATTATGCTGTTCTCCGACACCAACTTCACCGCCCCAAGCTACAACGGCGAACCTGTGCATTTAGGGGCAAAAGACATTCTCGGACACGTTTACGAATACTTCCTGGGCAGATTCGCCCAAGCCGAGGGCAAACGCAGCGGGCAATATTTCACGCCAAAATCCATCGTTTCCCTGATTGTAGAAATGCTCGAACCCTACAAAGGGCGCGTGTATGACCCCGCAATAGGCAGTGGCGGCTTTTTCGTGCAAACGGAACGTTTTATCACTGCTCACCAAGGCAATATCAACCAAGCCTCCATTTACGGGCAGGAATTTAACCCCACAACGTGGAAACTCGCTGCGATGAATATGGCAATCCGCGGCATTGATTACGACTTTGGCAAACACAACGCCGACAGCTTCGCCCAGCCGCAACATCTGGATAAAAAGATGGATTTCATTATGGCGAACCCACCGTTTAACATCAGCGACTGGTGGAGCGAAAGCCTTGCCGACGACCCACGCTGGGCATACGGCACACCGCCCAAAGGCAACGCCAACTTCGCGTGGTTGCAACATATGATTTTACGCCAAAACTGCACAAGGGCAAATTCCAAGCAGGCTATGCTCGCCATTTGCGCGATGCATTGCCGAATGCGTCTTTTATTGGCTTTACGATGCCCTCGCCCAAAACGATAGCGCAAGAGAATTGATGGCAGACGAAACCCTTTCTGCACTCGCCAAAGAAATTACCGATATTCTGCGAAAATCGGTGAGCATTGATTGGCAACATAAAGAAGCCGTGCGGGCAAGAATTCGCTTGCTTGTGCGCCGTGCGCTGCAAAAATACAAATACCCGCCCGATAAAGCGGAGGAAGCGGTGGAATTTGTGTTGAAGCAGGCGGAGGAAATTGCTGAGGAACTGAGTAATTAATCCATTATAGATATAATGTAATAAAAGGGAGAGTCTTCTCCCTTTTATGCAAAGTCTTTCGTTAAATTCTTTCTTTCATTTAGCATTCCTCCCGTTCCCGCTCGCCTATAGAAATAACAAAAACAACTATTCGCTGATGTTGAACTTGATAAATCAAGTGATACCCTAGTTTTTGCAATTTAATCTTGTAACAATTTGGAAACTCACTTAAACGATTTCCAGGACTTTCAGGTGAATAAGAATTTCTGCCAGTTTTTTCTTAAATTGATGACGAACTTTTCATCTAATTTATACCACGCTTTCAAAGCTCTAAGATCAAACTCTAATTCATAGTTCATCTAAGCGCACCTTAATTCCTTTCTGTGGATTAGCTAAGCGATAACGTACCATGTCTAACAATTCCTGTTCTTTGTCCGTAATAACAGCAGATTTCATCGGCAAGCTCAATAAAACAGACAAACTCATCACCTCCGCCACATCCACACACCCCGCCTTGATCCGCCAACGCACATTAAATTCATACAATGAAACGCCGTAAATGCGCTCAGTGGTTTTGCCTTGTTGGTAGGCTGGGCGGGGGTCTTGTTGGATGACTTCGGTGATGAAGCGTTGTAAGTGCGGTCGATTTTTACTGTGTTTTTTGACCGCACTTTCCGCTTCTGGTGTGAATTCCACTTTTAGCGGCGGGGTCGGTTGGCTTTGGGCGAAGCCGGAAATGGCATCAGGTTCGCTGTCGGCGTAAGCCAGATAAGGTTTGATGTCGAGAATCGGCGTGCCGTCCACCAAATCTACGGAACCAAGATGTAATAAGACTTTGCCGTTTTTGCATTCAATTTGTCGCAATGCCACTTTAGATAAACCGATGGGGTTCGGGCGGTGAGTGGCGCGGGAGGCGAATACGCCGACACGTTGGTTGCCGCCTAAACGTGGCGGGCGCACGGTGGGATGCCATTTGCCCTGCGGGATTTGATCGAACTGAAAAATCAGCCAGAGATGGCTGAATTGTTCCAAACCGCGCACAGATTCCGCCTGATTGAAAGGCGGCAATAACTCAATGATCCCCGTGCCGTCCTGCACCAAATTCGGTTGGCGCGGCACGGAAAATTTTCCTTTGTAAGGCGTGTGAATGATAGCAACGGGCTGCAATGTAAGAGAATCGGACATATTTTCCTTAAAACAGTTAAAATCTGCAAAATAACCTTGTAGAATAGCGCACTATTTTAGCGAAAAGTGCGGTGAAAAAAAGTAACGTTTTTTAACATTGCGATGTCCTGTTGTGAATGTGGAAATTATGACAAAAAATACAATAAAAATGTGGATTGAAACGGCACGTCCGAAAACCTTGCCATTAGCCTTAGCAACCATTTTAACGGGTTCGGCGCTGGCTTATTGGGCGGGCAGTTTTCATTGGGGCGTGACCGTTTTATGTTTGCTAACCACTTTATTTCTGCAAATTCTCTCCAACTTCGCTAATGATTACGGCGATCACCAAAAAGGTTCCGACACCGCCGAGCGTATCGGTCCGTTGCGCGGCATTCAGCAGGGCGCAATTTCCGCCGCTCAGTTGAAAAACGGGCTATATTTAATGATTGCCTTGAGTTTTGTTTGCGGCGCCATATTAATCGGCACGGCATATCAAAATCTGAGCGACTTAATCGCCTTTTCCGTTCTCGGCGTGCTCGCCATTATTGCCGCCATCACTTACACCGTAGGCAGTAAACCTTACGGCTATTTGGGCTTAGGCGATATTTCCGTGCTGATTTTCTTCGGTTTATTGGGCGTGGGTGGCACTTATTATTTACAGGTTCATACGTTTTCTGCGGAAATTCTGTTGCCTGCCGTCGCCAGTGGTTTATTAGCGACCGCTGTATTAAACATCAACAACTTACGTGACATTGAACAGGATCGCAAAGCAGGCAAGAATACCCTGGTGGTACGCTTGGGCGCACACAACGGGCGCATTTATCATTGCATTCTGCTTGCTGTCGCCGCACTGTTTTACTTCTTATTCACCGCTATGAATTTACGCCATCCGTTGAGTTTTGTGTTTTTGCTGACTTACCCGTTATTATTGAAACACGCCTTCTTCGTTCTCTCTCACAAAGAACCGACGGCGCTGCGTCCGATGTTGGAGCAAATGTCGTTATTGGCGTTGCTAATTAACGGGCTATTTAGTTTTGGCTTGCTTCCGGGCTGATAATCGGACTATACTAGCCCGCAGTATTCATCTTAAAAATAGGATCTTTTATGTACATTGATACTTCTGAACTTTGCGATATTTATCTTGACCAGGTCGATGTTGTCGAGCCCATTTTCTCCAGTTTTGGCGGACTCAGTTCCTTCCACGGTAAAGTCACCACTGTGAAATGTTTTGAAAATAACGGACTGATTGCTGAAATTTTAGAAGAAAACGGCGAAGGTCGGGTGTTATTGGTGGATGGCGGCGGTGCGGTGCGCCGTGCGTTAATTGATGCGGAACTCGCCCAATTAGCGGCAGACAACCAGTGGGAAGGCATTATCGTTTACGGTGCGGTACGTCAAATTCAACAGTTGGAAAATATCGACATCGGTATTCATGCGTTGGCTCCGATTCCGGTTGGCGCGGACAATTCTAGTCATGGCGAAACCGACATTCCGGTGAATTTCGGCGGCGTCACCTTCTTCCCGGAAGATTTCGTTTATGCTGATTTAACCGGCATTATCCTGTCGCAGGAAGCCTTGGATTTGGAAGATTTCGAGCAGGATTAAATATAAAATTTAGCTTTCCATTGAAAAGTGCGGTGAAAATTTTTGGTATTTTCACCGCACTTTTTTTTGCGCAAGGTCACAATTCTATAAAAAATGCGTTGCTTTTTATTAACAAAGTGCTAACTTTCCGCCATATTATTTGTTGCGAGCAATATGTTGATCTTCGATTCTCTTTACAGGATTAAAATTATGAGCGAAACAACTCAAAATCAA
Source organism: Aggregatibacter actinomycetemcomitans DSM 8324 (assembly GCF_000372365.1). Lineage (GTDB taxonomy): Bacteria > Pseudomonadota > Gammaproteobacteria > Enterobacterales > Pasteurellaceae > Aggregatibacter > Aggregatibacter actinomycetemcomitans. The sequence goes on along the minus strand of NZ_AQUU01000006.1, from coordinate 50,771 downwards.
AGTAAGATCAATAGGAGTGTAATTATCTTTATCCTTGCCGTTATTCTATTTTTTATCTTACTCAACACACTGCCATTCGACAGAAACGCCAATAGTGGGTTGGCATTATTGGCTTTAGTTGCCATTTTGTGGTTAACGGAAGCCCTACACGTTACTATCACGGCGTTGATTGTTCCTTTGATGGCGATTTTTTTGGGGCTCGTAAAAACAAGTACCGCCCTTGCCACCTTCGCCGATCCGAATATTTTCTTATTTTTCGGCGGATTTGCCTTAGCCACTGCATTACATATTCAGCAATTGGATAAAATGATTGCAAATAAAATCATGACATTGGCAAAAGGAAATTTATTTGTTGCCGTCATCTATTTGTTCTCCGTGACCGCATTTTTATCCATGTGGGTAAGTAACACCGCCACCGCCGCCATGATGTTGCCGCTGGCGATGGGCGTATTAAGTCGTCTTGATCGCAAAGAGCAACATAATACTTATCTGTTCGTGTTGTTAGGAATCGCCTATAGCGCCAGTGTCGGCGGTATGGGAACCTTAGTAGGCAGCCCACCGAATAACATCGTGGCAACCCAATTGCACCTCACCTTCGCCGATTGGTTATGGTATGGCTTGCCGATTATGACTATCTTAATGCCAATTATGATCGGGACGCTTTATATTGTGTTCAAACCGAAACTTCACGTTCACTTTGAACAACAATTTGAAAAAGTAGAAATGACCAAACAACGCTGGATTACCCTCGGCATTTTTGTGTTTATTGCCTTAAGCTGGGTTTTCAGTAGTCAAATCAACCCGATTCTTTCTGCAACATTAGGTTTAGAAGGTAAAATTACCAGCTTCGATAGTGTCATCGCCTTATCGGCGGTAGTGATTATCTGCGTTAAGGGGCTTTTCATTTGGATGACATTAATCTTCCAACACAATCTCTTTTAAATACTGAAAAATTTCACGATAGGCTTTTGCCGGTTTATTTTGTTCGTTTTCCCTATTAGCGGCGCGAATCAAAGTGCGTAAATGTTGCCGATCGGCATGGGGATAATCCGCTAAAAAATCCGTTAATGCGCTATCGCCTTTTGCCACAAGCTCGTCACGCAGCAATTCCAGTTTGTGTAACATGGCTTGTTGTTGCAAATGTTTGTTTTCCAGTTTGGCCAAGGCGCCCTGAATCGGTTCCACGTCCATACTACGCAATAATTTACCGATATATTGTAACTGGCGGCGACGCGCTTCTTTTTGCAGGCGCTGCGCCAAATTTACTGCTTCCAGCAAGGATTCTTCCAATGGAATTTTATCTAATTTGACTTTGGTCAGTTCAACCAATTTTTCACCCAATTTTTTTAATGCTTCCGCGTCCCGTTTGATTTCGCTCTTGCTGACCCAAATGATTTCTTCCTGTTCTTCATTCTGCCGGTCAAAATCTTCTTTTTTATGCTTTGCCATGTTTTTTCCGATCATTCTACTTACTTAAAAGTGCGGAGCATTTTAGCACAGAATCTGTGGTTCGCCTTAAAAAGAAAAATAAGCTAAAATTATCGAAATTTCACAATCGGGAAAACCACAATGCAACAAAAAACACTTGAAAAATCCACCGCACTTTTACGCCAACAGGAACAACAATTACGCGACGCCGTAAGCCTTGCCATTGAAATCGCGCAAAAAGCAGGCGCCACCGCCGAAGTGGGCGTCACCAAATCCGGCGGGCTGTCTGTCTCTACCCGCCTCCGGGAAATTGAAAATGTTGAATTTAACAATGACGGCGCGTTAGGCATTTCCGTTTATCTGGGACAACAAAAAGGCAATGCCTCCACCTCCGATTTAACGCCGGATGCTATCAAAAGCACCGTCGAAGCCGCCCTAGCCATCGCCAAATATACTTCACCGGACGATTGTGCCGGCTTGGCAGATAAAGATCTGATGGCATTTGATGCGCCGGATTTAGCGTTGTATCACGCCGCTGAAATAGAGGTGGATCACGCCATGCAACTCGCGCTGGAAACGGAAAGAGCCGCATTGGAACATGACGCGCGTATCGTCAACAGCGAAGGTGCTTCTTTCAACGCCCATACCGGCGTACGGGTTTATGGCAACAGTTACGGCATGTTGCAAAGCTATTTATCCAGTCGCTATTCCCTTTCCTGCTCGGTGATTGCCGAACATCAGACGCAGTTGGAACGGGATTATGAATACACAGTAGCGCGAGATATGACACAGTTAGCGCAACCGAAATGGGTCGGTGAACATGCCGCGCAAAAAGCCATTGCCCGTTTGCAACCGCAAAAACTCGCGACCCAACAAGCACCGGTCATATTCTTAAATGATGTGGCGACAGGCTTAATTAGCCATTTGACGGCGGCAATCAGTGGCGGCAGTTTATATCGCAAAGCCAGTTTTTTATTGGATCATTTAGACAAACAGGTGTTACCGGATTGGTTTGAGATTGTGGAAAGACCGCACCTGATGGGGCAACTTGCTTCAACACCTTTCGATAGCGAAGGTGTGAAAACGCAGGATATGGACATTATCCGCAACGGCATTTTACAGACTTATTTGCTCACCAGTTACAGCGGTCGCAAACTCGGCATGCAAAGCAACGGGCACGCGGGCGGCATTCATAACTGGTTGGTGAAAGCAAATTCATCGGGAAAACTGACCGCACTTTTACGTCAAATGAATCGCGGTTTGTTGGTTACGGAAGTAATGGGGCAAGGCGTTAATCCGGTTAGTGGCGATTATTCGCGCGGAGCAGCCGGCTTCTGGGTGGAAAACGGCGAGATTCAATACCCGGTGGCAGAAATCACCATTGCCGGTCAATTACCTGAAATGTTGCGCAATATTGTTGCCGTGGGTGATGATATTGAACATCGTTCAAATATTCAGACCGGTTCTATTCTCTTGGAAAATATGAAAATTTCCGGTAATTAAAATATTTTTTGTAAATGATAATAATTCTTATTGACAACAATTAAAACTCTGCTAACATAAGCCACATCTGTTAAGTATTGCAATGAAGATGAACGGTAGTCATTGGAAGTCTGCATAGTACTCCAAACAGGTAGAGTAGAAAGTAAATTCGTTAGGGTATTTGAAAAGACTGAAGTTTAAGCTTCAGTCTTTTTTTTGTTAGAATAGCGACATCCTCATCTGCCAAAGGTAACCTTAAATGAAAAAACACCACGTTGATATTCTGATTTCCGAACAAGAAGCCCGCTCCCGTATCCGGGAACTCGGTAAAGAAATCACCGTCTTCTATCAACACAAAAATATCAGCCGTTTGGTTGTGGTAGGCTTATTGCGCGGTTCCTTTATGTTCATGGCGGATTTGGTGCGCGAACTGCATTTGCCGGTAGAAATTGAATTTATGACGACCTCCAGCTACGGTAGCGGCATGACCACTAATCATGACGTGCGTATCAGCAAAGATTTAGACGGCGACATCAAAGGCAAAGACGTTCTGATTGTGGAAGATATTATAGACACAGGTTACACCTTGGAAAAAGTACGCGAAATTTTGAATTTGCGTGAACCGGCATCCCTGGCGATTTGTACCTTGCTCGACAAACCATCACGCCGTGAAGTGCAGGTGCCGGTGGACTGGGTGGGCTTTACTATTCCCGATGAATTCGTGGTGGGCTACGGTATTGATTATACCCAACAGCATCGTAATCTGGGCTATATTGGCAAAGTGATTTTGGAAGAATAACGAAAAAACGGCTTATCATGTGAAGCCGTAAATTCATCTAAAAAGCACCGCACTTTTCGGCGGAACGCCTCAAATTTTCCCTTGTAACGCAAACAGGCGGGCGATATTTTGTGCAGCGGAAACCAGGTTCTCCCTGCCCTGCTGCAAAATTTCCGATAACGGTGCCAGCTGGCGAATGATCGGGAACACCACATCAATGCCATGCTCGTACACCACTTCATAATCCTCACGCAGACAACCAACAATGGCAATCACCGGTTTATTGAACTGCTTCGCCGTACGCGCCACACCAATAGGCGTTTTACCGAGAATACTCTGTGCGTCCATGCGGCCTTCACCGGTAATCACCAAATCGGCGTCATGCACTTTGTCCGCCAGTTGCAAATTTTCCAACATGATTTGCACACCGGCTTTTAATTCCACATTCGGTAACAGCAATAAGCCGCCGCCCATACCGCCTGCGGCGCCGGCACCCGGCTGATCTTGAATATTTTTGCCACAATCGCGTTGGGCAATCTCGGCGAAATGCGCCAACGCCACATCCAGTTGCGCCACCATTTCCGGGGTGGCGCCTTTTTGCGGTCCGAAAATCGCCGACGCACCCCGTTCACCACACAACGGATTATTCACATCGCACGCCACTTCAATATGCACTTGCGCCAAATGCGGCTCCAAAGCGTTCATATCAATTTGTGCAAGTTGCGCTAACTGTGCGCCGCCATAACCAATTTCCTGTTGTTGAAAATTTAAAAACCGAATGCCCAGCGCTTGCAGCATTCCGACACCGCCATCATTGGTGGCGCTGCCGCCGATGCCTAAAATAATGTGCTGTACGCCAAGAGCCAACGCACGTTTAATCAACTCACCGGTGCCGTAACTGGTGGTATGCAACGGATTACGTTGCTCCGGCGCCACCAAATGCAAGCCCGATGCCGCCGCCATTTCAATAATCGCCGTTTTGCCATCGCCGGAAAGCCCGAAGAAACTTTGTACGGTATTGCCCAACGGTGCCACGACATCGCATTCAACCAGTTTACCGCCGGTGGCATCCACCAAAGACTGAACCGTCCCTTCGCCCCCGTCCGCCATCGGTAATTTGACACATTCCGCATTCGGAAAAATCCGCTTAAACCCTGCTTCAATGGCATTTGCCGCTTCCAATGCGGTTAAACTTTCTTTAAAGGAATCCGGCGCAATAATAATTTTCATAAAACCTCCCAGAACCAATTAAACACGCCGAAAATCAGCGTAGAAACAATCGTCATGATTAAACCCACCGCACTTTCATAAGGGATCAGTTTCAAGCGTTCTTTAATATCCATGTTCACGCTGCCGCCGGTGGCATGGAAGAAAGAACCGTGCGGCATATGGTCGAATACTGTCGCACCGGCATGAATCATGGCTGCCGCTGCTAAACCGCTCACGCCTAATTCTAACAAAATGCCGCTAAACACGTTGGACGCCACCGCCGTCCCCGCCGTGGTCGAAGCCGTCGCCAAAGACATTAATACGCCTGAGATAGGTGCCAGAATATAGGAAGGTAACCCGGAATGTTCTAAACCTTGAATTAACACATCTTTTAACCCTGAATTAGCGATAATCCCGGCAAGTGCGCCCGTACCAAGCAACATAATGGCAACCGGCGCCATTTTGCCCAATCCGCTGATGGCATAATTATTCGCATGGCGAATTTTTCCCATACACAACGCACCGACCAAACCGCCCGCCGGCAACGCAATCAGGGGATCCACTTTGATGCCGAATAACGGACGTAAAGCTAATAATAGAATCGCACACAGCGGCGCAACTATTGCCGTGCCGAAATGCGGTAAATCGTGTTTTTCCACGACAATGACTTCTTGTGAAGTGACTTTGGAGCCTCTACGAATCAAACGTTTGGCTAAGAAATAGGTTAAAATTACACCGAAAACCGCTGGAATAATCCCCGCCATCATGACGGACGTTAACGGCTGGTGGAAGGTGTCGGAAGCTGCGATGGCATTGGGGTTCGGCGACATAATATTCCCCGCTTTACCACCACCGATCATCGCCAGCAAAATCGCCGGTTTGGATAAATCGGTACGACGCGCCAAGGCAAGGGCAATCGGTGATACGGTAATCACCGCCACATCAACGAACACGCCAACAGCTGTTAAAATCATCGTCGCTAAGGCTAATGCCAACAAAGCACGGGCTTCCCCCAACTTATTGGTAATGGTTTCCGCAATCGTGTTGGCGGCACCGGAATCAATCAGCACGCCCGCCAACACACCGGCGGCTAAAATCCGCATGACCGCCGTGGTAATGCCCTGCGCACCGCCGATCATGAGACTCACGGTTTGCACTAAATCGGCACCGCCGACCAAACCGCCGATTAACGCCCCCGCCAGCATACCGTATGCCGGCGATACTTTTTTCAAAATCAGGAGGATCGCCACCGCAAGTGCAATGACCGCTCCCAACGCTGAGACTGTCGTCATATAATTCTCCTCTGTGATGAACCGTGTAAATAACACAAAGGAGATTATTCGCCCTTAATGCAAAAATTGCTTTATATAAAAATACAAAAATCTTTTTAAAAAAATAAATTTTTTAGACGAATATACAAAATCTAAATGAGTACGGTACTTAAATAAAGGCTAAACCGATCCTCTATCTTATTGAAAGACAATGCGGTTATCTGTTCAATCTTCGCCAACCGATAGCGCAACGTGTTAGGGTGAATGAACAATTTTTGTGCAGTGAGAACAAGATCACAATTTGATAAAAAATATTGTTGCAATGTTTTAAAGAGCAACGCGTTCTCTTCCGAAAATAAGGCTTTTAGCGGTTTTAACAATTCTTCCGCCTGCCAGCTATCGGCAATGCCCGCCAACAAAACAGGCAGTCGATATTGTTCGAAAAAGTAAAGGGTTTTGCGCGGATAATGTTTCAAACCATACTGCAAGGTGCTTAAGGCACTGCGATAAGATAAATGCAACTGCTCGCCGGCAGGACATTCCAGCTGTGCACCGATGGCGATTTTGTAATCCTGCTGCGAATAGTCCTTCGGTAATAATTTTTTTAGCTGTTTGCCAAATTGGGCAAAAATATTAAAAGGCTGCAAAATAATAATTTGATCCAAGGATAAAATCGCCACATCTTGTTCAAATTGCGGTTGTTCTAAATAACCCACTAATTGCTGTAATGAATCGGCGTTGGGATGTAATAATTTAATAATAATGACGACGCGCGGAATATCTAATGCAAAAGAAAAAAACGCTGCCTGTTGTTGTATTTCCGCCAGAGATAAATTTCCTTTTACCAGCTGTAAAATAAATTCTTCTTTATAGCGTCGATTCCAGCTTTCTTTCTCCAATAAAATATGTTGTTCAATAATTAATTCCGCCGTCATTTTGACTAATTCTGCATAGGGCTTAACCTGTTCCGGCACGCCGGAAATACCAATTACACCGATATTATTGCCAAGATATTGAATCGGCACGTTGATCCCCGGGTGCGCGTCAAAATTCCATTTTTCCGCAAGGTTTTCATCCACTTCCACCATTCTGTTCTGACGTAAAGCAAGCACCGCACCGGTATGCAACTGGTTCAAACGGGCGGGATTTCCGGAAGCAATAATAATCCCGTGATGATCCATCACATTCACCGAACAACCAATAATATTCATGGCGCGCTTAACAATATTTTGCGCAATAATTTTATCTAATTGCATCTTCTTACCCGTTATTTTTAAACCTGAAATTCACCGAAAAAACTGACCGCACTTTTGATCTGCACCCCAAAAGTTGGACAGATAACTAAACCTAAGTTAAATATTGAGCTCTGTACTGCACAGGGCTCAAATTGTTTAATTTAGGCTTAATGCGCTCCTCGTTATAATAACGAATATAGTCATGTATCGCCCGTTCTAATTCGTCAATGTCCTTAAACTGATGGGAATAAAAACATGCCGACTTCAACGTGCTGAAAAAACTCTCTATCACCGCATTGTCATAGCAATTCCCGCGCCGATTATCTTGACCCATTCAAATGAAGCGGAATGTATCAAATTATTTGCCAATTCCTACCTTGCCTTGCGGGTGACATTCTTCAACGAATTGGATACCTTTGCCGCAACGCACGGGTTCAATACGGCGGAGATTATCGAAGGGGTGTCTCTTGATCCGCGTATCGGCACGCATTACAACAATCCGTCTTTCGGTTACGGCGGTTATTGCCTGCCTAAAGACACCAAGCAATTGCTGGCAAACTATAAAGATATTCCGCAAACCCTGATTAGTGCCATTGTGAAATCCAACTCGGTGCGCAAAGATTTCATTGCCGAGGAAGTGTTGAGAAGAAAGCCATCAGTAGTGGGCGTTCATCGTTTAACCATGAAACACGGTTCCGATAATTTCCGTAGCTCCAGCATTCAATACGTGATCAAACGCATCAAAAAAGCGGGTGTGAAAGTGATTATTTACGAACCGGAATATGCTGAAAAAGACTTTTTTGGCTCGGAAGTGGTGACTGATTTAAACGCGTTCAAGCAACAAGCCGATGTCATTCTCGCCAATCGTATGGCGGATGAAATCCTGGATGTGGCGGATAAAGTCTATACCCGCGATATTAAGGGAACGGATTTATAACAGCCAAAAAAACGGCTTATCCATGGACAAGCCGTAAATTCATCGGGAAAAACCACCGCACTTTTTGGTGCGGTGTTTCTTTTTTATTTTCTGAACTCGCGTTTTTCTTTAAAAGTGCGGTGCGTTTTTTCTTTAAATTTACGCTCGCCTTTAAAGCCGTTGTCTTCAAAACGTCCGCCGCGACGTTTGCCGCCGAAGTTATCGCCGCCTCGTTCGCCTTTGGCTTCGCCGATGAAAGACATACGCATTTGTTTATTCAACACGCGGGTCTTGCCGAACTGCTGTAACAATTCTTTCGGCATACCTTGCGGCAATTCAATGGTGGAATAATCGTCATAAAGTTTGATATGGCCGATATAACGGCTGTTAATATCCCCTTCATTGGCAATGGCGCCGACGATATGACGCACTTCCACGCCATCGCCACGCCCGACTTCGATACGGTATAAATCCATCGGTTGCGGCGTACCATAGCCTTTGCGTTCCCCGCGACGCTCCGCCGAACGCGGATTTTCACGACGATCGCCACGCTCACCACGTTCACGACGGGCTTTTTTCTCTACGACCGGATCCGGTGGGAGAATCAGTTTTTGTTTGCCCTGCAACAACATCATCATTGCCGCCGCAATGTCTTCCTGCGATTGATCTGCCGTGAACATGTCTTCCAGCAATTGACGGTAAAGCTCTAAATCATGATGTTCCAACTGAGTGGTAATTTTGTCTTTGAATTTTTTACGACGACAGGCTTGCAGCACTTCATGATTTGGCAGTTCCACTTCTTCAATGTTTTTCTTGATAAGGTGCTCAACATTGCGCAACAAACGGCGTTCACGTGGTTCAACGAACAATAACGCCCGACCGGAGCGTCCTGCACGGCCGGTACGTCCGATACGGTGAACATAGGATTCGGCATCCAGCGGAATATCGTAGTTAACCACAAGACTGATACGTTCAATATCAATACCGCGCGCCGCCACATCAGTAGCAACAACAATATCTAAACTACCACTACGCAAACGGTCAAGGGTTTGTTCACGCAATTGTTGAGTCATGTCGCCGTTTAATGCGGCGGCACGGAAACCGTGTTTTTCCAGTAATTCCGTCACGTCCAAAGTGCCGGTTTTGGTACGGGTGAAAATAATCGCTGCATCAAAATCCTCCACTTCAAGGAAACGCAATAAGGCATCGTTTTTACGGAAGCCATGCACATACCAACAACTTTGCGCAATATCCGGCGCACTTTGCTGAGTCGCTTTGATTTTGATTTCCTGCGGATCTTTCATGAAGCGCTTGGTAATGCGACGAATCGGTTCCGGCATGGTGGCGGAGAATAAGGCGGTTTGGTGGTGTTCAGGCAGTTCCGCCATCACGGTTTCCACATCTTCAATAAAGCCCATACGCAACATTTCGTCCGCTTCATCCAATACAATGGCTTTGAGTTCCGCCAGATTTAATGTGCCGCGACGAATATGATCCAGAATACGTCCCGGTGTTCCCACCACCACTTGTGCGCCTTGTTTGAGCGCGCGTAATTGAATGTCATAACGTTGACCGCCATATAAGGTCACGATATTGATGCCTTTGGCATATTTCATAAATTGTTCGCAGGCGTCAGCAACCTGAATTGCCAGCTCACGGGTCGGTGCCATCACCAATAATTGCGGATGTTTTTCATTAGGATCAATTTTCGCCAAAATCGGTAACGCAAATGCCGCTGTTTTGCCGCTACCGGTTTGCGCCATACCCAGTACGTCACGCCCTTCTAATAAGTGCGGTATGCAAATTTGTTGAATCGGAGAAGGAGTTTGAAAACCCAGATCGGAAACAGCATTAAGGATGAATTCAGGCAAGCCTAAATCCATGAAAGTCATTTTAGTTTCAGTCATTAAAAATACTCGAATTATATAAAGGAAAGCTCAATAAAGTGCTTTCAGGTTAATCACAATGTGCGCCGTTTTACGTCTTACCACATGTTATCGGTTAAGCCATGCTCACCATTATTCCGTTTGAACCTGTTGTCCTAATTTCAGTAGCTCAAACACCGCAAAACGATACTCCACAAAGTTATACACCTGATTTGCAATAGCCAGTTTTAATAAGGTCTCCGCCTCATCAACCTGCCCCATATTGAGTTTTTGTTTTGCCAGATAAAAGTAGGTTTCAGTAAGAATTTCCGCATATTGCGTCGAAGTTTGCTTGGAAAACTGCTCCGCTTTAGCCTGTAATTCCCGTACTGAAAGTTTGCCCAAATAGTATTGGACAATGTAGGTACCCCAATAATCATGAGAAAGCCCAATTGCACGTTGAGCCAGATTTTTTTGTGCTTCGTCGGGCTTGAATCTTAATTCATTCAAATACAGCCATAAAACACGGTAGGGATCGGATTTATTGCGTTGATAGAAACTCAGAAAATCCTGCTGGGCAAGGTTATAACGCCCCACATAATAGAAATCCAAAGCACGATTTAACATCGTATATTCATAGTCGGGATCTAAGCTAAGCACAGCATTAAATGCTTCCAAAGCCCCATCGTAATCTTCATCAAGTAATAAATAAAGTCCCAAATAGTTATACACCGCGGTCATTTTCGGTTGCAGTGCAAGAGCCTGAGTAAAATCATAACGTGCTAAAGCCCAAAGCCCCAAACTATCGTAAAGCACACCCCGTTCAAAATGCAGGGCGGCACGTTCTTCATTACTCATTTTTCCAACCAGCAAAACTTGGCTAATCCGAACAATCATCACTTCCTGTTCAAAATGTTGAGCAGGATTTTGATCGGCCAATACCACAGAATTTTTAGACACAAAGCTTTGATTGATTCCGACACAACCGGACAGCAGCAAAGTGAAAAATAAACCAGGTAGAAATACCGTGAAATTAAACAACCGACGTTGTGTCATTTCTTGCCAGCCTTAAAGCATGGGTCTGCTTGTTGAAAAGTAAATGTTACGACACATGCGCCGTAACATTAATCCTAAACTAAATCACTCCTGTTCAAAAAGGTTGTCGGCAGGTTGTTGAACAGTATCTTGTTTAGGCACAAGGTCTTTCATAGTTAAACGGATACGACCCTGGCGATCGATTTCGACCACTTTCACCATCACTTCTTGTCCTACTTGTAGATAATCGCTCACTTTTTCCACACGTTCTTCAGCGATTTGTGAAATATGAACTAAACCTTCTTTGTTACCGACGATTGCCACAAACGCGCCAAAATCCGCCAAACGGATGACTTTACCTTTGTAAGTTGCGCCGACTTCCACTTCGGCAGTGATGTCTTCAATGCGTGCCATTACATCCTGCACTGCATTTTTATCTACCGCAGCAATTTTCACCGTACCATCGTCATCAATATCAATGGAAGTGCCGGTTTCTTCGGTCAGCGCACGAATAACCGCACCGCCTTTACCGATAACATCTTTGATTTTCTTCGGATCGATCTTCATAGTGTAAATACGCGGTGCAAAATCGGAAATATCCGCACGTGGTGCCGGAATCGCTTGTTCCATCACGCCAAGAATGTGCATACGCGCACTTTTCGCCTGATTCAGGGCAATTTGCATAATTTCTGCAGTGATGCCTTCAATTTTGATATCCATTTGCAACGCAGTCACGCCTTCACGGGTACCGGCAACTTTGAAGTCCATATCACCTAAGTGATCTTCATCGCCAAGAATATCGGAAAGCACTACAAATTTATCCTCTTCTTTCACCAAACCCATGGCGATACCTGCTACTGCCGCTTTAATCGGCACACCGGCATCCATTAAGGCAAGAGAAGCACCACATACGGACGCCATAGAAGAAGAACCGTTCGATTCGGTGATTTCGGATACCACACGAACCACATAAGGAAATTCAGCCAAAGTTGGCATAACTGCCGCCACACCGCGTTTTGCCAAACGACCATGACCGATTTCACGACGTTTCGGTGAACCGATCATACCGGTTTCACCCACGGAGTACGGCGGGAAGTTATAGTGGAATAGGAAGTGATCGGAACGTTCGCCGGTCAATTCATCAATAATTTGCGCATCACGCTCGGTACCTAAAGTCGCCACCGCCAAGGCTTGGGTTTCACCACGGGTAAAAATCGCGGAGCCGTGGGTACGCGGTAATACGCCGGTGCAAATATCCAATGCACGCACGGTGTCAACAGTACGGCCATCGATACGCGGTTCGCCTGCGATAATGCGGCCACGCACGATTTGACTTTCAAGTGCGGTGAAAATATCAATAATTTTACCCTCGCTGACCTCTTCGTCTTCAGCGGTGATTTGTGCAATCACATCCGCTTTAATAGCATCGATTTGCTCATAGCGGGATTGTTTTTCGGTGATACGATAGGCATCGCCTAAACGGGCTTCCGCCAACGCTTTCACTTTGTTAATTAACGCCGTGTTCGGTTCAGGCGCAACCCAATCCCAACGCGGTTTGCCCGCTTCGGCAACGAGTTCTTTGATGGCCTCAATGACCACTTGTTGTTGCTGATGACCATAAACCACCGCCGCCAACATTTGTTCTTCGGTTAAAATATCCGCTTCGGATTCCACCATTAACACGGCTTTATCGGTACCCGCCACCACTAAATCCAAACGGCTTTGTTTTTGCTCGTTCATGGTTGGGTTTAGCACGAATTGACCGTTAATAAAACCCACACGCGCTGCACCGATCGGACCATTAAACGGCACACCGGATAAAGATAACGCGGCGGACGCACCGATCATTGCCACTAAATCCGGGCTGATTTGCGGATTTACCGATACCACGGTGGCAACCACTTGAATTTCGTTGAAAAACCCTTCCGGGAATAACGGACGAATCGGACGGTCGATTAAACGGGCAATTAAGGTTTCGCCTTCGGACGGACGACCTTCGCGTTTGAAGAAACCGCCGGGAATGCGACCGGCGGCATAAGTACGCTCTTGATAATTAACGGTCAATGGGAAGAAATCCTGACCTTCTTTCACATCTTTTTTAGCAACCACAGTCACGAATACGGTCGTATTGTCCATGCTTGCCATGACCGCTGCGGTTGCTTGACGGGCGATCGCACCGGTTTCTAAGGTTACGGTATGTTGACCGTATTTAAACTGTTTAACAATTGGATTCACAATGTTTTCCTTTTTGCAAATAAATAATAACGATGTTTTATTTTCCAATTTGCGACTAGCAAAAATAATCTTAAAACCGACCGCACTTTCATTGGCTACCACGCAGAAAATTACTTTTGTTAGCCGCACGCTAATTCAGAAAATAAAACCGGTACATTATACTAGGCTTTTGCCCCCTTGGGTAATTTTTTTAATCAAATCATATTTATCACTACCCGCCTTGACACACCGGTGATAAAATTTTCCTCGTATTAAATAAACACATCAAAAATAACAAATGAAAGGAGAACATCATGATTATAGGAGATCTTACCCGCGCAGATGTAAAATTAGGCTTACCGCCCGTTATTGCACAAATCTGTGACTATTTAAACGGCTTGGACTTAACCGCGTTAACCAACGGACGCCATAACATTACCGACCAAATTTACATGAACGTTATGGAATTTGACACCGCCCCGGCAGACAGCAAACAAGCGGAACTGCACCACAAATATTTAGATGTACAAGTATTAATCAGCGGCGCCGAAAGTATTGATTACAGCGTGACCCACCCTGATTTAAACCAATACACCGATTACAACGATGCCGACGACTATCAACTTTGCCCGATCATCGAACAGCAAAATACTCTAACCTTAAGGCCGAAAATGTTCGTGGTATTTTATCCGTACGAACCGCACCGCCCGGGTTGTAACGTCAACGGACAAACGGTTAAATTAAAAAAACTGGTGGTGAAAATCCCCGTGGCGTTAATCAAATAAATCATTAGATACCTCAAACCCATTCTTGAGGTATTTTTTGTTACTCACCGACTGTACATAAGTTTGTGGATAAATTTCGGAAAACCGTAAAATAATCCGTGAGCCGTTTTTCATGTCCCATTATGCGGGGGGCATCTGCCTATCAATGTTCAAATCTTCAGCAAAAATAATCGGTCAGCCACTCCATTCATTTTCCTTAATATTTTTTGCACAAATCCTGTTTAGCAAATAACCAACGAATTTTTCACTCAATTTGACTTGCCACATTTTTAACCCCCTTGTGAGTTATTCAGCATTTCTGTGGATAAAATTGTGTTTTAGCGGGGGTATAACTTGAAATAAATCCCATAAACTCCCTATGGAGTGAAATCAGAAGAAAAATTTCCTTTATTCATCAATCAGCTGCTAAAAAAACAACGGCATTTTTCTGTTAATGAAAAATGCCGTTTTATACTGTATATTTATTGTTCAACTCATAAATGTTGCAAATAACGCTGCCAATCGAAATATTGTCCCGGATCGATTTTTCGCCCCGGCGACACATCACAATGCCCTACAATGCGTTCTTTGGTAATCCGCGGATACGCCTGCATAATTTGTCGGGTTAAGCGTTGTAGCGTGTCATATTGCTGTGTGGTAAACGGCTGTTCATTGCTACCTTCCAATTCAATGCCGATGGCAAAATCATTGCATTTTTCCCGTCCTTCAAAATAGGATAGTCCCGCGTGCCACGCGCGGTCGTTAAAATTCACATATTGCGTAATGCGCCCCGTGCGCTCAATCAAACAATGTGCCGACACCCGCAGCAGACTGATTTCCTGAAAATACGGATGTGCCTGTGCGTCCAGTTTACCTTGGAAAAAATCATCAATGTAACCGCCGCCAAACTGTTCCGGCGGCAAACTGATGTAATGAATAATCAACAGGGAAATGTCCTGCGGGTCGGGGCGTTGGTCAAAGTGAGGAGAAAGCACCCGTCTTTCATCAAGCAACCAACCGTCTTTAATTTGTCGTTGTTTTTCCGTCATAAGATTTTCTTTTTGCGATCGGGATCCCATAAAAGTGCGGTGGAATTTTACGGTGTTTTTTACCTTAGGCAAAATGCCCGCGCCCAATTTGGCACACATTATTTTTTACAAAGGTATTTTTATGAAAATTCAATCCGCGTTTATTTCGCTAAAATTCGTTAAAAAAGGGTTTACATTAATCGAATTAATGATCGTCATCGCTATTGTTGCTATTCTCGCCACCGTAGCCGTACCATCTTATCAAAATTACACTAAAAAAGCGGCGGTTTCCGAATTATTACAAGCCTCCGCCCCATTACGTTCCGAAGTGGAACTCTGTATTTATAACACCGGTAAGGCTGAAAATTGTAGCGGCGGACAAAACGGCATTCAAGCAGATGTTGCAGATGCTTCGAAACAAAAATATGTGAAATCCACTGCGGTCAAAGGCGGCGTCATCACCGTTACCGGCAAAGGCAGTTTGGATAAAATCAGCTACACCCTTACCGCTTCGGGCACGGCTGCCAGCGGGGTCAGCTGGAACGCCGCCTGCGGCAATAATGCCGACATTTTCCCGGCAGGTTTCTGTTCTTAATCACTAACGCAGCGGGGCAATGATCCATGCAAAATCCGATGGCGCAAGGTTATTTGATTCACAGCCAAAATCACGGGGACTTTACCATTGCGCCCGAGCTATGGCTTAAAAATCAGCAACAACAAACCGTCCTGTTGCGTTATCTCGCCCTGCCCTTAGCAGAAAACGGGCAGACCTTGTGGCTAGGGTTAGACTCGTTAACTAACCTGAGCGCCTGTGAAGCCTTTTCTTTTCTCACCGGCAAAACCATTGAGCCGGTATTAATTGAAAGCCAAACGCTAAAAACCGCATTGCAGGATTTATCCCCGCGCGTCGAAAAAGTCGAAGAAAATCAACCGCTCTTTTATTCCGCACTGTCACAGGAACAGCCGACACAACCGTATGACGAACCGATTATTCGGCTGTTAAATGATATTTTTGAAAGCGCGACGGCACAAAAAGCCTCCGATATTCATCTGGAACCGCAAGCAGACTGCCTGCAAACCCGTTTTCGCATTGACGGCGTGCTGCAGGTGCAAAACACCGTTCCCTTATCCATAGCGAGCCGACTGATTTCTCGTTTAAAATTATTGGCAAAACTGGATATTAGCGAAACCCGCCTGCCGCAAGACGGACGCTTTCAGTTTAAAACGACGTTTTCCGACACGCTGGATTTTCGCCTTTCCACCCTTGCCACCCAATTCGGTGAAAAAGCGGTCCTGCGTTTGCAACAAAATCGTCCCGTGCAACTGGCATTCGGTGAACTGGGCATGACGGAATCACAGCAACAGCGTTTTCGTCGTGCCTTGAGCCAACCACAAGGCTTGATTTTAGTCACCGGTCCGACAGGCAGCGGCAAAAGTATTTCTTTATATACGGCGTTGCAGTACTTAAATACGTCTGAAAAACACATTATGACGGCGGAAGATCCCATTGAAATTCAGCTCCCAGGCATTATTCAAAGCCAAGTGAATCACCCTATCGGCTTGGATTTCAGCCGATTGCTTCGCACCTTTTTACGTCAAGATCCGGACATTATTATGTTAGGTGAAATTCGTGATGAAGAAAGTGCCGCCATGGCATTACGCGCCGCGCAAACGGGGCATTTGGTGCTTTCGACGCTACATACCAACGACGCCCCTTCCGCCATTTCCCGCCTGCAACAACTCGGCATTCAACGCCATGAAATCGACGGCAGTTTGTTGCTGGTGATCGCCCAACGTTTGGTGCGCAAACGCTGCCAAAAGTGCGGTGGAAATGCCACGCGTTTTTGCGATTGCCATCAAGGCTACAAAGGGCGTGTCGGGGTCTATCAATTCCTGCAACCGAATTTACAACATCCGCAGGGCTATGAAACGGATTTCGCCGATTTAGGCCAAAGCGCTTTAGAAAAACTCAAAGACGGCACAACAGATTTAACCGAAATCCAACGGGTGTTAGGACAAACTCATGATTAAATTGAAACTGTTTCAATGGCGCGCCGTTAATCGACTACAGCAAAAACAAAAAGGCTTAATCGTGGCGGAAACGGAGGCGATGGCACAACAACAGCTGCTTTCATGCGGGTTGCAAAACATCAAATTACAACAAAACTGGCAATTTAGCCACAAACCGAAAAATGCCGACATCTGCACGCTGCTTTCCCAACTGGCGACGCTGTTACAAGCCGCCGTGCCGCTGAAAAACAGCCTGCAAATTTTATTGCAAAATTGTACCAATATTGCGTTGAATCGCTGGCTACGCTGCTTGCTACAGGAGATTGAAAGCGGCTTAGCATTTTCTCAAGCATTGGAACAACAAGGTTTATACTTAACCTATCAGGAACGCCAACTGATTCAGGTGGGTGAAATGACAGGCAAACTTGCCGCCGTTTGTCATGAAATCGCACAACATAAACAACAGGCGCTGGCGTTGCAGCGTAAAATTCAGAAAATCCTGCTTTATCCGTTGCTGGTGCTCGGAATCTCATTGATTTTGACCGCACTTTTATTGCTGTTCATCGTGCCGCAATTTGCCGCCATGTATGACAACAGCAACGCGCAACTGCCCGTGTTCACGCAGGTTTTACTAGCCCTTTCCCAAGGCTTGCAGGGTTATTGGTTCGCGCTGCTCATGTTTATTGCGCTGACCGTGGCGTTAATTCGCTTTCGCCTCAAACATTCGCCTTGGCTTAACCGACAAAAAAACCGGCTGATTAACAGTATTCCGCTACTTAATCGTATCGTACAACTCTCCCGTTTAGTGGGATTCAGTCACAGCTTGTTTTTGATGTTACAGGCAGGTATTCCGCTGAATCAGGCGCTACAATCTTTCCTACCGAAACAACAAAGCTGGCAAACTAAACCGCAGCAGCAAGGGGATTGGCTGCTTATTGCGGGAGTGCAATCGGCACTGCATTGGATTCAACAAGGCTATCCGTTCTCCGCCAGCGTAAGCGGACAAATCTTCCCGCCGGCGGCACAACAAATGCTGCAAGTCGGCGAACAAAGCGGTCAATTGCCGAAAATGCTGCAATTTATCGCCAACGATCATCAGCAACAATTGGATCACCAAATCGATCTACTGTCACAAATGCTGGAACCGTTGTTGATGGTAATTATCGGCGGGCTGATCGGCTTGATTATGCTCGGTATGTATTTACCGATTTTCAACATGGGCTCGCTGGTACAATGATGTGGCTACTTTTTTTGCTTGGTGGCGCACTATGCGGGTGGCGTGTTCATCGTTATGTAGAACATTTCGCCGATAACCTCAGCCGCGAGGTTCATGCCGCCTACACGGAAATTTACCCGCAAAACCCACCGCACTTTACAGCGGAAAAGTCGATTCTGAAACCGCTTAAACGGCATTTTTCCGCGCCCCTTTACAGCCTTTTATTCACCTTGCTGTTCATTATTTGTTATGCCATCAATGAACCGTTACAAGCCCTATGCTTTGCCCTTTATGGCGCCTTATTAATTGCCATTTCCCTAGTGGATTGGCACTATCGCTTGATTTCACCCGCCTTATGCCAAGCCTTGTTTACCCTCGGTTTAGGCGCGGCATACTGGCAAATCGGCACATTAACATTGGAGCAAAGCCTGCAAAGTGCGGTTGTTTTTTTCGGTGTTTTTTATGCCATCTACCACGCCGCAAAATGGTACTACCGACAAGAAGCTCTCGGACGCGGCGATTATTGGTTGGCACTGGGCTTAGGCGTTTTTCTCCCGGCACACCAATTTCCTGTTTTTTTATTCCTCGCCTGCTTTTTCGGCTTACTTTATGCTGCCTACGCCAAATACCAACATCGCACACTCAACGCCGTGCCTTTCGGTCCCTTTATGTCCCTAGCCGGCGTGGTCTGTTTATTGCTTAATTGATGTCATGAACGTATGATCGTCCTATCATTGATTAAGCAAAGGAAACAACATGACTTATGTGGTCGGGTTAACCGGTGGGATCGGCAGTGGCAAAAGCACCGTTGCCGATTTGTTTGCCGAACTTGGTGTGTCGGTGATTGATGCGGATGTGGTGGCGCGTCAGGTGGTAGAAAAAGGCTCGCCGTTATTGGCAGAAATCGCTGAACATTTCGGCGAGGAAATTTTGCTTGCCGACGGTTCACTCAATCGCACCGCCTTACGGGAGAAGGTGTTTGCCGATGAATCGCAAAAACAGTGGCTGAATCAGTTGTTGCACCCCGCCATTCGTCGCGAAATGTTAAAACAGTTGGCAGTGCAACGTGCGCCTTATTGTCTTTTTGTGGTGCCCTTATTAATTGAAAATAAATTGACCGCACTTTGCCAACGGATTTTAGTAGTGGATGTGAGTGAACAAACCCAACTAGAACGGGCAAATCGGCGGGATAACAATCAGTTGGCGCTTATTAAAAATATTATGCAATCGCAAGTCAGCCGTGCGGAACGCTTAAAGTACGCCGATGATGTCATTAATAATGACGAGGATTTAGCCCGAAACCTGCCTCAACTGAAGCAAAAAGTGCTAGACTTGCACCACCTCTATTTACAATTTGCGGAGATATTTAATGAGCGATGAAACCTTTACCGTGCCCTGCCCTGCCCTATTTGCTACAAAACAGTGGTTTGGTCGGAGCAAAGCCCTTATCGTCCGTTTTGCAGCAAACGCTGTCAATTAATTGATTTAGGCGAATGGGCGGCGGAAGAAAAAGCCATTCCATGCGAAACCGCCGATTTTGCGGCAGACGGTTTGTTAAACGAAGACAATGATTGGGTAAAACACTAATGCACATTCAACACGAGCAAAATGCGGAACAGGGTGCCTTCTTTATTTTAGACGAGCAACAACGGCGCATTGCCGAACTCACCTATTTTTTCATTGATGACAACACCATTAACGCTGACCACACCTATGTGTCGGAAGCGCTGCGCGGGCAAGGCGTGGCGGATAAGCTATATCAGGCGTTAGTGGAATTTATTCGGGAAAAGCAACTCAAGCTCAAACCGACCTGTAGCTACATTGCAAAAAAATGGCAGCGCGACCGGGCGCATGGTTGAGATCTTGACATTATCTTGTTAAAATCCACCGCACTTTATGTGCAAACATAAATTGTTCGGACGAAGGTAGCTGGAGAGCGGGGAATCGACCCCACGCCGACGAGGTAAAATCTTTCAGGCGCGATGGCAGGGACTGTTACTGGAAGAACCCTTGGAGAGATCCAAGGTACTTTTAAAGCGTTTACTTTCAAGGTAACGACTTTTTAAGTGCTAATGGACGCCGAAGGCGCAAAGAAGCTTGATTCCATCAGGCTTTTCAAACGCTCAGGCAAAAGGACAGGGGCAGGAGATATTCGGTTAGCGTTAACTCAAGGCAATTGGGTTAATTTTTCATTTTGTTGATCCGCAACATTCTTTTCGCCTCCTTGTAATTTGGTTATTTACGAGGAACCTCAAATGTCATTAGAAGGCGTTTTATCTGCAATAAATACTTTCGTATGGGGACCGCCCCTACTCATTTTATTATCCGGCACGGGATTATATTTAACCCTGCGTCTGGGCTTCATTCAAATCATCCAATTGCCGCGCGCATTGCGCTATTTATTTAAACGGGATTCCGGTTTGCAGCAAAAAGGCGACGTGTCCTCTTTCGCCGCGCTATGCACTGCCCTTGCCGCCACCATCGGCACGGGAAATATCGTGGGCGTTGCCACTGCCGTACAGGCGGGCGGACCGGGTGCGATTTTCTGGATGTGGTTGGTGGCATTGCTCGGCATGGCGACCAAATACGCCGAATGTTTACTGGCGGTGAAATATCGCGTGAGGGATAAAAACGGCTTTATGGCGGGCGGTCCGATGTATTACATTGAGCGCGGTCTCGGCTTAGGCTGGCTGGCGAAGCTGTTTGCCGTGTTCGGCGTGCTGGTGGCATTTTTCGGCATCGGTACTTTCCCGCAAGTAAACGCCATCACCCACGCTATGAACGACACCTTCAGCATTCCGATTCCTGCCACGGCGGCGGTTATCACTATTTTAGTGGGCTTGATTATTCTCGGTGGGGTAAAACGTATCGCCTTGGTGTCCTCTTACATCGTGCCGTTTATGGCGTTATCTTATGTCGCCACTTCCATCGTCATTATGCTGTTAAATTTAGAAAAAATTCCGACCGCACTTCAGTTAATCGTTCATAGCGCTTTCAATCCGGAAGCAGCATTGGGCGGCGCGCTGGGCTTTAGCGTCATGAAAGCCATTCAATCGGGCGTGGCGCGGGGGATTTTCTCTAATGAATCGGGCTTAGGAAGTGCACCTATTGCCGCCGCTGCCGCGCAAACCAAAGAACCGGTGCGTCAAGGGTTGATTTCCATGACCGGCACGTTCCTTGATACGATCATTGTCTGCACCATGACGGGCATTGTGTTAGTACTTACCGGCGCATGGCAATCGCCCGGCATGGAAGGCGCCGCCGTCACCAATTTCGCTTTTTCAAGCGGCTTAAACTCCTCTGTCGGCGCGACTATTGTGACCATTGGCTTGTTATTTTTCGCTTTTACCACGATTCTCGGCTGGTGTTATTACGGCGAACGCTGTTTTGTGTATTTGGTCGGTATCAAAGGCATTAAACTTTACCGCGCCGTTTTCATTGCGTTGGTCGGCTGCGGGGCGTTTATTCAGTTAAATCTCATTTGGATTCTGGCGGATATCGTCAACGGTCTAATGGTTTTCCCGAATTTGGTGGCGTTAATCGGCTTACGTAAAGTGGTGATTGAGGAAACCAAAGATTATTTTACCCGTTTGAAAACCAACCAACGCGACCTGGATGAAATGGCGTAATGTGATGATGTAAAAGCGGATATTAAAAAACAATATCCGCTTTATCATAACAATTTTGGTTCACAAAAAAGGTTTCTTTTTTCAATTATCAGACCCAGATCATATTTTTCGGATTTTCTCCTCCAACCATCAAAAAAAACCTTGAAAAGTCCAATCAACATAACTATGTTGTAACTAAGGATTTTAACCGGGTCTTCGACCCATTCACAACAATAAGAGGTAAATGCTATGACATTAAATATCACAAGCAAACAAATGGATATCACCCCTGCAATCCGCGCCCACGTTGAAGAACGACTCAGCAAACTGAAAAAATGGCATACCCAACTGATAAATCCTCACTTTATTTTAAATAAAACCCCTAAGGGCTTCTCTGTTGATGCTTCCATCGGCACCCCGTTCGGCAATCTGATTGCCAGTGCCGAAGAGGAAGATATGTACAAAGCCATCAACGACGTAGAAGAAAAATTGGAGAGACAGCTCAACAAGCTACAGCATAAGAGTGAATCCCGCCGCGCAGAAGAACGCTTAAAAGATTCGTTTAATGAATAAAAAACACCCGTGAAAATGACCGCACTTTAGAAGTGCGGTTTCTAATTTTCTCCCCCTTCTTGTCCTTTCCTATAAACAAACCATTTATCAATAGATAACTTATTGCTAGAATACAGCTTCGCTTTCTTTAAATTCATAAGGCTAAGGAATGTTAAAAAAAGTTATTTTTTCTGTAGTTACATTACTATTAGTCGGATGTGCAGACGATCCTATAACACCAATCCCGGGAGAATTTGCCGGCGCCGATTATCTACTATCTGACATTGATGCAAAACGTTGGGCTTTTGATAGTAAGCAAGCAGAACAGTGTATTTACCCTAATTTAACCCGAATACAAAAAGAACATTTTTCTCGGGAAGATACTTATATTTATTCTCAATACATACTCTTATATCCATTAGAAAACATCATCGGAGAAAAATACTTAAAAATAATTCAAAATGATGAAAAATCTATGTTATACGCTACTTATCAATATAAGAAATTTAAATTTGAAGAAGTTGAGTATTTAGATCATTTTAAATGCCAAACCTTACGCACTAATGCCCGTGATGATTTAGATGTAGTTAAAGGTAAATATAAGAATGGTGTGATTGAAGAAAAGAAAACCGAAGGTGGAGAGAATTCGGATCAAGGGGTTGCTACCAGTGAAAATAGATTCTTCTTTGATATCATAAAATGGGGTACTACATTGCTACTCTAATATTCCGGAAAAACCAAACGTACTTCAGGAAGCAGGAGTACGTTTTATTGTGATGCCACAAAAAAGCTTATTTATTCAATAACAAACCTATCATAGGCTACACGCAAAATGTGAAAAAAGTAAAATTGAAGAACCTTCCCACAACGGCCGAGAAGTTATCGGCTTGGAATAACCCGCCTAAATCTAAAGAAAAACAGTTATAGCGAAAACTATCAGTACTTTTGTATGTGAAAAATGTAGTTAGAAATGACTGTGGTCTAATTTCTGTATACGTACGTGGCATCATGATGTCGATGCGGCCATTGGTGTTGGAAAGGACTGATACCAAGGACGGATCCGTTCGGGTTTGCCGAATGCTGTTTGTTAGGTTAAGGTGGTTGTCGTTGTACTGTACCACGATCAAGTTTTGATTGAAGTGCGGTCAGTTCTTCCTGCGTTTTTTCGTCTAGCGATTGGTTCACATCAAGCTACGTTCAATGCGCTACCCCGTTTAGTCCGCAGTTATGAGCGATGTAAATGGCTTTAGGAGACTAGGAATAAATACTCGATACACGGGTTCACAATAAAAAACCCTTGTCAACAGGACAAGGGCGATAGTAAAAAATGAGTTAAAAACTAACCCATACCGTATTTTTTTAATTTTTTACGCAATGTACCGCGGTTAATACCAAGCATTGTCGCCGCACGGGTCTGATTACCACGGGTATATTGCATCACCATATCTAACATCGGATGTTCAACTTCTGCCAAGACCAATTCATAAAGCTCATTCACATCTTGACCGTCTAATTGAGACAAGTAGTTTCTTAAAGCCTGTTTTACCGAATCACGCAGAGGTTTATTGGTTACTTGTGACTGAGAATTTAATACTGAAACCGTTAACGCTTCAGCCGGATTGCGTTGTTGTTCTAACATTGTTCTATCCATGTAAATATTAACTTAAAAAATTGTTCTAACGCGTGTAATTGCTCTTTAGCGGAGGTTAGCGCATTAAAACGTTGCTTAAAAACAGAATCGGGGTGAATATCCTGTAAGTACCAAGTGATATGCTTGCGTGCGATGCGATACCCTTTTTCTTCGCCGTAAAATCGATGAAGATCGCGGATATGCTGCAAAATCACACTACATTTTTCTTCTAAACTTGGTTCCGCAACGATCGAATGTTGCTCAATTAAGCCGACCACCGTTTGAAACAACCAAGGTCGCCCCAATGCACCACGTCCGATCATTATGCCGTCCGCCCCCGTGTAATCGAGAACGAATTTGGCTTGTTCGGCAGAAGTTATATCGCCGTTGGCAATCACCGGAAGGGAAACATTTTGCTTCACCGCTTTAATGGAATCGTATTCCGCCACACCTTCAAATTTACAGGCGCGCGTACGACCATGCACGGTGAGCGCTTGAATTCCGCTTTGTTCTGCGATTTTGGCGATTTCTACACAATTTCGATTTTCCATATCCCAACCTGTGCGAATCTTCAAGGTTACCGGAACCTTAACTGCTTTCACCACAGCCTCAAGAATCCGTCGAACCAAGTCAGGATATTGCAAAAGGGCGGAACCCGCCATTTTACGATTCACCTTTTTTGCTGGACAGCCCATATTAATATCGATAATCTGAGCGCCGTATTCCACATTCACTTGAGCGGCTTGCGCCATTCCATCAGGATCGGAACCCGCGATTTGTACGGCATTAATCCCTGCTTCTTGGTGATGCGCCAAGCGCAGTTTCGATTTCTCGGTATACCATACCTGTGGATTGGTTGACATCATTTCGGAGAAGGTCAAACCTGCACCATAATTGGCGCAAATTCGCCGAAAAGGCAAATCGGTAACACCTGCCATAGGAGCCAATAAAATGCGATTTTTTAATTGATAAGAACCAATGCGCACCGCGACCCCACTACTTTCCGGCAACTTGACCAAATGCCCTTGCCAACCGACAAGGTGGGCTATCATACGCACTTTTAGGGCGTTTGAAAAGTGTATTTTTTAGACAATCTGTAATTTTTTTTCATTCTTTTAACTTCGTCAAATTTCTGAAAAAAAATCATAAGAAAGGCTTGACATTATCCATAAATTTTATATGGATTTTGAAGTAATTGAAGGGGGAAAACAAAAAGTGCGGTGATTTTTTTCACTGTTTTTCAGCGCTTGAAAACACCGCTAAAAACCACCGCACTTTTATGTCATAGGGCATGATTCAACATTTCAGCTTGCCCGTAATCCGACACCATTCTTCACGTTCTGCCACCAGCGCCAACACAAAACCCTCGGCATAAACATTGCACACGGACTGCGCCTGGGTTGCCAGAATACCCGATAAACCCAAATCACCGTTCGGTTTCACCAATTGGCTAATCACGGGATAAAGCTCTTTTAACGGACCGGCGAGAATGTTCGCCACCACTACATCGGCGTTTAAATCCGATGGTCTTTCATCAGACAAACACAGCTGCAAACGATCGGCGACGCCGTTTTGCTCTGCATTATTGCGACTTGCCAGAATCGCCTGCGGATCGATGTCAATACCCACCGCACTTTTTGCCCCCAGTTTCAACGCCGCAATGGCAAGAATGCCGGAACCGCAACCGAAATCAATCACAGTTTTGCCTTGCAAACCTAAGCCGTCCAGCCACTCCAGGCATAACGCCGTAGTCGGGTGGGTTCCCGTACCGAACGCCAGCCCCGGATCAAGCATCACGTTTACTGCTTTAGGATCAGGCACTTCACGCCAACTCGGACAAATCCACAAGCGCTTGCCGAATTGCATCGGGTGGAAATTATCCATCCATTCACGTTCCCAATCTTTATCTTCGATTTGCTCGATTTTATAAGCGGCATGATTGTCCAAATACTTTGCCTGTTTAAGCTGCGTCACCACCGCGTTCATGTCGGTTTCCGCATCAAACAAAGCAATCACATCCGTATTACCCCACAAACGGGTTTCCCCCTGCAGCGGCTCAAAAATCGGCGTGTCCTGACTGTCCATAAAAGTCACTGATACCGATCCGATTTCTTCTAAGAAATCACTGAGTTGCTCTGCCTTTTCGTTAGTACTGTTCAGGCGAATTTGAATCCAAGCCATACTTATTCCTTATTATTTCCCGTAACCTTCGTAATAATAAGATTGCTCAATACCTTTAAAAATCATCTCACGGTTATTCACATCATCAGTCAAATTACTTTGTAATAAAAAGCGAATTTCCAAATCATTAATCGGACTGCGCTCCATAGCTTGTAAATACAACGTTTTATCTACATTTTGCCAATTAACCACTTTGCCTAAGTTTTTCTTTAAAATTAAATCTAACCAAATACGGGTTGAACGTCCATTTCCTTCCCAAAACGGATGCGCAATATTCATTTCCACATATTTAACTGCTTTCGGGCATTTGCTCTATTTTCCCTAACGCCTCCTTTAAATAAAGCGAGTTGGCAAAACGAAAATTTCCCTTGGAAATATTTTGTTCCCGAATCACGCCGGCAAACTCATACAAATCTTGAAATAAATAGCGATGAATCTGCTGCAATCCCCGCGTAGTTCCTACTTCCATTTGATGAATATCACCCGTTTCAAACAAGCGGTAAGCATTTTCTAAACTTTGCTGATCTGTTTTTTTCATTGAATTCACCCGTTATTTTCACCGCACTTTATCAGCAATTCCTCCTATTTTATTTCCCACCAAAAACGCCGCCAAACCGAACACCAGCGCCGGGACAATAGGGTTGAAGCCGAATAATTTAATGCCGAATTGGGTGAGCAAAATAAATGAGATTAAGCCTGCTAACATGGAGCTGATCGCGCCGTAGGCATTGGCTTTATCCCAATATAAGCCGAATATGATGGCCCACAAAAATGCCGCTTCCAACCCACCGAAGGCAAACAGATTCAGCCAAATGATCATATCCGGCGGATTGAGGGAGGCGAAGATTAAAAGTGCGGTCAAAATTAACGTAATTATTGAGGAGATTCGCCCGATACGTTTTTGATTTTGCGCCGCCTGTGGTTTTGTCGCTAAATATAAATCCTTCACGAAAATGGAAGAAGATTGAATCAGCTGCGCATCCACCGTAGACATGATTGCCGACATCGGCGCGGCAAGGAAAATGCCCGCGACGATAGGCGGTAACACTTGTAACATTAGGCTTGGAATGACTTTGTCCGACACTGTTAAAGCCGGCACTACAACACGACCTAATGCGCCCGCCAAGTGCATACCTAACATAACCACCGTCAACACAATAGTGCCAATAAGCATACCGCTGTGCAAGGCTTTGCTGTCTTTAAATGCCATGCAACGTACCGCCGTGTGCGGCAAGCCGACCACACCAAAGCACACCAAAATCCAGAAGGACGCCATGAATTGAAAATCCAGCATGTCGTTCGGTCCGTACGGGCTAACCAGACTTGGGTCGATTTCAGTTAATTTTTTGACCGCACTTTCTATGCCGCCCACCTGATAAATCACACCGACCAATAACACAATGGTGCCTAAAATCATCACTGTGCCTTGGATGGTATCCGTCAGTACCACCGCGCGGAAGCCGCCGACAAAGGTATAAATCCCCACTGTCAGGGCAAAAATCAACAAGGCTTGGGTATAAGGAATGCCGATGGTAGTCTCCAATAAACGGGCGCCGCCGATAAACTGCACGGTCATGGCGGCAAAAAAGGCGATAAGCAACGCCACACAGGCAATCCACACTAAATATTTGTTTTTGTAGCGATACAGAAGCAGATCGTTGATTGTTAAAGCGTTGGTTTTGCGGGAAAGTAATGCGAATTTTTTCCCCAAAGCACCGAGCGCCAACCACACTGCCGGCACTTGAATCATGGCAAGCAACACCCAACCCAAGCCGTATTTATACGCGGCACCCGGTCCGCCGATGAAAGAACTGGCACTGGCATAAGTGGAGGCGGTGGTCATGGCGAGCACAAAGCCCGTCATAGAGCGGTTGCCCACATAATATTCGGAAAGAAAATCGCCGCTTTTTTGGCGTTTAACATAAGCGTAAATCGCCGCGCCGAATACAAACGCCAAGTAAATCACTAACGGAAAAATGATGCCTAAATTCACTGTTTATTCTCCGTCATGTTTTGCGTTTGGGATTCCACATCCAACGGAATATCCTGAAATACAATTTTAATCAGCCAATATGCCACCACAATAAACAGAATCGGCAGATAAATACAGGCAAGTTCAAACCACAACGGAAAACCCATAGGACCGTGCGTACCTTTTGGCAAATACGCGCATAAGCACCAACCGACCACATAAAGCAGCGTTAAACCCAGCGACCACCGCGCTTCTTTCGTGGCTTGTTTATAGCGTTGTTGTAAATCCATTACATCATCCTTCATTGAAAACCTTAAAAAGTTTTGCTCATTTCTAAATAAATCCGGTTTTTATCATAACGATAAAACGGATGATTGCTGTCGTTTTTTTGATACGACCATGTTAATTTAGGAGTGATGCCCAAAAAGTACAGGTTACGATGCCATACAGTAAGTGCGGCTTGATATTCGTTGTTTTTTTGGCGAATGCTAAAGAAATCAATGTTGTTATAAGTTCGTCTGGCATAGGCAAGGGAAATGCGGGTAGAAATGCCCAACGGCCATTCCTGCACCCAGCCCAAACGAAGATTTTTACGCTGATAGGCATTATCGCTATCACGGGTATTTTCGCGGTTGTAATCCACCCCGGCAAACCAATATTGCCCGCTGTAAGGCAGGAATAACAAAGTGTTCGACCACAAATAATTATTGCCGCTTAAATGTTTGCGCTTCACATAACGCTGTTCGCCATACTCAAGTGCGGTGGAAATTTGCCACATTTTATGAAACCAATGGCTTAATTCAAAACGTACGCCGGAATTTTTAGAAAATTGCTTCATAGCATCACTGCCGGAAGATCCGCCGGAATACCAACGACGTTCGGCGAAAGGCAACAACACCACTTCGGTATTTGCCGTTTGATAGCCCAAGCCTGCCCCGATACGGGCGTTGAATTCGTTATATTTCTTGTTATCCCAATAATATTTGCCTTGTCCGTCCCAAATAAATTTGGCGAAAACATTTTTTGGCAGCGACCATTTCTTTTCACTACTGAGATAATAAGAAAGCCCGTGTGCCGATTCGCGTTGCCACGCCTGCCAGCCACCGATACGTGTACCCGCTTTTGGTGCATTACTGACGTTCGATTCATTTAAAAAACTAATACCGCCGCTGATTCTCCATTGATCACGTTGGTTGATCGCCGTTAAATACTGATCGATCACGTGCTGCGATTGTTCATCATTCACTTCCGCACGGAGTTTTTGGAACTGATCTTTTGCTGCTTCGTTATCATTATTCAAAAATAACGCGTGCGCTAATTGATAACGCAACTGCAAAATATCGGGACGTTGTGCAAACAAAGTGCGATATTCCTGCACCGCACGGGAATAATTCCCTTGTTTGGTCGCTATAATGGCCTCCGCCCAAGCTAATAAAAATGGATCCTGCTGTGGCAGATTCTGGTATAACGGCAACAGCAGTTCCACCGCCTCCGTATTATTCTGCAGCACCGCCGGAATCAACCCGCGAATAATTAAGTCAGGATGCTTTGCCAGCTCTTCTTTGGTGATGGAAAGGGTGTGCTTATTATCGCTACTCTCTGTTTGCACCGGCTGCGGTTGCGCAAGCTGAGGCTTCGCCACTTGAATACGCTCTTCCGGCAAATTATTTCTCGGTTCCGGTCTCTCTTCGGCGTAGACCATACTTGTTGCTGCAAGCGACAAAGCAAAAAAGAAAAAAGAATGGTTAAGTTTCATTGCGTATAAATTTGTAGAAATGAATAAAGCAAGCCGTAGCTTGCTTTATTCTATCCATTAAGAACTATGGATTAGGTTTAGCACTGTCATCTTTTTTTGCACCAAACGCACCATACCAAGGTTTGTCTCCTGATCTATGAAATGCGCCAGCCAATGCTTCGGCATTATTACCATAGAATTTACCCTCCACGGTAGCCTCGCCAGATAAATGCTTAGATGTAGCTTTTCCCTCAAAACTGTTATTAGAAATAGTTGCATTCATATTAATTACTTGAGAATCAGCGGACATATTTTTACGTTCTAAGGTTCCTGGCCCAAAGATAAATCGACCATCTAATTTTTTTGACCCAAAATCAGCTCTAATTTCTGCTTTACCTTTTGTTAATTGCTCACTAGCTCCGATAGGGGCGCCATCACTCTTCTGACCACCTATAACTACACTACCGGAATAGCGGACTTCACCCGCATTAGGAATATTTTTAGCAATTTCTCCATTGTAAAATACTTGATCATTAGGGAAATCTTCTGTCTTAGAAGATAAATAACCATATTGATAAAGGCTATTGTTCTCGCCTATAAAACTATAACTATCAGAATCTTCAAGTAGATTAATTTTATGTCCAGCAATATCTAACGCTTTTTAGATTTGAATTACTATTTATTGAAGTTTTTGATACATCACCTTTTTCTGAAACTGAAAATACAGCGCCAGTATTAACTACAGGTGTCGGAGTACCGGAACCACCGCCGCCACTTCCGCAAGCTGTAACGGTTAATGATGTTAATACAATAAGACTCAATTTTGAAATTGAGTGTTTAAAATTACTCATAAAAAAACTCCTTAGAAATTAAAGTAATAGTCTAATATTTAATTAATAATCCCACTAAATTTTATAACTGCTTGAAATTTTTAAGTGGACGTAATCGCATAAACTGCTTGGGCAGTTTAACACAATAAACAAAATACGTTTATTGAAAATTAATAAAAGTGCGAAAAAAAACCGGAATATTTTATTCATAAGCTCATTTCTTTGCTTACCTATCCCTAAAACGTTCTTTAACACATTGAAAAACTTTGTTTTTTCTGACCGCACTTTATTAAATTAAGTTAAGGCTAAATATGCGGCTTATTCGTGCATACCTAATTTTTTCTCCAAATAGTGGATATTAGTGCCACCTTTTTGGAAGTTTTCATCGTCTAAAATAAGATCATGTAACGGGATATTGGTTTTAATACCGTCAATGATAGTTTCCGATAGCGCATTTTGCATACGACGAATCGCCACTTCACGGACATCACCGTAAGTGATGAGCTTCGCGATCATAGAATCATAGTGCGGCGGAACCGTATAACCGGCGTAAATATGGGAATCCCAACGCACGCCCAATCCACCCGGCGAGTGTAAATGCACCACTTTGCCCGGCGAAGGCAGGAAGGTTTTCGGATCTTCCGCGTTAATACGGCACTCAACAGCATGCCCTTTCACTTTAATATCTTCCTGTTTAAAGGAAATTGGCAAGCCGGAAGCGATACGTAATTGTTCTTTCACCAAATCCACACCGGTGATCATTTCAGTCACCGGGTGCTCTACCTGAATACGGGTGTTCATTTCAATGAAATAAAATTCACCGTTTTCATATAGGAACTCAAACGTCCCCGCACCGCGATAACCGATTTCTACGCAGGCTTTCGCACAGCGGGAACCGATGTCGCGACGCACTTCTTCGGTAATGCCCGGGGCCGGTGCTTCTTCAACCACTTTTTGGTGGCGACGCTGCATGGAGCAATCACGTTCTGCAAGATATACTGCGTTGCCGTGGGTGTCGGCTAACACTTGGATTTCCACATGACGCGGATTTTCCAAGTATTTTTCCATATAAACCATGTCGTTGTTAAAAGCGGCTTTGGCCTCCGCTTTGGTCATCGCAATGGATTCTTCCAAAGTATCTTCACTACGCACCACGCGCATACCACGACCGCCACCGCCACCGGAGGCTTTGATAATAATCGGGTAGCCGATACGTTTGGCGATTTCTTTATTTTTCGCGATGTCGGAACTTAACGGACCGTCAGAACCCGGCACGCAAGGCACGCCGGCTTTTTTCATGGCGTTAATGGCGGATACTTTATCACCCATTAAACGAATCACATCAGCGGTCGGACCGATAAAAATGAAACCTGAACTTTCCACCTGCTCGGCGAAATCGGCATTTTCGGAAAGGAAACCATAGCCCGGGTGAATGGCATCGGCGCCGGTCACTTCGGCGGCGGCAATAATCGCCGGGATATTTAAATAACTTTTTGCCGATTGGGCAGGACCAATACATACGGTTTCATCGGCAAGCAGAACGTGTTTCAATTCACGGTCTGCAGTGGAATGTACGGCAACGGTTTTAATGCCTAATTCTTTGCAGGCGCGCAAAATTCGCAGTGCGATTTCACCGCGATTGGCAATGACAACTTTTTCTAACATAATAAATTCATTCTTTGTTTAAATTATGGTCTGTTGTGCTAATTATTCGATAATAATCAACGGCTCATCAAATTCAACAGGATCACCATCATTTACCAGAATAGCTTTAACTACACCTGCTTTATCCGCTTCAATGCGGTTCATCATTTTCATCGCTTCAACGATACAAAGGGCGTCGCCTACTTTCACAGTTTGACCCACGTCAACAAAAGCCTTCGCTTCAGGGCTTGGGCTGCGATAGAAAGTTCCCACCATCGGAGAACGGATTTTATGTCCGGCAACTTCTTCGGAAGCCGCAGGCGCTGCAGCTGGGGCAGGACTTGCTGCCGGTGCGGATGGGGTCGGTGCGGCAACAGGCGCAGCCGGTGCCGCCATTGGCACGGTATATTGAACGGAAGCCGGAGAACCGCGATTAATACGAACCGATTCCTCACCTTCGGAGATCTCAAGCTCCATAATGCCCGATTCTTCGACGAGTTCGATTAATTTTTTAATTTTACGAATGTCCATAATTGTTTCCTAAAAGATGCAAATTTCAACCGCACTTTTCGTGAAAAAAGTGCGGTCCGGATTAAGTTTAAATTTTTGCCCGAGAGATTACCTGAAAATAATCATTTTGGCGACAAAATTCTGTTATTTTTCGTCAATTTTCGCTGAATTTCGCTTTTCTGCCAGATAATTTAACGCGAATTGCAGGGCAAATTCGTAACCCTGAGCGCCACAGCCGCAAATCACGCTTTCCGCCACATCGCTGAAATAGGAATGGTGACGGAACGGTTCGCGTTTGTGAATGTTGGACAAATGCACTTCCACAAAAGGAATCGCCACCGCCAATAACGCGTCTCGCAAGGCAACGCTGGTATGCGTATAAGCGGCAGGATTAATGATAATAAAATCCACTTTTTGAAAACTTTGATGGATTTGTTCGATTAATTTTTCTTCGCTATTGGCTTGAAAGCAGGTTAATGCGACGCCTTGCAGCCCTGCCAGCTGGTGCATTTTGGCTTCGATCATGCCTAAAGATAAATGCCCGTAATGGCTCGGCTCACGCACACCTAACATATTCAAATTCGGACCGTTTAACAGCAAGATATTGTGTTTTGATGACATATTCTACTCCTCTCATTCACTTGCTTATTAAGGATTTAATGATTTTCCACTTTTCGACTGCATTAATTTGTAAAACGTCGCGAAAACCTACCGCACTTTTAATCTACTTTAACTTCGCTAACAAATTCGGAATCCAATCCCACCAAAGGCAAATCGGAACCCGGCCA
Organism: Aggregatibacter actinomycetemcomitans DSM 8324; assembly: GCF_000372365.1. Classification (GTDB taxonomy): domain Bacteria; phylum Pseudomonadota; class Gammaproteobacteria; order Enterobacterales; family Pasteurellaceae; genus Aggregatibacter; species Aggregatibacter actinomycetemcomitans. The sequence continues at coordinate 16,870 of NZ_AQUU01000006.1, read as the reverse complement.
GCGTCTCACCAATTGATAATCCATTAAACTTAACGTATCCAGCCCCGGCGTGACATTCGGCGTATATTGCTGCGCCATGCGCGCCAGTTGGGTTAACCCGAAGCTGCTTTCGATACTGGAACTGATCACCGCTTTAATCCCCAGCACGTGCGCTTGTTCAATCAATGCGGTGCAGCGTTCGATAGATCCCACCAAGGTCGGTTTAATCACGATCGCCGCCAAGTGCGGTTCTTTTTCCACGCAAAAACCAGGTTCACGCACGCTTTCATCCCAGGCGATATTAATGCCTGTTTCGGCGGCGAATTGACGGCTTTCCTCACGGGTTTTGCACGGTTCTTCCAAAAACTGGATGCGCGCACGGTGCTCGGGTTTCACATATTTGGCGAAAAGCTGTGCTTTAGCGGGGGTCCAGCTGCGGTTGGCATCCAAACGAAGTTGCAAATCGGGAATAGCTTCCAACAACATATCCGCAATCATGCCGTCGCGGTTGGCTTCATACATGCCCACTTTAATCTTGGCGACCTTTTCGCCCTGCATCCGATCCAGCGGTTCATACAACTCATCCGGATCGCCATAACACAACGGCGCCACCTGATAGTTCCCCTCGTCGTCCAATCTGCCTTTCATTTCCATCAACGCACAACTTAAACCGAACGCCACGGAAGGATATAAATCCGGCGTGAGTTCCAGTTTCACATTGCAACTGCGCGCTTCATCCCATTTTTTCAGCCATTCAATTGCCTGCGCCTGCGCCTCGTCTAAAGTTTCTTGGCTAAATTCCGGCAACGGCGCGATTTCGCCCCAGCCTTCGTTTTGCCCGCAGCAAACTTTCACTAATAAACCCTCACGTTTTTTCAAAAAATGGTTACGTAAAATCAGTTGGGAATCGACAGGAATGGAATAGCGGTAAAGATTATAACTTCGATTCGTCATCGTTTTCTCTTTGATAAAAGACTTGACCTACTCGATCAATATGTTCAATGAAATCAGGATTTGGCAGTTGATGATAAATAGATAAATCAAATAAATACGGCGAATCGGAATCATCCAATTCACCCGCAATCTTCAACAATACAGAATAAGTAAGATTTTCACCTTTTAGGGTTAAATCAACATCGGAACCTTCCCGATAGTTTTCTTTTGCCCTGGAACCATAAATAACTGCCGTTTCAATCTCAGGATATTTTCTCAAAATCGAATGGATCTGCTCAATAGATTTATCGCTTAATCCAAATTTTGACATAATTGTTCAACCCGTTGTTTAAATTGAAGAAAAAGGGGCAAATAAAGTGTCATAATTTTACTAAACTCTTGCGCCAGGATTTTTTCATCATAGGTATGCACGGTGATATTTCGACTTTTCACCATTTCAAGCCATATATCACCTTGTTGAATCAATCCACGATTAAACGCCATGCGAGTGGCGGTACGGGAACCCAAAATATCCACAACACCTTCCGACTGTAAAATATCCTGCATTAATTTCCATGCCAGTTCATGGGTAAACTCAAAACGCTGAATAATGCCCTCCTTAATAATATCAAGATTGGTATCTGCATACTCATGAAGTGCGGTTTCAAGTTGATTTAACGCTCTCTTATAATTTTCAAAGCGTTGCTTCCAACGAACATCATCTTGCTGCATATTCTATTCCTAATGAGTTAACCGTACGAAGCAGGGAAATTAAGGATTACGTTTGAACTTGCCGAAATCCGGGGCGCGTTTTTCGTTGAAGGCGTTGCGCCCTTCCTGTCCTTCTTCGGTCATGTAGAATAACATGGTGGCATTGCCGGCGAGTTCCTGCAAGCCGGATTGACCGTCACAATCCGCATTTAACGCCGCTTTCAGGCAACGTAAGGCAATCGGGCTGTTGCGTAACATTTCACGACACCAGTGCACGGTTTCTTTTTCCAACTCGGCATAAGGCACAACGGTGTTCACCAAGCCCATATCCAAGGCTTCCTGCGCGTTGTACTGACGGCACAGAAACCAGATTTCGCGCGCTTTTTTCTGACCGACGATACGCGCCATGTAGCTTGCGCCCCAACCGCCGTCGAAAGACCCCACTTTCGGTCCGGTTTGTCCGTAAATGGCGTTATCGGCAGAAATAGTGAGATCGCACATCATGTGTAACACATGACCGCCGCCGATGGCGTAACCCGCCACCATTGCCACTACCGGTTTCGGGCAGGTGCGAATATCACGTTGGAAATCCAATACATTCAGATGATGCACACCGCTGTCGTCTTTATAGCCGCCGTAGTCGCCGCGCACTTTTTGGTCGCCGCCGGAACAAAACGCTTTTTCGCCTTCACCGGTTAATACGATAACGCCGATCTTTTCGTCGAAACGCGCGTCGGCAAAAGCGTTAATCATTTCTTTCACGGTTTGCGGACGGAACGCGTTGCGCACTTCCGGGCGATTAATCGTGATTTTGGCAATGCCGTCGGTGGATTTGTAGTAACGAATATCGGTGTAGCCCGCGCTGTGATCGATCCATTCTACCGGCGCATAAAGCACATCATCTTTTGGATTTTGCATGAGAAATTCCTTTAAATTAAGGTTAAAAAAGTGCGGTCATTATAGCGGAAGTTTGTGAAATCTGAAAACAAAAAGGGTCGGCTTGACCGACCCTGAGCAGAAGAAAGGAAATTAGTTTTTCGCTTTTGCCGCTGCTTTTACGATAACCGCAAATGCCGGGGCTTTTAAGGATGCGCCGCCCACCAATGCACCGTCAATATCCGGTTGGGTGAACAATTCCGCCGCGTTGGCATCGTTTACGGAACCGCCGTATTGAATAATCACTTGGTCGGCAACCGCTTGGGATTTTTTCGCGATATGACCGCGAATGAACGCGTGTACCGCTTGCGCTTGCGCCGGAGTGGCAGATTTGCCGGTGCCGATTGCCCAAATCGGTTCGTAGGCAATCACCGCGCCATTGAAGGCTTCCACGCCTAACAGGTTAATCACCGCGTCAATTTGACGGGCGCACACTTCTTCGGTTTTTCCTGCTTCGTTTTCCGCTTCGGATTCACCGATACATAACACCGGCACCAAGCCCGCTTCTTTTAACGCACCGAATTTTTTCGCCACGAATTCATCGCTTTCTTTATGATAAGTACGACGTTCGGAGTGACCAATAATGATATATTTCGCGCCGAAATCTTTTAACATTTCGGTAGAAATATCGCCGGTGAATGCGCCTTTCACGTTCACATCAACGTTTTGTGCACCTAAAACAATTTGACTGCCAACCAGCGCGGCTTCCGCTTCCGCCAAATACATCACCGGTGGAGCAATTGCCACATTACAACCGGTCACACCATGCAATTCTTCCTTCAAACCGGTAATTAATTCTCTGGTGAACGCTTTGCTACCGTTTAATTTCCAGTTACCCATAACTAAAGGACGACAAACCATTTTTTTCTCCTTAATTTAATTGAATAAAAACTGCACCTACTATAACAAAAATCGCCCGCTTTTTCGGTAAAAAAATCACCGTTCTAAAAAATTTTCTTTGCAACAGATGATTCTTTTGGGGTAAAAAGATACAATCTACTGTATAAATTTAACAAAAAATGACCAATTGCCCATGATTAAAATTTTCAAAGCTGAACAATGGAACGTAGAAACCCTCCTGCCGTTATTTGAAGCCTACCGTCTTTCCCACGGCATGGCGGAAAACCCGGAACGGACGTTCACTTTTCTTTCCAATCGTATTCGCTTCGGTGAAAGTATTTTTTTCCTCGCGCTCGATCAATCGCAACAGGCAGTCGGTTTTATTCAGCTTTACCCCCGCCTTTCCTCACTTCAATTACAACGTTATTGGCAATTAACGGATATTTTCGTGCGCGACGGCAATCAAACGAACGACATTTACACCGCACTTATCGCCAAAGCCAAAGAATTTGTCAGCTACACCCAATCCACCCGCTTGGTGATAGAACAAGACAGACAACAACACCATTCGCTGGAACAGGAAGGCTTCCGCTTAAATCCGAAGAAATCGGTGTTTGAATTGAATTTGGCAGGTTGATGAGAAAAAGTGCGGTGGAAATTTACCGTGAATTTCCACCGCACTTTTGTTGGCGTAAGGGCGAACCTACATCTTAAATAATCCGCGAAAACTGTTGTTGTTTTGCTTGTGCGCGGGAATAGGTGTCGAAACACAAACAAATATTGCGAATCAACAAACGCCCTTTGGCGGAAACGGTGATTTGTGCTTCGCCAATGTCCAGCAAACCGTCGGCGGCTAAAGGCGCCAGCAGTGCTAAATCCTCGGCGAAATATTGTTTAAAATGAATATGATATTGTTGTTCGATCGGGGCGTAAGCGAATTTAAAGTTACAAATCAATTGCTTAATCACATCACGACGCAGACAATCTTCTTTGGTCATGGCTAAGCCTTTATGCAACGCAATGCCGTGCATGTCCACCGCCGTATAATAGGCTTTTAAGTCCTTTTGATTTTGTGCGTAAGTATCGCCGAGCAGGCTGATTGCCGACACGCCTAAGCCCAGCAAATCACATTCTTCCTGCGTGGTGTAGCCTTGGAAATTGCGGTGTAGCACGCCTTTTTGTTGCGCAATGGCAAGTTCGTCATCGGGTTTGGCGAAATGATCCATGCCGATAAATTTGTAACCGGCGTTGCCCAGCGTTTCGATGGTTTTTTGCAGAATTTCCAGTTTCGCTTCCGGTTTCGGCAACTGCCAATCCTTGATTTTCGCCTGTCCGGCAAAACGGCTCGGCAAATGGGCGTAGTTGAATACGCTTAGACGATCGGGGTTGAGTTCAATCACTTTTTGCAACGTGAACATAAAACCATCAACGGTTTGGAACGGCAAGCCATAAATTAAATCCAGATTGGTGGATTGAAAACCTAGCTCGCGGGCGCGCACCAACAGCGCGTTGACAAAATCCTCATCCTGCTCTCGATTGACCGCTTTTTGCACCTCTTTGTTGAAATCCTGTACGCCCATGCTGATACGGTTGAAACCGATGTGGCGCAAGTGTTCAAGCATGGAAAGTTCGATTTCACGGGGATCCATTTCAATGCTGATTTCCGCGTTGTCGGCGATATTGAAATGATCGCGTAGCATTTGCATCAAACGGGAAGATTGCGCTTCCGTTAAATAGGTCGGCGTGCCACCGCCCCAGTGTACTTGGGTTGTCACGCGATCTGCAAATAATTTCGACCGCACTTGTATTTCCCTTTCCAGAAAATCCAAATAAATATCCGCTTTGTGCTGATGGCGTGTGATGAGTTTATTACAAGCACAGAAATAGCAAAGTTTGTGGCAAAACGGAATGTGAACATATAAGGACAGCGGGCGCTCGGGGTAACGTTGCGCCGCTGCAGTGAAATCGTCATTGGTGTAATTTTCGCTAAATTCCAGCGCCGTCGGATAAGAGGTATAACGCGGACCGGATTGGTTATATTTCTGAATTAATGCTAAATCCCAAATAATCTCGGACATTACATTTTTCCCCACTCTTTATAATGTTTGAATATCGGTCAACAGCCGATGCAGTTCCAATTTAATTTTACTTTCAAGTTCCGCTTCAGCGCTTTCGCGGCGCAAATCCAGGCGCATTCTTTCGTTCTTTTTCAATTCTTTACGCGCATTGTGGGTGGGCATACCTTCCACCATTTCATACAATTGCCACATGGCAGGATAATTTTTAAGCGCCATGCCCACAGGTTCCAGCAACATTTTCAAACGCAGCACGCCTTCCGACAAATTACAATCGCCGTTCAACATGGCTTTGGCGATAATTTCCAGGCTTTCTTTAATGCGATTGATGCGATTTTGGCGGGCAAGTTGCAAGGCTTTTTTCTGTTTTTGTAACGCGAGCAATAAATACACAGCATAGCCGATCATGCCCGCAACAATACACACGGCCGCAATGAGTAAAAGGATTTTCCACATAATCTAAAACATTTATTTGAATTGATTGATGTCGATTCGCTCGAAAGTGCGGTATAAATCTTCGTCGTTTTCCTCGTCTTCCGCAATACCCAATTCGGTCATTAATTGCTCGACGCGCGCCAAACATTCATCCACAAATTGCTGATCCTCGGCAGACAGTTTCTTGCCTTCATCTAATTGATCCAACAACTGATGTAAGCATTCATTATTTTCCAACTGTTCCAATTCCAGCATCGGATCCAATTTTGCTTTAGGCTCGGCTTTCGTGGCGGAAACGGCTTGCGCTTTTTGCGGTTTATTCACAAATTCCACTATTAACGGCACTTTTTTGCGGCTACCGAGACGCGGATCCTGCGCTTCTTTTACCTGTTCGGCGTTTTTACTCTCCGCCGCACTGTGACGGGAGCCCGAACTCAAACCTTTGTGTTTGCGCTTTTTCTTCTCTTCACGCGCTTTCGCGTCGAGTTCATAACGTGTGGCTTTGCGACCTGAATAGGGTTGCTCCGATTTTTTATCGGCTTTGCGCGCCGGCATAATATCCGTAAGGCGGCGGGTCTTTTTCTGACGGGACATACATGCTCTCTTTGGCTAATAAAATTGATCGGCGATTGTATCACTCTACGGGCAATTTAACGAGGGGTATTCAAAAACGCCGGTAAAAAGCACCGCACTTTTAGGCGCTGGAAGGCATTTCGACAGTCGCCTGACGTGCCAATTTCGCTTCCTTTTGCTGTGCGCGGCGTTTTTGGAAGAAGGCGCTGAGTTTTTCGCTGCATTCCTGTTGCAGTACGCCACCGGTGATTTCGATAGCGTGATTCATTTTGTAATCATCGAAAAAATGAAAACGAGAACCCACCGCGCCGGTTTTGTAATCGGCAGCGCCGAACACCAAGCGTTTAATACGGCTGTGTAAAATCGCCCCGGCGCACATGGTGCAAGGCTCAAGGGTCACATATAAGGTGGTGTTAAGCAGACGGTAATTTTGCAACTTCTGCCCTCCTTGACGCAGCGTGACAATTTCCGCGTGTGCGGTGGGATCGGAATGGATAATGGATAAATTCCAGCCTTCACCGATAATTTCCCCCGCTTCACTCACTAACACAGCCCCCACGGGGATTTCCCCCAAAGCTTCGGCTTTGCCCGCCAACATTAGGGCATGGTGCATAAATTTTTCGTCGAGCTGGGTTTGGGATTCGGTCATGATTGAGTTCAGTTAGAGTTAAAGTGCGGTTGTATTTTAAAATGTTTTTTATTTTCCTCTCGCCCGCTTTCGGGAGAGAGACCGACGAAAATTGCATTCAACAATTTTTGTCAGAGAGAGGAGGATACGAACTTTATTTCCCCCCTCTCCCTCCGAAAATCCCTCGGATTTTCTCCACCCAATACTCGCTTCACTCGCCCCTTCGGGGTCGTTGGCAGAGCCAACGCTCAAATGCAAGCATTTGTCCCGTAAACGGGCGAGGGGAAAATGAGCGTCAATCACGGTGAAAATAAAAAACATTTTAAAAACCGACCGCACTTTTTCGTTACACGGAAAACGGATATTTAATCGGTTCGTGGCATTGGTAGCCCGTGACTTTAAAATCGTCCATAGTGACCCAGGCTTCCAGGTCTGCCAGGGATTTGATGTCCGGATTAATTTCCAGCGTCGGCGACGGGAACGGTTCGCGTTTTAATTGCACATCGCGCATAAGTTCCAGCTGGTCTTCGTAAATGTGCGCGTTGACGATTTGATGAAACGCCTGCCCTGCTTTTTTGCCGGTAATTTGCGCCATCAAAGCAAGAAACGTGAACACTTGGATTTGGTTGAAATTCAAGCCGAGCGGCACATCACAGGAGCGTTGGTAGCTGGTGAGATATAAAGTGTCGTCAAGCAGGGAAAAAGTGTGGGTGTGCATACAAGGACGCAGGCAGCCCAGATCAAATTCGCCCGGGTTGTAGAATGTCAAAATCTCGCCGCGATCGTCGATACCTTTGCTCAGGTTGTTGACAATTTTGCGTAGCTGATCCAAATGCTCGCCGTTAGGTTTGCGCCAGCTTCTGCCCTGTACGCCGTACACGCGCCCCATATCATCGGTACCTTTACGGTGCGGATTGTTTAACCACGCCTGGTTTTCGTTAGCGTTGGCATCCCAGGTTTTAGTACCGAGCTTGCGAAAATCGGCGGCATTATCGTAGCCGCGAATATAGCCTAAAAATTCGGCGATGGCGGCTTTCCAATAGCTTTTACGGGTGGTAATCAACGGAAATTGATTGTTTACCACGTCGTAGGTCAGGTTGGCGTTAATCACCGTTAAGCAGCGTTTGCCGGTGCGTTCGTTTTCCACCCAAACGCCTTCATCAATAATGCGTCGGCACAAATCTAAATATTGTTTCATTTTTTCACCGCACTTTTTTTGTATGCCCAAAGTATGATTAACATGCCGCCGAGAATCATCGGCAGGCAAAGCAATTGCCCCCGCGTGATGACGTCAAGGAACAGCTCCACGTCCGGCTCGCGTACATATTCGATAATAAAGCGGAAGCAGCCGTAACCGATAAGGAATAAACCCGCTACCGCCCCCATCGGGCGCGGTTTGCGAATAAACCAATTGAGAATCAGGAACAACACCAGTCCTTCCAAAAAGGCTTCGTACAATTGCGACGGGTGGCGAGGCAACAGTAGAGGATCCGTCGGGAAAATCATCGCCCAAGGCACATCCGTTTGGCGTCCCCATAATTCCAGATTGATGAAATTACCGATGCGCCCCATACCCAAGCCGAAAGGAATTAACGGCGCCACAAAATCCGCCGTCGCCCAGAAATTGCGTTTCTGCGCTTTGGAGGTGAGGATCATGGCGATAATCACACCGATTAAGCCACCGTGGAAGGACATACCACCTTCCCAAACGCGGAATAAATACAGCGGATCTTGCAGAAAATGGTCGAGATTATAGAAGAACACATCGCCGATACGCCCGCCCAGAAATACGCCCATGAAACCGTTAAATAACAGGGAATCCACTTGCTCTACGGTCCAGCCGCTGTTCGGTCGTTTGGCGCGACGCACGCCTAACCAGCGGGCAAAAATAAACCCGAGCAGGTACATCAAGCCGTACCAGCGCAGGCCGATAGGACCGAATTCAAAAATGGCGGGGTCGAAATGGGGCAATATAAGATAATCTGAATTCATAACTTTCCTTATTTCAACAACATATTTATCGCCACCACAATTAAAAAGGCGGCAAAGGCTTTCTTCAAGGTCGGCACCGGCAGTTTACTGGTGGCACTGGCGCCGAGTTTGGAGGTAAAAAATGAGGTCACGGTAATGCTCAACACCGCCGGCAAATACACAAAACCGATGGAATACGGCGGCATACCCGGTGCGTTCCAGCCGCTCACCATAAAACTTAACATGCCGGCAATGCCCATTAACATTCCGCAGAACGCGGAAGTACCGATGGCTTTTTTAATATCCACATTGCGCGAGTTTAAAAATGGCACGATAAACCCGCCACCACCGATACCCGCCACGCTGGCTGCCATGCCGATGAGACCACCACCGATAATGGAGGCTAACGGGGTGATTTTCTTATTGGGATCAATGTGTTTTTGTTTAATGGAAAGCACCATTTTTGCCGCTAAATACACCACTAAACAGGCGAATAATTTACTGGAAATTTCGTGCGGTAATTTGCTGATATATTGACTGGAGACAAAAGCGCTGATCATTAAGGCGGGCGCAAAATATTTTAAAGTTGACCACACAACGTTGCCCAGTTTGTGGTGCCGTTGCGCGGAGGAAAAGGCGGTAATCACAATGGTGGCAAAAGAAGTACCAAGTGCGGTTGGCATGAGCAGCGAATCGGGCACACCGACGATAGGCAATAAATACACCAACATCGGCACAATCACCAGCCCACCGCCGATGCCGAATAAACCGGCTAAAAAGCCGGCAATACAACCGGCAAGTAAGCAGAAGAGAAAAAAGGTTAACATAATTATCCTTTGTATTTATATGATGGGCGTTTTGAATGTTTGGAATTGTTGTGTTTTTTCGACGGGGAAACGCGCCTATTTTCTTCCGACGCACTTAGTTCCTTCGGTTGCAATAACCCTTTGTTATTTTCATCAAATAACACCGAGGCGAATTCCTTCATGGCCTTGCGATATACTTCTTTTTTGAAAGACACCACCTGACGCACCGGATACCAAAAACTGACCCAACGCCAACCGTCGAATTCCGGGATTTTGCTGCATTGCATATTGATATTTTTGCTGTCGCCGATGAGTTCCAGTAAAAACCAACGTTGTTTTTGTCCGATACACATTGGTTTAGAATCAGAACGCAACAAACGTTTCGGCAACTTATAACGTAACCAATGTTTGGAAGCATGCAGCACCCGCACATCTTTGCGTGTTAAACCCACCTCCTCAAACAATTCGCGATACATCGCCTGCTCGGGCGTTTCACTACAATTAATTCCGCCCTGCGGAAATTGCCAGGAGTTTTGTCCGTATCTCTTCGCCCACAGCACTTGCCCCTTATTGTTGCAAATAACAATGCCTACATTCGGACGGTAGCCATCGGAGTCGATCACTATCGTATCCTTACTTTTAATCTTTTAAATTCAAACAACGGTGAATTGTTTCACAAACTGCCCGTTAGCACAACTTATTCTTATAAAACGGCAAAAACGAAGCAGCAAATCCACACGCCGTTTTTTGATCCACTTCACAAAACCCGGTTTATCTGTTTTCGCTTTTTGTCGATTTCTTCTACACTTACACCGCGTGTTAATTTATCAAAAGGAGTGATGATGAAAAAAACCATAATCCTCAACGCCCAACTCTCTCATTGCATTGCCACGCTGGGACACACCGACGGTTTAACCCTCTGCGACGCGGGTCTGCCGATCCCCACCCAAGTTGAACGTATCGATCTCGCCTTAACCAAAAACATCCCAAGTTTCCTCGCCTGCTTAGATGCCATCGTCAGCGAAATATTTGTAGAACGGGTGTTACTGGCGCAGAAAATCCAAGAAAAAAGTCCCGAAATTCTGACCGCACTTTTAGCCCGCCTGAACAAACTGGAACAGCAACAAGGCAACCGAATCGCCATAGAATACGTTAGCCACGAGGCGTTCAAACACGCCACCGCGCGAAGCAAAGCTATCGTACGCAGCGGCGAATGCTCGCCATACGCCAATATTATTTTGTATTCCGGCGTGCCGTTTTAACGGAGGCGTTATGCAGCAACCTCTGTTAAAAATCAGCGGCGTTGATAAATCCTTTCCCGGCGTGAAAGCCTTAAGCAACGCCGGTTTGTCCGTGTATGCCGGGCACGCCATGGCGTTAATGGGAGAAAATGGCGCGGGCAAATCCACCCTGATGAAAGTGCTCACCGGCATTTACGACAAAGACACAGGAAGCATTGAATATTTAGGAAAACAAGTGGCGTTTAAAGGTCCGAAAGATTCTCAGGAAGCGGGCATCAGCATTATTCATCAAGAACTCAATTTGGTAGGCAATTTAACCATTGCAGAGAATATTTTTCTCGGACGGGAATTTACCAAACCTTGGGGCGCCATTGATTGGCAACGCATGTATCGGGAAGCGGATAAGTTGTTGGCACGTCTGGGTGTCACCCACAGCAGCCAAACCCTTTGCGCTACGCTTTCCATCGGCGAACAGCAAATGGTGGAGATCGCCAAAGCCCTTAGTTTTGAATCCAAAGTCATTGTTATGGACGAACCCACCGACGCGCTCACCAACACCGAAACGGAAGCCTTATTTAAGGTAATCCGTGAGCTCAAGGCGGAAAATCGCGGCATTGTGTATATTTCCCACCGAATTAAAGAAATTTTTCAGATTTGCGATAATGTCACCGTGTTGCGCGACGGTCAGTTTATCGGCGAAAGTGCGGTGGAAAATTTAGATGAAAATCGTCTTATCGAAATGATGGTGGGTCGTCGTTTAGAAGAACAATATCCGCGTCTGGAACGGGCACCCGGCGAAGTGCGCTTGACGGTAAACCATCTCAGCGGCAGCGGCGTACATGATGTCTCCTTTGCATTGCGCAGCGGCGAGATTCTCGGTATTTCCGGCTTAATGGGCACCGGTCGCAGCGAATTAATGAAAGTGCTTTACGGTGCGCTGCCGCGAGAATCCGGTGAAGTGCGGTTAAATCAACGGGCGATTTTGAATCGTACGCCACAGGAAGGCTTACGTAACGGCATTGTGTATATTTCCGAAGACCGCAAAGGCGACGGGCTGATTTTAGGTATGTCGGTCAAAGAAAATATGTCCCTTACCGCGTTAGATTATTTCGCCAAAACCTTTCATATCGACCGGGCGGCGGAACGCATGGCAGTGGATGATTTTATCATGTTATTCAACATAAAAACGCCAAGCCGGGAGCAACCCATCGGGCTTCTTTCCGGCGGCAATCAACAAAAAGTCTCCATCGCCAAAGGCTTGATGACCCGTCCGCAGGTGCTGATTTTAGATGAGCCAACGCGTGGCGTAGATGTAGGCGTAAAAAAAGAAATTTATCAGCTCATTAATCAATTCAAAGGAGAAGGCATGAGCATTATTTTGGTCTCTTCCGAAATGCCCGAAGTGTTGGGCATGAGCGATCGCATTCTGGTGATGCGGGAAGGACATATCAGCGCCGAATTTCAGCGGGCTGACGCCACACAAGAAAAATTATTGGCAGCCGCCATCGAAAAACTCAATTCACAAGAGGCGATAATATGACTGAACAACAAAATATAAAGTTAGGTAAATTTTTACTGGAACAACGCTCAATTATCGCCTTATTGGTGCTTATTGGCGTCGTGTCGGCGATTAATCCCGATTTTTTCAGCGTGGATAATATTCTCAACATTTTGCGCCAAACCTCGGTAAACGCCATTATCGCCGTCGGCATGACTTTCGTGATTTTAATTGCCGGCATTGATTTATCCGTAGGTTCCATTCTCGCACTGACAGGGGCTTTCGCGGCAAGTATGGTGGGCGCGGAATTGCCGGTGTTATTGGTGATTCCGCTGGTTTTACTCATCGGCACGTTGCTCGGCGGCATCAGCGGCGTGATCGTCGCCAAAGGAAAAGTGCAGGCGTTTATTGCCACCCTAGTAACCATGACGTTATTACGCGGCGTCGCCATGGTTTATACGGACGGTCGCCCGATTAGTACCGGTTTTTCCGATACCGCTGATGCCTTCGCGTTTCTCGGCACCGGCTATTTATTCGTCATCCCGCTTCCGATTTGGTTAATGGCAATCGTGTTTTTAGTGTCTTGGTATGTGCTGAAACACACCAAAATAGGACGCTACATTTACGCCCTCGGCGGCAACGAAGCGGCAACCCGGCTGTCCGGCATCAACGTTAACAAAGTGAAAATTTTCGTATTTGCCGTCAGCGGCTTTCTATCCGCCCTTTCCGGACTTATCGTCACGTCCCGCCTCTCTTCCGCCCAACCCACTGCGGGTGTGTCTTACGAATTAGATGCCATCGCAGCGGTTGTGGTGGGCGGAACCAGTTTAATGGGCGGCAAAGGTCGGGTCATGGGCACACTCATCGGCGCGCTGATTATCGGATTTTTAAATAATGCACTGAATTTACTGATATTTCCTCTTACTATCAAATGATAGCAAAAGCATTGGTTATTCTGATTGCGGTTTTAGCAGATAACTATTTAGGCAGCAAAAAACTTTAATTCACGTTCAAGGAGAAGCGTATGAAAAAACTAACCACATTAGCCACCGCACTTTTATTGAGTTTCAGCACCTCAGCACTGGCGCAGGACACGATCGCCCTCACCGTTTCCACACTGGACAACCCGTTTTTCGTATCCTTAAAAGAAGGTGCGCAGAAAAAAGCCGATGAACTGGGCTACAAACTGGTGGTGCTGGATTCTCAAAATGACCCGGCGAAGGAGCTGGCAAACGTAGAAGATTTACTGGTGCGCGGCGCGAAAGTGTTGCTGATTAACCCGACCGATTCGGAAGCGGTAAGCAATGCCGTCGCCATCGCCAATCGCAATAAAATTCCGGTTATCACCTTAGACCGTGGTGCGGCAAAAGGCGAAGTGGTGAGCCATATCGCATCCGACAACGTTGCCGGCGGCAAAATGGCAGGCGATTTTATCGCGCAAAAACTTGGTGCCAATGCCAAAGTCATTCAATTAGAAGGCTTGGCGGGCACTTCCGCCGCCCGTGAACGGGGCGAGGGCTTCAAGCAAGCGGTTGCCGAACATAAATTTGATGTACTTGCCAATCAACCGGCTGATTTTGACCGCACGAAAGGCTTAAATGTGATGGAAAATCTGCTTGCCACCAAAGGCACGGTTCAAGCCGTATTCGCTCAAAATGATGAAATGGCATTAGGCGCATTGCGCGCGTTATCCGCCGCCAATAAAAAAGTCCTCGTGGTTGGCTTTGACGGCACCGATGACGGCATGAAAGCGGTAAAAAGCGGAAAAATGGCGGCAACAATCGCTCAACAACCGGCGTTAATCGGCGAACTTGGCGTGGTGACGGCAGACAAGGCAGACAAATTGCTTAAAGGCGAAAAAGTAGAAGCCAAAATTCCGGTAGATCTCAAAGTCATCAGCGAATAATGCGTCGCCACACAAAAAGTGCGGTCGTTTTTACAAACGTTTTTGAAGAGCGCGCTGTGCGTTCTTTTTTTCAGGAGGGATTATGTGCGCTAAACTCGTTGTGCTCGGCAGCGTTAACGCCGATCATATGATTCGTGTCCCGCGTTTTGCTCGCGCCGGTGAAACGTTACGCGGCTCCGGTTACCGCATTGCTTACGGCGGCAAAGGTGCTAATCAGGCGGTAGCTGCCGCACGGTTAAAAGATCCAAACACGCAGGTGGATTTTATCGCCTGCCTTGGTAACGATGACATAGGTCGTACCATGAAAGCCGCTTTTGCAAAAGACGGCATTAACACGGCGACCATAACTCAAGTTGAGCAGGAAATGACGGGGGTCGCTATGATTCAAGTGGCGGACAACGGCGAAAACAGCATTGTAATTAACGCCGGTGCCAATGCCTGTCTGGACGAACATCTCGTTTCCTGTTATGCCGCGCATATTCAACAAGCGGATGCCTTGTTAATGCAGCTGGAAACCCCTCTTTCGGCAATTTGTAAAGCGGCGCAAATCGCCAAACAAAACGGTACAAAAGTGATTCTTAATCCTGCGCCGGCGCAAGCATTACCGGAAGAATTGCTCCGGCAGTTATATATGATTACACCAAATGAAACGGAAGCGGAAATCCTGACGGACATTAAAGTGGAAGATAAAATCTCGGCAGCACAGGCGGCAAAAAGATTCCATCAACTAGGCGTGCAAATCGTGCTTATTACCCTGGGTGCCAAAGGGGTTTATTTCAGTGAAAATGGTCAGGGGCAAATTATCGGCGGTTTTCGCGTAAAAGCGAAAGACACCACGGCAGCAGGCGATACCTTCAATGGTGCCTTGGCGGTTGCGTTACTGGAAGGAAAAACATTGACGAATGCCATTCGCTTCGCCCACGCAGCGGCGGCAATCAGCGTCACCCGCGAAGGTGCGCAGCCCTCAATTCCGAGAAGCCTTGGATTTTCTTGAAAAGCAGGGAT
Organism: Aggregatibacter actinomycetemcomitans DSM 8324; assembly: GCF_000372365.1. Lineage (GTDB taxonomy): Bacteria > Pseudomonadota > Gammaproteobacteria > Enterobacterales > Pasteurellaceae > Aggregatibacter > Aggregatibacter actinomycetemcomitans. Next base: position 1,333 of record NZ_AQUU01000006.1, on the reverse strand, counting down.
AAAAGTGCGGTGATTTTTTACAGCGTTTTTAGATGTAGAAAATCGAAGGATAAAAAACGAACCCTTTAAACAAAGGGCTCACTTTATTGGGAATGGGGATTAAACCACTTCAACTTCAATTGCTGTCGGTCCGCGTTGGGAATTCTGTACGTTATACGCCACATGGTCGCCTTCGTTTAAAGTACGGAAATTGTTACCGACGATGCCGGAGAAATGTACGAATACATCTTTTGAACCATCCGTGGGAGCGATAAAACCAAAGCCTTTTATGGAGTTAAACCATTTTACGGTGCCGTTTAATTTAGACATGTTGTCTTCCTTCTTAAAGTAATGAAATTATATGCTTGCAAAAGCATGAACCGCTAGCGATTTGACTTAAACAGAGATGGATAAATAGAATCTTCAAAGCGCAAATTTAAAACTTGAATGAGGAAGAACCGAAATAACTAACTTACTGAAGTGATTGTCTAGCGTGGAGCGCATTAGAACACACCCGGGAAATGAAAACAATCTATTTTATTGAATTTACATGCTTGTCTAATCAGCTTTCGGTTAAAACGAAAAAAATCCTATCAATTTTTATTGATAGGATTTTGGAATTTGGTGGAGATAATCGGGATCGAACCGACGACCTCTTGAATGCCATATTTGAAAGCCTATACATAAATCATTGTAAAACAATGCCTTACGCCTCTTGCTTATAAATTAATCGTAGTCATCAGAAGCAAATAGCAGCAGTTAGCCGTTTATCAATGGCACAAATATGGCACACATCAACACACATGCAAACCTCATAAAACGAGGAAAATAAAATGACACTTCACGACATTACCCGCCGTTTTTTTGCTATTGAAAGTCCTGAGTGTATTGTCGGCGATTAATTTCGCTTTCGTACGCCTTTTTGCAGTGATTTTTGTCGAAAAACACGGCATTTATGACGCGATACCAAACGCACCAGCGCTTTTTAGGCTTTTCCGCGAGGATTGCGCGGCGGTAAGTGCGGCTTGACAATGTTTCGTCTGCCGCTCCGCCGATTAGCGCATTAAATAACTGATCGATTGCCACGACCACATGGTAGCCCCAAATTTTAATTTTCTTTATCTGCATAGGTTTTGCTCCATCCGGTTGAATAATTATAGTTTAATGGCTCCGCTGACTGCTCCAATGCTAATTTGTGCTTTGTTGCAACTTGATGATTGTGCATCTTGGAATCTTTCAATTCTTTGAATAACGCTTTCATTTTTTCGTGGTCCATCATGACCACATCATTTTCATACGTCGTCCACGGCACCGTTTCATCACCCAACACATCAAACGCTGCTTTCAGCTCAAT
>NZ_AQUU01000005.1 GCF_000372365.1 Aggregatibacter actinomycetemcomitans DSM 8324 | reverse complement strand
CGATTCGGATGACAAAGCGCGCGCGAACGTCATTGAGCTGAAAGCAGCGTTTGATGTGTTGGGTGATGAAACGGTGCCGTGGACGACGTATGAAAATGATGTTGTCATGATGGACCACGAAAAAATGAAAGCGTTATTCAAAGAATTGAAAGATTCCAAGCTGCACAATCATCAAGTTGCAACAAAGCACAAATTAGCATTGGAGCAGTCAGCGGAGCCATTAAACTATAATTATTCAACCGGATGGAGCAAAACCTATGCAGATAAAGAAAATTAAAATTTGGGGCTATCATGTTCACCTTTTCGCACAAGAGTTAGCAAGATAAATTTTACTGCTTTTTTCAGTGCGAAATCCGATTGAGTGTTTTCAAGTGTGCTAAAAAAGAGTTTTATTTCTCTCGGGGTTAGAACGCGTTCGCGCTTTTTGAACGTTGCAATAGATGAATTTGCGATTTCATCGGCTGGATTTGGCAGTTTATGTCCGCGCTGAATCGCATATCGGTAGATATTCGCGATTAAATCCCGTACGAAAATGGCCGTGGAAGGCGCACCGCGATCTTTAATTTTATTGCAATGGCGGCGGATTTCATCCGTAGTGATTTCGGTCATTAAGCGATTCCCAAACGTGCCTTTAATATCTCGTTCATAAGTGGCCACGCGGAGGGCTTTTGTACTTTCTGCCAGTTGCACCTCCTCAAGGTATTTTTCAGCGAAAGCGGAAAAGCGATCTGCATTGCGGATAAGGTCTTTTTGATTACGCTTTTCACCGGCGGGAGAAATGCCTTCACTGACCTGCTTCCTTGCGATCATTAATTTTTCGCGCGCTTCTGCGAGATTTATTCCGTCGGCGCCGTATTTACCGATAGTTAATGTTTCGCGTCTACCGTTGATTCTGTAGTCGTAACGGAATGTGATAGTCCCTGCGGGAGTGACTGATACATAAAGCCCGTCACGATCAGCGACTTTATAGAGTTTATCTTTTGGTTTTAGTGATTTGATTTTTGAATCGGTGAGCATTTTTATTACGTCCATTATACCGTCTGAAAAGTGTCGGTATTTTTGATCTTTTTGGATTGTGTTTCAATACACACCGTCAAAAATAACGCAATAAAAATGAAATACTATGAAATGGTATGAAACGCCATGAAATAATAAAACCCCGACAGAGAGGGGCTTTATAACTATTTTGAAACGTCATGAAATGCGGAAATATTATTCCCACTCAATCGTTGCTGGTGGTTTTCCGCTGATGTCATATACCACACGGGAAATGCCGTTTACTTCATTGATAATGCGATTGGAAATTCTGCCGAGCAAATCATAAGGCAGGTGTGCCCAATGTGCGGTCATAAAATCGATCGTTTCTACGGCGCGCAGGGAGATAACCCAGTCATATTTACGCCCGTCGCCCATCACACCTACCGATTTCACCGGCAGGAATACGCTGAAGGCTTGGCTGGTTTTCGCATACCAACCGTTGTTATGCAATTCTTCGATAAAAATTGCATCGGCGCGACGTAATAAATCGCAGTATTCTTTTTTCACTTCGCCGAGTACGCGCACCCCTAAACCCGGGCCGGGAAACGGATGACGGTTGATCATTTCTGCCGGTAAGCCTAATGCCAAGCCGATTTTGCGCACTTCGTCTTTGAATAGTTCGCGTAACGGCTCAACTAAGCCTAATTTCATGTAATCCGGCAAGCCGCCTACGTTATGGTGGGATTTGATCACATGGGCTTTGCCGGTTTTGCCGGCGGCGGATTCGATCACGTCAGGATAAATGGTGCCTTGCGCGAGCCATTTTACGTTGGTGAGTTTTTTCGATTCGTCGTCGAACACATCCACAAACACTTTGCCGATAATTTTACGTTTTGCCTCAGGGTCGGAAACGCCCGCCAACTCGCTCAAGAAACGGCTTTCTGCATCAACACGGGTAATGTTCAAACCGAATTTATCGCCGAACATTTCCATCACCTGAACGCCTTCGTTTAAACGCAATAAACCGTTATCCACGAACACGCAATGTAAGTTTTTGCCGATAGCGCGATGTAATAACAGCGCCACCACGGAAGAATCCACGCCGCCGGATAAGCCTAAAATCACTTCGTCATCACCTACTTGCGCTTTAATGCGCGCCACGGCATCTTCAATGATGTTTTCTGCCGTCCATTTGGTTTCGCAACCACAAATGTTTACTACGAAATTGGTTAATAATTCCAAGCCTTTTTTGGTGTGGGTTACTTCAGGGTGGAATTGCACGCCGTAGAAACGACGATTTTCATCAGACATGGCGGCAATCGGGCAGGTCGGCGTGGTGCCGGTGATTTGGAAGTCCTTCGGCAGGCGGGTAACTTTATCGCCGTGGCTCATCCACACATCTAATTTGCTGTCGCCGTCATTTAAATGGGCAAAAAGTGCGGTCGGATTTTCTATTAAAACGGAGGCATAACCGAACTCGCGGTGATCAGAGGTTTCCGTTAAGCCGCCAAGCTGCATTGCCATGGTTTGCATACCGTAGCAAATGCCTAATACCGGCACGCCGGCATGAAAGACATATTCAGGTGCGCGCGGGCTGTTTTCTTCCGTGGTGCTTTCCGGACCACCGGAAAGAATAATCCCCGTTGGGTTGAAATCACGGATTTGTTGTTCGGTCACATCCCACGCCCAAAGCTCACAATACACCCCGATTTCACGCACACGGCGGGCGATGAGTTGGGTATATTGGGAACCGAAGTCGAGGATGAGGATTTTATGGTTATGGATGTTGGTCATGGTTTTCTCTAATATGTAATGGATATGAATTTTATTTAAACACTTCCGAGTGAGAATTTAGCCTTGCAAAATAGAGGGTGTCTGCTTCTATTTTGTAAATTAAAATGAGATCATTTTTGATGTGGCAATCTCGAAATCCCTGCCAATTTCCTTGCAAAGCATGATCTTTATATCGTTCGGGTAGGGATTTTTGATTGAACAGGCAATATAAAACCTCTGCATATTCCGGACCGGATTGAATTTCGACCGGAAGTTTTTTTAAGTCCCGTTTATATTCTTTTGATAAAACGTAATCCATGAAAATCCTTTTTATTTGCTTAAATCACGCATTTTTTGTTGAAATTCATCAAAGGAATCTACGCTAAATCTTTCCCCTTTTCCGCTCATTAATTCATTGATTGCATTAGCTGTTTTTGTATTCGGCTGATAATCCAAACTGAGCGGAATTGTGTTGGTTTTGGCAATTTGGGTCAAAAACATATTTAACACCTGAGCGGGCGTTAAGCCATAGCTTTTAATGACGTTAAACGCTTGCTCTTTGATGTCGGCTTGAGTACGGAAATTCACTGCGCTATCTAACATAATTTTTTCCTCCATGGTGAAATACGAGGAAATTATACGTCAATCGTATTGCAATGCAATACAAAATAGCGCGAATTTTAACCGCACTTGCTTATGATTTTTTGTCTCTCTTGTAAAACGGTGGCGCATTCTACCACTTCCCTTGAATAACGTAAACGATTGCGGTGTTTTGGCAAACAAAAGTGCGGTGGATTTCACGGGTGTTTTTTTAGTGTAGAAAAACATCGGGAAAAACCACCGCACTTTACGGTGAATTAGGCGGGAATGAATAACTCTGTGGCGATAACCACACAAATGAAACCCACCGCCATCGGCACGGACATTCGTTTCACGATTTCAAACGGAGAAATTTTCGCCATGCCGGACACCGCGACCACCACGCCGGACACCGGTGATAAGCCGCGACCTAAGTTGGAGGCTTGTAACATCGGAATAGTTAAATAAGCCGGATTGGCGCCCATTTGCGCCGCCAGTTTCGGGATCAGTTCGGCGAAAGCGTAGAATGCCGCGTTGCCGGAGCCGGTCGCCATGGTGGCTAAAATGGTGATGACGGCGAGTACTAACATCATAGTTAAGCTGCTGCCACCGAAAGATTGGGCGGAATCAATGAGATTGGTGATAAAACCAATAGTGCTTAAACTTTGTGCGAATACGCCTGCGGCGACCAATAGCATCACCACGCCGGCAAAGGCGTCCGCCATGCCGCGATAGGCGACCACCAAGTTATCAAAGGTTTTCTTCGCGCTGAAGTTGCGGGCGAAATCAATCACAGCGGTAATGATAAAACACAGAATAATGATGGTCACGATGTGCAGTTTCGGTAACCCGAATTTACCATCGAAAAGTAACACGCCGATGATGGGTAAAAGCGGTAGAATCGCGTAGAAATTCGGCGCGATGGTTTTGATTTCGGACGCGTCAACCCGTTCGATTTTAATGCCTTCTTTGCGATCCAAATAACGTTGCCAGAAAAAATGGGCGACGGCGATGCCGCAAATGGCGAAAAGGGAAACCGGCAGGCTGGTGCCGAAAGCAAATTCGCTTAATGGGATTTGGGAGATTTCGGCGGATAACACCACATCACCGGAGGTCGGTGACAAAATAATGGAAATCGGTGAGGCACAAATGGCTGCCGCCGCACCTCGAGAGATGCCGACATTGACCATGACGGGGAACAGGGTCGCCATTAACAATACGCCTAAACCTGTGGCAGAGGCGACCGCAAAGGACATCAGGCACGCTAGAAAATAGGCGAACACCATTAAAATATATGGCGAACGAATATTTTTTAAGGGTTTGGAAACCAGTTTGACCACCACGTCGTTGGCGCCCAAATGGGTCATGTAGGCGGAGAAGCCGCATAAAATCATGATCATTAAACCCAAGCCGCCGGCGCGATTTGACAGTAAATGTTTCACATATTCCAGAATATCAAAATAGGCGGAGCCGGTGCTTTTGACGTTTTCCGGCAAAATGGAATGCCCCAATAACACGGAAATCAATAACAGCGCCAAGCCGCCGAACATTAATACGCCTGTCGCCGAATAGCCTTTTACGATGTAGTAGGCGACGGCGACAATGGCGATTAAACCGATAATTAAATCCATAATTGCTCCTTAGATGGTGAGATTTATTCGTAGAACATTGAATGTAGCGAAAAAATAAAGCCACTGCAAACGGCTTTATGTACAAAGTTTGAAGTGGATCATAAAAAGTGCGGTGGATTTTAGCGATGTTTTTTTATGTTGACTTTTGCTGAATTAAACCTTGCTATTTTCATTACAGATAACTATAATACGCCACATATTTCGGACGCGGGGTGGAGCAGCTTGGTAGCTCGTCGGGCTCATAACCCGAAGGTCGTCGGTTCAAATCCGGCCCCCGCAACCAATCACAAGTTCAGTAAAAAGAACCCCAATTTTGGGGTTTTTTTATACGATAAATTTGTTGTTTAAATATCAAATAATTAATTATAACTGTTTGATAATTATTGAAAACTGGGCTGTAAGCCCTTTTTTTACGTCTATCGTTTGAGGGAGGTTGTTTTGGCAACTTTGGAACAAAAATTACAGGATTTATTACAAGGCTCGGTGGAAGATTTCGGTTGTCAGCTTTGGGGCATTGAATGCCAGCGTGTCGGTCGTTATTTAACCGTGCGTTTGTTTATTGATAAAGAAGGCGGTGTGACGGTGGAAGATTGCGCCGATGTGAGCCGTCAGGTGAGTGCAGTGTTAGATGTGGAAGATCCTATTGCGGATAAATATAACCTTGAGGTTTCCTCACCGGGGTTGGATCGCCCGTTGTTTACCTTGGCGCAATATGCCCGTTATGTTGGGCAGGAAATCTTGGTGCATTTGCGCATTCCGGTGGCGGATCGTCGTAAATGGCAAGGGGAATTGGCGAAAATTGAAAATGATATGATTACGCTGATTGTGGATAAACAGGAACAGATTTTAGCGTTCGGTAATATTCAAAAAGCTAGCGTTGTCGCGAAATTTTAAATTTAAAGAAGGATAGAAACAGCATGAGTAAAGAAATTTTATTAGCGGCAGAAGCCGTATCCAATGAAAAATTATTGCCACGCGAGAAAATTTTTGAAGCGTTGGAAAGCGCAATCGCCCTCTCAACCAAGAAAAAATACGAATATGACGTAGATGTTCGCGTCGCCATTAATCCAAAAACCGGCGAATTCGACACCTTCCGTCGTTGGGTTGTGGTGGAAGAAGTGAATAATCCGACTAAAGAAATCACGTTGGAAGCAGCACGTTTTGAAGATCCTGACGCGCAAGTGGGTGATTATGTGGAAGATCAAATTGAGTCCATCGCCTTTGACCGTATTACTATGCAAACCGCACGTCAGGTTATCAGTACCAAAATTCGTGAAGCGGAACGCAGCAAAATCGTTGATCAATTCCGCTCCAAAGAAGGTCAAATTATTACTGCTACCGTGAAGAAAAGTAACCGCGACAGCGTTATTTTAGATGTGAACGGTGAAGACGGTAACAAAGCGGAAGCAGTCATGTTACGCGAAGATATGTTACCGCGTGAGAATTTCCGTCCGGGCGACCGTGTGCGCGGTGTGTTATATAAAGTCAGTCCGGAAAGCAAAGGCACTCAATTGTTCGTGACCCGCGCCAAACCGGAAATGTTGATTGAATTATTCCGTTTGGAGGTGCCTGAAATCGGTGAAGAATTAATCGAAATCAGAAGTGCCGCCCGTGATCCGGGGTCCCGTGCGAAAATTGCGGTGAAAAGCAATGATAAACGTATTGATCCGGTGGGCGCTTGCGTAGGTATGCGTGGTGCGCGCGTTCAGGCAATTACCAATGAATTGGGCGGTGAGCGCGTTGATATCGTACTTTGGGACGACAATCCGGCACAATTTGTGATTAACGCCATGGCGCCGGCAGATGTGAGTTCCATTGTGGTGGATGAAGATAAACATGCCATGGATATTGCCGTCGAAGAAGTAAATCTGGCGCAAGCCATCGGTCGTAACGGGCAAAACGTGCGTTTGGCGACCCAATTAACCGGTTGGGTGTTGAACGTGATGACGACACAGGAATTAAACGCGAAACACCAAGCGGAAGATGACAAAGTGTTGAACTTGTTCATTGATACATTAGAAATCGATGAAGAATTTGCCCAATTATTAATTGATGAAGGTTTCTCTACGTTAGAAGAATTGGCTTATGTTTCTGTCAGCGAATTGACTGCCATTGACGGTTTGGAAGATGAAGATTTGGTCGAAGAATTGCAAACCCGTGCGAAAAACGCCATTACGGCACAAGTCTTGGCGGAAGAAGAAGCTTTGAAACAAGCGAAAATTGAAGATCGTTTACTCAATCTTGAAGGCATGAATCGACATATCGCATTTAAATTGTCGGAAAAACAAATCACTACGCTGGAAGAACTTGCAGAGCAAGGAGTTGATGATTTAGCAGATATTGAAGAACTCGGTGCCGAACAAGCTGCTGATTTAATCATGGCAGCCAGAAATATTTGTTGGTTCACTGAGTAATAGAGGAGTGAGAAGATGATAGAAGAATTAAAAGGTGCGCCGAAGAAACTGAGTTTGCAGCGTAGAACGAAAACCATTGTTAGTGGTACCAGCGCTTCCGGTAAGAGTAAAGAAGTGCAGGTGGAAGTGCGTAAAAAGCGCACTATTCCGACAGAAGCCGCACAAAAAGCCGAAGAAGCGGCAAAATTGAAAGCCAGACAAGAAGCCGAGCAAAAAGCGTTAGAAGAAAAAGTGCAAAGAGAGAAGGCGGTGAAAGAAGAAGCCGCTGAAAAAGCAAAACAGGCACAGGCCACTAAGGCACAAAGTGCGGTCAATAATCAAGTTAAATCTGTGGATCCGGAAAAAGAGAAACGCAAAGCGGAAGAAGCGGAATTACGTCGTAAAGCGGATGAGTTAGCCCGTCAAAAAGCGGAAGAACAAGCGCGTAAAGCAGCAGAAGAAGCGAAGCGTTACGCGGAACTTTCCGATGATAATCAGCACAACAGCAATACGGAAGATTACTCCGATTACAATTTAACCTCCAGTTATGCCCTGGAAGCGGAAGATGAAGAAGAGCGCCGCAATGAAGGTCGTGGTCGCGGCAAAAATAAAGTGACCAAAGCCAAAAAAGGCGGACGTGATGATGACAGCAACAAAAATGAACGCGAGTCTAACCGTCGTAATCAAAAAGATGTGAAGGGCGGTAAAGGCAAACAGGCGAAAAAGGGCAGCGCGTTACAACAAGCCTTTACCAAACCGGCGCAGGCGGTGAACCGTGATGTGGTGATCGGCGAAACCATTACTGTTGCCGAACTTGCCAATAAAATGGCGGTAAAAGCCACTGAAGTGATTAAAACCATGATGAAAATGGGCGCCATGGCGACTATCAACCAAGTGATAGACCAAGAAACCGCACAATTGGTGGCGGAAGAAATGGGTCACAAAGTGATCGTGCGTAAAGAAAACGAGTTGGAAGAAGCGGTCATGAGCGATCGTGATGTGGACGCAGAATTGGTTACCCGCGCACCGGTGGTGACTATCATGGGGCACGTTGACCATGGTAAAACCTCCTTACTTGACTATATTCGTAAAGCCAAAGTGGCGGCAGGTGAAGCAGGCGGGATCACGCAACATATCGGTGCGTACCATGTGGAAACCGACGACGGCAAAATGATCACTTTCTTAGATACGCCGGGACATGCGGCGTTTACTTCCATGCGTGCGCGTGGTGCGAAAGCGACGGACATCGTGGTGCTTGTGGTTGCCGCGGATGACGGTGTGATGCCACAAACGATTGAAGCGATCCAACATGCAAAAGCGGCGGGTGTGCCGATTGTCGTTGCGGTAAACAAAATTGATAAACCGGAAGCCAATCCGGAACACGTCGAGCAAGAATTATTGCAATATGACGTTATCGCCGAAAAATTCGGTGGTGACGTGCAATTCGTGTATGTTTCCGCGAAAAAAGGGACCGGTGTTGACGAATTGCTTGAAGCCATCTTGTTGCAATCTGAAGTGCTTGAATTAACCGCCGTGAAAAACGGCATGGCGACGGGGGTGGTGATTGAATCCTACTTGGATAAAGGTCGCGGCCCGGTAGCTACTATCTTGGTTCAATCCGGTACCTTAACCAAAGGCGACATCCTGCTTTGCGGTTTCGAATACGGACGCGTGCGTGCAATGCGTGATGAAAACGGTAAAGAAATCGACGAAGCCGGTCCGGCAATTCCGGTGGAAGTGTTAGGGCTTTCCGGCGTACCGGCGGCGGGTGATGAAGCTACTGTAGTGCGTGATGAGAAAAAAGCGCGTGAAGTGGCGTTATACCGTCAAGGTAAATTCCGCGAAGTGAAACTTGCCCGTCAACAAAAAGCCAAACTGGAAAATATGTTCAGCAACATGGCGGAAGGCGATGTGGCGGAATTGAACGTCATTGTGAAAGCGGACGTACAAGGTTCTGTGGAAGCTATCGTTCAATCTTTAATGGAACTTTCAACGGACGAAGTGAAAGTGAAAGTGGTCGGCTCCGGTGTAGGTGGTATCACTGAAACCGATGCAACGTTAGCCGCAGCTTCTAACGCCATCATTGTCGGCTTTAACGTACGTGCAGACGGCTCCGCCCGCCGCATTATCGAAAGCGAAAACATCGATTTACGTTACTATTCCATCATTTACGAATTGCTCAACGAAATCAAAGCGGCAATGAGCGGCATGCTTCAACCTGAATTCAAACAAGAAATCATCGGTTTGGCAGAAGTGCGCGACGTGTTCCGTCATCCGAAATTCGGTGCTATCGCCGGTTGTATGGTGACCGAAGGCGTCGTGAAACGTAACAACCCAATCCGCGTATTGCGCGACAACGTGGTGATTTTTGAAGGCGAATTGGAATCCCTCCGCCGCTTCAAAGACGACGTTTCCGAAGTGCGTAACGGCATGGAATGCGGTATCGGCGTGAAGAACTACAACGACGTGAAAGTCGGTGACCAGATTGAGGTGTTTGAAGTGGTTGAGGTTAAACGCTCGATTTAATCCTTTAATTGCGGTCGATTTTTATCAAATTTGACCGCAATTTTATGTTGTAGCTCTTGAAAGGATGAAAATATGTATCTAATTGAGTTAATTTGGAGGCAATGGGATATTTTTATCGTCGCTTGGGCATTCATTAACGCAGTTTGTGTTTTTTGGGGAGCATATACCCGAAAATTTTTGTGTGGTATTGGCTTACCTATCTTCATTAAACTTGGATTTTGGGGCTATTCATTAACCCTTAGTAGCTCAGATGCAGGATGGCTAGTATTTATATTATTTTTCGATATTGTAGCTAACATACTTATTGTGTTAGTAGCTTCATTATTAGGAAGGCGATTTTCAAAATTTGAGAATGAGTTGTAACAGAACCGCAAAATATAATTAGTTGGGTAAATTATAATAATTATGCTCAATGAAATATTGAAAAATTACTCTTTCCCTACTAAACCTCTATGTGTAGATTGAGTTGTTACATACTCACGAATTTAATTAATAGTGGGTTAGCAAACCCACCTTACAAGAGATAACAAAATGGCTCGAGAATTCAAACGTAGCGACCGTGTCGCACAAGAAATCCAAAAAGAAATCGCGGTGATTTTACAACGCGAAGTGAAAGATCCCCGAATCGGCATGGTGACGGTGTCCGATGTGGACGTTTCCAGTGATTTGGCGTATGCCAAAGTGTTCGTCACGTTCTTGTTTGATCATGATGAACAAGCGATCGCACAAGGCATGAAAGGCTTGGAAAAAGCCGCGCCTTATATTCGCACGCTACTTGGTAAAGCCATGCGCTTGTGGATCGTGCCGGAAATTCGTTTTATTTACGATCAATCCTTAGTGGAAGGTATGCGTATGTCGAATTTAGTCACTAATGTGGTGCGCGAAGATCAGAAAAAACACCATAAGGACAACGAGTAATGTCCAAACCGCGTAAACGTGGGCGTGATATTCACGGCGTGTTTTTGCTGGATAAACCGCAAGGAATGTCTTCCAACGACGTCATGCAAAAAGTAAAACGCATTTTTCAGGCGAATAAAGCCGGGCATACGGGGGCGTTGGATCCGTTAGCTACGGGAATGTTGCCTATCTGCTTGGGCGAAGCTACCAAATTTTCCCAGTTTTTGTTGGACGCCGATAAACGTTATTTAGTCACGGCGAAACTAGGCGAACGCACCGATACCTCTGATGCGGAGGGGCAGGTGGTGGAAACCCGCCCGATTAACGTAAAAACACCTGAAATTTTGACCGCACTTGAGGCTTTTCGTGGCGATATTTTGCAAGTACCGACCATGTTTTCCGCCTTGAAGCATAACGGCAAGCCCCTTTATGAATATGCCCGTGCCGGTATTACGGTGGAACGGGAAGCCCGCCCCATTACAATCTTTGAATTGAACTTTATTGAATACCACGCGCCGTATTTAACCCTCGAAGTGCATTGCTCCAAAGGCACTTACATTCGTACTTTAGTGAACGATTTAGGCGAGGCCCTTGGCTGTGGCGCGCACGTCACCATGCTACGTCGCACGGCAGTGGCGGATTACCCGACGGAAAAAATGATGAGTTGGGACGACTTACAAGCCTTGGCGGAACAACAAGATTTAGCGGTGTTGGATGCACTTTTGTTACCGATGGATACCGCCGTAGCGAAACTCTCGGCGTTAATCTTGGATGAAAGCCAAACCCAAGGTATCGGATTCGGTCAGCGTATAAAATTCGATAACCCGTCAAAACGACAAGGTCAAGTGCGGTTATTTTCCCATGAGAATCGCTTTCTCGGCGTTGCGGTGATTGATGAGAATAATGTGATTCGACCACAGCGATTGGTGGTGTATTGATGAAAAAAGTGCGGTGGATTTTTACCGCACTTTTTGTGTTATCAATATTGAATTGCTGCTGAATAGCTAATCTGCAGTTCTAATTCCCTTTCACTTGTAAGCCAATTTTCCAATCTGCAAAAAAGCGAGAAGTCATCATTTTCGCCGTCATTCAGGACAATTTCCGCCACATAACGATCAAATAACATTTCCATATTTTGCAGATTTTCAATATTGTAATAGCATTTGCCGTCAAATTTTCCATGAGCTCTGTTTGTTCCGTTGCGCCGCTTCTCCCGTTATCAAACTATAGATTTATATTCTGCTTGAATGTAGCGTTTTGGAAAATCTCTACAGAAAAACACCCGTTTTTTTGATGAAATAATTTTACAAACTCATTCTTTTTCAAATAGTTTTTTATTTCATGTTGGATAAAACCGTGGCTGACAATACAGCAATCTTGTTTTAGTAAGGTTGGCATTAATTTCTTAACGCGTTTTTTTTCTTCACCAATATTTTTTTGTGTTTTGTTTAGTCCCAGTAGCCATAAGATTCTGGAAAGAATAAACCATGAATTAAGCGTTAGTTTTATTTTAGGCATATTTGTTATTTTAAGATCAAACTCTTTTAGATCCTCCAATGTAATTAATTCATTACTTGGGAATAAAGCGTTTGCTGTTTTTTGTGCTCTTATCATAGGAGAAACAAATATTTTGGGAATTGTTAACATCTCTTGATATGCAGTACTTTGTTTGAAGGAATTTATTTCATCTAATGCCAAGCGTTCGGTTTCGTTATATTCAACCAAACGATTTTGAGCAACAGTGGCGTTACATTTACTTCCATCAACTAACGGTGTTACATGTCTGATAAGAACGATTTTAGGCATACTATTTAAAAATGCAGTTAAAAAACGCATGGCGTTTTGAGCGTTGGTTTTGCCAACGACCCCTATGGGGTGAGTAAATCAGCTATGCTGATTTACGAATAAAAATAACCGCACTTTATGGCGGGCATGAAAGTGCGGTCGTTTCTTGTGATGTTTTTATTTCACCGTTACCTTTGCGAACTTGCGTTTGCCCACTTGGTAAACGGCGGTGGAGGTGGTGATGATCAGCTTAGCGTCGTCCACTTTTTCGCCGTCAATTTTCACGCCGCCTTGTTGTACCATGCGGTTGGCTTCGGAGGTGGAGGCGACTAAGCCGGCGTCTTTTAACAAGTTGGCAAGTCCGATTTCACCTTCAAAGGTGAATTCCGGCATGTCATCCGGCATGGCGCCTTTTTGGAAGCGGTTGATAAATTCTTGTTCCGCCGTGTCGGCATCGGCTTCGCTGTGGAAGCGGGCGATGATTTCTTTTGCCAGCAGAATTTTCACATCACGTGGGTTTTTACCGTTCGCCACGTCCTCTTTCAGTTGGATGATTTCCGTTAACGGGCGGAAGGAAAGCAGGTTATACCAATCCCACATTAGATCATCGGAAATGGACATGATTTTACCGAACATTTCGCTCGGTGCGTCCGTTACGCCGATGTAATTGCCAAGGGATTTGGACATTTTTTTCTCGCCGTCCAAGCCCACCAACAGCGGCAGGGTGATTGCCACTTGCGGTTTTTGACCGGCAGATTTTTGTAACTCACGCCCCACCAATAAATTGAATTTTTGGTCGGTCCCGCCAAGTTCAACGTCGGCTTCTAAGGCAACGGAATCCTGCCCTTGCAGAAGCGGATAAATGAATTCGTGAATAGCGATCGGTTGGTTATTTGAAAAGCGTTTTTTGAAATCATCACGTTCCAGCATACGGGCAACGGTATAATTGCTTGCAAGGCGAATCATGCCTTCCGTACCGAGTTTGCCGAGCCAGTCGGAGTTAAACACGATGCGGGTTTTTTGCGGATCAAGAATTTTGAAGATCTGTTGTTTGTAGGTTTCTGCGTTGCGCAACACGTCTTCGCGGCTGAGTGGCGGGCGGGTGGTGTTTTTACCGGACGGGTCGCCTACCATGCCGGTGAAGTCGCCGATGAGGAAGATCACTTCATGACCGAAATTTTGGAATTGACGTAACTTGTTAAGCACAACGGTATGACCTAAATGAATGTCCGGTGCGGTTGGGTCTGCACCGAGTTTCACGCGCAGTGGGCGATTTTCTTTAAGTTTTTCAATTAAATCCTGTTCGGAAAGAATTTCATCTACACCGCGCTTTAGTTCTGCGAGAACGGTATTCATATCAGTCATGTTACTTCCTAATGTTATTCAATTACAGAAAGGCTACATTATAGAGATTATTCGACAAATTTGAATTTTTTTTACCCCGGGGCGGCAAATTTCAGGCAAAAAAAACGCCTCTTTTGTGGGGGAGGAGGCGCTAAATGTTGGAGTGATTATCTATTTTATTGTTTGAATGGTCTAAATGATAATTGTTCTCAAATATGAAGTCAAGCACCTTAATGAAAATAATTATCAAATAAATGGCGATTCAAACTTAACCCGCTTTAAACGGCGTCACTTTAGTTAAATTAAGTGCGGTGGGAATGCCTTGTGTTTTTTCAAACTCAGCGGCATAAGCATAGGCTTCCACACCTTCTTTCAGTGCCTGATGAAGTAATTCGTCATATTTGGTATCAATGTGTTTGGCGATTTGGAAATGATCAAAACCATCATGTAGCCCACAGAAGAAAATCACTGCACGATGTCCTTGTTTTTTCATGCTGATCAATTCACGTAAATGTTTTTGACCGCGCGTGGTCACCGCGTCGGGAAACATACCGAGCTTTTTGTCGTTATCTACATAAGTGATGGACTTCACTTCTACATAGCAATCAGGCAGATCTTTGCCTTTCAGCAAGAAATCAATACGACTGTTCTCTTCGCCGTATTTCACTTCGGGGTAGATTTTGTCATACATGGCAAGTTCAATAATTTGCTTTTTTTGTAATGCATCAAAGGTGAGTTGATTGGATCGATGGGTATTGATACAAACTAAGTGACCGTTTGCCAATTGGGTCAGTTCCCAGGAGCTCGGGTATTTGCGCGTGGTGCTGTCGGAGGTGGAATACCACAGGGTGTCGCCTTGCGAACCGCAACCGATCATGGCACCGGTATTAGCGCAGTGCAAGGTAGTGATGTCACCGCTCGGTAGTTGTACATCCGCGAGAAAACGTTTGTAACGACGAATTAAGGTTGCGGATTGGAGAGATGGTAATTGCATAGTGTTGACCTTTGAACAATAAAGTGCGGTTGATTTTTTAAGTGTTTTTAGCACGCCAAAGTTAAATAGTGGAAAACGATTAGTGCGCTAAAATAGCAAAGTTAGTAGTGAATTTCTAATTTTTTTGCATAAATGAAGTATTGTAATAGGGATTACATATCAAAGAAAAAGCTGAAAAAATTTTTTTACTTTTTCCTCATCAATGATAGAGTTAGTTACAGTTTGGCTGTTTTAGAATAGTCACTTGGGGTGGGTAATTTTACCCAGATTATTAATCAATCAAAGGGAATCATTATGTTAATTGGTGTACCTAGAGAACTACTTGATAATGAAAGTCGCGTGGCGGCAACACCGAAGACGGTTCAGCAAATTTTGAAGCTTGGCTTTGAGGTGATTGTTGAACATGATGCGGGTTTTAAAGCAAGCTTTGAGGATCAGGCATTTGCGGTAGCCGGCGCGAAAATCGGTGATACTGCGCAGGTTTGGGATGCAGACATAATTTTTAAAGTTAACGCGCCGACCGACGATGAAATTACCTTAATGAAGGAAGGTGCGACTTTGGTCAGCTTTATTTGGCCTGCGCAAAATCCGCCATTAATGGAAAAACTCTCCGCGAAAAAGATCAATGTGTTGGCCATGGATGCCGTGCCGCGTATTTCACGGGCACAAGCGCTTGATGCGTTAAGCTCCATGGCGAATATTGCGGGTTACCGTGCGGTAGTGGAAGCCGCTCATGAATTCGGCAGCTTCTTCACCGGACAAATTACTGCTGCAGGTAAAGTACCGCCAGCGAAAGTGTTGGTGATTGGTGCAGGCGTTGCGGGTCTTGCGGCGATTGGTGCGGCAAACAGCCTCGGCGCCATTGTGCGTGCTTTTGACTCCCGTCCGGAAGTGAAAGAACAGGTTGAAAGTATGGGTGCCAGCTTCCTTGAAATTGATTTCAAAGAAGAAGGCGGCAGCGGCGACGGTTATGCGAAAGTGATGTCCGATGAGTTCAATCGTCGCGCGTTAGAACTTTACGCCGAACAAGCGAAAGAAGTGGATATTATTATTACCACCGCGTTAATTCCGGGCAAACCGGCGCCACGCTTGATCACCAAAGAAATGGTGGCATCCATGAAACCGGGTAGCGTAATCGTGGATTTGGCAGCAGCCACCGGCGGTAACTGTGAACTCAGCAAAGCAGGCGAAGTGGTGGTTACCGACAACCAAGTGAAAATCATCGGTTACACTGATTTGCCAAGCCGTTTACCAACCCAATCTTCACAGCTTTACGGCACCAACCTTGTTAATTTATTGAAATTACTTTGTAAAAACAAAGACGGTCAAATTGACATCAATTTTGATGATGTAGTATTGCGTGGCGTGACTGTGATTCGTGACGGTGAAATTACTTGGCCGGCACCACCGATTCAGGTTTCCGCTCAGCCGCAGCAAGCAAAAGCGGCAACAAGTGCGGTCAAAAAAGAAGATGAAAAACCGGTAGATCCGCGTAAGAAATACGGCATTATGGTAGGAGTCGGTATTCTTTTCCTGTGGCTTACATCTGTTGCACCGGCCGCTTTTTTATCACATTTAACCGTTTTCGTATTGGCTTGTGTCGTGGGTTATTATGTGGTCTGGAACGTCAGCCATGCGTTACATACGCCGTTAATGGCAGTCACCAACGCCATTTCGGGGATTATTATTGTAGGAGCGTTATTGCAAATTTCACAAGGTAATCTTTTTATCAGCATGTTGGCGTTTATTGCGATTTTAGTGGCAAGCATCAACATTTTCGGTGGCTTCCGTGTCACCCAACGTATGCTTTCTATGTTTAGAAAGGGCTAAGGAGAAAACGATGTCAGAAGGTTTAGTACAAGCTGCATATATTGTGGCAGCGTTGCTCTTTATCATGAGCTTAGCTGGTCTTTCCAAACATGAAACCGCCAAAGCAGGTTGCTGGTACGGTATTATCGGCATGGGCATTGCGCTCATCGCTACCATTTTCGGACCAAAATCCGAAGGCACCTTGTGGATCATTATCGCGATGGTAATCGGCGGTGTTATCGGTATTCAACGTGCATTAAAAGTGGAAATGACCGAAATGCCGGAATTGGTTGCGATCTTACACAGCTTCGTCGGTTTGGCCGCTGTATTGGTTGGCTACAACAGCTACGGTTTGCATGATATTCCAACCATGCCGAATGGCTTAAACGATGTAGAACAAGCTAAATTTTTGGCTGAGCAAGCCGCCCTTACGAGCGTTCATAATGTGGAAGTGTTCCTCGGTATTTTCATCGGTGCGGTAACCTTCACCGGTTCTGTAGTGGCATTCGGCAAATTAAGTGGAAAAATCAATTCCAAAGCCTTAATGTTGCCGCATCGCCATAAATTAAATTTAGCGGCGCTTGTGGTTTCCGCTTTATTGATGGCGGCGTTTCTGAACAATCCGTACAACATCTTCCCGTTGTTAGTCATGACCGTTATTGCCCTTGCTTTCGGCTGGCACTTGGTGGCATCCATTGGCGGTGCGGATATGCCGGTGGTGGTTTCCATGTTGAACTCCTATTCCGGTTGGGCGGCTGCGGCGGCAGGTTTCATGCTGAGCAATGACCTGTTGATCGTCACCGGTGCACTCGTGGGTTCTTCCGGTGCGATCCTTTCCTATATCATGTGTAAAGCCATGAACCGCTCCTTCATCAGCGTTATTGCCGGCGGTTTTGGGAATGATGTACAGGTTTCTTCCGATACGGAACAAGGTGAACACCGTGAAACCAGCGCAGAAGAAGTGGCGGAATTATTGAAAAATTCCGGCTCTGTGATTATCACTCCGGGATATGGCATGGCAGTTGCACAAGCCCAATATCCGGTAGCGGAAATTACGCAAAAATTACGTGAACGTGGCATCAACGTGCGTTTCGGTATCCACCCGGTTGCCGGACGTTTGCCTGGCCACATGAACGTATTATTGGCGGAAGCGAAAGTGCCTTACGATATCGTATTGGAAATGGATGAAATCAATGATGATTTCGCCGATACCGATACCGTCTTGGTTATCGGCGCTAACGACACCGTCAACCCGGCGGCAATGGACGATCCACACAGCCCAATCGCCGGCATGCCGGTGTTAGAAGTCTGGAAAGCCGCTAACATAGTAGTATTCAAACGTTCCATGAATACCGGTTACGCGGGCGTACAAAATCCTCTCTTCTTTAAAGAAAACACGCAAATGCTGTTTGGTGATGCCAAAGAGAGTGTGGATGACATTTTAAAAGCGTTGTAATTTTTTACATTGCAATATAAAGGTAAAAAGTGCGGTGATTTTTCACCGCACTTTTTTATGCGGTTATTCACCTTTCGGAAATAAAATTTTGCGATCACCATTCCAAATCTGGCTTATACAGTATAGTTTTCATGTTTTTTATGTGTATATTTATCCAGTGAATAATTGGAGTGAATAAATATGGATAATATTCAGCTTCTTGAACAAAAACAGGTGCGCTCCCATTGGGACGAAGAACAGGAACAATGGTATTTTTCGATTGTAGATGTGGTTGGCATCTTAACAGACAGCCCAACCCCGAAGAAATATTGGAGCGTCTTGAAAACCCGTAATAAACTAACGGACTATTGGAAAGAATCGGATATTGAAAAAACGCCTAAGGAATTTGCCTTGTTAACCAATAATCTTTTTCAGGTTGGCTAAGACCTCATCATTGGATTTTACTTTAATTTCGCCATTGTCAATTTTAGTGAAAAATACAACTTCTTCTGAAAGTGTCACTTTTTGCGGCAAATGGCCTTCCTTACGATAGGTTTCCTGTGTTGTTATGCTCATAGTTATTTTCTTTTTAAAATTCAGTCGTCACCATCATACTGAAAAACGGCAGTAATGGCGATCAACACATAAAAACATACCTATACTAAAAAATAAATTTGTGTAACAACTTTATGCGAAATAAAATCAGAGACTAATCAAATCACTAATAAAATTTTACCGCGCTAAGAGAACAAGTATGAGTAAACTAACACAGGGTCATTAATCAGACAATCCGGGTTATTTACGGGAACGATTGCAAAAACAGCTATGCCACAGCTAAACAAAAGAAGAGGTGACGGTTGCCAAATAACGTACAACTATCATGAGCTCTGTTATGTTTATAAAGCAGCCCAAAAATATGTGTTATTAAACGATATTAATCTAAAAGAGTACTTTAATGAGTACCCGCCCGAGGTTTAACAGAGAAAGGGATTTTATAAATAAATGCATAAAAACATAATTATGTTTTAGTATGATGGAGTAAATATGAATATCTTAGACGAACTAAAGAAAGTATTGGATTCAAAGCGTCCGCTTGACCTCATTACAGCAAAATCCTTACAAGATGATTTTATGCTACGTTATAACCAAGCTTCCAATGCTATTGAAGGTAATCAGCTCACCTTAATGGAAACCCGGGTATTATTGGAAAGCGGGATTACGGCCAAGGGGAAACCGTTTAGAGATCACCTGGATATAATCAACCACCGGGAGGCTATTAATTACCTATTGGATATAGTCAAAATACAGGAATCTTTATCAGAACGACATATCAAAGAATTTAATGCATTATTACTGAAAGGTTCTGAAAAAGAAATCTATGCTGGAAAATACCGCACTGTACCGGTAGCCATTCAGGGTGCTGAGCATATTCCACCACAGCCTTATTTATTACAAAGTGCGATGGAAAATCTGATTATAAAAAATCAACAGGCAAAAGATAACGGACAACCAGATATAGACCGAATTGCCGAATTACACGCAGATTTTGTAAAAATTCATCCGTTTGTTGACGGCAACGGACGCACCGGTAGATTAATTATGAATCTCGAACTGATGAGTGTAGGATACAGTATCGCCATTATTGAGCCGACAGACAGGGAAGCTTATTACAACGCATTAGCGAAAGCCGATAATGGGAATTACCAGTCTATCACCAGATTAGTAAAAGAAACGGTGCAACGTTCAATAGAACGTGAATTACAGATAGTTTATCCACAGTGGCAAAAGGATTATCCTAAACTTGCCTACCAGCTAGCTAAACAAAAGGAGGTTAGCGAAAAAAAGCATGAACTTACCCTTGTTAAAGAGCAGGAAAAATTATATAAAATTTGAATCATAGTCTATTGTAATGGTATCAGTTTAAATTTTACAAGAATTGTATTTTTATTAATTCCTGAACCACCGCGTAACGTTTCTCACGCGGGAATAACCGGAATATTTTACATATTGGTATAGTTGAGATTAATTTCTCTTACATGTAGGGTGCTTTTTTCGATGTAATTGGTTCCGTAGATAAACCTAAAGAGGAACATTAATGTCTTCCACTAGATACAGCAAATCGAAGAAGTGAAAATGAAATATAATTCATATCTATCTGATGAGGAAATAGAAGGTGAAGAGATTCAGTATGTAGAAAAGAGGTGCTTAGCTCTAATGTCTTATTTTCATTGAGTATATTTTAAATTCCAAAAGCGGATTGGTTTCTATAATCATATTTTTAATGTATTCTAAAAATCACTTCCTAAACAGCTTTTTTAGAAAATCACCTAGTAGATACCCTTTATTTGTTTTGCGAAGAAATTGCTTTCAACTAATGAATCCTTAGTGCGAGAGGGCTATAATCATGTGGTTCATTGATAAAAAAGGAGCGAAAATGACAAATCAAGCTGTGCACGGTGTGCAAGACGAAATCACTGCGGATAACATTCGATTGACGCAATACAGCCATGGAGCAGGGTGTGGTTGTAAAATCTCGCCTAAGGTATTAGAGAGTATTCTGCATTCAAAAATGGAAAAATTTGTTGACCCCAATTTATTGGTGGGTAACGAAACTAAAGATGATGCGGCAGTATATGATATTGGTAACGGTATCGGGATCATCAGCACAACAGATTTTTTTATGCCGATTGTCGATGATCCTTTCGATTTTGGGCGTATTGCGGCAACCAATGCCATCAGTGACATTTTCGCTATGGGTGGTAAGCCGATAATGGCGATTGCCGTATTAGGATTTCCGATTACTAAATTACCCGCCGAGGTTGCCCAACGCATTGTTGACGGTGGTCGTTTCGCTTGTCAAGAAGCGGGCATTGCCCTTGCCGGCGGGCATTCCATTGATTCGCCCGAACCTATTTTCGGCTTAGCGGTGACCGGCATTATTGATACGGAAAAAGTTAAACGAAACGCCTCCGCAGAAGCCGGTTGCAACCTGTATTTAACCAAACCGCTGGGCATCGGCGTTTTAACTACGGCGGAAAAACAAGGCAAATTAAAACCGGAACACAAAGGGTTGGCAACTAAATGGATGTGCCAAATGAATCTGGTGGGAAGCCAATTTTCGAATATTGACGGCGTAACCGCCATGACCGATGTCACAGGTTTCGGCTTGTTAGGGCATTTAATGGAAATTTGTGAAGGCTCCGATCTTAACGCGGAAGTGGATTTTGCCAACATTAAAACCTTAGACGGCGTGTATGATTACATCGCGCAAGGTTGCATCCCGGGCGGTACCAATCGTAACTTCGACAGCTACGGACACAAAATCGCCCCGATTACCGATCTGCAAAAAGCCGTATTGTGTGACCCGCAAACCTCCGGCGGTTTGCTCATTGCCGTTAAACCGGAAGCGGAAAGCGAGGTCTTTGCCGTTGCACAGAAAGCCGGTGTGGCGCTTTATCCTGTCGGCAGATTAATTGAAAGACAGGGAATGCCAGAATTTATTGTAGTGAAATAACCCTCATCGTTTAACTTTTCGCACTTAAAGTGCGGTCAATTTTCTTGGTGTTTTTCAAGTAGAAACGTTGAAAAAAACGACCGCACTTTTTGATCTTTTCAATCTCTCATGCCGTCTCTCCATAATGTGATCCCTATCACGATTCCAAGATTCTTCTGCCTATTTAATTGACACCCAATTCCTGCCAGCATTTAATACATAAGTAAATTCAATAAGCCAAGCTGGAAGGATGTCAAAATGGCAAAACTGGAAGTGAAAAATATCACGAAAAAATTCGGTGATTTTTATGCGGCGAATAACATTACGTTTACCGCAGAAGAAGGGGAGTTCGTTACCTTACTTGGGCCGAGCGGTTGTGGCAAAACCTCATTGTTGAAATTGATTGCGGGCTTTCATATTGCCGATGAAGGGGAGATTCTCATCGGCGGTAAAAATGTCAATGAGGTGCCGCCGGAAAAACGCAATACCGCCATGTGTTTCCAATCTTATGCACTCTTTCCCCACCTCAATGTTTCCCACAATATCTGCTACGGTTTAAAGCAACGTAAAATTGATATCGAAGAACAAAAGCAACGGCTGAATTTGGCGCTAAAACAAATGGATCTGGATTTTCATAAATTGAAATTGCCAAGCGAATTGTCCGGCGGTCAGCAACAACGGGTTGCACTGGCGCGCGCAATGGTGACCCGCCCGGATGTGATTTTGTTTGACGAGCCGTTATCTAATCTGGATGCGAAATTACGCGAAAGCGTGCGTTTTGAAATTAAACAGCTTTCCAAGCAATATCATCTCACCAGTATTTATGTGACCCATGATCAGGCGGAAGCCCTGACCATGTCCGATAAAATCATCGTGTTAAATAAAGGCGCCATTGAGCAAATCGGTTCGCCGCAGGAAATTTATCATCAGCCGAAAAATCGTTTTGTCGCCGATTTCATCGGCATTGCCAACATTGCCGAGGCGCGGGTTGAACCCATCGGTGAAAACCTGTATTCCGCCAAATCGATTTTCGGCGATTTCACGGTCTTTTCTGCAAAACCGCCTGAATCCGAACACATTTATATTTGTTTCCGTCCGGAAGATATTGAATTGTTGCCGGATACGCATAAGCAGGCAGAAAATCAGATTACCATAGATATTACCAACACCGCATTTATGGGCAATATCACAGAAGTGCAGGGCATGGTGCAACGGGACGGCGAAGAGAAAAAATTACGTTTGCAATTAACGAAATGCCCGAATTTGAGCGATACGCTGACGTTTACGGTTCCTCGTAATGCCATTAAATTCTTGGAGTCGATAAAATGAAAAATCTCAAAAATGATTTAAAAGCCTGGCTGCTGTTATGCAGTGGTTTGGGAACGATCTTGTTTTTAATGGGGTCCACGTTCTATATTGTTGTGTCGCAGAGCCTTGGTCTATATAGCATGGCGGGCGAGGAAAGCCGATTCAGCCTGGAATATTGGCAAACCGTATTGAATAGCCCGGTGTTTCAAAAGTCTTATATTTATTCCGTGAAAGTGTCATTGTCGGGGGCGATTTTCTCTATTATCGTGGCTTACCCCATCGCCATGTGGTTGCGTAAAAAACTGCCGGCAAAAGTCACCATTATCACTATTTTACGTGCGCCGATGCTAGTGCCGGGATTGGTCGCCGCGTTCCTGTTCGTCAATATGATTTCCTATCACGGCATTTTAAATGAAGTCTTTGTTTATTTAGGCATCTGGGATGAGCCGAAAACCTTACAAAATGACGAATTCGGCTGGGGGGTGGTGATTTTGCAAATGTGGAAAAATATTCCTTTTGCCTTAATTTTGATCGGCGGCGCGGTAAATTCGTTAAAAACCGATTTACTGGATGCGGCGGCAAATTTAGGTTCGACACCATGGCAGCGGTTTCGTTATGTGATTTTCCCGCTGACACTCGGTGCCGTGCAGGTTTCCTTTATTTTAATTTTTATCGGCGCGCTGGGCGATTTCGCCTTTTACAGTATTGCCGGTCCGCGCAGCACCTATTCCTTGGCGCGTTTAATGCAAATGTCCGCTTATGAATTTGAAGAATGGAATCAAAGTGCGGTGATGGCGTTAACGATCATGCTGACTTCCGCCTTTTTCACGATTTTGGTGTCGTTGCTGATTAAGCCGTTGGCGGTGAAACGGGGAGAAGTCAAATGAATAACAGTGCACAAATCACGACAAAAAACGGTCGATTAATCGCCCGCATTTCCCTCATCTTTTTTATCCTCGCGAATTTTATCTGGCTGTTTCTGCCGTTTTTGATGGCGGGCTTGTGGTCTTTAGTGGATCCGTCTAAGCCTTGGAGCTATCCCGACATTTTCCCGCAATCATTGTCTTTTGAACGTTGGAAAATCGTGTGGGAAACCACCTCGTTATCGGAGGCAATGTTCAATAGCTATACTATTGCGCCGACGGTTTCGTTGATTACCATTTTGCTCTCATTGCCCACCGCCTATGCCTTCGGGCGCATGGAATTTCGCGGAAAAAAACTGGCGGAGTTGTTGACGTTAATCCCATTGGTTATTCCGGGCATGATTATCGCGTTGTTCTTCAGCCGTATGCTATTGGATTTGAACATTAATAATCCGTTTATCGGGATTGTTATCGGGCACGTCGTATTAACGCTGCCTTACGCCATTCGGATTTTATCGGCGGGATTTTCTTCCGTGCCGCAGGATTTAATTGAAGCGAGTCGCGACCTCGGAGCGTCTAAATTGACCGTGTTTAAAGACGTGTATATGCCGATGCTCAAACCTAGTTTTTTGGCGTCCATTATTTTCTGTTTAGTGAAAAGTATTGAAGAATTTGCCATTTCGTTTGTTATCGGTTCGCCGGATTTCATCACCGTGCCGACCATTTTATATTCTTTCCTCGGTTATTCCTTCATTCGCCCGAATGCCGCCGTGGTATCCATTATTCTATTGGTGCCGAACATTATTTTAATGATGATTATCGAAAAACTGCTCAAAGGTAATTATCTCTCTCAATCCACAGGAAAAGCATAATTTTAATAAGGAGACTCTTATGCAAAAAAATATTCGTAAACTTATTTCTATCGGCTTAACCGCCGCCGCATTCGTCGTGACCAATTTTGCGCTGGCTGCAACGGATTTTAGCGGCAAATCCTGGAGCGAAATTGAAGCGCAGGCGAAGAAAGAAGGCAAAGTAACGGTGAGCGTATGGTATTTGCAGCCGCAGTTCCGTAATTTCGTGAAAGAATTTGAAAGCCAATACGGCATTAAAGTCAAAGTGCCGGAAGGCACCATGGATGGAAATATCAATAAACTGATTGCCGAGAAAAACCTGGAAACCGGCAAAATGGACGTGGTGGTGCTCAACGCGGATCGCTTGAGTAACGTAGCGAAAAACGACACTCTCACCAAGCTGAATCAGTTACCGAATTTCGATAAATTAAACCATCACTTGCAAGGTGTGGAACTGGGTGATGTGGCGGTCGGTTATTGGGGCAACCAAACCGGCTTGGCTTACGATCCGCTGCGTATCAAAGAAGAGGAATTGCCGCAATCCTGGCAGGATATGGAAAATTATATTGATAAACATCCGAAAAAATTCGGCTATTCCGACCCGAATGGCGGTAGTTCAGGTAACGCCTTTATTCAGCGCGCTTTAGTTTATATTAACGGCGACTACGATTATCGCGCCGACAAAATTGATGAAGCGCAAATTGCCAGCTGGAAGAAAACCTGGGATTGGTTCAGCAGCAAAAAAGATGCGCTGATTCGCACCGCCTCCAATGCAGACAGTTTAACCCGCTTAAATGACGGCGAATTGGTGATTGTCTCCGCCTGGCAGGATCACTTGTTCAGCTTGCAAAAACAAGGCGCAATTACCAACCGCTTAAAATTTTACATTCCAAAATTCGGCATGCCGGGCGGCGGTAATGTGATGACGGTGGCGAAAAATGCGCCGAACCCTGCGGCATCTTTAGTGTTTGTCCACTGGATTACTTCTCCTGACGTGCAACAAAAATTAAGCCAAGAATTTGGGGTTCGTCCGTTAGATAGTCAATCCGGCTTAAAAGACACCATTTTCTTCTCCGCCCCATGGCGCAAAGCTGAAATGGAATCTTTCACCAAAGAAGTGATTTCACGTTAAAGGGGGCGAATCACATTAAAATATCGGCACGCCTTCCTAAGGCGTGCCTTTCACCTAAAAAGTGCGGTCACAAAAAACGACGTTTTTTGAACGTTGGCTTTGCCAACGGCCCCGTTAGGGGGGAACAAACGAGAGATCGAGTTTGTGAATAATTTCCCCACGTGTTTTTCGCTATTATGTAGCTGTTGCACAAAGATGAAATTACGGTTCCTGAGCTTGTCGAAGGATGAGTAATTTCATCCTATTTAGGCACAAAACTCATGCTTCGACTAATCCTTCGACAAGCTCAGGAACCGTCTCAGCAACCGTTTTGTGCATTTGCTACATAATGCCGGTGTTTTTTGATATGAAAAACGTTGTGAAAAACAACCGCACTTTTCTGTTCTAGTGCTGCAAGGTCTCGAAAATCTTTTCTGCCAGCGCTTTTGATATGCCGGGGACGGAGGCGATTTCGTCGAGGGTGGCATTTTTGACGCCTTGCAAGCCGCCGAGGTATTTGAGCAAGGCTTGGCGGCGTTTGGCGCCGACGCCTTCGATGCTTTCCAAGCCACTTTGGGTGAAATGTTGTTGGCGTTTTTTGCGGTGTCCACTGATGGCGTGATTGTGGCTTTCGTCGCGAATATGCTGGATCAAATGCAGTGCGAGGCTGTCCGCCGATAAATGCAATTCTTTGTCCCATTTGCTCAAAATCAAGGTTTCCAAACCGGCGCGACGATCCACGCCTTTGGCAACGCCGATTAAGTGCGGTCGGTTTTTGTTCCATTTTACGTTAAGGTTTTCGAACACCTGCAACGCGCGGTTGAGTTGTCCCTTGCCGCCGTCGATAAAAATAATATCGGGAATTTTGTCGTCTTCCAGATCTTTGTCGTAGCGTTTTAACAGGGCTTGTTCCATGGCGGCATAATCGTCGCCTTTGGTGATGCCGCTGATGTTGAAACGGCGATAGTCGGATTTCAACGGTCCGTCTTGGTTGAAAACTACGCAGGAGGCAATGGTTTGTTCGCCCATGGTGTGGCTGATGTCGAAACATTCCATGCGTTTGATGGCAGCGATGCTGAGTAATTCCTGCAGTGCGACGTAGCGATCGTGCTGTAATGTGGATTGTTTTAATTTGGTAACTAACGCCGCTTTGGCGTTCATTTGTGCCAGTTGCAAATATTTGCTTTTATCGCCTTTGGCATGATCCTGAATGCTGACTTTGCGTCCTGCTTGGTCGCTGAGCAGGGTTTCCAAATCGACTTTTTCGTCCAGTTTTTGATCCACGATAATAGTGTTCGGAATGGTTCTGCCTTGGTGCGCCTGCAAATAAAATTGCCCCACAAAGGTTTCCGTCAGTTCCGCCAGATTGGTATTGCTCGGCACTTTCGGGAAGTAGCTGCGATTGCCCAAAATCTTACCTTGACGAATAAACAAAACCTGCACGCAGGCCACGCCGAGTTGATAGGCGATGGCAATAATATCAATGTCGTCATGGCGATCGTTGGCGACAAATTGTTTTTCAATTACCGCCCGTACCGCCTGAATTTGATCGCGAATGCGCGCCGCTTCTTCAAAATTCAGTTGCTGACTTGCCTGTTCCATTTGCTTCACCAAATGATCCAGCACCTGTTGATCTTTTCCTTGTAAAAACAAGCGGGCGAAATTGACCTGCTGCGCATAGGCTTCATCGGTCACGTAGCCTTTCACACAAGGCGCCAGACAACGCCCAATTTGATACTGCAAACAGGGGCGCGAACGGTTGTTATACACGGAGTTTTCACACTGCCGAATGGGGAACAGTTTTTGCAATAAAGACAGGGTTTCGCGCACTGCACCGGCATTCGGATAAGGACCGAAATATTCCCCTTGGATTTTTTTCGAACCGCGATAAGCGGTAATGCGCGGGTGGGTTTCCTTGGTTAATAAAATGTACGGATAGGATTTATCGTCGCGCAACAGCACGTTATAGCGCGGCTGGTAGGTTTTGATGTAATTGTGCTCAAGGAGCAGGGCTTCGGTTTCCGATGTAGTAATGGTGGTTTCGATATGCTGAATTGACGCTACCAACGCTTCCGTTTTTTTGCTGCTTAACTGCTTGCGAAAATAACTGGATAAGCGTTTTTTCAGATCTTTCGCCTTGCCCACATAAATCACCGTGCTTTTATCGTCATACATACGATAAACGCCCGGTAAGTGCGGTACGTTGGCGAGGAATTTTTTGGCGTCGAAAGTCATAATGAGATTAATTAAATCGAGTTCTATAGTGAAATGATTTGAAGCATTATATTCGTCTAATCTTTAAAGAAAAAAGAAAATATCCCTCTTTAGCAAAGAGGAGTTAGGGGAGATTGGTCAATTTAGGTGCAAAATACGTTAACGGCATTTCTCCGATAAAATCGACCGCACTTTTTCCAGATCTTCGGCGGTGTCCACACCCACGGCAGGCACTTCTTTAGCGAGTTCTACATGGATTTTTTCGCCATGCCAAAGCACGCGTAATTGTTCCAGTTTTTCGATGTGTTCCAGCGCAGTCGGCTGCCACTGTACGTATTGTTTAATGAATCCGGCACGGTAAGCGTAAATGCCGATGTGACGTAAATATTCGGTATTCAGCCGTAACTTTGCCGCATCGTCTATTTGTGCAAATTGATCGCGATCCCAGGGAATCACGGCGCGGGAGAAATAAAGCACATAGCCGTTTTTGTTGGTCAGCACTTTTACCACATTGGGATTAAACAATTCTTCTGCGTCATCAATTTTTACCGCAAGGCTTGCCATGTTCACAGGGTATTTTGCCAGGTTTTCCGCCACTTGTTTCACGATGACGGGCGGAATGAGCGGTTCGTCGCCTTGAATGTTGACGATAATTTCATTGTCGGGCAGCGCCAGTTTTTCCACCACTTCCGCCAGGCGTTCCGTGCCGGAATTGTGGTTTTCGGCGGTCATGCACACTTCCGCCCCGAAATTTCTTGCGGCGGTTGCCACCAATTCGTTATCGGTGGCGATAATGACGCGGTCGGCACCGGATTGTTTGGCTTGTTCAAAAACGTGTTTAATCATCGGCTTGCCGGCAATGTCGGCTAAGGGTTTGCCCGGTAAGCGGCTGGAGGCGTAACGGGCGGGAATGATCACGGTGAATTGTGTCATATTAATTATCCTGTTCTTGATTTAACGGCTGCGCCTGTTCCGCCAGTAATACGGGAATGCCGTTCTTAATCGGGTAGGCGATTTTTTCAAAACGGCAGATTAAACGTTGATGTTGTTCATCGTATTTTAAACGTCCGTGACAGCTTGGGCATGCCACGATTTCTAATAATTTTCCATTCATTACGCTGCTCTCGATTTGTTGCTATTTTTCACCGCACTTTTGCACGATCTTTTGAATAAATTGTTGGGCTTTTTCGCCGTGAATTTCGGTCGTTACCGGCACATACCACCAGTTTTCCTGGGCAAATGCAAGGCATTTCACCGCGTCTTTTTCCGTCATTAAGAGCGGTTGATTTTTATCGAATTGGTTGAATAAATCCGCGCTGAAACGTTGGTGATCTTGAAATGCTTTGATGTCGCTTAAGATAATGCCCTGTTGTTGCAACATGGTAAAAAAACGCGGCGGATTGCCAATGCCGGCAATGGCGGTTGCCTGTGAGAATTCTTTTAACGGGTACTGTGCTTTGTTGACTAAATTGACGGCATACTGTGGTTGCAATGTCATCACCGCGTCGCTGTATTGGTTTTCCGCGCCATTAGTAACGACGAAATCGACAGATTTTAAACGGCTTGGCAACTCGCGCAACGGTCCGGCAGGCAATAAGAAACCGTTACCCAGACCACGTTGTGCGTCCATGATGACGACTTCGAGATCCCGTTGTAATTTGTAATGTTGCAAGCCGTCATCGCTGATGATGACATCGCATGGGGCGTGTTGTAGCAAACATTCAACGGCTTGTTGTCGGTTGGGTGAGATACAAACGGGCGCTTGGGTGCGGGTGGCGATCAACACGGGCTCATCGCCGGCTTCTACAGGATCGCTGGACGGCGTAACCAACAAAGGATAATGTTTGGCTTGGCTGCCGTAGCCCCGTGAAATCACGCCGACCTTTAAACCGCGTTTGCTGAGTTCCTGTACCAGCCAAATCACTGCCGGTGTTTTGCCGTTACCGCCGACGGAAAGATTGCCGACGATCACTACGGGAACCGGCGCACGATAGGATTTTAGCAAGTTAAAACGAAAGAGCGCACGACGAATGGCGGTAATTAGCCAAAATAACAAGGAGAAAGGGCAGAGTAGCCATGTGATCCACGAGCGGGAATACCAAAACTGCATACGTTCTCCTTGCCTTGGTTATTGACTGAATTGCATGCTGTGCAATTGTTTATAAGCACCACCTTGCTCCAACAATGTTTTGTGGTTGCCGCGTTCTTTAATTTGTCCGTGTTCGATGACTAAAATTTCATCGGCTTTTTCGATGGTGGATAAACGATGGGCGATCACCAAAACCGTGCGATCTTTTTGGATTTCTTCCAATGCCGCTTGAATCGCGCGTTCGGATTCCGTATCCAATGCCGAGGTGGCTTCATCTAAAATCAATACCGGCGAGTTACGCAACAAGGCGCGGGCGATGGCTAAACGCTGGCGTTGACCGCCGGATAAGCTGGCGCCGTTTTCGCCGATAACCGTATCCAGACCGTTTTCCAAATGCTCGATAAATTCCATGGCGTGCGCCGCTTTTGCCGCTTTGATGATTTCTTCACGACTGTATTTGTCTTTCGCCGCATAAGCGATGTTGTTGGCGATCGTGTCATTAAATAAATGCACTTGTTGGGAGACCGCCGCGCAGTTTTCGCGTAAATCGGACAGGCGATAATCCTGAATATTTACGCCGTCCAGCGTGATTTCACCTTGGTTTATATCATAAAAACGGGTGACTAAGTTGGCGATAGTGGATTTACCGGAGCCTGAACGCCCGACCAATGCCACGGTTTTGCCGTGCGGAATCTTGAAAGAAATATTGTCTAATGCGGGTTCGTCTTTCCCTTGGTAGCTAAAGGTCACATTTTTGAATTCAATGTCGCCTTTTACCTTGTCTGCTTTATACGTGCCGGTGTCTTTTTCCGTGTCCATATCCAAAATGCCGAACAGGGTTTGGCACGCCGCCATGCCGCGTTGGAATTGCGCATTCACGTTAGTTAAGGATTTTAGCGGGCGCATTAAGGCAAGCATGGAAGAGAAAACGACGGTAAATGTACCCGCACTTAAGTTCTGATCCATAATGGAGGGGAAAGTAGCTAGATAAAGTACGGCAGCCAGGGCGAAAGAGGCGATAATCTGTACCACAGGATCGGCAATGGCATCGGCGGCGGTCATTTTCATACCCTTACGGCGCATATCGTTACTTACACGGTTAAAGCGTTCTTCTTCAATGAATTGCCCACCGAAAGAAAGCACTACTTTATGTCCTTTTAACATTTGTTCCGTAGTCGAGGTCAGTTCTCCCATAGAATTTTGCATATTGCGACTTAGCTCACGGAATTTCTTGGAGACTATACGAATTAAAATACCGATAATCGGCCCGATAATAAATAAAACCAAGGAAAGCTGCCAGCTGGTGTAAAGCATGATACTGAGCAAGGAAAGCAAATATGCGCCTTCACGTACGATGGTAATGAGGGAACCGGAGGAGGCGCTGGCGATCATTTCAGAATCGTAAGTAATGCGGGAAAGTAAGCGACCGGAAGAGTTGCTGTCGAAAAAACTCACCGGCATGAACATTAAGTGTTTAAACAAACGGCGGCGCATGGTCATCACTACTTTGCCGGAGACCCATGCCAGACAGTAATTGGAAATAAAGCTGGAAATGCCGCGAAAGAGAATCAGCAGCACCACAAATACCGACATTTGTTTTAAAAAAGAAGCGTCAGCTTTGCCAAAACCATCATCCAATAAGGGTTTCAGTAAGAAAATTAAGCCGGAATCGGTTAACGCGTTTAATACTAACGCAACACCGGAAACGATCAAACCTGCTTTATACGGGCTAATCATAGGCCATAAACGTTTGAAGGTTTGCATGGTGGAAAGGTCTTGATCTTGCATAATAAATTTTCTGTCTTAGGTCAAAAAATAATGGCGCATTGTACCTTTATTTCGTGCTCAAGCCAATCAATCTGCGATACCAAGGCGAAAATTCAGCGCGCGCGGTCTGAATTTTGATCTCTTCATTGTAGAACAATAGACTGATTTGCCCGCTATATGCCGTATTATAAATTTGTGATCCTTGCTGTTGCAGGCGCGCCACCACGTCTTTATGGGGAAAATGCCATGGGTTCCAGCGTCCGCTGGAAATCAGCGCAATGTCCGGTTGAATATGTTGCACTAATGCCTGCCCCGTCGAGGTTTTGCTACCGTGATGCCCCACTTGTAACACATGGATTTTGCCAAGTTTCGGTAGGATCTTATATTCCACGCTAAGATCCGCATCGCCCGTCAGCAAAATATGGTGCGTGCCATCGGTTAATAAAAGCGTACAGGAATCCCGATTTTCCGCACGGGGCACGATATTCTCCGGTGATAGCACGGTAAAATGCAACCCCTGCCAATGCCATTGTTTACCGGCTTGACAAAAAGTGCGGTCATTTTTTTCGGTGTTTTGGGAACCATATCGCTTTTGTGAAGCGGTGGTCAGTTGAATATGGGGATACATTGCTAAAATATCTTTGGCACCACCTGCGTGATCGTTGTCGTCATGGCTTAATATCAGCCATTCCAAATCAATGCCTTGCCGTTGTAAATAAGGCAGAATTTCCAATTGTGCCATACTGCCGCCCTTCCAACTCGGGCCGGTATCGTAAAGCACGCCTTTGCCGTCTTTCACGATTAAAGTTGCCAACCCTTGCCCCACGTCCAAGGTTTCTAATTGCCAGTTCGGGCGTGAAATAGACTGAGAAATTAACGTCAGGCAACACAGGGCAATCAGCCCGCCGCCCACGCAATAAGCGCTTTTTCGTAACGGTAAACTTAAGGCGCGTTCCGGATTAAAATGAAATCCTTTAAAGCGGTGCTGCCTTGACAAGGCTAAAGTGGATGTTATCGGTTTGGTCGGTTTATAAATAACATAGAGCGCCACTAAAAAAAGAAAGGTTAAACATAGGGTTATCCATAAACTGTGCGGAATGGAAATTGCCAACCAGTCATCCTGCCAAGGCGTCAAAAGTGCGGTGATTTTTTCCGCCAAATCGTTGGCGAGCTGCCACGAATGCCACGCACCCTGGGTGACTACGGCAAATAACACCAACGGGACCAAAACGAAGCTATAAAGCGGCACGGCGATGACATTGGCGATAAAACTATTTAACGAAATGCCGTTAAAAAACAACAGCTGAATGGGCGTGAACAGCCAGAGCAGACCGAATTGCAAATGAAACAAGCCGAAAACATACCGCACTTTCCGCCACGGCGAATTGGCAAGGGAATGGCCGCGCCATTGCAATAGAGACAACGGAAAATACTGATACCAAACAATCAGACAGGTCACTGCGCCCACTGACAACCAAAAGCTGGTGGAAAGCAACATTAGCGGATCGATAAAAATCAGCAAGGCAATCACTCTTAACAAGAATTGCCATACCGTCCAATATCGTCGCCAATACTGAATCGCGTAGAGCATGGCTAACGCAATCATGGCGCGTAAAGTCGGAATAGCAAGCCCTGCCAGTTGGCTGTATAACAGCGCAAAAATGAATCCGCACAGAATCGGAAATGTCGGGCTGATGTAACGCGTCGGCAAGGCAAATTGCAGTAGACGCGCCAAGGTAAAACCCAGCATCATCGCCAGTCCGATATGCAGCCCTGAAATGGCAATTAAATGCGCCGTATTTGTTTTTTGATAAATTTGCCAAGTTTTTTGGTCTAAGCGGAAACGTTCGCCAAAACCGAGTGCCAGCAACAAGCCTTGTCAGGGTAAATTCTCCGTTTGTTGTAAGGCTTGATTGAGAGCGGTTTGGCGTAACGAAAAAACGTTTTCCAATTTGACCGCACTTTTAATCTCTGCCCAAGCGGTGATGTGCTTGCCGAAATACCATGGCTGGCGGTCAAAACCGTCAAAATTCAGGCGGGAAGAAAGCGGTCGCAAGCGTAAATTGCCTGCGTAACGTTCGCCGGGGTTGACTGGTTGCTTGAGTTTCCATTGCGCGTAAATACGTTGTTCGGGAAGATTTTCGGCGAGTTTGGCGCGAATAACCAGGGTTTGATAATGCTGCTGATGCAGAATTTCCTCGACGGTAAATTCGCGGTGAACGGTTTTCGGCAGATTGGCAAGATTATCCGCCTGGGTCAGTATGGAAATTGCCGATTGGTGGACGTAAGCGGACTGAATCATCAAGATCAGTAGCCACATTACTATTTGCTTGATTTTGTCCTGTCGCAGGGCATAAGCAAGCAACATGAGTGGACATAATAAGAGGAGTAAATAGCACGCCGTTTGCCACGATAATAAAAAGCGATCGGGCAAAAACAATAATGTTAAACCGCTAAAAATCAGGGCTATAGCCAACTTATCCAACGAAACGCTCACATTTTCAACCGCACTTTTCTCATCCGAAGGGCGGCTACTATGGAAGAAATGGGCGGGGTGTAAAACCGACGGAAGTGAATATTGGAAACTGAATCACAAAAATAAAATTTTTCATCAAAAAAGCTAGTAGATGTGTAAATTTTATTTGATAAATAGGATAAGTTCTGCTATTTATACGCCTTCAAAATTTGGGTCCGTTTTTTAATCGGTTTACTTTGGTAGTAACAATATTAAGCAACACTGGATTGTGGGGGCTTAGCAGTATGAAATGGATGAATTTTTTATTAGGAGATACAAATGAGTAAAGCGTCTTTGAGTTTATTAGCTTTAGCCGGTGTTGAGCCGTACAAAGAAAAGAAAGGCGAAGAATACATGAATGAGCGCCAAGTGCTGCATTTCAAGAAGATCCTTCAAGCCTGGCATGATCAAATTAGAGATGAAGCTTCTCGAACCGTTGCTCATATGCAGGACGAAGCGTCTAATTTCCCGGATCCATCCGACCGCGCCACACAGGAAGAAGAATTTAGCCTGGAGTTGCGTACCCGTGATCGTGAACGCAAATTAATGAAGAAAATCGAAAGCACCTTGAAAAAATTGGATACGGACGATTTCGGTTATTGCGAATCCTGTGGCGTAGAAATCGGTATTAAACGTTTAGAAGCGCGCCCAACCGCCGATCTTTGTATCGATTGCAAAACCCTGGCGGAAATTCGCGAAAAACAAATGGTGGGTTAATCCTGCTAATTCATTGATAAAAGTGCGGTCAAAAAACACATTATTTTTCGACCGCACTTTCACTTTATTTTTGTGATAAATGGAGATGTATTATCTTTACCTATATTAAAAATCTTTTGAGCAAGAAAACGAAGAACAAAACCTCCGCTCAAAATGAAGTTAAAGTCTCGCCTAAAAAACAATCCGTTATTGAATCTGAACCTGTAACAAGCAAGGCTCAAGGTTTTTCCCACAACAAAAAAAATACCCATAAAAAAGATTTCAAACACAGTATTAAAGCCTCAATGCACGGCATTGCGCCACGCATGATCAATCGCCATGCATTGACCGTGGTGGAAAAATTACAACGCCAAGGCTATGAAGCCTATGTGGTCGGCGGCTGTTTGCGCGATTTATTGTTAGGCAAAAAACCAAAAGATTTTGATGTGGCGACCAATGCCCGCCCGGAACAGATTCAGGCGGTTTTTCAGCGTCAATGCCGTTTGGTGGGACGACGTTTCCGCCTGGCACACGTGATGTTCGGACGTGAAATTATTGAAGTCGCCACTTTCCGCGCCGGTCACATGGAACATCATAATGAAAAACTCGCCAAACAAAGCGAAGAGGGAATGTTATTGCGCGACAACGTGTACGGCACTTTGGAGCAAGATGCGGAACGCCGCGATTTTAGTGTGAACGCGCTGTATTACAATCCGCAGGACAACACTCTGAGAGATTATTTCAACGGTATTGATGATTTAAAAAACGGCAAATTGCGTTTAATCGGTGATCCGGTGACCCGTTATCAGGAAGATCCGGTGCGGATGTTACGTTCCATTCGTTTTATGGCGAAGCTGGAAATGTTTTTGGATAAACCGAGCGAAGCGCCTATTAAAGAATTGTCACATTTATTAAAAAATATCCCGCCGGCACGCTTATTTGAAGAAAGCTTGAAATTGTTACAGGGCGGAAGCGGTGTAAAAACCTATCGCTTATTGCGCCAATACGGCTTGTTTGAACAACTGTTTCCGCTACTACAAAATTACTTCACGGAGCGTGAAGACAGCATGGCGGAGAAAATGATTCTGCGTGCGCTAACCTCCACCGATGAACGTGTCGCCGATAAATTGCCGATTAATCCGGCATTCTTATTTGCCGCGTTTTTTTGGTATCCGTTACGTGAACGGGTGGAAATGCTAAAAAATGAAGGCGGCTTGAATAATTACGATGCCTATGCGTTGGCGTCTAATGATTTGTTGGATGTGTTGTGCAATGCCTTAGCCATTCCGCGCCGTCATACCGCAGTGATTCGCGACATTTGGTCGTTGCAGCTGCAATTTTTGAAACGCACACCAAAATCCGTGCAACGTGTTATGGAGCAATCGAAATTCCGCGCAGGGTTTGATTTATTGGTGATGCGTGCGGAAATTGAGGGCGGGGAAGCTGTGGAATTATCCGCGTGGTGGCACGAATACCAATTCAGCAACGATAGCCAACGGCAGGATCTGGTTAAAGAATTACCAAGCCAGCCGAAAAAACGCAAATATCATCGTCGTAAACGTAGCTCCGCTACGAAAAACACGAATAAGGCTACCTATGAATAAGGTGTATGTCGCTTTAGGCAGTAATTTGGCGGATCCGCAAGCACAACTGGTCGCCGCATTACGGGCGATGAATCAATTGCCTGACAGCCGTCTGATTAGCGTCAGTTCTTTTTATCAAAGCAAACCTCTCGGTCCGCAAGATCAGCCTGATTATGCCAACGCCGTCGCTTGCCTGGAAACGGCGCTTTCTCCCTTCGCATTGCTTGATGAATTACAACGTATTGAACAGGAACAAGGGCGTGTCCGTCTTCGTCGTTGGGGTGAGCGCACATTAGATTTGGATATTTTGCTTTACGCCGAGCAAACCATTCAGTCGGAACGTCTGACTGTTCCCCATTATGATATGCACAATCGTGAATTTGTAATTATCCCGTTGGCGGAAATCGCACCGTCGTTTTCCTTGCCGAACGGGCAATCCATCAGGGAGTTAATGCAAAATTTTACCCATCATCAAATGGTGATTGTGAAAGAGAAGGGCGAGGTTGTGTTTTAAAAAAGTGCGGTCAGTTTAAAAAAAGTTTTTTAAATCCACCGCACTTTACTCTTTGCATGGATTGGGTTTCTTACTTGTGCTTATGTTCGTGATGTTCGCCGACTAAGGTAACTAAAATCACCGTATCTTCCGTTGCTTCCCCTTGAATAAAATGCTTGCCGTCAAAATTCAACACTTGACCCACACGGATGTCATGTTTTTCCGTGTCGTCAAGCAATACGCTAA
This sequence comes from Aggregatibacter actinomycetemcomitans DSM 8324, assembly GCF_000372365.1. Classification (GTDB taxonomy): domain Bacteria; phylum Pseudomonadota; class Gammaproteobacteria; order Enterobacterales; family Pasteurellaceae; genus Aggregatibacter; species Aggregatibacter actinomycetemcomitans. The sequence continues at coordinate 110,003 of NZ_AQUU01000005.1, read as the reverse complement.
TCTTTCCGTTAAGAACGGTAAAAATGACGCTTTCGCCCTCATGGTTATGGCGTTTTAATTGCTCACCTTTTTTCAATGCTTTTTTTACCACGGTAAACTGATTGCCTTGCAAAATATTGCCAAAGCCTTCTTTTACCGTACCGATGTCCGCATTGGCGTTAAGTGTGATACCGAGACCTAATGCCATGCCCAGCATGAATTTTTTCATAAGCCATCCTTTTGCTAATTGATAAATTGCCTATTCTTTGCTCAAAGCTTGTTTATTCTGAAAGGTTAATAGTAGGTTTGTCAATGAGAATAGTTATCATATTTTAATATAAAGTGCGGTCGTTTTTTTCCGCGTTTTACATTTATTGACAGGTCGGGTGCAGCAACTCCGGGCGATCTTTAAAATATACGGAATCGTGGTGGTACTATTTTCCACTCCAAATAAAGCCGATAATTAAAAATTGTTTTTTCATATTGTGAGTTCAATAAAATAAAGGCTTCCAAATGAAAGCCTTTATTTTTGCACTTAAAGTGCGGTCATTTTTTCAAACGTTTTTAATGACGTTTTATTGTGTCGCTTGGATTGCGGTTAAGGCAATGGTGTACACAATGTCGTCAACTAGCGCGCCACGGGATAAATCGTTCACCGGTTTGCGCATACCCTGTAGCATCGGACCGATGGAAACGAGGTCGGCGGAACGTTGAACCGCTTTGTAGGTGGTGTTACCGGTATTCAAATCCGGGAAGATGAAGACGGTGGCTTGACCGGCAACCGGTGAGTTAGGTGCTTTAGAGCGAGCCACGTCTTCCATCACCGCAGCGTCATATTGTAACGGACCGTCGATGAGTAAATCAGGGCGTTTGTCCTTCGCAATGCGGGTGGCTTCTTTCACTTTTTCTACGTCAGCACCGCTGCCTGATGTGCCGGTGGAGTAGGAAATCATTGCCACTTTCGGATCGATACCGAAGGATTTTGCCGATTCGGCAGATTGAATGGCGATTTCCGCCAATTGTTCTGCCGTCGGATCCGGGTTCACTGCGCAGTCGCCATAGACCAATACTTGATCCGGTAGCAACATGAAGAAGATGGAAGAAATAATGGAGCTGCCCGGTGCGGTTTTGATGATTTGCATTGGCGGGCGAATGGTGTTGGCGGTGGTGTGTACGGCGCCGGATACCAAACCGTCCACTTCGTTGGCTTCCAACATCATGGTGCCGAGCACAACATTGTCTTCCAATTGTTCACGTGCCATGGTTTCGGTCATGCCTTTGGCTTTGCGTAGCTCAACCAAACGTGCCACATAGTTTTCACGCACGCTCGCCGGGTCGATAACGGTAATGCCTTTCACCAATTTAACGCCTTGAGATTCCGCCACGCGTTGTACGTCTTCCGGTTTGGCTAACAGCACACATTCTGCGATACCGCGTTCGGCACATAAAATCGCCGCTTTAATGGTGCGCGGTTCATCACCTTCCGGTAAGACGATGCGTTTTTGGGCGGCGCGGGCTAATTCGGTTAATTGGAAACGGAATGCCGGCGGGGATAAGCGACGTAAACGGCTCGAGGCTTCCACTAAGCCGTTGACAAACGCCGTATCTAATTTTTCACCGGTGTAACGTTTGATGTTTTCGATACGTTCTTTATCATCAACTGGCACTTCAAGATTGAAATTTTGCAGGCTTAGGGCGGTTTGCCAGGTGTTGCCTTCAATACGGAATACCGGTAATTTTTTGCTTTCAAACACGTGTTGGCAAAGCTTTTTGATCTGCGGATCCAATTTGTAGCCGCCGGTTAACAATAAACCGCCGATTTCAATGTCATTAGACACGGCAAGCGCCGCCGCGACGATGACATCAGGCCGGTCTGCAGAAACTACTAATAAGCTGCCGGCACGGAAATGTTCCACCATGTTCGGCAGGCTTCTGGCGCAGAAGGTAATGCCGCGAATCCGACGATTAACATCGCCCTCATTCATAATCGCTGCGCCTAAATGCTTGATTAAATCAATAGCACGGGTGGCGATCAGATCGGCATTCCAAGGAATGCAGGCTAATAGTTTAATCGTGCTTTGGGCGAAAAGTCTGACAAGTTCGGATTCGCTATTATGGCTGTGTTGGAAGGAATCGAAAATTTCGCTTAAATCAGGGCGTGTTCTGCCGGATTCGTCAACCGGTGCGTTGAATTTGTTGACGATCACACCAAGGAGATTCTTATTGCCTTTACCGCCGAATAATGAAGCAGCCGCTTCGACGCGCTCTTTTAATTGTGTCGGAGTTTCCGTTGATGGGGCGGCGACCAATACGATTTCTGCATCAAGGGCTTGGGCGATTTCGTAGTTAATGCTGTTGGCAAAGGTATGTTTACGGGTTGGAATCAAGCCTTCCACGATCACGATTTCGTTGTTTTTCGCCAGCTTTTGGCGATTCTCAACAATTTTTTCCAATAACACATCGGATTGATTTTGACCGATTAAGGATTCCGCCACGCTTAACATAAACGGTTCGGCAGTTTCTAAAGCGGTGCTGGTACGCACGATGGAGGTGGTGCGGTCGATAACATCCTCACCGGTGTTCGGTTGGGAAATTGGTTTCATAAAGCCGACTTTGGCGCCTTTTTGTTCAAGGGCATTGATTAAACCGAGGCTTACACTGGTTAAACCTACGCCAGTGCTAATCGGAATGAGAATAATAGTACGGGACATAATTTACCTTTATTTTGTGTGAGTAAAAAAGAAACTGCCGATTTAATCGGCAGTTTGTTTGATTAATGTTCAAATACAAAGACGTGCAGTATCTTGTGCGATAACGAGCTCTTCGTTGGTTGGAATTACTATAGCGATAGGAGTGTTATCGGCCGTGATGATACCTTCTTTACCGAAACGGGCGGCAAGATTTTTCTCTTGATCCAGTTTGTAACCGAATAATTTTAAGTGATCCAAGGTGATTTCACGCACATGGGCGGAGTTTTCACCGATACCGCCGGTAAACACGATAGCATCCAAACGTTCACCGATTACCGCCATATAAGAGCCGATGTATTTGGCTAAACGATAGCAATAGACACCTAATGCGCGTTTTGCCGGGATTTCTTTCTCATAATTATCTTCTGCATAACGACAGTCACTGGTCACTTCCGTTAAGCCTAATAAACCGGATTTCTTAGTTAACGTATCGTTAATTTCTTTCACGGACATACCCAAAGTATCGTGCATATAGAAAATAATAGCAGGGTCGATGTCGCCGGAACGGGTACCCATCACTAAACCTTCCAATGGCGTTAAACCCATTGAGGTGTCGATACATTTGCCGTGACGGATTGCCGATACGGAACCGCCGTTACCTAAATGACAAGTGATCACGTTGATTTTATCTTCCGGCACACCTAACCGTTTTGCTGCTTCACGGCTGACATAATAGTGGCTGGTACCATGCGCACCGTAGCGACGAACGCCATGTTCGCGGTATAAAGAGTACGGTAATGCGTATAGGAATGCTTCTTCCGGCATGGTTTGATGGAAGGCGGTATCGAATACCACGACATTTTTATCTTTCAGGTGCGGGAATAATTTGAAAGCCTCTCTGATCCCGATTAAATGTGCCGGGTTGTGCAGCGGTGCGAATTGAATTGCTTCTTCAATGCCTTTGACCACTTCATCGGTCACAATAACGGAAGAAGTGAATTTTTCGCCGCCGTGTACGATACGATGACCGATGGCTACAACGCCTTTTTGTAATTCAGGATCAAGAGAGAAAATTTTATTAACAATGAAATTTAATGCTTCGGCGTGAGCGGTACCGGCACCTAAATCTGCCTGCCCTTTTTCACCGTGCAATTTCCATTTAATACGGGCTTCAGGTAAATAAAACGCTTCGGCTAAGCCGGATAATTTTTCTTCGCCTGTTGCAGGATTAAGAATTGAGAATTTTAATGAGGAACTACCACAATTGAGAATTAGGACTAATTTTTCAGACATAAACGACCTATACTGGTTTGAGTTAAACAAAATCCGTTCAAATAACGAACGGGTAATAGAAGGTTAAACCGCCATAGGATACACCTTTCACCATACAAAATAAATTCTCAACAGCAAAAAACACGACATTAATCGAAAAATTTGGTGATTTTGGTGAACGTTAAATTTCGTGATTCACGTTCTGAGCTAAGATACCGGGGGGATTATAAAAAATAGCGGCTTTATGTTATGGTGAGCGTCAAGTTAAAAAGAAGGATAAGGTAGTACATGAGTTTTTTCAGCACTCTAAAAAGCGGTCAGCAATATTTGAAAACCTGGCCGTTAGAACCTAAACTCGGTGCGATTTTTCCGGAAAATCGTGTCATCAAAACCACATTATTTGCCCAAAAATTCATGCCGTTCTTGGCAGTGTTTTCTATTGTATGGCAACAATTTTATGCGCAAAGTGACGGGATTGCATTGGCGGTAGCGGTTCTGACAGCGTTATTTGCGTTATTTTTACCTATGCAAGGCATTTACTGGTTGGGTAAGCGCGCCAAAACACCGTTACCACCAAAAAGTGCGGTCGGTTTTCAGCGCGTTTATGAGGCACTGAAAGAAAAACAGGCAGCGTTGCCGATATGTCCCGAAAAGCCGACTTACTTTGATTTAGCGGTGTTGTTAAAACAGGCACAACAAAAATTAGGACGGGATTTCTGGCAGGATCTTTAAGCCTCGAATTTTCCATATTTATAAATATAACAATGAGATAGTAACGTCCTTTGGATCATTTGATCAAAAGGGCGCTTTTTTGAGCGCATAATTTTTTTGCGCAAATGTTTTCGTTTTTTGCTAGAATAGCGCCCATTGCAAATGAAAATATCTTTTTTCAACGCACAGAGATGATTTAATGATTGATTACATTATTATCGGCATTATTGTTTTTTCCATTATTGTCAGTTTATTGCGCGGCTTTGTCCGCGAAGTCATGTCACTAGCCAGCTGGATCGTGGCATTTTTAATTGCAAGCAATTTTTATATGTATCTTGCCGGACTCTTAACATCAATTGAGTCCGTTTATATTCGTAACGGCACGGCTATCGGTATTTTATTTATCGCTTCACTCATTGTCGGCGCCATTGTCAATTATGTCTTAGGGCAACTGGTAGATCGTACCGGGTTAAGCGGCACGGATCGTGTGCTCGGCGCCTGTTTCGGCTTATTACGCGGGGTTTTGATTGTCGCCGCTATGTTGTTTTTCTTAGATACATTTACCAGTTCAAATCAAACCGATTGGTGGAAAGAATCTAAATTAATACCGCACTTTCGTTTCGTGGTGGATTGGTTCTTCCAACAATTACAAGCCAATTCCGGTTTTTTAAATTCAACCCTGAATTTGGAGCAGATTGCCAATCCGGCAACAAATGCAGTTCCGGTTTCAACTACAAACTAGTCTATTTGGTTGGGATCAGATGAATATCCCTTGGAACGGGATTTATTTGAACGTTGGCGGGGGTAGGTGTTTAAAGTGCGGTGGGTTTTAAAAACGTTTTTAAAACCCACCGCACTTTTCATTTATATTGGTTACATCGGGGCTTACCCTTTACGTTTAGCGTTCACTTTTTTCAGCAATTTCTGAATGTCTTGATCGGCAAAAATTGCGTCGGTGTTTTGCGTTAAACGGCGGCGCCAGTTGGCGTATTGCATACTGGTGCCCGGAATGTTGACCGGTTCGGTCATACCCAGCCAGTCTTCCGGTTGGAAGCCGAACAGGGCGCTGCCCACATCGGCGACATAAGATTGCAGCTGATGAACAAATTTTTTGTTCACATCGGAAGACAAGGTTTCGTCGATACCGGCGTCCACGTCAATGTCATGTTCTTTCAAGCGTTGCAGGATACCCGCTTTTGCTTTCACGCGACCATTTTTCAGAATTTCCAGAATTTGCGGGTTCGGATACACGCCGTATTTTTGCCCCAACTCAAAATCATAACCGCGCCAATAACCGTTAATGGTCGGCAGATCGTGGGTGCTTAGGGTGGTCATCGCTTGGTACGGATAGTCCTGCAGGTCGCGACTTTGTCCCTGTTTATCGAATTCAAAATAGAATATTTTGTAAGACAAAATGCCGGCATTTTTGAGTTTGCTGACGATTTCTTTCGGCACGGTGCCTAAATCTTCACCGATAATCACGCAGCGACGACGTTGGCTTTCGAGGGCGAGAATGGCGATCAAATCATCGACCGGATAACGCACATAGGCGCCGTTGGCCGCGCTGTCGCCTTTCGGGATCCACCACAAACGCAACAACGACATAATGTGATCGATACGCAATGCGCCGCAATGATTCATATTGGCGCGTACCAAGTCGATAAACGGCTGATAAGCGCGTTGTTTCAGAATGTGCGGATTCATCGGCGTTAAGCCCCAGTTTTGTCCTTGCGGACATAACACATCGGGCGGCGCGCCCACGGACGCCCGCAGACAATACAATTCCTTATCGCTCCAGGTTTCCGAACCGCTGCCGGTGACGCCCACCGCTAAATCGCGGTACATACCGATGGTCATTTGTTGCGCTTTGCATAAGGCATCGCATTCGGCAAGTTGTTGGTCGGCGCAGAATTGCAACCAGGCATAAAATTCGATTTTCTCACCATATTGACGACGGAATTGGGCGACGACCTCGGAATGATAATCCTGGAATTCCGGCGCCCAGAAATCCCAGCCCCATTGCTCGCGATAACGGGCGCTTAAATGGGCGTGCAGCGCATCAAAAGTGGCTTGCACCTGTAAACTTTCGCCGCCGTTGCGCACGAAATTGGCAAAAGCTTGTTGGGAAAGTGCGGTCGGATTTTCTTTAAATTCGGCAAAGGCAAAATGCAGCCCCTTCAATTTCAACGCCATCACCTCGGCGTAATCAATCCATTCGGCGGCGCGTAAGGCGTTCAATTTTTCCTGCACTTCCGCCGAATTAAACCAGCGTTTTGCCTCCGCGCTTTGTTGAAATTCCGGCAGTTGATCGATGTTGATGTAAATAATGTTCAGCCATTTGCGCGAAGACGGGCTATACGGGCTGGCACCATCGGGATTTCCCGGAAACAGAGCATGAATTGGGTTTAAGCCTAAAAAATCCGCTTGGTACGGCGCAAGCCCGCGAATAAATTCTTGCAAATCACCGAAATCGCCCACACCCCAGTTGCGCGCCGATTTCAGAGTGTAAAGCTGAATAAAGCTGCCCCAGAGTTTTTTCTGTTCGGCAAATGCTTCCGGTTCATAACAACGCTGCGGCGCAACGATAAGGCGGCAATGCACTTCTTCTTTTCCACCATGCAACACCAAATCGTGATACCCCAACGGCAAATCGCGCGGCAGGGTTATGCTATTTTTTTTCACTTTGCCTTCAAGGATGCCGGCACCATCTTCCAGGTGAAGCTGCCATTTGCCCTGCCATGAGCGGGTGGCATCGGAAACATTTAACAATAAAAAGTGCGGTTGATTTTGATGGAGAATTTTCACCGGCGGCAGCGGGTGAGTACGGCTGGTTACATGACCTTCAAAAGTGGAAAGCAAGGCTTTTTTAATAGCAAGTGGCGCGCGAATTTTCAGCCCTCGTTCGTCAAAAAAGTAGGGCATGATGCCCGCTTGGTCGAAGCGTTTTTCTTTAATAGACATAGTGATTCCTTAAAGGATTGTCTGATTCCGGTTGTGTGTTGATTAGCGGTGGTCGGGAGACGCTCGCCATCAGTGGATTTTATCGTTCACTAAAAAGTGCGGTCATTTTTTCAGCCAGATTCGTTGTTGATAATCGCGGATGGAACGATCGGAGCTGAACATGCCTAAACGCGCGGTATTTAAAATGGCGCTGCGTAACCAGGCATCCTGATCCAAATAGGCTTCGCCGATTTTTTGCTGCGCGTTGACATAGCTGTCGAAATCCGCAAGTACAAGGAACGGATCATGCTTCAACAGGCTGTCCAGCATCAGTTTAAACATCTGTTTGTCGCCGTGGCAGACCTTGCCTTTGGTTAAGAAATCCATGGCGCTTTTTAACACCGGATTGCGTTTGTAGTAATCGCGCGGTTTGTAGCCTTTCGCCAATAACTCGCGCACGCTTTCCACGGTGTGACCGAAAATAAACACGTTTTCTTCGCCTACCATTTCGGCGATTTCCACATTCGCGCCGTCCAATGTGCCTAAGGTCAATGCACCGTTGAGCGCCAGCTTCATGTTGCCGGTGCCGGAGGCTTCTTTACCCGCCATGGAAATTTGCTCGGATACGTCCGCCGCCGGAATGATTTTTTCCGCCAGGCTGACGCGGTAATCCGGCAGGAACGCCACTTGCAGGCGATCTTTCATGGCTTTGTCGTTATTGATGACCTCCGCCACGTTGTTGATGGCGTGAATGATATTTTTCGCCAGATAATAGCCCGGCGCCGCTTTACCGGCAAACACGAACACGCGCGGGGTGTAATCCTGATTCGGATTGGCTTTCAGCGATTGGTATGTAGCGATAATGTTTAACAGATTCAGATGCTGGCGTTTATATTCGTGGAAACGCTTAATTTGAATATCGAAAATCGCATCGGTATTCACGGTGAAGCCTAAAGTGCGTTGAATTTCATCGGCTAACACCACTTTATTGTGATGTTTAATGGCGCGATATTCCTCACGGAACGCCGCATCGTCCACAAATTTTTCCACGCCTTTGAGCAACTCCAGATCTTTCGCCCAGTCTTTTCTCAGGGTTTTATCCAACAGCGCGCTTAATTTCGGGTTGGCTTGTTGGATCCAGCGGCGCGGTGTAATACCGTTGGTGACGTTGCAGAATTTGGTCGGGAACAGTTTGTGGTATTCCGGGAACAAATCACTGACCACCAAATCCGAGTGAATTTGCGCCACGCCGTTGACTTTGAAACAGGTCACTACGCACAGATTCGCCATACGCACGCGGTAGTCGAACAGAATCGCCAATTTTTCCCACACTTTCGGATCCGCACCGAATTTCGACCGCACTTTTTCGTGGAAGAGGTTATTGATTTTTTCCACAATTTGGAAATGGCGCGGCAGTAATTGTTTGAATAAACGTTGATCCCATTGTTCCAGGGCCTCCGGCAATAAGGTGTGGTTGGTGTAAGCGAAGGTGTGGGAACAGATCTTCCAGGCGTCGTCCCAGCTGAGATCATGCTCATCCAACAACACGCGCATTAATTCCGGAATGGCGAGAGTCGGGTGGGTGTCATTCAGTTGAATCACTTGATATTTGGCGAAGTCTTTCAACGCATGACCTTCGGCAAAATGACGCGCCAGAATATCAGCGACGGAGCAGGCGCAGTGGAAATATTGCTGCATTAAGCGCAATTTTTGTCCCGCTTTGTGGTTGTCGTTCGGGTAGAGCACCTGAGTAAGTGCGGTGGCATTGACGATCGTTTTATCCGCGTTAAGGAATTTACCGTCGTTGAACAACGCCAAATCGAATGATTGTTCGCTGTCTGCCTGCCATAAACGTAGCGGTTGGATGACATCATTCTTATAGCCGACGATCGGCAAATCAAAGGCTTTGCCTTGAATGATGAGTTTCGGCTCCCAAGCGTATTTGTCGCCTTTAATCGGCGTGATTTTACCACCGAAGCCGATATTTTGTGTTTTGGACGGGTTATAACGGTGCCATGGGTAGCTGTTGCGCGACCACAGATCGGCGCTTTCTTTTTGCATACCGTCTTCAAAGGATTGTTTAAATAAACCGTATTGATAATGCAAGCCGTAGCCGGTGGCATTTTGTCCGAGCGCCGCCATAGAGTCTAAAAAGCACGCCGCCAAGCGCCCTAAACCGCCGTTACCTAATGCGGGATCCCGCTCCTGTTCCAATACATCCAGCAGTTCCACATCGTATTTTGCTAAATAGGTTTTGATGTCGTCGTAGTAACCGAGATTCATCAAATTATTGCCGGTGATTCTACCGATTAAAAATTCCATGGAAAGATAATTCACATGGCGACCGTTTTTTTTCGCGGCAGGTTTGCCATAAGCCAGTTCGAGAGTGCCTTCGGCAATCACGCGATACCATTGGTCGAGGGCGAATTGTTGCGGTGATTGCACATCAAAATAACGGCAATATTTTTTGACAATCGCATCAAATGCGTTGTCATAGGTTCGTTGTTTAGGCATAAAAGGGGCTCCTGATTAATTTATTTCGTGGTTTTATTATGTTTAATCAAAGTAAAAGGAAATCCTCCCTGCTATAATCTTGCCGGTATGACAACAAGGAAGTAATTCGTTAGACTAGGTAGGAGAAATCCTCCTTCTTTCGTTATAGTTCAATTCACGATTAAAGTTATGTTAATTCCATCAAAGTTAATTTGTTCTTATCGCCTGCAAAACAGTATTCAACGGGATCGTTTAACCCGCTTGCTGGACAAGGCGCATCTTTATCCGCTGGTGCTGATTCATGCGCCGGCAGGCTATGGCAAAACCACCTTAATTTCCCAATGGGTCGCCGGGCAGAAAAATGTCGGTTGGTATTCTTTGGATGACAGCGACAATGAGGCAGAGCGTTTCGCCACCTATTTCAGCGCGGCGTTGCATCGTGCTATCGGCATGAAACCGCCGATGACGGAAGAAGGCTTTAATCAGGCGAATTTACTTTCTTCGTTAAATCAGTTGCTGATGAAGGTCTTGGATTTCAAGGAACATTTCTATTTGATTATCGATGACTACCACTTGATCGATAATGACGAAATTCATGACGCATTAAAGTATTGGATTCGCCATCAGCCGGAAAACATGACGCTGATTCTCATTTCCCGCGCCGTACCGCCGTTTGGCATTGCCGGCTTGCGGGTGCAGGAACAATTGCTGGAAATTGATATGCATCAGCTTTCTTTTAATCATCAGGAATCCCTCGCCTTTTTCCAATCCCGTTTAGGAAATGGACTGCCGGAACAGGAAATCATTGCGTTATGTAACGAAGTGGAAGGCTGGCCGACCGCACTTCAGCTGATTAGCTTATCTGCCAAACAGGCAATGGATAAATCCGGTGGCGTGTTGCCGTTGCAGGAAATGGAAAAACGGCTGGCAAAATTAAATAATTTCCACATTAACGAATATCTAAGCGATGAAGTGCTGAATCATGTAGATAACGAAACCCGCACCTTCGTGTTGCAATGTTCCATTTTGCGTTCTATGAATGAAAATCTGGTGAAAGAGGTTACCGGTTTAAGCAATAGCCGTCGCAAACTGGAGGAACTGGAAAAGCAGGGCTTGTTTATTCAGCAAATGGATTCCGACGACAACTGGTGGCGTTTTCACCCGCTGTTTGCTTCTTTCCTGGCGCATTGTTGCGAACTGGAATTAACGGAACAACTGGAAGAATTGCACCGCCGCGCCGCCCAAGCCTGGTTAAAACTGGGCTATTTTACCGAAGCGCTCTATCACGCCATGCAATTAAGCGATGTGTCCACATTATTGGTGATTTTACAACAGCACGCTTGGTATTTGTTTCATCAAGGTGAATTGAAGTTACTGGAAGAAAGTTTGAATCGCGTTGATTATGCAGTATTGATTCAACACCCGAATTTGGTATTACTGAAGGCGTGGTTGGTACAAAGTCAACACCGTCATGTAGAAGTGTCCGGTATTTTTGCTCATTTTCAGGATGCCTTGGCTGAACATAACGTACAAATGAGCAAAGAAAATCAGGCAGAATTTGACGTGCTGAAAGCACAGGTGGCGATTAACAGCGGAGATGAGAATACTGCCTTCTCTTTGGCTTCTAAAGCGCTAGCCGATTTATCAGAGAATTATTATTATGCACGTATTGTGGCAACTTCCATTATCGGCGAAGCTTACCATTGTTACGGCAACCTTAACGAAGCGTTAATTATGTTGCAAGGTGCGGAAAAAATGGCACGTCAACATCACGCTTATCACAATATTTTGTGGTCGCTGTTGCAACAATCGGAAATTCTCATGGCGCAAGGTTTCCTGCAAGCTGCTTACGATATGCTGGACAAAGCCGGTTTATTCGTGAAAGAAAATCATCTGCAAAAAGTGCCGATGTACGAGTTTTTACTCCGACTGAAAGGGCGTATTCTGTGGGAGTGGTACAATCTGGATAAAGCGGAAGCCATGGCAAATGCGGGTATCGCCGTGCTGAATGAACCGAAAGATAAATTACAGTGCATTGCTTTGTTGAGCAAAATTTCCCTAGTGCGCGGCGACTTGGACAATGCCACCCGTTTATTGCGGGAAGCGGAGCAGTTGCAAAATGCCTATAACCATCATCATGACTGGCTGGCAAATGTGGATCAGGTGAAATTATTTTTATGGCAAATGACTAATGACGAAGAAGCAGCACACAATTGGCTGATTCAAAATCAGCCGCCGGCAACTGATCGTAATCATTTTACTCAGGTTCAATGGCGCAATATCGTGCGTGCGCAAATGTTGGTGGGGCAGTTTGAAGAAGCCAAACAGATTCTGGATAAACTCATCGCCACAGCGGAAGAATATCATCTCACCAGCGATTTAAACCGTGCCTTGATATTGCGTAACCGTTGGTATTTCCTGCAAAACGAAAAACATTTGGCGCAAAAGGATTTAATCGAGGCGTTGCGTTTGGCGCGTCAAACCAATTTCATCAGTGCCTTTGTGATTGAAGGGGAAATGATGGCACAACAAATTCGTCATTTGCTGCAATTAAACGTATTGGACGAACTTGCTTTGCATAAAGCGCAATTTATTTTGCGAAACATTAATCAATATTACCGTCATAAATTCGCCCATTTCGATGAACAGTTCGTCGCCAAGTTGCTTGCCAATCCGCAAGTGCCCGAGTTGCTCAAAATCAGCCCGCTCACGCAACGGGAGTGGCAGGTACTGGGGCTGATTTATTCCGGTTACAGCAATGAACAAATTTCCGACGAACTGCAAGTGGCAACCACCACTATCAAAACCCACATCCGTAATCTCTACCAAAAAATCGGCGTGGCAAACCGTAGTGAAGCCATTTCTTATACGAAAGATTTGTTGAAGCTGATGGGGTATATATAGTTAGAAGGAAAGTGCGGTGGCTTTAAAAAACTTAATGACATAGCAGACAAACAAAGTTGTTTTTATCAATTTTTGCTCATAAATTCAAAGAAGTGGGTGAACCCCATACCAGTATTATCAGGCTTTAACTCACTTTTTATAACCTATTGAGCTTATTTCTTTCTTGCCAACATTGTCACAAATTTCATTTTAATTCGATTGCCGTTTTCATCGGTTTTGTGCAATTCGCCCATGTCTTCGTTGTACTCAAGAAATTCCCAGTCTTTGTAGTATTGTTTTAATTCTCCTTCGGCGAAGGTGAAAGAAAACGGCAGTGGACAAGGGACTTCCGCTGTAGACATGGCGGCAACGATTAAATTATAACCACTCGGGTTGGTGCGGTCTTGTATATTTTCGATAATTGCCGGCATGCGGTCGCGATCCAGGAACATGAAGACCACCGTGGAAACGATGAAATCATAGTTTTCTTGAATATTGGCATCGTTGATGTTGTAAAGTGCGGTCTGAATATTCAGATTTTCTTTTTCTTTGATCTCATTTAAAAACATGAGACTGCTTTCATTGTGATCCCAAGAGGTCACATCATAACCGAGCAAACTTAAATAAAGGGAATTACGTCCTTGTCCGCAGCCTAAATCCAACACCTTGCACGGTTTGATGATTTTGGCAGCATCCACCACATCGCCGTGGGTGGCAGTCATGTTGTATTTTTTGCTGAAATAGTCTTCTTTTGTACAATAGAATTCAAGGAAACATTCTAAATCGTCTGATAGCGCTTCGACACGGTGCCAAAGTTGTGGTTCCACAAAAGGCGTTTCATATTGTGGGGTGAAAATATGCTCGCTGAGCACATCGCCGTCTTTGGTCAGTACATAAAATTTTAATTTTCCTTTTAAGACAGTGATTTTTCCCCAAGTGCCGGTTTTGGTGTTGTGTTTTTCCCGAAACATTTTGGGCAATGTGTGTTTAGTCCAAACAGGCATTTTTTTATAAGAAATCAGCTCGCTTTGCATTTTCTTCTCCAACATAAAATAGTTGAGTGTAATAGTAGGTTAATTTGCTTTGCTATGCAATATTTTATGCGCATTATGTGACGGGTAAATAAAATCGATAAAGTGCGGTCATTTTTTTGATTACTTTAGCAAATTATACCAATTTGTGATTATTTAAAAATGAACGGCAAATAGGATATTTTCTGGCTTAGCGTGAAAAACCGCTATCATTTTTTCAAAAAATCTAATAAGATTCGTATTATTTGTTAAAAATTTGTAATGTCTGTTTTTTTGTACAGAAATTGTATAAGAATTTTTGACAGATTAAACATATTTTAGTTATCAATTCGTTGTTTAATTTCTACAAAAGTAGGTTAAACGTACTTCTAACTTAACAAAGATAAGGAAAAAGCTATGTTAGAATTGTTAAAAAATGACGTAGATCCGATCGAAACTAACGATTGGTTGGCAGCAATTGATTCGTTAATTCGTGAAGAAGGTGTTGAGCGTGCGCAGTTCATTATTGATCAAGTGATGCAGCAAGCTCGTATTGGCGGCGTTTCTTTGCCGACAGGGATTACTACAGATTACGTGAATACGATCTCGGTTTCTGAACAGCCCGAGTATCCGGGAAATTTAGACATTGAGCGTCGTATTCGTTCTTATGTCCGCTGGAATGCTGTGATGATGGTGTTGCGCGGTCAGAAAAAAGACCTTGATTTAGGCGGTCACTTATCTACTTTCCAATCTGCTGCAACGGTTTATGAAGTTTGTTTTAATCATTTCTTCAAAGCCGCAACCGAGAAAAATGGCGGCGATTTGGTTTTCTTCCAAGGTCACGCTGCACCGGGTATGTATGCGCGCGCATTCCTAGAAGGTCGTTTGACCGAAGACCAATTAGACAATTTCCGTCAAGAAGTGCACGGCAAAGGTTTGTCTTCTTATCCGCATCCGAAATTAATGCCTGATTTTTGGCAATTCTCAACAGTATCTATGGGTTTAGGTCCGGTCAATGCGATTTATCAAGCCCGTTTCTTAAAATACTTGGAAAATCGCGGTTTGAAAGATACGGCTGATCAAAAAGTGTATGCTTTCCTGGGCGATGGCGAAATGGATGAAATTGAATCTAAAGGTGCATTGACATTTGCCGCCCGTGAGCATTTGGATAACTTAATTTTTGTGATTTCCTGTAACTTACAACGCTTAGACGGACCGGTAAACGGTAACGGTAAAATCGTTCAAGAATTAGAAGGTTTATTCGTCGGCGCAGGTTGGGAAGTGATTAAAGTCATGTGGGGTAGCGGTTGGGATAAATTATTCGCCAAAGACACCACTGGTAAATTAACCCAATTAATGATGGAAGTGGTTGACGGGGACTACCTGACTTTCAAATCAAAAGATGGTGCCTATGTGCGCGAGCATTTCTTCGGTCGTTACCCTGAAACTGCCGCTTTAGTTGCCGACATGACAGATGATGAAATCTGGGCGTTAAGACGCGGTGGTCATGATTCGAAGAAAGTTTTTGCCGCATTCAAGAAAGCGCAAACAGCGGGCAAACCGGTGGTGATTTTAGTGCATTCCGTGAAAGGGTATAAAATTTCCGAAGCAGAAAGTAAAAACACTGCGCACCAATCCAAAAAAATGTCTATGGATAGCCTTAAAGCCTACCGTGATTACTTCCATATTCCGGTGAAAGACGAAGATTTGGAAAAACTGCCTTACATGACCTTCCCTGAAGGTTCGGACGAGTACAATTACTTGCACCAACACCGTAAAGCATTACAAGGATATTTACCGGCGCGTCAACCGAAATTTGACGTTGAATTTAAGGTGCCTGAGCTTAGCGAATTCGCACCGTTGTTAGGCGCACAACCACGTCCGATTTCAACTACAATGGCATTCGTCCGTTTCCTAAATACCTTATTGAAAGACAAAAATATCGGTAAAAACATTGTTCCGATCGTCGCGGATGAAGCCCGTACTTTCGGTATGGAAGGCTTGTTCCGTCAAGTAGGTATTTATAACCCGCACGGTCAAAACTATGTTCCTTCAGATCGCGACCTCGTGGCGTACTATCGTGAAGCGAAAGACGGTCAGGTATTGCAAGAAGGTATCAACGAATTAGGCGCGACATCTTCCTGGTTGGCTGCGGCAACCTCTTATTCCATCAGTAATGTGCCGATGATTCCGTTCTTTATTTATTACTCTATGTTCGGCTTCCAACGTGTGGGCGACTTATTGTGGGCAGCGGGCGACCAATTGGCGCGCGGCTTCATGATCGGCGGTACATCAGGCCGTACGACATTAAACGGTGAAGGTTTACAACACGAAGACGGTCACAGCCATATTCAATCCTTAATCATTCCGAACTGCGTGTCTTATGATCCGGCATTCGCTTATGAAGTGGCGGTAATAATGCAGGATGGTATCCACCGTATGTACGGCGAAAAACAAGAAGATGTGTTCTATTACATCACCACCTTAAACGAAATTTATGACCAACCGGCAATGCCTGCCGGTGCGGAAGAGGGTATTCGTAAAGGTCTGTATAAATTTGAAAGCGTTGAAGGCAAAGGTAAAGGCGCGGTGCAATTATTAGGTTCCGGCGCGATTTTACGTCATGTTCGCGAAGCGGCTCAAATCTTAGCGAAAGATTACGGCGTCAGTTCTGATGTTTATAGCGCGCCGTCTTTCACTGAAGCGGCTCGCGAAGGTGCCGACGCGGTACGTTGGAATATGTTACACCCAACCGAAACGCCACGTGTGCCATACGTTGCGCAAGTGATGAACGACAAACCGGCAGTGGCGGCAACGGACTACATGAAACTGTTCGCCGAGCAAATTCGCGCCTATGTGCCGTCTAAACACTACCATGTGTTAGGTACCGACGGTTTCGGTCGTTCCGATAGCCGTGAAAACTTACGCGATCACTTTGAAGTCGATGCGCACCACGTCGTTGTTGCGGCATTAAACGTGTTGGCGCAAGAAGGTTCGGTTGATAAGAAAGTTGTTGTCGAAGCAATCGCTAAATACGGTATCGATCCTGAAAGATTGAACCCGCTATACGCATAAAAATACACGAAAAAACCACCGCACTTTAGTGCTCGGCATGAAAAGTGCGGTCGGTTTTAAAAACATTTTTAAAGGTAAAAAAGAAATGGCTAAACAAATTCAAATCCCGGATATCGGTAGTGATGAAGTTACCGTAACCGAAGTGATGGTAAACGTTGGAGATAGCGTCACCGCGGATCAATCCATTATTAATGTTGAAGGTGATAAAGCTTCTATGGAAGTACCGGCACCGGAAGCGGGCGTGGTAAAAGAAATTTTAGTAAAAGTGGGCGACAAAGTGACTACCGGCACGCCGATGTTGGTGTTAGATAGTGCCGATGCCGCATCGGCTCAAGCGCCTCAAGCTGAGGCACCTGCACCGCAAGCCGCGCCTGCTGCCGCACAAGTGGTGGATGTTAATGTACCTGACATCGGCGGTGACGAAGTGAACGTGACCGATGTGATGGTGAAAGTGGGTGATCGTGTTGAAGTGGATCAATCGATTATTAATGTTGAAGGTGATAAGGCTTCTATGGAAGTACCGGCACCGGTGGCGGGTATCGTTAAAGAAATTATTATCAAAGCCGGCGATAAAGTGTCCACAGGCACTTTAATCATGCGTTTTGAAACAGCGGGCAGTGCGCCTGCAGCTGCTCCGGTAGCTTCTTCGCCTGCTGCAGCGCCGGCACCGACTGAGCAAGCAGTACCACAAGCTGTGCCTGCACCGACAGCACAGGCTTCCGCGCCGGCAGCCGCATCTTCTTCCCAAGCGGATGTTGAAAGTGCGAAAAGCTATGCGCACGCCACACCGGTGATTCGTCGTTTAGCGCGCGAATTCGGTGTGAACCTGGATAAAGTGAAAGGCACAGGTCGTAAGGGTCGTATTTTAAAAGAAGATATTCAAGCCTATGTGAAAGCCGCCGTGAAAGCTTTGGAAAGCGGTGCTGCGGCAACAGGCGCTGCAAATGGTGCCGGTTTAGGCTTGTTACCGTGGCCGAAAGTGGATTTCAGCAAATTCGGCGAAATCGAAGAAGTGGAATTAAGTCGTATCAACAAGATTTCCGGTGCGAACTTACATCGTAACTGGGTCATGATTCCGCATGTTACCCATTTCGATAAAGCGGACATCACCGAGTTGGAAGCATTCCGTAAAGAGCAAAACGTCTTGTCTGAAAAACAAAAACTGGGCGTGAAAATCACCCCTGTGGTCTTCATTATGAAAGCCGTTGCCAAAGCGTTGGAAGCCTTCCCGCGTTTCAACAGTTCCATTACCGAAGATGCACAACATTTGATCCTGAAAAAATACATCAATGTGGGCGTGGCGGTAGATACGCCGAACGGTTTAGTTGTACCGGTCTTTAAAGATGTCAACAAAAAAGGCATTATCGAGCTTTCCCGTAAATTGATGGAAGTGTCCAAAAAAGCCCGTGACGGTAAATTAACCGCAGCGGATATGCAAGGCGGTTGTTTCACCATTTCCAGCCTTGGCGGCATTGGTACAACACATTTTGCACCAATCGTGAATGCACCTGAAGTGGCGATTTTGGGTGTCTCCAAATCCGCTATGGAACCGGTTTGGAACGGTAAAGAATTTGCGCCGCGCTTGATTCTGCCGATTTCCTTATCTTTTGACCACCGTGTTATTGACGGTGCGGACGGTGCACGCTTCATCAGCTACATCGGTTCCGTATTAGCCGACTTACGTCGTTTAATTATGTAATTTGCTACGCCTCTCGCATTGAGGGGCGTTGTTGCATTGACACTGATCGCCGAAAAGTGCGGTCAGAAATTTCAACGTTTTTACGAGGTAAAAATGAGTAAAGAAATTAAAACCCAAGTGGTTGTACTTGGTGCAGGCCCTGCCGGTTATTCCGCCGCCTTCCGTTGTGCCGACTTAGGCTTAGAAACCGTCATTGTAGAACGTTATTCCACCCTTGGCGGTGTGTGCTTAAACGTCGGTTGTATTCCGTCTAAAGCCTTATTGCACGTTGCGAAAATTATTGAAGAAGCAAGACACGTTGAACATCACGGTGTGGTATTTGCCGAGCCAACAATCGATTTAGACAAAATCCGTGCCGGTAAAGAAGGCGTGGTTTCCCGTTTAACCGGCGGTTTGGCGAACATGGCGAAAATGCGTAAAGTGCAAGTGGTGCAAGGCGAAGCCAAATTTGCCGATTCCCACACTTTAGCGGTGACCGATAAAGATGGTAACGTCACCAGCGTGAAATTCGACAACGCTATTATTGCGGCGGGTTCACGTCCGATTGAACTTCCGTTCATTCCTCATCACGATCCACGTGTTTGGGATTCCACCGATGCCCTTGCTTTGCGTGAAGTGCCGAAAGATTTGTTAATCATGGGTGGCGGTATCATCGGTTTGGAAATGGGTACTGTATATGAAGCCTTGGGTTCAAAAGTTGACGTGGTAGAAATGTTCGACCAAGTAATTCCGGCGGCGGACAAAGACATCGTGAAAATCTTCACCAAACGTATCGAGAAAAAATTCAACTTAATGCTTGAAACCAAAGTGACTGCAGTAGAAGCCAAACAAGACGGTATTTACGTTTCTATGGAAGGCAAAGCGGGCAATATCACTAACCGTTATGATGCGGTGTTGGTGGCGATTGGTCGTACCCCGAATGGCAAATTAATCGACGCGGAAAAAGCTGGCGTAAACGTTGATGAACGCGGCTTTATCCGTACTGACAAACAAATGCGTACCAACGTTTCCCACATCTTCGCCATCGGCGACATCGTAGGTCAACCGATGTTGGCACACAAAGGGGTACACGAAGGTCACGTTGCTGCTGAAGTGATTGCGGGCAAAAAACACTATTTCGACCCGAAAGTGATCCCGTCCATCGCTTACACCGAACCGGAAGTGGCGTGGGTAGGTAAAACCGAGAAAGAATGTAAAGCCGAAGGGTTGAACTACGAAGTTGCCAACTTCCCGTGGGCGGCTTCCGGTCGTGCAATTGCTTCCGACTGCGCCGACGGTATGACTAAACTGATTTTCGATAAAGACACGCATCGCGTACTTGGCGGCGCCATTGTCGGTACCAATGCCGGTGAATTGTTAGGCGAAATCGGTCTTGCCATCGAAATGGGTTGTGACGCGGAAGACATCGCATTGACTATCCACGCCCACCCAACCTTACACGAATCCGTTGGTCTTGCTGCCGAAGTATTTGAGGGGTCGGTCACCGACTTGCCGAATCCAAAAGCGAAGAAAAAATAATTTGCTTAATTGAAAATAAAAGCCTTTCCGTTTGGGAAGGCTTTTATTGTAAGTATAATTCAGTTAACCGATGAAAATCACTTTATCAAACAAATAAAGTGTGGTCGGAATTGAGTGCAAAATCTGCAGCTTGTTTGGTGCGATTGGTAATGGTCAGCTGTGAATAGGTTAACGGGTGATTTATCTCAATGCTTGGGTTTACCACGTGGGGCAACGTTTGATTAAATCGTCATGCTAGGTAACGACCTGTTGTGCGTAGTTCTCAATACGTTTAGAGTCACTAATTATGGGGTATTTCTATATGATAAGAATAAATCCCTTATGAAAATAAGGGGATATAAAACGCCAATAAAAATGACCGCACTTTTGGAACAGGGGCGAAAAAGAAAACAACCCCGAAGGGCTGTATTGTGCGTGAATAAAAACGATTTAGAAATAACTGATCAACTCACTGCAATTAACGGCTTTTTTCTCCCGTTCCGGTTTTTCTTCGGCGGAACCGATCATGACGAAACCGATAATTTTGTCCTGTGCCGAACAATGGAAAGCTTCACGCAATGTGGCACCGTCCAGCCACGGACCGCTGATCCAAACATTTTTAAAGCCTAAGGCGTTGGAGGCCAGTTGAATGGCGTAAGTGGCGCAACCTGCGCAAAGTAACTGCTCCCATTCCGGCACTTTTTTAATGCTTGTATCCAACTTCGCCACCACGCCGATAATCATTGGTGCGCGGGTAGCTAGATTTTCCGCTTTTTTCAAGCGTTCTTCGCCAAGGTCGAATTCCTGCACGGCATCTTTTAGTAACTCGCTGAAGTTATTCATTTTGGCTTGTTCAATGACGATAAAACGATAAGGTTGCAATTTGCCGTGATCCGGTGCGCGTAATGCTGCCTGAAAGATCAGATCCAATTGTTGAGGCGTTGGGGCGGGAGCGTTGAGTTTTTTTTCCGAACTGCGTTCGGTGAGTAATTGTAATGCGTCCATTTGCTTTATCCTTTTAATGTGAAAAGTGCGGTGGATTATAACATAGTTTCTTGAATTCAGCGGTTTATTGTACTGGCGGATTGTGGTATTTTAGACGCCGTTTTATTGATTTCCCGAGGTTGTATGAAAGTTATTTTTTCGATTATTAAATTTGCCTGGCGCACATTAAATTTTATTCGTGATTTGGTCATGAATATTGTGTTTCTGGTTTTCGTTTTATTATTGCTGACTGCGCTGCCTTTCGTGGTTGGGCTGGATAAACAAGCTGTGGCGTTAAAAGGCGATCAGGGGGCGTTGTATTTAAACCTGGATGGCTATTTGGCGGACAATCGCGATAATCAAGGTGGCGTAAAAACGCTTTTAAAAGAACTGGATAATCAACATATTCCACAACAATATTCCACTTTTGATGTAGTTTACGCTATTGATTCGGCCGCACTGGACGACAAGGTTCGCGGTT
This sequence comes from Aggregatibacter actinomycetemcomitans DSM 8324, assembly GCF_000372365.1. Lineage (GTDB taxonomy): Bacteria > Pseudomonadota > Gammaproteobacteria > Enterobacterales > Pasteurellaceae > Aggregatibacter > Aggregatibacter actinomycetemcomitans. The sequence continues at coordinate 88,289 of NZ_AQUU01000005.1, read as the reverse complement.
TGGTGCTGGATTTGAATTATTTTCAAGGCGGCGATTTACCTTCGTTGGAATTTGTGGGTGCTTCCATTGAAAACTTCAAGAAAAACGGCAAGCAGGTTATTGCGTATTCCGATAATTACAATCGGGCGCAATATTTTTTGGCCAGCTATGCCGATGAAGTTTATATAAATCCAGTAGGAACAGTATCTATTGATGGCTTGGTGCAGGAAAATCTGTATTACAAAGATCTGCTGGAGAGCTTGGAGGTGAACCCGCACGTTTTCCGCGTCGGTACATACAAATCCGCCGTCGAACCGTTTTTACGCAACGATATGTCTGACGAAGCCAAAACCAATTTGCGTCGTTGGTTGGGTATCATGTGGAACAATTATAAACAGCGTGTGGCGGAGAATCGTAACATCAAAGAAGAGGCTGTTGCACCGAATGCGCACACCTATTTAACCGAATTAAAAGCCTTGCAAGGCGACATGACGGCTTATGTGAAACAACGTAAGTTGATTAACGGCGTGTTGGACCGCTTTAATTTAGATAAAAAACTGACCGCACTTTTCGGTGAGAATGAAGATAAGCAACCGAAAATGGTGGATTACGACACTTACCTGGCTTCCTTGCCGGATCGTATGTCGGGCGACACCAAGAATAAAATTGCCGTAGTGAACGTGGAAGGGGCGATCATTGATGGCGAAACCGATGAAGAAAACGTTGGTGGCGACACTATCGCAAACTTGTTACGCAAGGCTTATGATGATAAGGACGTGAAAGCTGTCGTTCTGCGCGTTAACAGCCCGGGCGGTAGTGCCTTTGCATCGGAAATCATTCGTCAGGAGCTCAGTCACTTACAACAAGCAGGCAAACCTGTGGTGGTTTCCATGGGTGGCATGGCGGCTTCCGGCGGGTATTGGATTTCTTCCACCGCTGATTATATTGTGGCGGATAAAAACACCATCACCGGTTCTATCGGCATTTTCGCCGTATTACCGACATTCGAAAAAACCATCAAGAAAATCGGTGTGTCCGCCGACGGGGTGAAAACCTCCGATTTAGCACTGGGATCCGCGTTCTTGCCGTTATCTTCCGAATTAAATGATGTATTACAGCTAGAAATTGAACATGGCTACGACGAATTCCTGACTAAAGTCAGTCAAGGTCGTCACTTAAGCAAAGCGCAAGTGGATAAAATCGCCCAAGGTCAGGTTTGGCTGGGTTCCGAAGCGATTGAACATAAATTGGTGGATGAGCTGGGCGATTTGAATACTGCTTTAGGCAAAGCCATGGAATTGGTGAACGAAAAACTGGACGAAAATAGCGAAATTCAGGAAGAAGGTTTTTCCGTAGAATGGCTGGATGACGACAGCGGTTCGTTCTTCAAAAAATTCATGCGTGATTTCAAAGCCGATAGTAAAGCATGGGTAACGGGGTTGGTGACTGAAGCCGTCGGTTTACCGAAAGAATTTACGCAGGTGAAACAACTTGGTTTGTTGAACACCTTTAACGATCCGAAAGGGCAGTATTTATATTGCTTAACCTGCGGCAAAGTGCAATAAAAGTGCGGTTGTTTTTTTAAACGTTTTTTAGATGGGATACATGGAACGCTTGGCGGAATTAAGAGAGCAGATTGATTCATTGGATCATGAACTGTTGCAACTGCTGGCGAAACGGCAACAGGTGGTGCACAAAGTGGGGGAAGTGAAACAGCAACACGGGTTGCCCATTTATGCACCACAGCGTGAGGCGGAAATGTTGCAACGCAAGCGTGAGGCCGCCGAGCAAATGGGGTTATCTCCTAATCTGATTGAAGATGTGCTGCGCCGCATTATGCGTGAATCCTATGTCAGCGAAAATCAATTCGGCTTTAAAACCGTTAATCCGCAAATTCGGAAAATCGTCATTGTGGGCGGACGAGGCAAACTCGGCGGCTTGTTTTGTCGCTATTTGCAAGGTTCCGGCTATCAGGTGGAATGTTTGGAACAAGAAGATTGGGCGCGTGCCGAGCAAATTTTGCAGCATGCCGATGTGGTGATTGTGTCCGTGCCGATTGCCAACACGTTGGCAGTGATCGAACGGCTTAAACCTTATTTGACGGAAAATATGCTGCTGGTGGATTTCACTTCCGTGAAACGCACGCCTTTAGAGAAAATGCTGGAAGTGCATCAAGGTGCGGTGGTCGGTTTACACCCCATGTTCGGACCTGATGTGGTAAGCATGGCGAAGCAGGTCGTGGTGTGCTGCGACGGACGTTTTAGCGAGCGTTACCAATGGTTGTTGCAACAAATCCAAATCTGGGGCGCGAAAATTTATCAGGTTGATGCCGCCGAACATGATCATCACATGACTTATATTCAGGCGTTGCGCCATTTTTCCACCTTTGTTTATGGCTTGTATTTGTCACAACAGCCGGTGGATCTGGAAAAATTATTAGCGCTTTCTTCACCGATTTATCGTCTGGAACTGGCCATGGTCGGGCGTTTATTTGCGCAAGATGCGGCATTGTATGCGGACATTATCGCCCACAAGCCGGAAAACCTGGCGGTTATCGAACATTTCAAAAACAGCTACGAAACGGGTCTCGCCTTTTTCAAACACCATGATCGGCAAGGCTTTATTGAACAATTTAATCAGATTCGTGACTGGTTCGGTGGTTATTCCGAGCAATTTTTACAGGAAAGCCGCCAGTTACTTCAGCAAGCCAATGACTCTCGAAATGTTTAGGAAACCTGAAAAAGTTATCTGACGCGAAATGAAGTGTGTATAATAACGCGTCTATTTACTCGAGAGTAAGCCAATGAGTCAATTTTTTTATATTCATCCGGAAAACCCGCAAGTTCGCCTGATTAATCAAGCGGTCGAAATTTTACGCAACGGCGGGGTGATTGTGTATCCCACCGATTCCGGCTACGCCTTGGGGTGCATGATTGGCGATAAGCACGCAATGGACAGAATCGTGCACATTCGTCAATTACCCGAGGGACACAATTTTACGCTAGTGTGTAGCGATTTGTCGGAATTATCCACCTATTCTTTGGTAACTAATTCCGCTTACCGTTTGATTAAAAATAACACGCCGGGGCGTTACACATTTATTTTAACGGCAACCAAAGAATTGCCGCGTCGCTTAATGACGTCCAAGCGCAAAACCATCGGCATTCGCGTGCCGGATAACCAAATTGCGTTGGATTTACTAAAAGCCCTTGGTGAACCGATTTTATCCTGCTCGTTGATGCTACCGAATGAAGAGCATTTGACGCAATCGGATCCGGAAGAGATCCGTGATCGTTTGGAACATCAGGTGGATTTAATTATTCACGGCGGTTATTTGGGACAAGAACCGACAACGGTGGTGGATTTAACCGGAGACACTCCGGTGATCTTGCGTGAAGGCAGCGGCGCGGTTATGCCATTTATTTAGATTAGATACTTAGTTAAATTAACACAGACGCTTGGGAAAGCGACACGAGGATTTATGAAACCCACAACAAAACGCACTCAAAATCGACCGCACTTTTCGTCGAACAAAGATAAAAATGCGACGGCGAAGCCGCGTCCGATCAGCAGCGCAAGCAAAACCTCCGCGGCAGAAGGCGAAAAATTACAAAAAGTGTTAGCCCGTGCAGGACAAGGTTCGCGCCGTGAAATCGAAGCTATTATTGCGGAAAACCGGGTCAGTGTGGATGGTAAAATTGCCACTTTAGGCGATCGGATTAATGTGTATGCCGGCGTGAAATTGCGTATCGACGGACATCTGATTAATTTAACCCAAGCGCAGAAGGAAGTGTGCCGTGTGGTGATGTATTACAAAGCGGAGGGTGAGCTATGCACCCGCCACGATCCGGAAGGGCGCGCCACCGTCTTTGATCGCCTGCCGCGTTTAACCGGCGCCCGCTGGATTGCTGTAGGGCGTTTGGATATTAATACCTCCGGTTTATTGTTATTTACGACAGATGGCGAATTAGCCAACCGCTTAATGCACCCGAGCCGTGAAGTGGAGCGCGAATATTCCGTGCGTGTGTTCGGGCAAGTGGATGATGCCATGTTGAACCGTTTGAAAAAAGGCGTGCAACTGGAAGACGGTCCGGCAAATTTCAAAGAAATTAAAGTCGTTGGCGGCGTAGGCATGAACCAATGGTTTGACGTGACCTTAATGGAAGGGCGCAACCGTGAAGTGCGTCGTTTATGGGAATCGCAAGGCATTCAGGTCAGTCGTTTGATTCGCATTCGTTACGGCAACATTAAACTGATGAAAACTTTGCCGCGCGGTGGCTGGCAGGAAATGGAACTGGCGGATGTGAATTATTTGCGTGAACTTGTCGGCTTACCGCCGGAAACGGAAACCAAATTGGGTGCCAATAAAACCCGTCATAAACCGAAATTCGGTCAAATCCGTAAAGCGGTAAAACGTTACTCAGAATTAAATAAACGTTATAAAAATAGCAAGAATAGCTATAGATAAAAGAGGCAGTTATGAAATTTCAGCAACTTAGTTACGTGGTTGAGATTGTGAACCAAAATTATAATGTCACGGAAGCTGCACATGCGTTATACACCTCCCAACCGGGAATTAGTAAGCAGGTTCGTTTATTGGAAAATGAGCTTGGTTTGGAGATTTTTGATCGTCACGGTAAACATATTAAAGGGCTTACGCCCGCCGGTAAAAAAATCGTGGGTATTTCCCGGGAATTAATGGTGAAAATGCAAGCGATTCGTTCCGTGTCCGACGAATATACTAAACCGGATCACGGTGTGTTGCGCATTGCCACCACAAACACCCAGGCACGTTATATGTTGCCTCATGTGGTAGAACGTTTTGCCAAACGTTATCCTGATGTGAGTTTACACATTCATCAGGGTTCTCCAATGCAGATTTATGATGTGCTATTGTCCGGTGAAGTGGACTTGGCAATTACCACGGAAGCTCAATATTTATTTGATGGCGTGGTGTTGCTGCCATGTTATATGTGGAATCGCTCGGTCATTGTGAAGTCAGATCATCCGTTAGCCAAATGTGAGCTACTGACTATCGAAGAATTAGGCAAATATCCTTTAATTACTTATACTTTCGGCTTTACCGGCGTTTCCGATTTGGATTATGCCTTTAATGGTGCCGGTATCCTGCCGAATATTGTATTTACCGCTACCGATGCGGATGTTATCAAAACCTATGTCCGTTTAGGCTTAGGTGTGGGCATTATGGCGTCCATGGCGCATACGCCGGCGGATGTTGATTTGGTGGCACTTAAAGCGGATCATTTATTCCGCGCCAGCATGACGCAAATCGCCTTTAAACACGGCGCTTTCCTGCGTAATTATATGTATGATTTTATCAACTATTTTTCACCGCACTTAACCCGTGAAAACGTGGAACGGGCAGAGCGTATGCACGACAATAATGCGGTGAAAAGATTATTTGATGACGTCAGATTGCAAACTTTGTAATTGAAAAGTTGGCTTTTCGCACATTGAATTTGCAACGACGAACACCCGACCCCCCTTTTTACTAACATTGATATAGGAAGCAAAATGTCAAATTTACAACAACTTATTGAAAACGCTTTTGAAAAACGCACTGAAATTACACCAAAAACCATTGACGTACAAACCCGTGCGGCGGTTGAAGAGGTGATTGAAGGCTTGGACAGCGGCAAGTATCGTGTTGCCGAAAAAATCGACGGCGAATGGGTGACTCACCAATGGTTGAAAAAAGCGGTCTTGTTATCTTTCCGTATTAACGACAATCAACTTGTTGACGGTGCAGAAACCAAATACTACGACAAAGTCCCATTGAAATTTGCCGATTACACCGAAGAACGTTTCCAACAAGAAGGCTTCCGTGTAGTGCCGTCTGCTACCGTACGTAAAGGCGCATATATTGCTAAAAACTGCGTGTTAATGCCGTCTTATGTGAATATCGGCGCTCACGTGGGCGAAGGCACCATGGTAGATACTTGGGCAACCGTAGGTTCCTGTGCGCAAATCGGTAAAAACGTGCACTTATCCGGCGGCGTGGGTATCGGCGGTGTGTTAGAACCGTTACAAGCCAACCCGACTATTATCGGCGATAACTGTTTCATTGGTGCCCGTTCCGAAGTGGTAGAAGGCGTTATCGTGGAAGACGGCTGCGTGATTTCCATGGGCGTATTCATTGGCCAATCCACCAAAATCTACGATCGTGAAACCGGCGAAGTGTATTATGGCCGCGTACCGGCAGGTTCCGTGGTGGTTTCCGGCAGCCTTCCGAGCAAAGATGGCAGATACAGCCTCTACTGCGCGGTTATCGTGAAAAAAGTAGATGCGAAAACCTTAGGCAAAGTGGGTATCAACGAGTTATTACGTTCTATTGAAGAATAACAATTAAGACCGACCGCACTTGAAAAACATTTTCCTGTTCAAGTGCGGTTTTATTTTATCTCTACTTTTTTAAATTCAATTTTTCGGCATAGTAGATAAAATATCTCATTTCACTTACGCCTTCCAAATAATATGATATTGCCGATCGTCTTCGCGGTGGGAAATGAGGAATTTAGCGAAGATGTTGTCCATTTCATCTTGTTTGTTTACCAGCCCGATCCAGACTTCTGCGTATTCTTGCGGGCCGATAAGTATGCCGATTTGTTCTTCCCAGTTGTCAGCGGTTTCCACAAATTCTACTGCGCCGTGTTCTTCAAACTGGAGGTTGAACAGCATAATATCTGCCGGGTCTAAGTTTTCCGGTGCCATTTCAAGAAAAATATCGTAGGCAATGTCGATGGCTTTATCAGGATCAAGCCGGGTTAATTCTGTCATTTTAGGTTTCCGGTAAGTTAAATTCGGCGCACATCATAACATAAGCCAGTAAGAAGTGCGGTCGAAAAAAATGATGTTTTTTCCAACTGCACTTTTGGGGCCTTCGTTCCGATAACCTTCTATCGCTTTACTAAAAATCATTGCCGGCAATGGACCGATTGGTGACAATGTGTATACCGTACACTATTAAGGGTTAATAGCAATCGTATAATGGTTCGCAACGTTTGTTGTTGCAGGCGATGATGTCTTTTTTGTCCGCATGCGGAGTTGTCAGTGAATCGTAATAGTAGAAGGGACGGAGAGTTTACTGTGAAGTTATTTTTCTACTATGCAAAGGATAATAGCCATATTTGGTGCGGTCATTTTTATATGTGTTTTTAAATAATTATAAAATGTTTAATAACTATTAAAAATGATGATGTGTGAATATAGAAAAAAGGCATGTGAATGACGCCCTCATGCGGTTTGTCTTAAAGTTTTTTTACCGATTTACGCATTACTAATTCAGGGTGAATTTCAATAGTTTTTCGTTGATCGGATTTGTGATTAATGCGTTCAAACAACAAATTTACCGCCTGTACCCCCAAACGGGATTTGGATTGGTGAATGGTGGTCAACGGCGGCGAATAAAAACGGGAGGCGTGAATATTGTCGTAGCCGATAATGGAAATGTCGTCCGGCACACATAAGCCTTTTTCGCCGATAGCAGAAATTGCCCCTAACGCCATAACGTCGTTGCAACAGAATACGGCGGTGGGTAGGGTTTCTTGACGCAGAATTTTGTTCATACATTCATAGCCGTCTTCCGGTTCAAAAAAACCTTCCATGACCCAGTTCGGGTTAATTGCCAGCCCGGCTTCCTGCATGGCGTGTACGAAGCCTTCATAGCGGGTTTTCGCTGTGGTTTTGTTCAGTTCACCGGCGATAATACCGATATTTTTATGTCCGTTTTCAATCAGATGTTTAGTCGCCAGATAGCCGCCGTCGAAACTGTTATCCTGAATAATATTCGTATGGGCATTCGGGCCCCAATCCATCACCACCATTGGAATAGAAGAAAATACCGTAAGTAAATCCTGCGGATCCTGCAAATATTCGGAACACATCACCAAAATTCCATCAACACGTTTTTTTGCCAGCATTTCCAAGTGATTTTTGATCTTTTCCGCATTATTTTGCGTATTACATAAAAACAGAGAATAGCCTTGGCGATAGCAATGTTCTTCCACCGCATGAATGATTTCGGCGAAATAAGGGGCTTCGCTGGTGGTGACGATCATGCCGATGGATTTGGTAGTGTTGACTTTTAAACTGCGCGCCACCGCACTGGGTGAATAATTCAGATCTTTTATTGCTTGCAAAACCTGTTGTTTGGTTTCAGCGGCAACAAAACGGGTTTTATTGATAACGTGGGATACTGTGGTGGTCGATACGCCTGCCATTTTTGCGACATCTTTGATGGTAGCCATAATTTTCTCCGTAAATATTTTGGCTATTATAAAGATTGAATAGGTTTTGGTTAAGGAGAATCGCGGGAAATCCGATGAAAAATTACACTTTTTTACATTTGGCTGGTTTTTTCTGTGAATTTTTTGTTAGAATGCACCGCGGGTTACTATAAACAGGAAAAATGAGGTAAAAAAATGGGTACGTTTGGTTATGCAATGATGATGGTTGTGCTTTCTCTCGGCTTAATCCTGGTGTTGGCGTTTGCGATTTTCTAATTGAAAAATAACTTGAAATCGAACCGCACTTTAATCACCTAAAGTGCGGTTTACTTTTTTGTTAAATCTTGATTGCCTCCCGCCAGTCCGTTACGGATTTTATTTTCAAAAAACGCATAGTCCACTAAAAACGCATCATGTCCGTAATCGGAGTTGAATTCGTAATAATTCAAATTGACGCCGTATTGCTCCAGTAATTGTTTACTTTTGCGTAATTCCGGCAGTTTGAACAGCTGATCGTTATCCACCGAGACCAGTGTATAACGGGCTTTGATTCGAGAAAGAGCGGTTTTTAAATCGGCATAGCCGATGCTCGAATCGTATAAATCCAACGCGCGTAATAAATGCAAATAACTGTTGGCATCGAAGCGCGCCAGAAATTTTTGTCCTTGATAGCTTAAATAGGATTCCACTTGAAAATAGTCGCCCTGCAAATGACCTTCCGCTTTGGTGGCGCGTCCGAAGGCTTTGCTGAGTTGGACATCGGTGCGATACGTGAGCATACCGAGCATACGGGCGATGGCTAAACCTTTGTCCGGGCGCTCGCCGTCATAATAATCGCCGTTATTGAAATTTGGATCGTTCATCACCGCTTGGCGCATGACGTGATTAAAACCGATGGCTTCCGCGCTCAAGGAAAGGGAAGAGCATAGATTAACCACATTGGAGACGAAATCGGGATAATCAATCGCCCATTGGGTTGCCTGCATACCGCCAAAGGAACCGCCGATAATGGCGTGTAAATGCGGAATTTCAAGAAAATCCAGCAGCGCTTTTTGCACTTTGATGATGTCTTGCACGATAACCGCGGGAAATTGGCTGCCGTAAGGGCGATTGGTTTGCGGATTAATTGAGGACGGACCGGTCGTGCCTTTGCAGCCGCCAAGTACGTTGGAACAAATAAAAAAATAGCGGGAAGTGTCCAATGCTAAGCCATCGCCCATAAAATTTTGCCACCAGCCTTCTTGGTTTGTGCTTTTATCAAAATAAGGTTCGGCGTCGCCGGTAAGCGCGTGGCAGATTAACACCGCATTGCTTTTATCCGCATTCAATTCACCATAGGTTTGATAAGCCACGTCAATTTGTTGAAGTTGACTGCCTAAAACGAGGTGTAAAGGTTGATGGGTAAAAATAGTGGTTTTTTTTATTGTCATTGCCGAGTCCGACGCAATTCTTATTGTTATGGCTAGTGGGGCATAACGTTACATCTTGCCTTATACCTTGTCAAGAAATTTTAGCCGTCTAAACATCTGGAAGTTTTGAAGTCTATAAATAAAGAGATTGGACTTGAATTCTGTGTTTTTTTTCTTTATGTTGAGCACCAGTATTTTTTGACAATAATGCTAATGAAATTGAATTTAAAAGAAAAGTTACAAGCTTATTTAACTGCGACGCAAATTAAACGGATTGGCCGTTATTTTGCCTTGTTTTTTGCGGGTTTTGCTTTGTTATTGATCGTTGTGGATCAAATTATTGGTTATTATGTGCGCAAAGATATTTATTATGACATCGACAAAGTGCCGAACCGCCCGTATGGTTTAGTGCTTGGTACCTCAAAATATTTCTCCAATAACACACTAAATCTGTTCTATTATAATCGTTTACTTGCTGCGCAACGTTTATTTGAAGCAAGAAAAGTGGACTATCTGTTGTTAAGCGGTGATAACCGCACATTGCAATACAACGAACCGCGTACCATGTTGCAGGATTTGAAGAAAATGGGTGTGCCGCAAGAGTTTATTTATCTGGATTTTGCGGGCTTTCGCACATTGGATTCGGTGATTCGTGCCGATCAGGTATTTAAAGCCCATTCCCTGACGATTATTTCGCAGAAATTTCATTGTGAACGCGCTTTATTCATCGCTAAATTCCACAATATTGACGCCATTTGTTTTGCGGCGGATTATCCGCAGGTGTATTCTTTCGTGCGTGTACGGGAATTTTTTGCCCGTTTGCAGGCTGTGTGGGATTTATTGGTAGAAAGGGAACCGCACTTTTTGGGGGCGCCGGAACCTTTGCCCCCGCCGGTGACGATTCCCGATGTTAACAGTGATATTTAATAATACTGCGGGTTAACGGCGTTGTATTGACGCTGTTTTTGTGTTTCTTCGACATGGCATCAAAGGTCAATGTCAGCAAAGATTGCGACACTTTGTCATAATCCTGCACGCTGCACAGTACTCTGTTTTCCAGTAGCTCTAACATCTCAACATGCCCGAAGGTGGCAATCACTAAGTCTTTCGGCACCTGTCCCAGTTTTTGCAACAAGACCAATAACACTCCTTCCAACAAGGTAAAAGACGTGGTGAAAATTGCTGTTGGTAACGGATTATTTTCTAACCATTGGGCAAAACATTGCGCCGCTTCGTTTTTACGGAACATATCGCCGTAAAGATATTTGGCGGAAGCCTTCCGATACCTTAATGCCGAGCGAAATCCTTCTTCCCGTTCCCGGCTTGTCGGCAAATCCGGTAACGCACCGAAGAACAAAATTCTTTTTTGATGAGGGATTTTCAACAATTCCTTCGTTAAACGATATGCATCGCCTTCGTCGTCGGTCAGGGCATTCACCACTTTCGGGGAGCTAATACGGCGATCAAAACCGATAATCGGCACGCTGGCGTTTTGGTAAAAATCTGTGTTCGGTGGCAGTGCTGAGGAAACCAACAATGCATCAACCTGACGTTGTAATAAATGTTTCACGCAATCTTGCTCATTTTCCACTTTGTCGTTAGAACAGGCGATGAGTAGTTGATAGCCTTTTTCCCGTAAACGATTTTCCAGATTATTGGCGATTTTCGCATAACTGATATTTTCAAAATCGGGAATCACTAAACCGATGGTTTTACTTTTCCCCACGCGCAGGCTTGCCGCCATGGCGTTAGGTTTAAAGTCATACTGTTTAATCAAGGCTTGGACTTTTTCGATAGTGCTATCGCTTACACGATACTGTTTGGCTTTTCCGTTCACAACGTAGCTCACCGTGGTGCAGGAAACGCCCGCAAGCTTGGCTATTTCATCTAATTTCACATTAACTCCTTAAAATGTCAGAAATAGATAGTTGATTGATTCCGAATTAACTAAATATTGGTTGTTAAAATGAGAGTATAAATCCATGCGGATTATAACACTTTAGTGTGATAAAAATTGAATAAATGTCCACAAAATTATTAAATAATAGAAGAAATTGCATAATTTGATTTATGTACAATGTATATTCATAAATAATCATTGATCACAATGAATCTTTACTAGTCGGAAAGAAAATGGGCTTTTAGAATAGACATGCTTGTTACAATAGTAAAAGGCAGAAAATTTACAGAGGTAAATAGCTAGCAGTACAAGCTGGGATGCATGTACCATAAAAGTGAACTAAAGAGAATTCTATAAAAAAAGAATAGAAAGTTTTTCACCTGAAATGTGTAAAGAATTAGAGTTTTATGTTTATCGTTTAATTGATCCAAGAAATGGTTAAACTTTTATACTGGTAAATGAAAGGATCACCGTGTTTTTTAACATGTAAACACCTCTGTTTAGTATGATAAAAAATTGATGATTACTAGGGGAAAGATGAAATTTCCCTCAACTATTTGAGAATTAGAGAAATTCATAATGCAGGTTTAAAGGTTATTCATATTATTGACCGTTATAAAATGACACATAAGATTGCTCATGAAGTTGAGGGTGCATTAATTTAGGCTTATCCAGGATTTTCAAATATTCAAAGTGGGGCGGGAATAATGAATATAGTGTAATAAATGCTTCTCATCTTGAAATAAAGTATTATAATGATGCCGCGCGCGATAAATTAACCACTTTCAGCGCGATAAATCAAATTTAATTTTATTTCACATAGTAAAATATTGTTACAAAAAGAAGTTTGTTTATTACAGAGAAATTCCTTTTTAGTCGGTTTAACTTCGGGTATTTTAAGAAAAAATCTCTGTAATTTTTACAGAATCAAAATTGATAACGCTACGCCAATTTTGCACACCGAATTTTTAAATATTAGATTTGTTGAAGACGGACGCAAAGATAGCGTAGTAAAATTTGTCTCTACCCTTGCACCATCCACTCCGCCGTTTTATTGCTTATTATCTGAATTGAATGAAGAAGAATGATTAGTAAGGCTTAGCGAAAAAACTAAACCTTTATTCTATATAAAATTATACACTAAATTATCTTCATATTGCCCTTGATAGTTGAGGTTTGTCTTAATCGTAATTCTTTGGGCGCCATCAAATGCCTGCCAGTTATTGACTTTATCTTCACACATATACTCAATAAATCGCACGAACTCGCTTTTTGTCGATGAGAAGAAGATATACGGTGGTCGTGTAATGTTAATTAAGCGTAGGAAGTCGATAAGATCGAAATAATGCGCTTGCTTATAGCTCTCTTGTTTCGTACACAAATATGGCGGGTCTAACACAAATACCGCCCTTTCGTCATTGATAAAACGCGGAAGTAACGTGTGGAATGATTCATTGGTAATCTCTATACCATCCAAATAACCATGGGCATTTGGATAATCTGATTTTCTAATACAATTCCAAAAATCTTTATGATAAAGATCACTAAGTGTTGCGACTTGCTGACCGCTAAATAATAGCCAACTGGCTAAGCAGTTTAAATCCTTATAACTATCAAATAGTTCGATTTCTTTGGATGGTTTTCAAGGCACTATAACCATATGTACAATTACTGTCAAAAATGATTTTAAGGTTATCGGCACAAGTGCACTGGTAAGTAAGTAAAACTACAATACAGAGATCTGTAAACAGATCGCTTATCAAAATTTGATAAATTGTGATAGCTAGAGGAGTATTTATTAAAACAGCGTATTTATGAACAATGTGACTAAAAAGTTATTCTACGCAAGGTTGGTTTATTTACTTAAGCCGATTTTGCAAAATATTAACTGTTGAAGATAATATGATAATGAGTTATCTAACTATATGATGATATACCAAAATGGTTTATTTTATTTTGATGTAGAAATTGAATTTGATATAGTGCGTAGATAACAAATAAAAGTTCTTTATCAAATAAAAAATTAGTATAACTATACCTTATTTCAAAATGAAGGAGGTATAGTACCATCTCAATATTTGCATGAATCTAAAGACGAAAATTATGTAAATAAAACCGCGACTTTACAATATTGTGGATTACTTATCATGTTGCCTGCTTAGATATATTAACACTCTAAAAAATGTTATTTTGGGGTGCAGATCAAAGTGCGGTCAAAAAGCACAATGGATTTTGACCGCACTTTTTCGTATTAAGGAATTAATTTCCTGCCAGCTGTTTAATTTGCGCCGTGCCTAAATGTCCCGGTACGGTTTTTTGGATATTCAAATCCGTATCAAGCAATACGCTGGAAGGGTAGCCACGCACTTTGGCACGTTTGAGGGTTTCGCCATTTTCATCTAATAATACAATGATATTTTTATAATCTAATCCTTTGTACCAGTCGATGAAATCTTGCGTTTCTTTTTCCCCTTTTTTGCCCGGTGAAACTATGGTAATTACATCGAAGTTTTTGTTCGGCTCTCCACTTAATTCGTTGATTTCCGCTAATCCGGCCAAGCAGATCGGACACCAAGATGCCCACATTTTGACATAAACCGGTTTGCCTTTGCTGGTTACCTGATCCAGTGTAACCGTGGCGTTGTTAAGATCTTTAAACTGCACATCTTTCAATGAATTTTCTCCTTCTGCGAAGCTGTTCAAGCTAACTGCCATCAGAATTAATGCGATAAATTTTTTCATAATCATGTATCCTTTTATTGTAATTTATTAGTGATGAGTAGAATCCCCATGACGATAATGAGTAAACCACCGATAATTTTAAATTTGTCTAAGTGTTTGTTTAGTGCTTTGGTGCGTTTTAGTAACTCTTGTGAGAATAAAGAGAAGAGTACAAACGGCGTTGCCAAACCTAATACATAAACCAACATCATAGAAGCACCGTATAGAGCGGAACCTTCATCGCCGGACAACGCCAGAACAGATGCTAAAATCGGTCCAATACAAGGTGTCCAGCCAAGGCTGAAGGTAAGCCCTAGGAAAAAGGCTTCAAAAGAGGCACTTTTGCCTTCAGTTTTTACTTCAACTACTTTGGTTCTTTCCAGGAAATTCAATTTGATAATACCTAATTGATGGATTCCCAGAATAATCACGATAATGCCGGCAATAATGCGCACGTTATCGTTAAAGAATAAATTGCCTAAAAATCCGAAGCTGAAGCCTAGGCTGACGAAGGTTAAAGATAAACCTGCAATGAACAAAAAGGTGTTCATAATTTTTCTACCGCCTTTCGCCAAGATGCCGAAATAAATCGGGATAATGGGGAAAATGCAAGGCGACAAAAAGGAGGCTAAACCCGCTAAGAATACGGTGCCGATTAATAATTGTTGATCAAACATTCTTTACTCCTTTACAGCATTGGTTAGATAACCATAGTTTTCTTTTACCATGTCTTCTAACGGAATAAATTTAACTGCGGCACTATTAATGCAATAGCGCAAACCGCCTTTGTCTTTTGGACCGTCATCAAAAACATGTCCTAAATGAGCTTTACCACTGCGGCTTATTACTTCCGTTCTGAGCATGTTGAAACTGTGATCGTCCTGATAGGTGACGACCTCTTTTGTAATCGGTTTGGTGAAACTTGGCCAGCCACAACCGGATTCAAATTTATCTTTAGAAGAGAAAAGTGGTTCACCGGTGGTGACATCCACATAAATACCCGGTTTAAAGTTATCCCAGTATTCGTTGCTGAAAGAATGCTCGGTATTTTTGTTTTGCGTGACGCTATATTGCAGCGGGGTCAATTTAGCTTTCAGTTCCGCATCGCTCGGTTTCGGATAATCTTTTTCGTCAATAATAACATAATTGGCCTGTTCCAAATCAATATGGCAATAGCCGTTTGGGTTTTTCTTCAAATAATCCTGATGGTATTCTTCTGCTACGATATAGTTATGTAGCGGTTCCACTTCAATCTGAATTTTATTTTTATACTTTCCTTGCAAAGCAGTAATTTCTTTTTCAATTATAGACTTATCAGCAGTATCTTGATAATAAATACCGGTACGATATTGTCTACCGCGATCATTACCTTGTTTGTTCACGCTGGTCGGATCAATAACTTGGAAATAGTATTTTAACAATTTATCCAAGGAAACTTTATTGCGGTCATAAGTTACTTTGACCGTTTCTGCATGATCGGTAATGCCGATCTTTTGGTAATTGGTTTTGTCACTTTTACCATTAGCGTATCCTGAAATCGCATCTTCCACGCCGTAAATGCGCTCCATATAAGCCTCTATGCCCCAGAAGCAGCCACCAGCCAAATAAATTTCGTGAAGATCTTTTTTAGCTTCGGACATATTGCTTTTCTCCATAGTTTGTTGAACGTTACTTTCTGCCATAACGGTTGTCGGGATTGCTGCACAAGATAAAATTGCGGCTAACGCCACAACTAATTTTGATTTTTTCATAATAACTCCTTCATAATTTAGCATAATGAAAATGGTACCTTTTCATATACGTTAGACGGAGTAGGGCGCAAATGCTTACAGATTATTTTTATTATTTTTCGGTTAACCTAAAAATTATTATTGTAAATAATAGGTTATGCTAAAAATAAATTTTATCAAGTTACGTTCCAAGCTATACTATGTTCCTTTTTGATTTATTGCGGGAATAGGACCGTATGAAAAAAATAGAACAACTTTTTGCCAATAATTACAGCTGGGCAACTCGTATGAAAGAGGAAAATTCCACCTATTTTCAGGAATTGGCGGAGCACCAGCAGCCCCATTATTTGTGGATCGGTTGTTCGGACAGTCGTGTGCCTGCGGAGAAATTAACCAACCTGGAACCGGGAGAATTATTTGTGCATCGTAATGTTGCAAATCAGGTGATTCACACCGATTTAAACTGCCTTTCCGTAGTGCAATATGCGGTGGATGTGTTGAATATTGAGCATATTATCATCTGCGGACATACGAATTGCGGCGGTATTCATGCGGCAACGAACGATCAGGATTTAGGGTTGATAAATAACTGGTTGTTACATATTCGCGATATTTGGTTTAAGCACAGTCACTTGCTTGGTAATCTTTCCCCGGAGCGCCGTGCCGATATGCTGACAAAATTAAACGTTGCGGAACAGGTATATAACCTGGGACGTTCGTCTATTGTGAAAAATGCCTGGAAGAATGGGAAAAAATTGTCGTTGCACGGTTGGGTATATGATGTAAAAGACGGCTTTTTAATCGACCAGGGCGTGATGGCGACCAGTCGTGAAAGCCTGGAAATTTCTTATCGCAATGCTATTTCCCGTTTGTTGAAATTAAATGAAGAAGAAATGTTGAAAAAGGCGCACGAGCTGGATGCGGAATAATCGCTGTTTAGCGTAATCTTATACAGAAAAGGGCGGGTATAGCCCGCCTTTTTTAAAAGCAACCGCACTTTTGGTGGGTTATCTTAGGATTAGTTTAAATAATTGAACACCTTAATCACTTTCGCTACTCCCGCCACGTTACGCGCGATTTTTGCGGCGGCGTTGGCTTGATCCTGAGTAACGTTACCCATCAGGAATACTTCGTTATTTTCGGTGACGACTTTGATGTCGCTGGTTTTTACTTTGGAATCAATCAACATCTTGGATTTGATTTGGCTGGTGATCCAACTGTCTTTGCTGATTTGAGCGAAATTCACTTTGGGGCCGACGCGCACTTCGTTGTACACATCATTGACGTTTGGTACGCCTTTCGCCAAACTGGTGGCGACTTCGCGCAAACTTTCGTTTGGAACCTGACCGGTCAATAACACACGACCGCTGTAAGAGGTGACGCTGATACGCGCTTCGGATTTAAGTTGTTGGTCTTTTCTGATTGCCGAATCCACGCGGGTTTCAAGGGTTTCGTCATCAATTTGTGTACCGACGGTTCTTGGGTCGGTTGCCACTTTGGTTGCTCCGGCAACTGCGGCGCCTCCGATGGCGGCAGCAACGCAACCTTGTAATAACATTGCGCTACCGAAAATTAATACCAGTTTTTTTAATGGACTTGTTAACATGGTCATCTCCTTTATGTGTAACAACCGGGCGCTAGTGTGGCGTGAAACGTCCGATTTTGTCAAGTTACGAATGTGAAAATAATTGAAAATCAATGAGTTCACACATACTGTTAATAATGAATAAATGGTTCTCCAGTATGCGACTTTCCTTACTGCTCGGTACGGCGATTTGTAAATCTTTGTCTGTCAAAATTCCCTGAATATGATCGTTACTGTTACCCGTTAAGACAATCACATTAATCTCTTTGTTCACGGCATGTGTAATTGTATTGAGCACATTTTTTTCATTTCCTAAAGGTGCGAATGCCACCAAAATATCGCCGGACCGCGCGATGGCGCTGAATTGGTGTTGATACAGTTTTTCCAGCGTATTGTCGGAAACGAAAGTGGAACCGACCGCACTATCCAGGCTCAATAACACGGAAGGAAAACTCGGACGTTTTAGATCATAACGGTTAAGCAAATTCGCCACCAGACATTGCGCATTAATGTAAGAACGACCGTCACCGCAGACAATGACTTTATTACCACGCAACAGGCAGGCAATCAGGTGTTGCGTCGCTTCGACGATTTGTGCGCTGAGCAGGCTTTTTGAATAAATATGAGTTTTAATATTTTCCTCATATAAATCATTGAGTTTGTTTTGCATAGTGAAAGAATATTAATCAAGAAAGTTGGAGATCCATTGAATGTCTTGATCGGTTTTACCAAACGCGACCAAATCGAAACGGCAATCGGTGTCTTCTAAACTTTGTTCCCGTTGTGCCAGCCAAAGTGCTGCCGCATTCAGCCAGCGTTGTTGCTTTTGCCAATCTACGCTTTCCACGGCAGAGCCAAAATGATCATTTTTACGTTGGCGCACTTCCACAAATACGATGGTATTTTGTTCCAACATAATTAAATCCAGTTCGCCGCACTTGAAATTTTGGTTGGCGGCGAGAAATTTCATGCCTTTAGATTCTAAAAAGAGGCGAGCTTTTTGTTCAAATCTCGCCCCTTGTTGACGTTTTGGTGATAACATCGGTTCCACTTAATTCAATACCTGAATACCGCCGTTTTGGTATTGGAACCAGGTCATATCACGTTCGATATTGCAATTCGGACCGGCGCTTAATTTACCGGTTAAACCGTCAATGTTATAGCCCGGCACTTGGCGAAGTTCATTGAAGTGGTTGATTAATAACCAGGAATCAGCACCCATCGCATATAAACGCATTAAGGAATAATCGTTATTGGTTTCGGTCGCCACTTTTTGATATTGCGCGGAATCCGTATCTTTAAAGAATGGAATATCGCTGAATTGCAGTCCGTTCATCAATAAACGGTATTCCGGACCGTTATTGGAAGAGTTGCTGCGTGAGCTGGCGTACAATTTAATGTTGTTGCCGCTGTTATCAATCACGCTTTTCAAGTCGGATAATTCTTCACTTTTCGCAACGATATAAAGCCCTTGTACGCTTTGTCCTTGGAGCGCAACGCCGACATCACCGGCTTGGTTGTAATATTTGATATTTGCATCGGTGCCGGCTAATTGTTGCCAACGCACATTAAATGCGGTTGCGGTGCGTTGTCCTAAATCATTTTGCGGCACCGCGACCATCGGTTCGCGAATGCCGTCACGCCACATTTTGTTGGCGGCGGATTCCGCTTCGTCTTCAGGCGATAAACCATAGTAACAAACCTGACCGATAGCGCGGGCATTCGGGGTAGAATTCAATGCAAGCACATCTAAACCCTGAATAGCGGACGGATTGTTCAAAATAACATCTACGTTTTGTTTCAATAACGGACCGATAAGGGCGCGTACGCCTGCTTGTCTGGCTTGTTCGATGATTTCGTTCATCGGGGTGGCTACGGTGTCGTACACCTGCACCTGAATGGTGGTATCTTCGCCTTTTGCCGCATCAAAACCGGATTTGATGGTATTGCCCAAAACCTGACCGTTACCGCTTAACGGTAAAAGCAAACCGATTTGTGAAAGGGCAGTTTGTTGGAAGTTAAATAAACCTTGTAACTCGGTTGGGAATAAATAGGCGGCGGAGTGGTTCGGATAGGATGACTTCCAGCTTTGTAATGCCTGACTTAATTGAGTCGCTTGATTTAAGTTATCGTTATAGGCGCGGGCTAGTGCCAACCAACCGGCTAACGCCAAATTGCCTTCATCGGACGTATTGTGGATTAAACCACGATTAGTACGACGTAATAACGCCCAAGTGCGGTCATTATTTTCCTGTTTTCTTTGTATGTCGCTCAACACATGATCCATTTCAATGCGCGCTTTCACCGCATCAATAATGGCATTTTGGTTTTCTGCAACACGGGCTTTCACTGCGTAATAACGCCCGACCTGAGAGGAGCTTAATTGGGTTAAATCAATGCCTTTGAGTAAGTTTTCCGCTTCGTTATTTTGACCTTTCACTGCCGCAATATCGGCATCAATCAACGTTTTATCCAATAATTGTTCCGGATTTAACTCGGTCAATTCATTTAATAAAGATTGCGCTTGCGCCACTTTATTTTCGGTAACTAAAACGCGTGCAGCTAAAAGTTTATAGGTTTGCTGATCTTCAATATCTTGTGTTTGTCCGATTTTGTTCATGTAAAATTCGGAGCTCGCATTCGCATCTTTTTTTAGCTCGCCGGTGAAGCTGCTGCCGAAGAAATTCGTCGTACAACCGGCTAAAAAGAGCGTAAATAAAAAGGGCATTAATCGATTTTTTAAATTAATGCGTTGTAGTTGTAATAGAATAGGCATAATTACTCCATTGGTTTAAATAATCGGAGCGATCTTACTTATCTCACCAACTAAAAGCAAATAAAAGAAGCACGAAATGAGCAATTCAAAAGGAATTTTATACATCGTCGCCACCCCTATCGGCAATTTGCAGGACATCACCCAACGGGCGTTAGACACCTTCCAAAAGGTGGATTTAATTGCGGCGGAAGACACCCGTCACAGCGGATTATTATTAAGCCATTATGGCATTAAAAGGCCATTTTTTGCCTTACATGATCATAACGAACAACAAAAAGCGGGTGCCCTGGTGGAAAAGTTGTCACAAGGCATCAACATCGCGTTAATTTCCGACGCGGGGACACCGCTTATCAGCGATCCTGGATTTCACTTAGTGCGTCAATGTCGTCAGGCGGACATTCAGGTTGTGCCGCTGCCCGGCGCTTGCGCGGCAATTACCGCTTTATGCGCTTCCGGCATTGCTTCCGATCGTTTTTGCTTTGAAGGTTTTTTACCGGCGAAAAGTAAAGCCCGTTTGGACAAACTGAAAAACGTCGCCGAAGAAGACCGCACTTTAATCTTCTACGAATCCACCCACCGCATTTTAGACAGCCTTACGGATATGCAAACGGTGTTCGGTGGCGAGCGTTATGTGGTTTTAGCGCGCGAAATTACCAAAACCTG
This sequence comes from Aggregatibacter actinomycetemcomitans DSM 8324, assembly GCF_000372365.1. Lineage (GTDB taxonomy): Bacteria > Pseudomonadota > Gammaproteobacteria > Enterobacterales > Pasteurellaceae > Aggregatibacter > Aggregatibacter actinomycetemcomitans. Next base: position 67,280 of record NZ_AQUU01000005.1, on the reverse strand, counting down.
GGAAACCATTCATGGCGATCATTTGGCGGATTTGCTGGCTTGGCTGCAAGAAGAACCCAATCGTACCAAAGGCGAAATGGTGGTAATTGTCGAAGGCAAAACTAAAGAAGAAAACGCCGAAGAAATCTCACCGCAAGCCATCAAAGCCCTTGAACTCATCAGTCGCGAATTGCCGTTAAAAAAAGCCGCCGCCATTGTGGCGGAGCTTTACGGCTATAAGAAAAATCAGTTGTATCAGTTCGGATTGGAGTTTTTGAGTTAAAAGTGCGGTGGTTTTCCTCAGTGTTTCTTATTCTCCCTAGGCGTGTTTAGTCAATACGTTGGCATGCTATTCTCTCCCAAATTTTTCATTAAACTGAAAACTAAATCCACTATCTGAATTGTGCATAGTGTTAAGCGTGATCATGATCACAATATTCGAAAATTGTCCGCGTCTTTGTTTCCTTTGATTTCGTTTGCTATGATAAAATGAGCATAAACGAACATTTAGATTTAAAAATGAACAGATTTATATCAAATTCGAGGTGGAAAATGCAAAGAAATATTGAACTTGAGAAAGTAACGAGTACGGATAAATGGGATTTTATTGTCATCGGTGGTGGCGCCAGCGGTTTAGGGATTGCTTTAGATGCCGCATCTCGTGGCTATAAAACCTTGTTGTTGGAAGGTTATGACTTTGCAAAAGGGACTTCAAGCCGTAGTACCAAATTAGTTCACGGCGGCGTGCGTTATTTGGCGGCCGGCGATGTGGCGTTAGTGAAAGAGGCGTTGCGTGAACGTGGTCGTTTAGCAAAAAACGCGTCCCACCTGTTCAAAAATCAGAATTTTATTATTCCTAACTATAATTTTATCGACAGCGTGAAATACCGTGTCGGGTTGGGGTTGTATGATTATTTGTCCGGCGATTTAAGTTTGGGTAAAACCATCGCGATTAATAAAGACACCACGATGCAGCGTTTACCAACCTTAAACGGAACGGACTTGAAAAACGGCGTGGTATATAAAGACGGTCAGTTTGACGATTCCCGCTTGGCGATAAATATCGCGCAAACCGTGGTTGAACAAGGCGGTACCGTGCTTAATTATGCGAAAGTGACTGAGTTGTTAAAGGACGGGCAAGGTAAAATCAACGGCGTTAAATTTACCGATGAATTAAACGGCGAACAATATAGCGTGCATGGTACGGCAGTGATTAACGCCACCGGTGTATTCATGAATGAGGTGTTATCCATGGATCACGGTACCGATAAAAAATTCGTGGTGCCAAGCCAAGGGGTGCATTTGGTGTTGGATAAATCCTTCTTACCGAGCGATGACGCGTTAATGATTCCGAAAACTTCCGACGGTCGTGTTTTATTCGCGGTGCCATGGCATGAAAGATTGGTAGTAGGAACAACGGATACGCTGGTGAAAGAACCGTCTTACGAACCTGTTGCGTTGGAACAGGAAATTCAATTTATTTTGGATACGGCAGGTCAATACCTCACCAAGAAACCGACCCGTGATGATGTGTTGAGTATTTTTGCCGGTTTACGTCCGTTAGCGGCGCCGGAAAAAGCCGGTCAAAGCACGAAAGAAGTATCCCGTAGCCACAAAGTTGTGGTCAGCGATAGCGGTTTGGTTACTATTACCGGCGGTAAATGGACGACCTATCGTCAAATGTCGGAAGATACGGTGGATGAAGCTTTGAAAGTGCATCCGCAATTAGCGAAAAAAGCCTGTGTCACCACGAAGTTAGCGATTCACGGTAAAATTCCGGCGGAACAGGTAGATTTGAAAAATCACTTATACATTTACGGTGCCGACATCCCGGCAATTAAAGCCTTGGAAGCGGAAAATCCGGCAATGACAGAAAAAATTCATCCGCGTCATCCGAATACCATTGCCGAAGTGGTTTGGGCGGCACGTCAGGAAATGGCGCAATCTGTGGAAGATGTCCTTGCCCGCCGTGTGCGTTTGTTGTTCCTTGATGCCCGTGCGGCGATGGACAGTGCTGCGAAAGTGGCAAATATTCTGGCGAAAGAATTAGGCAAAGATGCGCAATGGGAAAAAGAACAAACAGAAAAATTCTTAAACATTGCGAAACACTGTTTGCTTGTGGATTATATGCCGCAAGTCTAGTCAAGAATATTCAATGAGCTCTTAAAGGCAATTTTATGTTGCCTTTTTTTGTATTTACATAACGGTAACGAAGTATTTTCCTTTTTTACAAATCAACCCTAAGCAAAAATAATAAATTGGTGTTAAAATATTGTTAATTAAATTTTGCAATTTTTTTATTTAGTTTAGAGGTAGTTATGAAAAACATCGTTATTGTCGGTGGTGGCGCCGGCGGGTTAGAACTTGCCACCCACTTAGGCAACAAACTTGGACGCAAAAAACGCGCCAATGTCACTTTAATTGATCGCAACCAAACCCATTTATGGAAACCGTTATTGCATGAATTGGCAACAGGCGCATTAGATGACGGCGTAGAAGCTTTGAGTTATCGTGCCCATGCCTGCAATCATCATTTCAATTTTGAGCAAGGCTCCATGGTTGGCTTAAATCGTCAGCATAAATATGTAGAACTTGCCCCGGTTTACGGTGAAGACGGCGATATGATCGTGGTTTCCCGTCGCATTCCTTATGATTATTTAGTCATTGCCATCGGCAGTAAATCCAACGATTTCAATACTAAAGGTGTGGCAGAAAACTGTATTTTCTTAGATAACCCGTCACAAGCCATGCGCTTCCAACACAAAATGTTGGAGCTGTTCCTTAAATTCCGTGAAAATCAAGCCCTGGACGATATTGGTGAGGAAGAGAGTAAACAACAATTAGTAGAAGACGGGCATATTAATATTGCCATTGTTGGCGCGGGTGCAACGGGCGTGGAGCTTTCCGCCGAACTTTATAATGCGGCAGAGCATTTGTCTTCTTATGGATACGGTCAAATTGACAGTAGCCGTTTAAAAGTCACCTTGGTAGAAGCCGGTCCGCGTATTCTGCCAGCCTTGCCGGAGCGTATTTCTAATGATGCCACGGAAGAATTACGTAAACTCGGCGTGGATGTAAAGACTAATACGATGATTGTTGAAGCTAAGAAAAAACAATTGGTGACAAAAGATGGTCAGTTAATTCCTGCAGATTTAATCGTGTGGTCGGCAGGCATTCGCACGTCAGCTATTACAAAAAATTTCGATGGTTTGGAAATTAACCGCATCAATCAACTCGTTGTGAAGAAGACATTACAAACTACAAACGATAGTACGATTTTTGCTATGGGGGACTGTTGTTTCTTGATGCAAGACGATGGAAAACCGGTTCCGCCTAAGGCGCAGGCAGCCCATCAAATGGCAAGTTTATGTGCGAAAAATATGGTTGCTTTATTTGATAATAAGCCGTTAAAAGACTTTGAATATAATGATAAAGGATCGTTGGTTTCCTTATCGGAATTCACCGCTTTTGGTGCCTTAAGCGGTAAAATCACGGGTGGTTCTTCGATGACCATTGAAGGGAAAATCGCGCAATGGGTATATGTTTCGCTTTATCGTATGCACCAGGCGGCGCTACACGGTTGTTTTAAAACCGGTTTGATTATTGTGGTAGGGCATTTGAATCGTTTCCTACGCCCATCATTAAAGTTGCATTAATAAAAAATGTTGTTTTTTATGACCGCACTTTATTTGTAACTGCACTTTAAATGAAAAAAGCACCTTAGAGGTGCTTTTTTGTTTCTTATGAGATTTATGAGATTAAAGTGCGGCCACAATTTTATCTATTTCTGCTTTCGCTTGCGCTTGTGCTTTTTCAACCGCTTCAGGACCAAAACCAATGCCTTCTGCATACACGAATTGCACATCGGTAATACCCACGAAACCTAAAATCATTTTTAAGTATGCCGTGACGATATCGGAAGATTGATTTTGGTGGAACCCGCCGAATACAGCTAATACCACGGCTTTTTTGCCTGTTAATAATCCTTCAGGGCCTTCCTCCGTATATTGAAATGTTACGCGAGGGCGTGCAATGAAATCAAAATAGCTTTTTAATTGGGTAGGGATATTAAAATTATACATCGGTGCATTGATGATAATGGTGTTTGCGTTTTTAATTTCGGCGACTAATTCATCAGATAACGCCAATAATGCGTTTTCTTCCGCTGTCGTCGGTTGACCGCGTAGGGCGGTTGTGGCAGTGGCACCAAAGTGGGGAAGTTGATTTACTGCAAGATCGCGCACGGCGATATTTTTGCCTGTAAGCTTGCTTTCCAAATAATCAGATAATTGATTGGTTTGTGAACTGTCTGCCAGAATACTGGATTTTAATACAAGAACGTTGTTCATTTTGTTCCTTCCTAAATGAATGAGTGAAAAGTGCGGTCATTTTAACGAATGTTTTTTTTAAATAAAGGCTTTTCTTTTGAAAAGCACTATTAACGATGGGTTAATAATCCGATTTATTTGAGAGATAAAGTAGCTTTAAGGAAAGGCTTCTCCTATAATCTGGTCTCTTGTTAATAATATGAAGGAAAAATTATGTGGTCGGAAATTTTTATTGGTTATGGTGTATTTCTTTTGGAAGTTATCACGCTATTACTTGTGATCGCCGCCGTGGTCGCGATGATTATTGCAATTAAACAGAAAAAAGCGCATTTGCACGGTGAATTGGTGATTACCGATTTATCCAAGGAATTTGAGGAAAATGGTAAAAAATTAAGCGATTTTCATCTCACCGAAGACGAATTAAAAGCGGCGGAAAAAGCCGAGAAAAAAGCGGAAAAAGCGAAAGCAAAAGCATTAAAAGCGCAACGTAAAAAAGGCGAAAATCCGGCAGAAGAACGTAAGCCAACTCTTTATGTTTTACATTTTAAAGGGGATATTTCTGCTTCGGAAACAGCAGCGTTAAGAGAGGAAATCAGCGCTATTATTCAAGTTGCCAAACCCACTGATGAAGTTTTGGTATGTTTGGAAAGCCCGGGCGGTGTTGTACATGGCTATGGGCTCGCTGCCTCTCAATTAATGCGTTTGAAACAACGCAACATTAGATTAACCGTTGCCGTGGATAAAGTAGCAGCAAGCGGCGGTTATATGATGGCCTGTGTTGCCGATAAAATTGTATCCGCACCGTTTGCTATTATCGGTTCTATCGGTGTGGTAGCGCAGATTCCAAATGTTCATCGCCTACTAAAAAAACATGATGTGGATGTGGACGTGATGACGGCAGGCGAATATAAACGCACTATGACGATTTTTGGTGAAAATACCGAAAAAGGAAAGCAAAAATTCCAACAGGAATTAGAAGAAACTCATCAGTTATTCAAGCAATTTGTCGCACAGAATCGACCGCACTTGGATCTGGATAAAGTAGCAACAGGGGAACATTGGTTCGGTCAGCAGGCATTAAATTTAAATTTAGTGGATGAGATTATGACCAGCGATGATTTGCTATTACAGGCGATGAAAGAGAAATCGGTTATCGGCGTAAAATATGCGGTGAAGAAATCGTTATTACAAAAAGTCGGTAAACAGGCGGAAGAAAGTGCCGATAATATTGCTTTACGTTGGCTTAAGAAAAATGAAAGAACATTGATATAACATCCTATTTTTTTCGATTCTATTTATACAGATTGATTAAAAATAGAAAACTCGGATTTACTTTAATCCGTTTTGTAATTACCATACGGAGCTGAAATTGAAGTTGCACTATTGCTTTTTGAGCCTTCTTTTTATTATATCTATGGTTCCTTTGGATTGTTCTACTCACCTAAAAATAAGGTAAAACAGATGAAATTATCACATTTCTTATTATCTGCAATCGCAGCGGCAACTCTTGTTGCTTGTGGTAACTTAAGTAAAGTATCTAAAGAAGGTACTCCTGCCGAAGGTTCTGAATTAGTATGGCCTCAAATTGAAAAATCTACATTTAATCATAACGGTAGCCAATTCGGTTCCTGGCCGAACTGGGACAATGTTCGTATGATTGAAAAAGGCATGAATAAAGATCAGCTTTATAACTTGATTGGTCGTCCGCACTTCGCTGAAGGTTTATTCGGTATTCGCGAATGGGACTATGTGTTTAACTATCGTGAAAACGGCGAGCACAAAGTGTGCCAATATAAAATCTTATTCAATTCCAACATGAACGCACAAAACTTTTATTGGTATCCGAATGGCTGTAACGGTAACTCTTCTTATTCTTTAACCGCCGATTTCTTATTTGATTTCGATAAAGATACGTTAACGGTGAAAGGCAGAGAAGTGGTTGATAAAGTGGCGGCACAATTAAAAGAATCCAAAGCGCAGGAAGTGAAAGTTGCCGGTTATACCGACCGTTTAGGTTCCAAAGTGTATAACATGGATCTTTCCCAGCGTCGTGCAGATCGTGTTAAAAACCGTTTAATTGAACAAGGTATTGATGTTCAAATTAATGCAGTTGGTTACGGTGAAGCTCACCAAGTTCAAGCCTGTAACAATGTTAAATCCAGCCAATTAATCAGCTGCTTGCGTCCAAACCGTCGTGTTGAAATTTCCTCTTCCGGTATCACACCAAAAGATGAAAGTAAACAAGTTGGCGGCGAAATAGGACCAACTCCGTTATATCAAAAATAATGGTTAAATCAGAGATATAAAGAAAGGGCTAAATGCCCTTTCTTTTTTTGTGTTGTGCTTATAGATTTTCATAGCGTTGCAACACATCATGCACCCATTTATTGGCAAGTGCCACATAATTGCCGTGGAAGCGGCTGCTGAAGTTAAGCAAATGATAAAGCTGATACACGATTTTTCGATCCTGATAGCCTTCTTCTAACGGAAAAGTGCGGTCATAATTTTCATAGAATTCACGCGGGAACGGTTCAAATAATTCGGTAAACGCCAAATCGCATTCCCGATCCCCCCAATAACACGCCGGATCATAAGTAACCGTATGTCCGTCAATATTGGCACAATTTTCAATCCACAAATTACCATGTAGCAAAGACGGCTGCGGCTGATGTTTTGCCAACAGCGTTGCCACGGCTTTGATGATGGTTTCCGTATCACCGAAATGCAGTTGTTTTTCCGCGCAAAGCTGTAATTGCCAGCCAATCCGCTGTTCGCTGAAAAACTTCGCCCAGTGGTTGCTCCATTCGTTCGGTTGATATTGCGGACCAAGCCAAGTATCAAAAGACAAACCGTAGTTTTCTGAGCCGTGATATTGGTGCAAACGGGCGAGTTGCTCACCGAATTCCGCCATATTTTGCGGCGTATTCGGTTGCATATTTAAGCCTTCCAATAACAAAAAACTATGATTTTGCGAGCATCCCACACCATACACTTCAGGCACGCGTACGGTGTTGGTTTTGCCTAAAAGGATCAATTGATCCGCTTCGGCGCGGAACATGGAACGGTAGGACTTTTCATTCAGTTTTACGAAGACGGGTTGAATGCCGTCATTAATGAGCCAAGATTCATGCATTTCGCCCGTATGAATTTTGGTTTTATTTTTGATGGAATAATACGCCCCGAATTGATCAGCTAAAACTTGAGAAATCGATTTCCACATACCATGTTCCTTTTTTTCAGTTAATCATGTTTATAGTGTAAAAGATTGAGAAAAAATTACTGTGACTCAAGTCAAAATTTAGACATTTGGTTGTCATTGTAAAATATGCTAAAATTGCGCGCCGCACTTGGTTTGTCCGCTTGTAAGGATGATAAAAGTGCGGTGGTTTTTTTAAGCGTTTTTTAAATGAAATGAAACAAGTCACCTTGCGTATGGGTGACCACTGTAGAAGGATTTATTATGCCGATTATTACTTTACCTGACGGTTCACAACGTCAATTTGATAAACCCGTTACCGTATTAGAAGTTGCTCAAGATATTGGCGTAGGACTTGCAAAAGCGACCATTGCCGGTCGTGTCAACGGCGAACGCAAAGATGCCTGCGACCTGATTACCGAAGACAGCCGTGTTGCAATTATTACTGCCAAAGAGGAAGACGGTCTGGAAATTATCCGTCACTCTACCGCACACTTGCTTGGTCACGCCATTAAACAATTATTTCCAAACGTCAAAATGGCCATCGGGCCTACCATCGACAACGGTTTCTATTATGACGTGGACTTAGACCGCTCTTTAACCCAAGAGGATTTAGACGCCCTTGAAAAACGGATGTTGGAGTTGGCAAAAACCAATTATGACGTCATCAAAACGCCGGTGAGTTGGCAAGAAGCAAGGGATACTTTTGGGAAACGCGGCGAACCTTACAAAATGGCGATCTTAGATGAAAACATTGAACGCACCGCAACGCCTGCACTTTATCATCACCAAGAATATATCGATATGTGCCGTGGTCCTCATGTGCCGAATATGCGTTTCTGTCATCATTTCAAATTGCAAAAAATTGCCGGCGCATACTGGCGTGGGGACAGCAAAAATAAAATGCTGCAACGGATTTACGGTACCGCCTGGGCGGATAAAAAACAACTTGAAGCCTATTTGCATCGTCTGGAAGAAGCGGCAAAACGGGATCATCGTAAAATCGGTAAAGCATTGGATTTATATCACATGCAGGAAGAAGCGCCGGGTATGGTGTTCTGGCACAATGACGGCTGGACGATTTTCCGTGAACTGGAAACTTTCGTGCGCACTAAATTGAAACAATATGACTATCAGGAAGTGAAAGGTCCGTTCATGATGGATCGCGTGTTGTGGGAAAAAACCGGTCACTGGCAAAACTACGGCGATTTGATGTTCACCACCTCTTCTGAAAACCGCGAATATGCCATCAAACCGATGAACTGCCCGGGACACGTTCAGATCTTCAATCAAGGTTTAAAATCTTATCGCGATTTACCGCTACGTATGGCGGAATTCGGTTCCTGCCACCGTAACGAACCGTCCGGTTCATTGCACGGTTTAATGCGCGTGCGCGGTTTTACTCAAGATGACGCTCACATTTTCTGTATGCCGGATCAAGTGGAAAGCGAAGTGACTTCCTGCATTAAAATGGTGTATGACATTTACAGCACCTTCGGTTTCGAAAACATCAAAGTGAAACTTTCCACCCGCCCGGAAAAACGCATCGGGTCCGATGAGATGTGGGATAAAGCGGAGGCGGACTTAGCGAAAGCGTTGGAACATAACGGCTTGTCTTACGAAATTCAGGAAGGCGAGGGCGCATTCTACGGTCCTAAACTGGAATTTGCTTTAACCGATAGCTTAGATCGCGAATGGCAGTGCGGCACGATTCAGTTAGACTTCTTCCTGCCGGAACGTTTAAATGCCTCTTATGTGGGAGAAGATAACGAACGTAAAGTGCCTGTTATGATTCACCGTGCAATTTTGGGCTCCATTGAACGTTTCATCGGCATTATCACCGAAGAATACGCCGGTTTCTTCCCGGCTTGGTTGGCGCCGACCCAAGTGGTCGTGATGAACATTACCGACTCTCAATCGGAATATGTGCAAAAAGTCGCGAAACAGCTTTCCGATGCGGGCTTGCGCGTGAAAACCGATTTGCGTAACGAAAAAGTCGGTTTCAAAATCCGCGAACACACCTTGCGTCGCGTGCCTTACATGCTGGTCTGCGGCGACAAAGAAATCGAAGCCGGCAAAGTGGCAGTACGCACCCGTAAAGGTCAAGATCTCGGCACCTTCACCGTGGAAGAATTTTTAGACATTCTGAAAAAACAAGTGAGAAATCGCGAATTGAAATTATTGGGTGAGGCGTAGTTCTGACAATTAAATGAGCTGAAATTACGCTAGCAGGAATCATCATTCAATAGATTTATTGATTTTTCCGACCGGCGTAGTTTCAGCTTTTTAACACTCGATATTGTATAAAACAAAGTACACTTTGTACTTGACAACCAGTAATAGGAGTAAAAAATATGCTTGCCTTGCCTTGCCTTGCCTTGCCTTGCCTAAACTAAACGTTAATTGCAAGCAAAATCTATCACTTTTCTTAAAAATTTATTCGGAGGATAAATGATCTCCGAAGAACTTTTCTCTCGTGACGGCGTTTCCGCTAACTCTGCACAACTTACCCAACTTAAAGCTCTTTTCCCGAATTGTTTCGATGTAAGCGGTCAATTTTTATTAGAAAAATTCCAATCTGAAATTGCAGAACAAGCCGACATCAGCCGTGAATTTTACGAAATGAACTGGTTGGGTAAATCCTATGCCAAATTGCTGCGTAATCTTCCGCCTGAAACTTTACTTTGCGAAGACAAAAACCACAACGCTAAACCTGAAAATGCCAACAGCCAAAATCTGTTAATCCAAGGGGATAATTTGGACGTGTTAAAGCACCTAAAAAATGCTTATACAAACAAAGTGAAGATGATTTATATCGATCCGCCGTATAACACAGGTTCAGATGGCTTTGTCTATCAAGACGACTGCAAATTCACGCCCGAATAGTTAATCAGCTGATAAGCCGACTTTTTAGCCTTATTTGTCGTTTATTTGCAGGAAAATGCAGATAAATTCAAACAAGCAGGCATTCGCACAAAAGTGTCGGAAACCTACATAAAAAATAACGTGATGCTGACCCGAGACAAGGAAAATCTAGACGATACGCCGATTCGTTTTAACACTATGACATATCGTGAGTTTTTGGAAAACTTGTCAGCAGCGGCAAAAATCAAAATGACCACGCTGCATCAAGCCTTTTATCAAATGCGAGAAACGTTGGATATTAGCCAATTTTTGAATATGCAGACCATTTCGCAAATCAAAAGCGGGTTTAATCAATTTTTGCTAAATCATTCGTTTAGTAAGTTTGAACTGGGGTATCAGCTGGTGAATAATGCCATTCACCCGACGCAATTTACCGATAAAAACGGCAAAGCAAAAGCGGTGCGCGTGGCTGATTTGGGACGAATGGCAGATGAAATCCATGAACCAGCGGCAAGTTATTTGTTTGGCGAAATTTTTATGATTCAGAAATTGAACATCAAAACATCGCCAGCGAAGAAATTGAAGGTGTAACCGTGTTTACTAAAATCCCGAAAAATTCTATCAAAATCCCCGTGGCAGGAGGCGGGACTTATTCCCCTGATTTTGCCTATATCGTCAAAACCAAAACAGGCGAGATTTTGAATTTTGTGATTGAAGCAAAAGGCGTGGATGGTTCGGATAACTTACGAAAAGGCGAAGAACGCAAAATCAAACACGCCGAACGTTTATTTGCCCAAATCTCAAAAGAGGTGAAAGTCGTGTTTAAAACTCAGTTTGAGGGGGACAGGGTGGCTGAGTTGATTATGAAAACGATAACCTCTTTATCCGGGTAGTTTGGAGGGATTTACCACTATTTTTTCCATCAAACCGCCGCCGACATGCAACAAATGTGCCGACAAATTCGCGGCGGCAGAACCGTTTAAAAAACGCATCAAAAATCAACCGCACTTTAAAACGCGTTTTCCATCATAATCTCGCCGTTTTTATGTACGCGATGAAGGGCGTATCCTTTGGCTTTTAAATGCTCATAGCTTGCTTTTACCATATTCGGATTGCCGCAAATCAGAAAACGCGTATCGGTTTTGCTAAAACGGATATTTAAGGCGTGTTCTAATTCGCCGTTTTCCAGCAATTGGGGAATGCGTTGATGTAATGTGCTGTTGACTTTTTCTCGGGTAATGACCGGTTGATAAATTAGTTTATCGGCATATTGGCCGATAAGGGAATGACCTTTTAAATCAGCCAAGTATTGCTCAAAAACTAAATCGTCGGCATAAGACACGGAATGCACCAGCACAATTTTGTCCGTTTTTTGCCAGAATTCTTCGCTTTGCAGCATGGATAAAAAAGGTGCAATGCCTGAACCGGTGGCAAGCAAAATTAATTCCTTACCCTGTGGAATTCGGTTGACGGTAAAAAAGCCGACGGGCTTTTTCTCAAGTAGTAACGTATCGCCCGCCTGCATTTGCTTAAAGTAGGCGGACATGATGCCGCCTTCGATTAAAATGGCGTAAAAATCCAAATATTCCGCCGTTTCGGAAGAGATCATGGAATAGGCGCGGGAAACGTAATTATCTCCATTCATAAAACCTAATTTGGCAAATTGACCGGCAATAAAATCAAAATCGGCAGGTCGGGTGATGCTGAAAGAGAGGAGTTTCGGCGTATGTTTTTTCACCCAACGGACTTTTTGTTCGGTGAAAGTATATTCTTTTACGGATGTGTTCATAAATAGCTCCTGATTTTCCTAAATAATAAATAATTAAAAGTAAAAAGCGGCTAAACCGCCAATCGTTAGTGTGGTGATATTTTATACTACTTCGCATTGAATTACCGATTTTCTTTCTATAATTATTTTATTGCTATAAAAGGTTTTAAAATCAATTTTTATGGACGGTTTCGCTATTGCTTAACGGTGCAAAATTCTGTAAAATGCACCCCGTTTTTTGCTCATTATCAGAGCACGCAAAATGAATTTAACTTCTGTTCTTAATAGATAAAACAGCAGTTTTGTGACTTAATTAATAGAGGAATGTCATTATTAAAACCGTAAAAAAAGCACCCGCAGTAAATCGCCCTAATCGTATTAACGATGAAATTAGAGTGAAAGAAGTCCGCTTGATTGACCAGGACGGTGAGCAAGTTGGGATTGTTCCGATTCAACAGGCATTGGAGATGGCGGAAAACGCCGCTTTAGATCTTGTGGAAATTAGCCCGAATGCGGAACCTCCGGTATGTCGCATTATGAACTACGGTAAATTCCTTTACGAGAAAAGCAAAACGGCCAAAGAGCAGAAGAAAAAGCAGAAAGTTGTGCAGGTGAAAGAAATTAAATTCCGTCCCGGCACAGACGAAGGCGACTACCAGGTAAAACTACGCAGCCTGGTTCGCTTTTTGGAAGATGGGGATAAAGCCAAAGTCACCGTTCGTTTCCGCGGACGTGAAATGGCTCACCAAGATATCGGTTTGGACGTGTTAGAGCGTGTTAAAAATGATTTAGCCGAAATTGCCGTGGTGGAATCTGCACCGGGTAAATTGGAAGGTCGCCAAGCCATTATGGTGCTTGCTCCGAAAAAGAAATAATCAGTGCATTTCAAGTAACAAAAGTGCGGTGAAAATTCCAAGTGTTTTTTCAACCGCACTTTTATTCGCCTGATTATTTGTGATAGAGCCTTTTAGATTTAAAGTGAGTACAAGGCAAACCGCTGAAGACAGTGCAATTTGCACGGTGAAGCGGTTTAACGTAGTAATCGCTTTAAAGATAAAGGCGTGATTAGTGTTAAAAACAATGCGGAGTTATTAGACAATGCCTAAAATTAAAACAGCACGCGGTGCTGCTAAGCGTTTCAAAAAAACTGCTTCCGGTGGTTTCAAGCGTAAACAATCTCACTTACGTCATATTTTGACTAAGAAAACAACAAAACGTAAACGTCACCTACGCCATAAATCTATGGTTGCTAAGTCCGACTTAGTATTAGTAGTCGCGTGCTTGCCATACGCATAAGCACAACGTACGTCAGTTCATTTTAGTTAAAATATTACATAGGAGATTAAATAATGGCTCGTGTAAAACGTGGTGTTATTGCAAGAGCACGCCATAAGAAAATTCTTAAGGCTGCTAAAGGTTATTATGGTGCACGTTCACGCGTGTATCGCGTTGCTTTCCAAGCGGTGATCAAAGCCGGTCAATATGCATATCGTGACCGTCGTCAACGTAAACGTCAATTCCGTCAATTATGGATTGCGCGTATTAACGCAGCGGCTCGTCAAAACGGTTTGTCTTACAGCAAATTCATCAATGGCTTGAAAAAAGCCTCTGTTGAAATCGACCGTAAGATCCTTGCTGATATCGCCGTATTCGACAAAGTGGCTTTCGCTGCATTAGTTGAAAAAGCAAAATCTGCACTTTAATTTTAAAGTTTAGATAAAAAATAAGGGCGCTCATGAGCGTCCTTTTTATTATTGTTGATTTTCTGATTGATTGGCTATTTTTTCTTGTTTTGAATAATAGAAATAGAGCCAAATGAGTCCGATTGGTGAGATAAATAAAGCAAAAAAGTAACAGATAGCCATTGTTATCAGTTTTACTGTCATCATAAATAATGCATCTGTGATGAATATATTATCTCCCACAATGTATTCAACAATACCTTCATAAGTAAAGCGTGAATAAGGGTATAAAATTAAAGAAACTAAACCATAAACAATATTTGTTGCCAAAATATAATAGTTTCCACTTCTGTTGTAATGGTCATATAGGTAGCATATTAATGAATTATGCGACTACAAAAATGTGGAAATAATAGAAGCGCATGCACTGAAATAGTATATTCATATGCTTCTAAAAATTCCGCCGAAATTATCGGTATCAAGTTTTATGGGGTATTTAAAGGGAAAATCATCGTTAATGATTTTTGAAAGGCATGCGAACCTAAAATACAACTATGGTAACCGANATTTTTGGTCGAAAGGCTATTATGTAAGCACGGTAGGGCTAAATACAAAGGCTGTGGAGGAGTATATAAGGAATCAGGAAAAAGGAGGATATTTATACTAGGCCCTTATAAGGTAGCCTAAAAACTGCACGTTTTACGTGCGGATCGTTATTTAAGATTATCCATTCATTCTAATGAACATATTTGGTTAAGAGAATTATTACTTAATCGTCGAAATAAATTAGGTCTACAGTGCGCATTTTATGAAAAATTGGGTGTTGTGTATTCTTTTATTGATAAAGTCGAGACCATAGATCGTCGTTTGGATATTTTTGAATTTATTGAATACTATAAGGGGGTGGGAGCTAGGTCCTGTTAGGGTTTTACAGGAAAATTGAAAAGCGTTTTGGTACGAAATCTACTTTCTAAAATAGACTACATTTTTCTCTGTTCTCGAAAAAGAAAAAACCGCTACCCAATTCTGGATAGCGGGGAGGTCTTAAATATAAGAAAACTTTAAAGACAACTGCATTTGCAGTGCACTAGCAATTATTAAGACTAGAAACAGAAAAAATAGTTCGTAAAAATGAAAAAAAAACTTGTAATTTACAAAAGCTTACATTCTATTTTTTCGAAGACCTGTAACTCATTAATAAATAGTAAGAAAACTTTTTAAATAAGATTAAATAACTTGTTTTGTAAATTTTTGTATGAGGTTTTTTTGTTCTTAACCATCTCTTTTCAGCTATTGTCGGTTGTAACCGACAGATTTCTATGGTGCCTGTCCTAGCCTACCACTTCTACTTTAAAAAATACTAAAATTTTTGACCGCACTTTTTTCTCTCTCGAATCCCGGCAAAGCATCGCCTATTAATTTTAGAAAATACGATTTGTAATGTTTTGTGATATTGATCACAACTTTCATAAGTTTTCATATTCAAAATTATTTTATTATGTATTATTAATTCAAAACATATCGAAAGTTTTAAGTGAATATCGAAAGTAGGAGAAAAAGATGACAATATTAAAACAAAAACGGTTGGAAAAATTATACGGTAAAGAGCGAATTTTTCGCGCTTTAGCAATTGATCAGCGCGGCGCGTTAAAGCGGATGCTGGGTGAAGAGGTAACGGATGAGCAGCTTCAGATTTTTAAAAGGTTAGTGTCCGAGAACTTGACGACACGGGCTTCAGCCATTTTGTTGGATCCGGAATTTGGCTGGCAGGCAGCGGGATTAAAAGAGCAGCATTGCGGTTTAATTATGGCTTACGAAAAAACCGGCTATGACAAAACCAAAATCGGACGTTTTCCCGATTTGATTGACGGCGTATCGGTTAAGGGGTTGAAAGAGAAAGGCGCAGATGCGGTGAAATTGCTGTTGTACTTTGATGTAGATGAGGGTGACGCGATTAATCGGGTGAAAACCGCTTTTGTAGAACGCGTCGGTTCCGAATGTATCGCAGAGGAAATGCCGTTCTTTTTGGAGATTTTGACGTATGACTCTAATGTTTCGTATAAGAAAGAATTCGCAAAAATGAAACCTGAAAAAGTGATTGAAGCGATGAAAGTGTTTTCGAATAAACGTTTTGCGGTGGATGTCTTAAAAGTGGAAGTTCCGGTAGATATGAATTATGTGCAAGGATTTACAAATGGTGAGGACTATGTCTATACGCAAAAAAGCGCACAGGCATTTTTTAAAGAGCAAAGCGATTGCAGTGATATTCCGTTTATCTTCCTAAGCGCAGGTGTTTCGCCGAAATTGTTTCAAGACACGCTTGAATTTGCCAAATCGGCTGGTTCTACCTTTAATGGCGTATTGTGCGGACGCGCTACCTGGGCGGGCAGTGCCGAGGCATTTAAAACTCAAGGCGTGGCACAAGCGGCTGAATGGTTACGTACACAAGGTGTAAAAAATATCAATGAACTCAATGAGGTATTAATGAAATCCGCAACACCGGTTAAGTAATAAAGGAGAATGCAACAATGCAAGAATTAGTGAAAAAACATAAAGCAGGGCAACAAGTGGGAATTTGCTCGGTTTGTTCGGCGCATCCGCCGGTGGTTGAAGCAGCGTTGCGGTTTGATTTGGAGACGGATAATGATGTATTAATTGAAGCGACGTCTAATCAAGTGAATCAATTCGGCGGTTATACCGGTATGAAACCGACAGATTTTAAAGCTTTCGTTTATCAGATAGCGGAAAAAGTGAATTTTCCGAAAGAGCGCATTATTTTAAGTGGCGATCATCTGGGACCGAATTGTTGGCAAAATGAAGCGGCTGAAATGGCGATGGAAAAAGCCAAAGCGTTGGTGATTGATTATGCGAAAGCGGGTTTTACTAAAATTCATTTGGATGCTTCAATGTCTTGTGCTGATGATCCGGTGCCCCTTCCTCCGACTGTAAACAAGGTAAAATTCAATTCGACAAACTGATTGCGTCGGTAAATTTCATTGAAGATTATATTACCGAAGTTGAAAAGCTTGATGGCACACCGATGAATGGAAAAATAGTCTTAAAATTTCAGTAAACGTAATATAATAAAAGCGTATGAAACTTTCGTACGCTTTTATTTTTGCTGTATAAGGAATATTTATGAATGCTTTTGACCGACGAAATCTGATTATCGACTTATTAAAAGAAAACGGTAGCGTATTAGTCAGCGATCTTGCCAAACGCTTTAATGTATCGGAAGTTTCCATTCGTACCGATTTGCGTTTGTTGGAAGCGCAAAATTTACTGACCCGTTTTCACGGCGGTGCGGGATTACTGCAATCACAGGATAACGAAACCTTTCTGGATGACCGCTATTTATTATCGCCTGATCCTAAAATCCGTATCGCCAAAGCAGCGGCCGGACTCATTAAAGAAGGGGATACAATTATTCTGGATAGTGGTAGCACGACGATGATGATTGCCAATGAGTTATTGAAAATTAAGAATATCACCGTTATCACCAACAACCTTCCCGCCGCTTTTGTGTTGTCCGATTCCGTAGATATTACATTGGTGATTTGCGGCGGTTATGTGCGTCACAAAACCCGCTCCATGCACGGCACTATTGCGGAACACACACTTAACGGCATTCGTGCGGATATTATGTTCGTCGGGGCGGATGGCATTGATCCGATTAATGGACTTACCACTTTTAACGAAGGCTATCACATCAGCTCCATCATGGCGAAAGCATCGTCAAAAGTGGTATGTGTTGCCGATTCGACGAAATTCAATCGTAACGGTTTTAATCAGGTGTTACCAATGAGTGTAGTAAATTTAATTATTACCGACAGCAATATTACGGAAAAAAATAAAGCGGAATTGGCGGGGTTAAATATGCCGTTGCAGGTGGTTTAGCCTGCCTACAGAGCGAGCAGGCATTGAAGAGGATTTATAAAAACATCGTTTTTTGTGACCGCACTTTTGAGAACAAGAAACCGTTCCAACATCGGAACGGTTTTTTATGCGGCTAATTTTTACTTCTCACCTAAATAATTCAAAATCTGCCATTCAATCCCTGCAGCATCCAACTTAAGTTCGGTGAGCATTTCCGATTGGGTGCCTTGCGGGATAAAGAAATCCGGTAAGCCTAATTGCAGCAATTTTACCTGATGTTGTTGATGATTCAACACTTCGGCTACCGCGCTGCCTGCGCCCCCTTGAAGAGCATTTTCTTCCAATGTAACGATAAGTTCATGTTTGGCGACCGCATTAATACGAGCAGCATCCAGCGGTTTAACGAAACGCATATCGATAACTGTGGCATTGAGTTTTTCCGCCACTTGCAGAGCGTTTGGTAATAGCGTACCGAAATTTAAAATGGCGATTTTTTTGCCTTCGCGAATCAGTTTGGATTTTCCCAATTCCAATGGTTGCAACGGTTCCAATTCAACACCAACCGCATTGCCGCGAGGATAACGCACGGCGGCGGGCTTGCCGCAATGATAGCCGGTGTAAAGCATTTGACGGCATTCATTTTCATCGCTTGGTGTCATGATCACGAGATTCGGAATGCAGCGCATGAAACTGATATCGAAAGCCCCTTGGTGGGTTTGTCCGTCGGCACCGACAATGCCGGCGCGGTCAATGGCAAATAAGACGGGGAGATTCTGAATCGCCACATCATGAATTAACTGGTCGTAAGCCCGTTGCAGGAATGTGGAATAGATGGCGACCACCGGTTTATACCCGCCGATTGCCAAACCGGCGGCAAAAGTCACGGCGTGTTGTTCGGCGATGGCAACATCAAAATATTGTTGCGGAAAGCGTTGAGAAAATTCCACCATGCCGGAACCTTCGCGCATTGCCGGGGTAATGCCAATGAGTTTCGGATCCTGTTCCGCTATTTCACATAGCCAATCACCGAAAATTTTAGAATAGGTCGGGGTGGCGTTGGATTTCGGCAATTCACCACTTAAATGGTTAAATTTCGGTACCCCGTGGAAGCCGATAGGGTCTTTTTCCGCCGGTGTGTAGCCTTTGCCTTTTTTAGTGACGATATGTAAAAATTGCGGACCTTTGAGTGAGCTCATATTTTGCAAGGTGCTAATCAGTTCTTCCACGTTGTGTCCATCAATTGGTCCGATGTAGTTAAACCCGAGTTCTTCAAACATAGTACTGCCTGGTGAGACAAAACCTTTGACGTGTTCTTCGGTTTTTTTCACAAATTCTTTAATGGGCGGCACACCGGAAAGGATTTTTTTGCCGCCTTCGCGAAGGCTGGAATAGAAGGAACCGGACAGCAAACGCGCTAAATGGTTATTCAGCGCACCTACATTTTCAGAAATGGACATTTCGTTGTCATTGAGAATCACCAGCATATCCGTATGCAATGAACCGGCATGGTTCAGCGCTTCAAATGCCATGCCTGCGGTAATCGCACCGTCGCCGATGACACAAACAGTTTTGCGTCCTGCATTTTCACGCTCGGCGGCAATGGCAATTCCTAATCCGGCACTGATAGAAGTAGAGGAGTGTCCCACACTTAATACATCGAATTCACTTTCACCGCGCCACGGGAAAGGATGTAGTCCGCCTTTTTGGCGGATGGTCGGCATTTGGTCGCGGCGACCGGTCAGAATTTTATGGGGATATGCCTGATGTCCTACATCCCAAATTAGCTGATCGAAAGGGGTTTTAAATACATAATGCAAGGCAACGGTAAGTTCCACCGTGCCTAAGCCTGAGGCTAAATGCCCGCTGCTTTGACTAACCGATTCCAACAGATATTCACGCAATTCCTGACACACTTGAGGAAGTTGCTCTTTGTTCAACAAACGCAAATCTTCAGGCGAATTAATTAATGATAAAAGGGGATAATTTTGCATAATGGTTAGTCAATTCCGACGTTAAAATTTATATATCGACACATTAAAAACACGATTAATTTTTACCGCACTTTGGGAGAAAAATTAGCTTTTTCGTTTAACGATAAATTCCGCCAACGCATAAAGTGCGGTGGTATTAAAAGGTAAATTTTTTAGCTCGGTTAATGCTCTTTCGTATAGTTCCAGTGCTTTTTGTTTGGCGCCTTCAAGCCCCAATAATTTCGGGTAAGTGCTTTTGTCCGCGGTTAAATCGGAACCGGTGGTTTTGCCGAGGGTCGCACTGTCGCCCTCGATGTCTAAAATATCATCCTGCACTTGGAAGGCTAAACCGATGGCCGTAGCATAGCGTTCCAATTGTTGCGCTAACGCTGCATCGGCAAAGTGCGGTGAGCAAATAAAGCCCATTTTTAAGGCAGCGGTCAGTAATGCGCCGGTTTTGTTTAAATGAATCTGTTCTAGTTCTTGTAAGCTGATGATTTTTTGTTCTGAAATTAAATCCAGACTTTGCCCCAAACACATCCCTTTTACGCCTGCTGCCGCACTTAACGTTTTAATTAACATCAGTTTTTGTTCTGCCGATAAATGAGGAATATCCGTTAAGATCTCAAAAGCCAATGTCTGCAGCGCATCGCCGGCTAAAATGGCGGTGGCTTCATCAAATGCAATGTGGCAGGTTTGGTGTCCGCGACGCAATTCATCGTCGTCCATAGCGGGCAAATCATCGTGAATTAAAGAGTAAGCATGAATGGCTTCAATAGCGGCGGCGGCGTAATCCAGGTGCGCCATGTCAGCGCCTAGCATTTTGCCGGTGGCGTACACCAAAAAAGGACGAATGCGTTTGCCACCCAATAGCAATCCGTATTTCATGGCTTCAGCCAGTGGCGCGGGGGCGCTGTCAATGTGTGCAAATTGCTTGGCTAAGAAGTGATTAATCCGTTGCTGAACGTGCTGTAAATCTTGCGAAAAATGATACATTGCCGACCTGTTATTCTTCCGGTTGATAGTCGCTGAGTTTTGCGCTTTCGCTTTTTTGCAACAAAATTTGGATGCGTTGTTCCGCTTGTTGTAAACGTTCCTGACCCAATTGAGCCAATTTGATCCCTTGTTCAAAATCTTTTAAAGCGTCTTCAAGGGAAAGTTCGTTATTTTCCAAACGGGAAACGATTTCCTCCAACTGTTTTAGCGTATTTTCAAAATCAGGTTCGTTTTTTTCAGCCGGCTTACGTGCCATGATATTGTCCTTTGCGCAAAATAGAATTGGCGTATTGTACTTGATTTTTAGTGATTTTGTTAGGGCGAATTTGAGGTATTTCCGCTGAAAAATGCCGGTGAAAAACGCCGCAAAAAAGTACCGCACTTGATGGCTAATCAGAGCTATATAAATTGCTATAAAAATTTTAAAAATTATGGTCTAATAGCCCACAATTTTTTGTTAATCAAGAGAAAAGGTTAAATATGAGCTGGATTGATAGAATTTTTAGTAAAAATACATCTTCTTCCTCACGCAAAGCCAATGTGCCGGAAGGCGTTTGGACAAAATGTACCTCATGCGAACAAGTATTATATCGCGAGGAATTAAAACGCCATTTGGAAGTGTGTCCGAAGTGTGGTCACCACATGCGTATTGATGCCCGTGTTCGTTTATTGACCTTATTGGATCAAGACAGTGCGCAAGAATTGGCGGCGGATTTAGAACCGAAAGACATTTTAAAATTCAAAGATTTGAAAAAATATAAAGATCGCATTACCGCCGCACAAAAAGACACCAGTGAAAAAGACGCGTTAATTGCCTTTTACGGCACCTTATACAATATGCCGCTTGTGGCTGCTGCATCTAACTTTAGCTTTATGGGCGGTTCTATGGGTTCCGTGGTGGGGGCGAAATTCGTGAAAGCAGCGGAAAAAGCCATGGAAGAAAATTGCCCGTTCGTGTGTTTTTCCGCCAGTGGTGGCGCACGTATGCAGGAAGCTTTATTCTCCTTAATGCAAATGGCGAAAACCAGTGCGGTATTGGCGCAAATGCGTGAAAAAGGCGTGCCGTTCATTTCCGTGTTGACCGATCCGACGTTAGGCGGTGTGTCCGCCAGTTTCGCTATGTTGGGCGACATTAATATTGCCGAACCGAAAGCGTTAATCGGCTTCGCCGGGCCGCGCGTCATTGAACAAACCGTGCGTGAAAAACTGCCGGAAGGATTCCAACGCAGTGAATTTTTATTGGAAAAGGGCGCCATCGACATGATCGTAAAACGTGCCGATATGCGTAATACTTTGGCGAGTTTATTGAGCAAACTCATGAACAAACCTTCACCTTTCGTAGAAAGCGAATTGGTTATTGAAGAAACCGCCGCATAAAATCTCATTTAAGGCATTTATAATGCAAACAGAATTAAAAGCCACTTCGCCACTCAACGAGTGGCTTTCTTATTTGGAAAACAGTCATTTTAAAGCTATCGATTTAGGGCTGGAACGGGTGAAATCCGTCGCTCAGGCACTGGATTTATTAACGCCGGCACCTTTTG
Source organism: Aggregatibacter actinomycetemcomitans DSM 8324 (assembly GCF_000372365.1). Taxonomy (GTDB): domain Bacteria; phylum Pseudomonadota; class Gammaproteobacteria; order Enterobacterales; family Pasteurellaceae; genus Aggregatibacter; species Aggregatibacter actinomycetemcomitans. The sequence goes on along the minus strand of NZ_AQUU01000005.1, from coordinate 45,076 downwards.
TGATTACGGTAGGCGGCACCAACGGCAAAGGCACCATCTGTCGTTTACTGGAAACGATTTTACTGAGCGCCGGTTACCGCGTGGGCGTGTATTCTTCACCGCATTTGTTACGTTATAACGAACGCGTGCGTATTCAGAATCAGGAGCTGGAAGATATGCTGCATACGGCTTCCTTCGCTTATATTGAGCAGCACAAAACCCAATCCTTAACGTATTTTGAATTCAGCATCTTGTCGGCGTTGCATTTATTTAAACAGGCAAATTTGGATGTGGTGATTTTGGAAGTAGGGCTGGGCGGTCGGCTGGATGCCACCAATATTGTGGATAACCACATGGCGGTGATTACCAGCATCGATATTGATCACACGGATTTTCTCGGTTCCACCCGTGAACAAATCGGCTTTGAAAAAGCGGGGATTTTCCGCGCTCATAAACCGGTGATTATCGGCGAGCCGAACATTCCGCAAACCATGCTGAATCACGCGAATACGCTTGGTAGCCAATTGTTTTGTCGCCATCTTGATTGGACGTTTAACCAACAAGAACAACATTGGACATGGCAAACCGTGCAACCGGAACAAAAAGTGCGGTGGGATTTTTTAGCGGATTTACCGCTTTGCCAAATTCCGTTAGCCAATGCGGCAACGGCGATCGCGGCGGTGCAAAAACTGCCTTTTGACATTTCTCTTGAAACCGTTAAAAAATCCTTAGCTGAGGTGGAACTCACCGGGCGTTTTCAAACCATCAAACCGGCACAGTTAACCCATTTGGCGCAGAAATTGCAGCGTGAAGTGACAACGTTACCGCGTATCATTATTGACGTGGGGCATAACCCGCACGCGGCGCGTTATTTAGCGGAAAAACTGACCGCACTTAAGGCACAATCTCATGGCAAACTTATTGCCGTTTGCGGCATTTTGAAAGATAAAGACGCGGTGGGGGTGTTGACGCCGTTGCTGTCCTTAATAGATGAATGGCGTTGCGTGACATTGGATGGTTATCGCGGTCAACGCGGGGCGGATTTATTTGTGACGTTGCAACAGGTTGCCGCTCAACATCGCTTAAATGTTAAAGGCGGTTATGCCGATTTTGTTGCAGAAGGCGTAAAAAGTGCGGTAGAAATTTCCTATGAAAATGATACCATACTGGTGTTTGGTTCATTTCATACGGTGGGTGAGTTTTTAACCTTTAGCCAAGCCTAACATTCAATAAGCATCATAAAAAAGCGCCGCAGGCTAATCACCTTGGCGCTTTTTCTTTAACTTAAATGTCCCGTTTCATTGATCACTTCAAGGGTAAACTTACCGTCGTCGGCGTTGGTTTGTCGGTAACGCACGATATTAATCGAGGTATTCAGCAAGGTCTGGCTTTTGCCCTCGTTACGGTGTTCCTGCCAGGTTACCCCGTTGAAAAGAGATAAAAGCAAGCGGAGCGTGTGCCCGTGGGAAATAATCAGAATATTTCCCTGATCATGCACCTGAATAATATCCTGTATGGCTTTCATTGCCCGTTCGGCTAATTGCTCAAAGGTCTCGCCGTTATTGCTTTGCGCTTTGTAATTTGCCGCGTCGCTGCGCATTTGTTGGAATTCTTCCAAATGGCGTAGTTCGTCAACGGGCAAGCCTTCCCAGGTGCCGAAATATTGTTCATTTAAACCATAATGTTGAAATAGCGGCACATTTCGCTCGCCCAAGATATGTTGCGCCGTGTCGATAGTGCGTTGTAGGCAGCTGGTATAAGCCGCTACGAAAGGTGTGTCTTTTAATGCCATGCCGGTAAGCTGTGCGCCTTTGACGCCGCTTTCCGTTAATGCGGAATTGCCGAAGCCTTGCAATAAACCCTGTTCGTTCCAAAGGGTACGACCGTGGCGGATTAAATAAAAAGTCAGATTTTTGTTCATTATTATCCTTGATTAAATGTTATCGAGATAAAAACACCGAGAAAATCAACCGCACTTTTTACTACAACAGCGGGCTGAAGAGGAAAAACAATTTTTCGATAATGCGTTGATAAACGGAACGATTTGCCCACTTGGCATGATCAGGTAATTCTGAATTGTTGATGTAACCTTCGTGGAGCAAGGAAATTTCATTGGCGAACGCCGGATCTTCCACCACCATAGTCACTTCAAAATTCAATAAAAAGCTGCGCATATCCATGTTAACGGTGCCGACCAAAGCGAGCTTGTTATCAATGAGCATACTTTTAGTGTGCAATAACCCTTTCTTGAAATTATAAATTTTTACGCCGGCGGCAAGTAAATCATCAAAAAAGGTACGACTTGCCCAGCGTACCATCATGGAATCGTTTTCTTTCGGCAGAATAATGGACACCTCCACGCCACGCAGAGCCGCAATGCGTAAGGCTTCGGCAATGTTGTGGCTCGGCACGAAATAAGGCGAGGTGATCACAATGCTTTTACGCGCGGAGAAAATCGCAATGGCAAGAGATTGCGCCATTAAATCATCGGGGAAACTCGGACCGGTGGCGAGAATTTGCACGGCGTGCGAGTTATTTTGTTCCAGCGGTAACAACGGGCTGTCAGGAATATGCAGCGGGACGGATTGCCCGGTTTCAATCTCCCAATCCCAAGCATGTAGGCCGTTAAGCACTGCCGACACAGGGCCGTTAATACGCACCATAATGTCAATCCATTCGCCCACATTGCTGTCTTTTTTGAAGAACTTCGGATCCACCATGTTCATGCTGCCGGTGTAGGCAATTTGGTTATCGATCACGATAATTTTACGGTGTTGGCGCAAGTCTATGCGGCTGAAGAACATACGGAACAAATTCACATGCAGGGTTTCGGTGATTTCAATGCCTTGTTCCTGCATGAGACGGCAATCTTGGCTTTTTAAGAACGGACGGCTGCCCACGGAATCCAGCAAAATACGAATTTCCACACCGCGTTGACGGGCGGCGATAAGGGCTTCCATCACCTCATCAACCAAGCCTTTCGCAGACCAAATATAGAACACCATATTGATGGATTTTTCAGCGCCTTTGATGTCCTCGATAATGCTGCGCATGATACTTTCCGGCGTATCCAAAATATGCAGTTCGTTGCCCAGCACGCAAGGAATGCCGAGGCGTTGTTTGGCTAAATCGAAAATCGGACGATAGAGTAGATTGGTTTGGGTATTCACCAAATTATCGCACTGCGACAGCTTCTCAAACCATGCCATAAACTTCGGTTTCAGTTGATTAAACAGTGCGGCCCGGCGCTTCCCGAGATTGATTTCACCGAAAATCAAATACGCCACAATGCCTACGATGGGAAACACATAAATCACCATCAACCAAGACAGCATAGCAGACACCGATTGCTTTTTGATCACCAGACGAATGGTAATGGCAATGGTCAGAATCCAGATCAATACCGGGATAATATAGGCGGTAATTTGTTCAATATTCATAAAAAATGACTGTTTATAAAGGGGCCGAGGTAAATAACATCAATAAAATCGGGGGCGTAATGTTGGCAATAAAGCCAAAACTAAACGCCAGCGGTAACACTTCCATGCCGCCCGCTTTTTGGATAATCGGCAGGGTGACATCCAGTGCCGTGGCGCCGGCAAAGCCTACCGCCGTAGAACGATAGTTTTGCATAAATAATGGGATAATAAATAAGCTAATCAGTTCACGGGATAAATCATTAAAAAACGCAATACTGCCCCAAACCGGTCCCCAGGCATTGCTTAGGGTCACGCTGGATAAAGAATACCAGCCGAAGCCGGAAGACACCGCTAAACCTTGTACCATCGGCATGGACAATACCTGCGCACCGACAATGCCACCCAGCAAAGAGGTCAGGATAAAAATGCCGCCCATTGCCAAGCCCCGTTTGTTGAAAAACACCGCCCGCATGGAAATCCCGTTATTGCGCAGTTGTACGCCCACACAGAAAATCATCACAACCAGCACATAAGTCGTCGTGTTGTGGGAGAGGGCAAAATGTCCTTTCGCCAACCAACCGGCGACAAAACCGATTGCCACAACGGCACATAATTTCAAGGAATCCGGCAAAATATGCCAGCGGGAAGGCATTTTTTCCGCATTGTGTTTTAGGGGTTGCGGGTGAAGTTTGTCGTAAACCAACAAGCCGATAAAATTAAACCCTTGCGTCAATAAAATAAAGGTTAGGGCATAAACGCCGATTTGCGGTAATTGTTGTGCCAAATCATTCAGTTGACCGAGAGAAAAGCCCATGGAGAACAAGATCATGTAAAGCAGAACCATGGTTAATCGCCCCAATGCGTGCAAAATCGTCTGATTTTTCGTTTTAACCATGTAGCCGACAAACATCGGCACTAAAATAATGAGCAAACCTTCGTACACCCTGAAAATACCTTAGAGTTATTGTTAAGCGCGAAGTATAGCACTTTTCTGTCACCCCGCCTAATCGCGCGCCGATAAAGCGATTGTTGTATGTTATAATGCCACCCGTTTTTTCTTATTGATTTTCTCCATGACGTTTCAAATTGTATTTCAACATCCTGATTTTATCGTGATTAATAAACCGAACGGTATCAGCGTACACAAAGACGATGCCGACATCGGCTTAACCCGACTGGTGGCGCAACAGCTTGGCGTGCCGCAGGTTTGGCTGGTTCATCGGCTGGATAAAGTGACCTCGGGGTTATTAATGTTAGCATTAAATGAACAAGGCTGACGTGACGTTGTCACAAAAGTTTGCATATCATCAAATTCAGAAAACTTACCTCGCACTGGCAACTCACAAACCAAAGAAAAAGCAGGGGAGAATCAGCGGTGATATGCAAAAAGCGCGCCGAGGTGCTTGGAAACTGACCCAAAGCAAAGAAAATCCTGCCGTGACAGATTTTGTGTCCCATAGTCTCGCACCAAATTTGCGCTTATTTATTCTGCAACCGAAAACCGACAAAACCCATCAGCTCCGTGTCGCTATGAAAAGTTTAGGCAGTCCGATTTTAGGCGATGCTTTGTATGGCGGCGATAGCGCCGATCGCACCTATCTGCACGCTTATCAATTATCGTTTGACTATTTCGGACAGGCGGTTCAAATTAAAGGGGAACCGCTCAAAGACGAAAAGTGCGGTGATTTTTTTCAGCGTTTTTGGGCAGACATCGAAAAACACGTCAATGCCGACGCCGAAAAAACACCTTAAAATCTGACCGCACTTTTCGGCGATAAAACCCAAGGAAGCCCGTTATGCAGACGAAAATCAAAACAACGTCATACCAAAAAGCCATTATTTGCATGATCTTTGCCTACATTAGCATTGCCTTGATGGGCGTGTTCGTCAAATACGCTTCCGACGAATTGCCTTCCAGTGAAATCCTATTTTCTCGCTTTCTTATCGGCTTCATTTTTTTATTGCCCTTTATGATTCGCGACGGCGATTTCAAAGTGGAACTGAGTCAATGGCCGTTTCTCGTCATGCGTAATCTTGCCGGCATCGCCAGTATGTTGCTGACTTTTTACGCCATCAAATATTTGCCGATTTCCATCGCCGTTTTATTGATGAACACCTCGGCGTTATTCGTGCCGTTATTATTGTTTGTGTTACGCACCCGAACTCCGCTGAAAGTATTGGCGTGCAGTTTCCTTGGTTTTGCGGGCGTTTCCATTATCATGTTGACGGATTCCTCCAAACATTTTGAACTCTTACATATCGGCTATGCACTGGGCGCGGCATTCTTAGCCGCCATGGCGTTTATCAGCTTGCAGGAGCTCAACAAACACAACTCACCGAAAAACATCGTGTTCTACTTCCATTTATTAGGCTCCCTGTTGCTGCCGTTATTTTTCGCCGCACAATGGGAAATTCCTACGGCTCACGGCTTTCTTTTATTGCTCTTAGTGGGCGGTTTCGGCTTAATCTTCCAATTATTGCTCACCCGCGCCTTTAAATACGCCCCGGCGAACGTCATCACCCCGTTTGCTTTCACCGGCGTGATTTTTTCCAGCATTTGCGACTGGCTGTTCTGGCACAACGTGCCGACGCTCAATTTCTGGATCGGCTCATTCGTTATTATCCTGTCCGTCAGTTTATTGGCGAAAATGCGCCGTTAAATGTATAAATTATTTCCCCGAAACCCACGGCTTTTCGTTACAATAGCGCGCTTTTAACATTTCATACCCAGGGAGAAAACACATGGAATACCCAATTTGCCTATCTTGCAAAGGCGAAAACACCTACCACGATTCAATCCAATTCGTCTGCCCCGATTGCGGATACGAATGGACTGGCAACGAAACCGAAGAACAGGATGATGATCAGCTTATCGTTAAGGACAGCAACGGCAACTTACTCGCCGACGGTGACGACGTGCTGCTCATCAAAGACTTAAAACTCAAAGGCTCTTCCGAGGTGTTAAAGAAAGGCACCAAATTCAAAAACATCCGCCTCACCCACGGCGACCACAATGTCGATTGTGGCAAAATTATGTTGAAATCGGAGTTTTTGAAGAAGGCGTAGATGGATGAGAAAGCCATCTGTTAGTCGGATGGCTTTTGTAATTTGATTTATTACAGATATTTTTTTAAATCTTTTAGTTCATTAGTGTCATTTAACCACATTTCAATAACTGCTTTACTATCAGGATTATCAGTAGCTTCTTCTCGGAGAATATCTACGGTCCATTGACGAATTTCTTCTCGCTTATTTTCAGAAAATGCAGGATGGTGTACTACGGAAGCTATAAACTGTCTTCGATATTGTTTGTCATTAATATCTATCCAAATTATCTCTTTTAATTGTTCCTTTGAAATAGAATCTAAGTTTAGGTTTTCATACAGATAACTCCTATCTTCAAAATATCTAAGAAATGGGGTTAAGATATCTTGAGACTTGGGCGTTTTTTTGTATTCTTCAATTTTCTCTTCAAGAAATTTTGCAAAAATATCATCACTTTCTCCAAAAGGGAAAAATTACGTAACTTTAAATCATAAGTAAAATTATTTTTTAAGAAAGAATCAATTATCTCTTTGACTTCTTTCTCTAAATTATTAGCTAATTCAGCGTCTTCATAGTTAATTATTTTGTAAGAAAAGTATATATTTCCTAACCTCATTCTTTTAGCTTGCTTTATAGTTATATCATATAGTCTATTAATGAAATCAGGTTTTGTTTTTAAGCTGTGAAACTCAGTTAATATATCATCGAATTCTTTTTCTTCTTTAAGTTTTTCATCTGATATTAAATCTTTTTTTATTAGCTTTTCTAATGTGTCATTATTTATCTGATATTCAGTGAAATGCTGTAAAATTACTTTACCCCATTCATTTAAACCATAAAAAAAAGTAAAGTTATTTAAGTAGCTGTTAAATGCTCTCGCCTTATAATAATCATCTTCAGAATCAAAATTTAAAAGAAAGTTTACGTCAACAGAAAAAGTTTCACCTTTCTCTGTAGTTAATTCAAACACTCCTTTTTCAAAAATCATTCTAATAACAAAAATATTTTCTAGTATATATCTTTTGCTTGTTAGGCTTAAATTTTTATTTAAAGAAGTTATGTTTCTGTAATCCTTATCTACTTTTATATAAAATCTTAAATTTTTATATTTTAAAATATTGTAGAAATTTTCATATATATCAAAATTTTCGTTGTTATTAATTAGTTTTCTGATGATTGATATGTTTTCATCTAATATTAAGACATCATCAAATACTTTTTCTTTATATTCCCTGAATACTTCTAGATCCTTAGATTTATCTTCATGTAAAATCATTATAATTTTACATTTCTTTTCCTCTTTTAGAAAATTAATGAGACCCATGATTTCTCTTGTGTCTAATTTATCTGATTTTCTCTCAAAATCATCAATACAAATGACAGTATCTTCAATAAAGTTTGATATTATGCTGTTTATCATACTTTGAGTAACTGAAAGACTAAAACCTTTGGCTTCTAGTTTTGGGAAGTCAATGTTACTTATAATAGATGAAAATGCTTTCTTTATATGTAATAAATAATCTTTTTTCTGCTTTGTATCATGAGTGTTTATAGCAATTTGATATTTAAATGATTCTAAGGAATCAATACCAAATAACGAAACATAAGAATACTTATTCATTTTGAAATTATTATGATTCTTTTCATAGAAATTCTTCCAGAAATGCGTTTTACCAATTCCCCATTCACCTGTAAGTGCAATAGCAAAAGAGTCTGCTTGATTGATAAGGTTTAATAATTTTTCTTCAATTTTTTCAGTAGTTGCCATAATTGGTTACTCTAAATGATCCATTCTCCCTTCGGATAACTAACTCGCAATGCATTTTTTAATGTGGAGGGAGCCAATCCAGACTTAACTGAAAGCGAATGCAATGTAATGTTTCGCTCATGTAACTCGTAAACAATCCGCTTTCTACTCCAATCCTTTTTTTTCATAGTTCCTCGCTTTTGCATTTGAATAATTTAAAGATTAGGTTAAACTTGGGTGTAAATCTTTAGTCTTACTCCTTAGCGTTAAACTTAGTTTAAATCAAGTTTAAAACTAAAGTCAACAATAGTTTAAATAAAAATTTTGTAAAACTTATGTAAAGAAATTTATTTTTATTTAAATCAATACGTTAAGAGGTATTGTAAATTAAACTTAGTTTTAATCCTTGGTTTAAAACTAGGAGGTTAGATATGATCCGAGAGTGGCTAGAACTGAAAGACCTTTTGGGAGTAGCTGGACTACCAGAAACTGTTCAAGGGGTAACTAAAAAAGCCAAATTAGAAAACTGGGAAAGACGACTTATAAAAGGAAGAAAAGGGAAAACATACGAATACCATTATTTATCCATGCCTTACGAGGTGCAGCGCGCCCTAGGCTTTAAACGCAATATAATAGAAGATCCTACCGCACAATATAACGCATCAAAAGAAGACTTAACGGAAGTAAGCAAGGCGCGCTTTTTAACGGCGATCAGCACACTTGAAGAAATCTTAGCAATGACACGCAAAACCATGGAGCCCGAAGCCAAGGCGCAAATGGTATGGATGATTTATGAATTACTAAGCGAAGAAAGCGCTAACGAGAAGATTATTAATTTATTTAAATTGGTTGCATAAACTAAGGAGAGTTATGGACAAGCAGTCAATTCTTAAATTCTTTAATGATAATACTAAGGACGCGCCACAAGGCAGCATATACATTCAATATGGCAACAACTATACAACAAATGACATCTGTATAGCAGACAACATAAACATCACTTGCGCGGAAAAGTGTCAGATTTACGCACTGATAAAACAATTAGAAAATAAGAACAAAAAACCGCTTTAAATGACATTTAAACGATTTTTAAACGCTTTTTTATTTTCGCATTTTGTTTCGTTTTTTTTTGCGATTTTTAAAACTTTTCGCATTTTTTATTCTTGTCTATTCTTCAATAAAAAAGGACGCCGTTTTTTCTTGCACCCTTGTTTTCATTGGTTTTGTTCCACTTATTCCCGCTTGATTCAACATTCTCCCTAGTTTATTCCTTTTTCTCATTTTGTTCGGTGTTTTACATCCATAAAATGAAAATAATATGTAAATTTTAGTAAAACGAGTTACATTTTCAAGTGATATTGACTTGATGTTTATATGATTTTTAAGTGCGGTGAAAATCAACCGCACTTTTTTGTTACACCTACCGAACTCATCGACGATACGCTCATCTAATCAACAGTATATCTTTTAAACAGGAAAATCTTATGCACACAAAAACATGGTTGGCTTCTTTGGTGGGGTTGGTGATTTCAGGAACGGTGTGGGCGAATCCGCCGCAGGCGCAGGATCCGTTGGCGGAGGCACCTTATTTTAATAAAACGGGTAACGGCTATGATTTGCAATTCTCGCCGAAAACCTACCGCACTTTGGAGGCGAAGGTGAACGGGGAAACCGTGAAATTCCGTGCTTTTGAGAAGATTGTGTATGTGCAGCAGCCGCTTGAACCGGATTATCAAACGCTGAATATTTATGTACCGGAAGCGTATTTTAACGAGGGTAACATTAACGGTTTTACGGCGAAAACCGCGCCGATTTTCCTGCCGAATGCAGTGGGCGGTTATATGCCGGCGAAAGCGGCGACTTATGACGCAAAAGGGTTTGGCAACAACGATAAACCGAATGCGATTTTGACCGCACTTTCTAAAGGCTATGTGGTGGCGAGTGTGGGCGCACGCGGGCGGACGCTGGAGAAAGACGGAAAATATACCGGCAAGGCGCCGGCGGCGATTATCGATTTGAAATCGGCGGTGCGTTATTTGCATTTTAATGATGAGGTGATGCCGGGCGATGCCAATAAAATTATTTCTAATGGCACCAGTGCCGGCGGGGCGTTGTCCGCCTTGTTAGGGGCGAGCGGCGATAATCCGGATTATGCCCATTATTTAAAACACGCGGGCGCGGCAGAAGCGAGTGATGCAATTTTTGCGGTTTCTGCCTATTGTCCGATTACCAATTTGGAGCACGCCGATAGCGCTTATGAATGGGAGTTTAACGGTTTAAACGAATATCGCCGTATGGATATGAGTCGTTTAAATGCGGACAGTTATAACGATCGTTCTCAAGCAGCGGCAAAAGCGACCATTGACGGCACGTTGACGGCGCAGGAAATTACGCTGTCCGATCAGCTAAAAGCCGAATTTCCCGCCTATTTAAATAGTTTGAAATTGAAAGACGAAAAAGGCAATGGGTTAACGTTAGACGCGCAAGGCAACGGTTCTTTTAAGGATTATGTGAAATCGGTGATTATACGGGCAGCGGATAAGGCGCATAAAAACGGCACCTCTTTTGCCGATCAGCCTTGGGTGAACGTCAGCAAAGAAGGTGTTACCGACATTGATTGGGACGGTTATATTCACGCGGAAAAACGAATGAAATCGCCACCGGCATTTGATGCGCTGAATTTGAGTTCGGGCGAAAATAATTTATTTGGTACGGAAACCGTGAATAATCAGCATTTCACCGTTTTTTCTTGGCAACACAGCACGGAAAAGGGAAAGATGGCGGATAAAAATGTGGTGCGCTTAATGAACGCCATGAATTATGTGGATCAAAGTAAAACGCAGCATTGGCGCATTCGGGTCGGCACCTCCGACCGTGATACTTCGCACGCTATCGGTGCTATGTTAGCTATAAAATTGCGTATGGCGGGTAAGCAGGTGGATTATGAAACGCCATGGGGCGTGCCGCATGCGGGGGATTATGATTTGGATGAGTTGTTTCAGTGGGTGGATAGTATTAGCAAATAGTTTACGGGAATGGTAAAAGTGCGGTGGTGTTTTACATAAAGCATCGGCACTCACTACTGTAGAGGACGATCGTTGAGCTTGAGTCAGAGCTTGTCGAGCTTCTGGCTATCAAAACATTGGGCCTGTTCCACTGGGACATGAAATAGCAATGTAATACCTAAGGGTGGTTAAAAAATAATCACCCTATAACTTAGGGGGACATATAAAAGCAAAAACGGCACTTTTCATAAAGCACCGTTGTATGCTAAACACATAAGCGCGGTTGTTTCACATTATTTTTTTACGGAATAATAACCCGCCATAGAACTGTAAACCGCATTTTCGGCCTGAATTACGTTATATTTGGCTTGTAAAATAGAGAGTTGGGAATTTTTTTCGGTATTTGCAGCGGTTAACCATTCACGTAATTCGGATACACCTGCATTATACCGGTTGCGGTAGTACTGCGTAATACGCTGATTGTAAATGTAGGTTTTTTGGGCATTAGTAAAGCGTTTTTTGGCTTGTGTAAATGAGAAATAATTAGTATCCACATCATTTAATGCGACAGTGATACTTTTTTCATAATTCAAACGCGCTGTTTCATAATCTGCTTCGGAAATTTTTACATTCCATTTAACCGTATTCCAGTTTAAGAACGGCAGACTAATACCTAATGCACCTCCACCGATAAGTGTATTTGTTGCGCTATTCAATTTTTTACCGCTCGAATTTAAGCTACCGCCTAAGGTAATTTCCGGGAACCAGCTTTTTTCAGTCGCTTTGACATTTTTAAATGCACTACTTAAGCGTGCTTGATAGCCTTTTATATCAGGACGGTTGGCGATGACGGAAACCGGTACGTTCAAATTTACACCTACGGATTTAACTTTCAAAATATGCGGGAAGGTAATTTTTAATGTTTCGTCCGGTTTTAAGTTAAGTAAATTGCGGAGTGTTTGTTCTGCAGTTTTACGATTGAGTTGATAAGTGATTAAATTATTACGTGCCGTTAACACTGCCTGTTGTGCTTGATCTACACTGATGCTATCTGCTACACCCTGTGCCAGGCGGTTGCGCATGATATTACTAATATCGGTGTAATATTTAATACTTTCCTTTGTCGTGCTAATGGCATCGTTTAAATAGGCGATTTGGTAATAGGTGGTAACCACAGAATTAATTAAGGAAAGCTTAGTGGATTCCATATCCTGGACCGTAGCTTTATGTGTCCATTCTGCCGCGTCTGCGGTATCTGCTAAGCGGAACCATAAATCTAAGGTATAGCTGACATTTAAAGAACCTGTATGGCTGATCGTTGAGTTGCCGCCGGTTTTTATATTCTTTTGTGCTGTGGAGCGGGTGGAACCGCTGAATGCAGGAACTAAATTCGCACCGGCAAGGTTCGCACTATAAAGGGCGCGATTAACGGAAATTGTGGCTTTAGCTAAATCTTTATTATTCAATAGGGCTTTTTCGACCACACGATTTAACTGGGCATCTTTATAAAGCTTCCACCAATCATTCTTAATATTGTATTGTTTGGTGATTTCTTCATATTGTTTGTAGTTCTTAAGGCTGGCCCGATAAGAATCGCCAATATTGGCACAGCCCGTGAGGGTTGTTGCCACCACTATAGTTAAGGTTAATTTTTTTATTGTGAACATTGTTTTTTCCCTTTTTTATAAAAGTGCGGTCAAAAATTATAGAGAATTCTAACCCCTCTTTTGTATTTTACAAAATTTATTCTTGCGCCAACGCTGTAATCGGATTTAATTCTGCTGCTTTCTTTGCCGGCATATAGCCGAATAACACGCCGATTAGGGTGGAGAATAATACGGCGGTAACAATGGATGCAGTGGAAAAATCCATGCTGAAATCCGTTATAAAGCTATTAAACAACACGCCGATGAGGACAGATAACAAAATTCCGGCCACGCCACCGATTAAACAAATTAACACCGCTTCAATTAAAAACTGCTGCAAAATATTAATCTGACGGGCGCCGATTGCCATGCGTACACCAATTTCTTTTGTGCGTTCTGTCACTGACACTAACATAATGTTCATCACGCCGATACCGCCTACAATTAAGGAAATAAAAGCAATAGAAGAGATGAGTAATTTCATCGTGCCGGTAGTATTTTCAATGGTCTGCTTAATAGTGTCACTGTTCATGATAAAAAAGTCTTTTTTGCCATGCAGAGATTTCAATAATTCCGTTAGGCTTTTCTCCGCCACGGTAGAATTTACGTCATCACTAATTTTTACTGTGATGGAACCAATTCGACTGCCACCGGTAATTTTATTTAATACAGTACTATAAGGAGAATATAGATTTAACGAATTACCGGGAAATCCGCCCAGCTGTTGATCTGACACCACGCCAATGACACGAAATGGTCGCTTATTAAAAATCACCGTTTTGCCAAGGGGATTTTCGTTGGCAAAAATGGCTTTTTTTGCACTTTCGTCCAGCACGACCACCTGGTTGCTTTGATCCACATCGTCCTCGGTTAATAAACGGCCCTGTTTTAACTTCAAGCCTTCTACATCAAAATATTGTTCACCGATACCATATAAATTGGCGGATGTGAAGGATTTGTTACCGACCACTAAAATGCCGCTGGAAGAGGTATTTGGAGTAACGCTTTGAATATAACTTTGTTTCGATAACGTATTGGCATCGCTGATTTTTAGGTTTTGAATGTGCCGTGAACGACGGTCACCGAAACCATTACCGTTAAAAATCGTCATTGTGTTTGTGCCGATACCGCGAATATTTTCCAAAATCTTTTGTTGTGAACCATTTCCTAACGCCACCACGGAAACGACGGAAGTGATCCCGATGATAATTCCCAGCATGGTCAGCAATGAGCGCATTTTGTGCGCTACAATGGCACTGACGGACATACGGAAGGCTTCCATAAGTTGATCTTTGCTGAAACCGAAACGACCTTTAAAAACACTTGGATTTTTAACCGCACTTTTTACCTGACGTTTTTGCGTATCACTGATAATTTCACCATCTTTGATTTCAATGATCCGATTGGCACTGGCAGCAATGTGCTTGTCGTGGGTCACCATAATAATGGTGTGGCCTTCCTCGTGCAGTTGACGGAGGATTTCCATCACATTTTCACCGCTGTGCGAATCCAGCGCACCTGTGGGTTCGTCGGCAAGGATAATTTCTCCGCCGTTCATCAATGCACGGGCAATACTCACTCTCTGTTGTTGACCGCCTGAAAGCTGGTTCGGCTTGTTTTGCCATTTATCGCCCAATCCCAGTTTTTCCAATAATTGTTTGGCACGTTCCAAGCGTTGGCTTTGTGGCATTCCCGCATAAATTGCAGGTAAGGCGACGTTTTCTGCGGCGGTTAAGCTGCTTAATAGGTTATAGCGTTGGAAAATAAAACCGAATTTTTGGCTGCGTAAATCGGAAAGCTGATCGTTGGTTAATTCAATGGTTTCTTTTCCATCAATTTTGTATGAACCACCGGTTGCCGTGTCCAAACAACCAATGATATTCATCAGTGTGGATTTGCCTGAACCAGATTGTCCCATAATGGCGACAAAATCACCTCTTTCGATGGAAAGGGAAATGTCTTTTAAAACATGAACGCGGTTTTCACCTTCGCCAAAATAACGGTTGAGCTGCTTGATTTCAATTATATTCATCGTCGAAACCCACCGCACTTTAGAAGATAATCGGGGCATCAGGATCGCCGAAGGTTTCACCGGCAGCAACTTGTGAAATCACTACTTTTTCGCCTTCCGTTAAACCGGATTTGACTTCCGTTTGGAAATCATTTTGCACGCCGATTTCGATTTCCCGTTCTTGTGTTGTATTGCCGTTTAGTACATTGACTACATATTTGTCTTGCTGCTTTTGCACTGCCAAATTCGGAATAAACAACACATTTTGCACATCGGCAATTTTAATGTTATTTTCCGTGGTCATACCAATACGCAAAACATGTTCGGGATTTTCAACGATAATGTTGGCGTAATAATATACTGCGCTGCTGCTTGAACCGGAGGAGGAACTGGAACCTGAGCTTGAACTGTTTGAGCTTGAATTGTCGCTGATGGTGGTTGTTGCCGGGTCTACGGAATCAATTTTGGCGTGATAAACGGTTTTATTGTCGGATAAAATAGTGAAGGTCACATCTTGCCCCGCTTTGACTTTGGTAATGTCGCCTTCGGAAATTTCCGGCTTAATGCGCATTTTGCTTAAATCCGCCACTTTAATGATAGTCGGCGTGGTCTGATTGGAATTTACCGTTTGCCCTTCGGATACCGGTGTGGAAATGACCGTGCCGTCAATCGGGGAGGTGATTTTGGTGTAGCCCACGTTGGTTTCGGCGGTGTTCACTTCAATTTCCGCCTGTTTAATATTTTCCTGTACCACGTCCATTTCCGCTTTGGCATTATTCAAGGTGGCTTTAGCGGTATTTAATGTGTCCAATGAAGTGGCTTTTTGCCCGTATAATTTGGACAAGCGATTGTAATTGGAAAGTGCCACATCGTAAGCGGTTTTGCGTGCAACTAATTGGGCTTGATAACTCGCCAAGGCGGCTTTGCGGGTGTTTAACGTATTAATTTGGGTGGTGGAATCAATCTCGGCAATTAAATCGCCTTTTTTCACCTGTTGTCCCAGTTTGACATAAAGTTTGGTGACTTTCCCTGACACCTGCGCGCCCACATCAACAGTATTGATACTTTCGATGGAACCGGTAGCAACCACGTTCTTTTCAATATTGCCGCGTTTGACCTCTTCCGTTAAGTAAGTGGTTTGTGCGCCGGAATCGCGTACAAAAAAATAACCGCCGGTAATCACAGCGGCTGCAATAGCAGTAATAATAAGAGGTTTTTTCTTCATCTTTTTCTCTCATAAGTCCACAATGAATCGCCACACTATACAACAAAACTTAAGAAATTATTAAAATTTTTAGCGTGTTGCCATTATTCTCCCAATGATACTCAATTAAAAATAAGGGTAGTTTGCACATTTATTTCAACAATAAGCCGCATTCCTCGCTTTTTATGCTGAAGCGTGTAGAATAGTGCGGTTATTTTTTTATGCGTTTTAATGAGAAAACTATGAGCACAGAAACTGTATTAGAAACGGCGGAAAATAGCCGTCCGCACAATTTTATTACTCAAATTATTAATGAAGATTTAAAAAGCGGTAAACACAATAACGTTTATACGCGTTTCCCGCCTGAACCAAACGGTTATTTACACATCGGTCATGCTAAATCCATTTGCTTGAATTTTGGTATTGCAAAAGATTACCAAGGGCTATGTAATTTGCGTTTTGACGACACCAACCCGGTGAAAGAAGATGTGGAATATGTGGATTCTATTAAAGCTGATGTAGAATGGTTAGGTTTCCATTGGGCGGGCGAAGTGCATTATGCGTCCGATTATTTTGACGCGCTTTATGGTTATGCCATTGAGCTTATCAAAAAAGGTTTGGCGTATGTGGATGAACTTTCGCCGGAAGAAATGCGCGAATATCGCGGCACCTTAACCGAACCGGGTAAAAACAGCCCATATCGTGATCGCAGCGTGGAAGAAAACCTGGCTTTATTTGAAAAAATGAAAAACGGCGAATTTGCCGAAGGTAAAGCGAGCTTGCGGGCAAAAATTGATATGGCGTCGCCGTTTATGGTGATGCGCGATCCGGTGCTTTATCGCATAAAATTCGCCAGCCATCACCAAACAGGCGACAAATGGTGCATTTATCCGATGTACGATTTCACTCATTGTATTTCCGATGCTGTTGAGCGTATCACGCACTCCTTATGTACCCTTGAATTCCAAGATAACCGTCGTTTGTATGATTGGGTGTTGGAAAATATCAGCATTGAACGCCCGCTGCCGCACCAATATGAATTTTCCCGTTTAAATTTAGAAGGCACCTTAACCTCTAAACGCAAACTCTTAAAATTGGTGAATGATGAAATCGTGGACGGCTGGAACGATCCGCGTATGCCAACCATTTCAGGCTTGCGCCGTCGTGGTTATACACCGGCGTCCATTCGTGAATTTTGCCGTCGTATTGGCGTGACCAAACAAGATAACGTGGTGGAATACAGTGCATTAGAAGCCTGCATTCGTGATGATTTAAACCAAAATGCACCACGCGCCATGGCGGTGATCGATCCGGTGAAAGTGGTGATTGAAAACTTTGACGGTGAAGAAATATTGACTGCGCCAAATCACCCGAATCGTCCAGAACTAGGAGAACGCCAATTACCGTTCACAAAAGAAATCTATATTGATTGTGCCGATTTCCGCGAAGAAGCGAATAAACAATATAAACGCTTAGTGCTGGGCAAGGAAGTGCGTTTGCGCAATGCTTATGTGATCAAAGCGAAACGCGTAGAAAAAGATGTGAACGGTGAAATTACCACGATTTACTGCACTTATGATCCGAAAACCTTGGGTAAAAATCCGGCAGATGGTCGCAAAGTAAAAGGCGTGATTCACTGGGTGTCTGCGGTGCATAATCACCCGGCAGAGTTCCGTTTATACGATCGTTTATTCACCGTGCCGAATCCGGGCGCGGAAGAAGATATCGAAAGCGTATTAAACCCAACTTCTTTAGTGGTGAAACAGGGTTTTGTGGAGCAAAGCCTTGGCAACGCGGAAGCGGAGAAGGGCTATCAATTCGAACGTGAAGGTTATTTCTGTGCCGACAGCAAAGACAGCCGCTCCGAACATTTGGTATTCAACCTGACAGTGAGTTTGAAAGAAGGATTTTAAACTCAATCGCATAAAGTGCGGTCGTTTTTCACGATGAATTTTGACCGCACTTTTCTTTATCATTTTTCGCTATGCAATTAGAACCCGATTTTTGGCTACACAAAACCTTACTTGACATGAACGATGCCGAGTGGGAGGCGTTATGTGACGGGTGTGGGAAATGTTGCTATCGTAAATATATTGACGGCTATGGCAAATATGAACATTTGTATTACACGCGCATTGCCTGCAATCTGTTGGAGTTGGAAACGGGAAAGTGCGGTCAATATTCACGGCGTTTTGAATTGGAAGAAGACTGCACCAAGCTCACCAAAGAAAACTTGTCGGATTTCGATTGGTTACCCGCCACCTGTGCTTATCGTTTATTACATGAAGGAAAACCGTTGCCCTCATGGCATCCGCTTATCAGCGGCGATCCCGATAGCGTGAAAAAAGCCGATATTTTGATTAAATACGGCATTCATGAACGGGATGTTATTGATTGGTTCGATTTTATTCTTGATTGAGATCACTAATTTGCACTAAAAGTGTTGTTTTTGTGTTAACCTCTACTACAATACTTAATAATTGTTATTTTTCTTGTCGTATGTTGTTGTAGGTTTTATATGCAAATTCCAGACTCCATCAAGCAATCCACAGAAAAATTAGAACTTGCTTTAGCTCATTATGATAGTGGCAGGCATTTAATTTATGCCAGTACGCAAACGTTATCGTATTTTATCAAATTACCACAGCCGCCTAATAAATCAGAGTGTTCTAAAGGGGAATTTGATGATGTGATTACGATGTTTAATAATGACATGATCTATTATGATTTGACCCGTTTATCTCTTCCTTCTTGTTCATTACATTACCAACTCTTTGATGAACAGGGCAATAAGTGTGCAGAACACTCCCTTTTCGATTTTCCATCTATTCAACTTTCTCAGCAGCCTTTCAGATACTACCAATTAAGGCATTTGATGCATTTAAAAAAGCATAGGGCGGGGCATTGTTGTATTAATGTCTTGGACATCTTCGAATACCAAGATCAGCAGGCGGAAGAAAATACTGTCGGTTGGCGTAAGAAATTAAGCAAATCATTCGATCTTATTTTCAATGATGAATACATTGCTTCGTTTTTCTGTTTAATCAAGCACGCAACGCTTAGCGAGGATTCATTATGACTCAATTAGTAGCGCAATCAGTTATCAATCAATTTTTTGACGGCACACATGGTGATCCGTTTTCCGTATTGGGTATGCACGAAACCGAAAAGGGTATTGAAATTCGTGCGTTGTTGCCGGATGCAAGTCGTGTTTTGGTCATTGAAAAAGAAAATCAGGAAACGTTGTGTGAATTAACCCATTTAGATGACAGAGGCTTTTTTGCCGGCGTGGTGCCGGATACGCGGAATTTCTTTGCTTATCAACTACAGGTGTATTGGGGTAAAGAGTCACAAATTATTGAAGACCCGTACCGTTATCACCCGATGATTAATGATTTGGATGAATGGTTGTTGGCGGAAGGTTCGTTTTTACGTCCGTATGAAGTATTAGGCGCGCATTTCATTGAATGTGACGGTGTCTCAGGCGTGAATTTCCGTTTGTGGGCGCCAAATGCCAAACGGGTTTCTGTGGTAGGCGATTTTAACTATTGGGACGGTCGTCGCCATCCAATGCGCTTACACCCGGCAAGCGGCGTGTGGGAATTGTTCCTGCCGAAAGTCTCTTTGGGGCAACTGTATAAATTTGAATTAATCGATTGCCATGGCAACCTCCGCTTAAAAGCCGACCCTTATGCCTTCAGTTCTCAGTTACGTCCCGATACCGCGTCACAAATCAGTCCGTTGCCGAGTGTCGTGCCGATGACGGAAGCCCGTCGTAAAGCTAACCAATGGGATCAGCCGATTTCCATTTATGAGGTGCATTTAGGCTCTTGGCGACGTAACTTGGAAAACAATTTCTGGCTGGATTACGATCAAATCGCCGACGAATTGATTCCTTACGTGCAGGAAATGGGCTTCACCCATATTGAATTTTTACCGTTGTCCGAGTTTCCGTTTGACGGTTCTTGGGGTTATCAACCGCTTGGCTTGTATTCGCCGACCAGCCGTTTTGGTACGCCGGAAGGCTTTAAACGCTTGGTAGAGCGGGCGCATGATGCCGGTATTAATGTGATTCTCGACTGGGTGCCGGGGCATTTCCCGAGCGATACCCACGGTTTGGTGGCATTTGACGGTACGGCATTGTATGAGCACGCCGATCCGCGCGAAGGCTATCACCAAGATTGGAATACGCTGATTTACAACTACGGACGCAACGAAGTTAAGAATTTCTTATCCAGTAATGCGTTGTATTGGCTTGAACGCTTCGGTATCGACGGCATTCGGGTCGATGCGGTGGCGTCTATGATTTATCGTGATTACAGTCGCGCCGAAGGGCAGTGGATTCCGAATCAATACGGCGGGCGGGAAAACTTAGAAGCCATTGAATTTTTGAAACATACCAACTGGAAAATCCATAGCGAAGTACCGGGTTCTATCGCCATTGCGGAAGAATCCACCGCCTTTACCGGCGTGACCCATCCGAGCGAACAGGGCGGTTTAGGTTTTAATTTCAAGTGGAACATGGGTTGGATGAACGACACCTTATCCTACATGGAAAAAGACCCCGTTTATCGCCAATATCACCACAACCAAATGACTTTCGGCATGATGTATCAATACAGCGAAAACTTCGTGTTGCCGCTTTCTCATGACGAAGTGGTGCATGGCAAATGTTCTCTTATCGGCAAAATGCCGGGCGATGCGTGGCAAAAATTTGCCAATTTGCGTGCCTATTATGGCTATATGTGGGGTTATCCGGGCAAAAAATTGCTATTTATGGGCAATGAATTCGCCCAAGGTCGCGAATGGAATTACCGTGAAAGTCTGGATTGGTTCCTGCTAGATGAAGGCATCGGCGGTCAATGGCATATCGGCGTACAACAGCTGGTGAAAGATCTCAATAAAATTTACCGCGAAAACGCACCGCTCTTTGAGCTGGATTCCGATCCGCAGGGCTTTGATTGGTTGGTGGCAGATGACGTACAAAATTCCGTTTTCGCTTTTGAACGCCGCAGCCGTGATGGCGGACGTATTCTTGTAATCAGCAACCTCACGCCGGTGCCGCGTCATGATTATCGTCTCGGTGTGAATGTTGCCGGCGAATATCACGAAATTTTAAATACCGACTCCGCCTATTACGCCGGTTCAAATGTGGGTAATTTAGGCGCTGTACACAGCGAAGACATCGCCAGCCATAATCGGGCGAACTCCATTTCCGTCTCTATTCCGCCATTGGCAACCATTTATTTGAAATATCAGGGTAAAGCATGATTGCAGTAAAAAATAACGGTAAACCTTATCCTTTCGGCTACAGCCGATACGAAGAAAGCGACGAGCAGATCACGAACTTCGCCCTGTATTCTTCGGCGGCGCAACAGGTGGAACTTTGTCTGTTTGAAGAGGAGCGGGAATCCCGTTTCAACATGGTTAATTCCGACAACGTGTGGCATTTGGCGTTAAGCGGGGTGGCAAACGGAACCCAATATGGCTTCAGAATCACATCAAAAAATGACCGCACTTTGACGGCAAATCCGCAGAAATTGATGCTGGACCCTTATGCCAAGGCCGTGGTGGGCAAACCGGATTTAAGCTCGCCTGAAACGCAAGCGTGGTTTTTGTTGAGCGACGAGCGGGATAACGCCCGCTATGCACCGAAAGCGGTGGTGGTTGATCGTGCATTTGACTGGCAGAGTGACAAAGCGCCGAATACGCCCTGGACCGAAACCATTGTGTATGAGTTGAGTGTGAAAGGTTTTACCAAATTACAAACGGAATTACCAGAGACAATACGCGGCACCTATGCCGGTTTGGCGCACGCGCAAACGATTGCGTATTTGAAAAAGTTAGGTATAACAGCAGTCGAGTTGTTGCCGGTAAATTACGCGGTAAGCGAACCGCACTTACAACAAAGAGGGTTATCCAATTATTGGGGTTACAACCCGTTAGCCATGTTTGCCGTGGAGCCGAAATATTGCTCGCAAGCCAATATGGCCAATCCGTTAAATGAATTTAAATACATGGTGAAAGCCTTGCATGAAGCGGGCATTGAAGTGATTTTAGACGTGGTGTTCAACCATACGGCGGAATCGGAAAAATACTTCCCAACCTTTAGTCAACGTGGCATTGATGACGAAACCTATTATTGGCAAACCCCGCAAGACGAATATTTAAACTGGACCGGTTGCGGCAATATGCTGAATTTGTCCAATCACATTACCCGTCGCTGGGTAGTGGATTGCCTGCGTTATTGGGTGGAAGAATGCCATGTAGACGGTTTCCGTTTCGATTTGGCGACTGCGTTAGGGCGCGAAACACCGGATTTTAATCACCATGCGGCGTTGTTTAACGACATTGCGCAAACGTCGAGTTTGCAGCGGGTGAAATTAATCAGTGAGCCTTGGGACATCGGACATTATGGCTATCAATTAGGCAATTTTCCCCATTATTTCGCTGAATGGAACGACCGTTTTCGTGATGATATGTGCCGTTTCTGGTTGTGGAAAAGTGGGGAAGTGGGCGCCTTTGCCGAACGTCTGGCGGGCTCCGGCGACATTTTTAAACAGGAACGGCGCCTGCCGCATACGTCGCTGAATTTTATTACCGCTCATGATGGCTTCACCTTGCGCGATTTAACCAGTTATAACCAAAAACACAATGAAGCCAATGGCGAAGAAAACCGTGACGGGCGCAATGAAAATTACAATTATAACCATGGCTTTGAAGGCAGCGAATTGGATTTAACCGATCCACACCAAAGTGCGGTAGAAAATCAGCGAGTTTTAACGGCAGGCAGTTTGCTCATGAGCTTATTGCTTTCCAACGGCACGCCGATGCTGTTGGCGGGCGACGAGTTCGGCAACAGTCAATTCGGCAATAACAATGCCTATTGTCAGGATAACGAAATCACCTGGTTAAAATGGCAGTCATTTAATCAGGATTTATTTAACCTAACCAGCCAAACGATCGCGTTACGAAAAAAAATTGCAAGTTTGCTGAGTGATCGTTGGTGGTCACAAGAAAATGTGTCTTGGCTTAATGCTCACGGAGAGCCGATGAACCTTGATGATTGGCACAATCGAGAAAATAAAACGCTACAAGTAGTATTAGATGAGCAATGGATTTTCTTAATCAATGCCAAAGCGGAAAAACAACATTTTACATTGCCTATGCAAGCGGTAAGTCAATGGAAACATGTATGCGGGACAACACACTTAACGTTGCACGAAAATCAGGTGGAAGTCGATGGGGTGGCATTTTGTGTGTTGCGGAAATATTAACCACATAACAAAGAATGGAGTTCGCTATGAAAAGTAGTCTTTCCCAATTACCCAACAAATACGATCTTGTTAAAGATACGCTTGTTCTTATTTTAGCCGGCGGTCGCGGTTCACGTCTTCATGAGCTGACAGATAAACGTGCGAAACCGGCACTTTACTTCGGGGGGAATCGTCGTATCATTGACTTCGCACTTTCCAACTGTATTAATTCCGGCTTAAACCGTATCGGTGTGGTTACGCAATATGCCGCCCATTCTTTGTTGCGCCATTTGCAAAAAGGCTGGTCGTTCTTACCGCAGGAACGCGGCGAATTTATCGATATGTTGCCGGCGCGTCAGCAAATTGACGATTCCACCTGGTATCGCGGCACGGCGGACGCGGTGTATCAAAATATGGCGATTATCCGCAATCACTATAAACCGAAATACATCCTGATCTTAGCCGGTGACCACATTTACAAACAGGATTACAGCCAAATGCTGTTAGACCATGTGACCAGCGGGGCGAAATGTACCGTCGGCTGTATTGAAGTGCCGCGTTCCGAAGCCAGTGAATTCGGCGTTATGGCGGTAAATGAAAATCTGAAAGTCAAAGCCTTCGTGGAAAAACCGAAAGATCCGCCGGCAATGGCAGGCAGACCGGATACCTCATTGGCATCCATGGGGATTTATGTGTTTAACGCCGATTATCTCTATGAAATGCTGAATCGGGAGGTCAACACGCCTTGCACCTCTCACGACTTTGGTAAAGACGTATTGCCGAAATGTCTGGAAGAAGGTGCGTTATACGCTCACCCGTTCAGCCGCTCCTGCATGGGACGTAATACCGAAGGCGATATTTACTGGCGTGACGTAGGGACATTGGACAGCTTCTGGCAATCCAATATCGATTTGGTTTCCGAAAGTCCGCAATTGGATATTTACGACCAAACCTGGCCGATTCGTGGTAATCCGGTGCAAGCCTATCCATCTAAATTCTTTTATAAAAACACCAATATCAAACCGGTGGATAACTCGCTTATCGGTGGTGGCTGCGTGATTACCGATGCATCAATCAGTTATTCCGTGTTGTTTGACCGCATCAAAATTAACGAAGGTTCGCAAATCGATCATTCCGTGGTGTTACCGCAAGTGGAAATCGGGAAAAACTGCGTGTTAACACATTGTATTATCGATCGCCACTGTATTATCCCGGATGGTATGCATATCGGTGTGGATAAGGAATTAGATCGCCAACGTTTCCGTGTCAGTTCCAGCGGTAAAGTGGTGTTGGTTACCCCTTCTATGTTGAAAAAATTAGAAGGGCGTGAAGTTGTCGATGAAGAGCACCTGGATTAAAGTGCGGTCGTTTTTCACGATGATTTTTATTATGATGGTGTATGTTTTATTGTATGTGTCTAAAATAAAAGCGTTTATTATAGGCACACATCGAAAGACGCACCACTATCATTATTAATAAAAAACACTTGAATTTTTAACCGCACTTTTTAGAGTAGGGCGTATAAATGCGCCATCAATCAAGCATCATTAGGAAATTAAATGAAAGTATTACACGTTTGCTCGGAGTTATATCCTTTACTGAAAACCGGCGGGTTAGCCGATGTGATGGGCGCCTTGCCTTTTGCGCAGAAAGAAATCGGCATTGATACGCGAATTGTATTACCGGCATATCCTGCTATTGCAGCCGGTATTCCGCATACTTCCGTCGTGGCAGAATTTGATAATTTCGCCGGACACATTATTTTACGTTATGGTGAATACAACGGCATCGGCATTTATTTGATTGACGCGCCGTATTTGTACGCACGCGAAGGTAATCCTTATCACGATGCCAATTACAACGATTACGGCGACAATTATAAACGCTTCGCCCTGTTGGGTTGGGTCGGTGCGGAACTGGCGACCGGTTTGGACAGCTGGTGGCGCGCAGAAGTGGTGCATGCCCACGACTGGCACGCCGGATTGACCGCCGCATATTTATATCATAAAGGTCGCCCTGCCAAGTCGGTGTTCACCATTCATAATCTGGCGTATCAAGGTCCGTTTGATTATCGCCATTTATTTGAAATCGGTTTGCCGGCAGAAATGTTCCATGTGAACGGTTTGGAATTCTTCGGACAAATTTCTTATTTGAAAGCCGGTTTATATTATTCCGATGTGGTCACGGCAGTGAGTCCGACCTATGCGAAAGAAATTACCACGCCGGAATTTGCGTACGGTTTACAAGGTTTATTGTCCACTCTCGATCAAGAGGGTCGCTTGGTGGGTATCTTAAACGGGGTCGATGAAAAAATCTGGCACCCGAATTGCGATCAATACATTCAGCACGCGTATAAATTGAAATACATGGGCGGAAAAGGGAAAAATAAAGCGGATCTACAGGCTTATTTCAACTTACCGCAGCAATCCGATGCGCTGTTGTTTGTGATGGTCACCCGCTTAACGGAACAAAAAGGCGTGGATTTACTGTTGGAAAGCGCCGATGAAATCGTTAAACAAGGCGGGCAACTTGCGATTCTCGGCTCAGGCGCACCGCACTTGGAAGCGGGAATTCGCAAATTAGCGAAAGGTTACCCGCAGAACGTTGCCGTGAAAATCGGCTACGATGAAGCGTTATCCCATTTAATGCTTGCCGGCGGGGATGTGATTTTAGTCCCAAGTCGTTTTGAGCCTTGCGGTTTAACCCAATTATACGGACTGAAATACGGCACATTACCATTAGTCCGCGCAACCGGTGGTTTGGCGGATACAGTGGTTAACGCTTCCGTCGAAAATATTCAAACGCGAACAGCAACAGGTTTTGTCTTTACACACGCAACAGCTGATGACTTACGTCATGCGTTGCAAGCGGCATTTGCTTTATGGAAAAAACAACGCTTATGGGCAAGTGTTCGCGTTATTGCAATGGAACAAGATTTCAGTTGGCAAATCTCTGCAACTCACTACCAACATTTATATCAACGAATTTTATCTAAGTAATGAAATAGTTAATCTTTCGTTCAAGTAAAAATACGGCTTGAACGGAAGATTATTATTGTTTTTTTATCTCGAATGATTAAAATTTCATCCGTTTTTTTGATTGTTAACTGAGGACTATTTTATATGACAATGGATAACTTCGATTCTCCATTCTTGTACGATCATCCCGAAATCAATGTGGCATCATTGAAGAAGGCGATCGTCTATAAACTGATTTTTCTTATCGGGCGCTCGCCTAAAGAGGCAAGTCAGCGCGATTGGTTAAACGCGACCTTATATGCAGTGCGTGATTTTGTGACGGAAGGTTGGATCACCACAGCCCGTCGAGCCAGAACGGAAGGTTCACGTCGCGTTTATTATTTATCCATGGAGTTTTTGATCGGTCGCACTTTGTCTAACGCCATGATTGCCGAAGGGCTTTATGAAGTCACCCGTGATGCGCTTTCCGAGCTTAATGTTGATTTGGAAGAAATTATTCAAAAGGAAGTGGACCCGGGTTTGGGGAACGGCGGTTTAGGTCGTTTGGCAGCTTGTTTTATGGATTCTATTGCAACGTTGGGCTTACCGGGCATGGGGTATGGTATTCGTTACGAATATGGAATGTTCCGGCAAAAAATTGAAGACGGTCAACAGGTAGAACGCCCGGATGCGTGGTTGGAAAAAGGTGCACCGTGGGAGTTTATTCGCCCGTCTAAACGTTTCACTATTCCTTTCGGCGGCAGCATTCACTTTGAAGGCAAAAAATGTATTTGGGACATCGGTGAGCGCGTCGTAGCGTTGGCCTATGACCAAGTTATCCCGGGTTATAAAAATGATTCTGCAGCAACCTTACGTTTATGGGCGGCACACGCCGGTGAAATGTTCAATTTAGAAGATTTCAACCGTGGTCAACATATTGCGGCGATGGAAAGCCGTGCATCAATTAAAAACCTTTCCCGCGTGTTATATCCGGACGATTCCACCTGGAACGGTCGTGAATTGCGTTTACGTCAGGAATATTTCCTGGTTTCCGCCTCATTACAGGATATTATTCGTCGTCATAAACGTACCCATAACACCATTGAGAACCTTGCGGAAAAAGTGGCGATTCACTTAAATGATACTCATCCGGCATTGGCGATTCCCGAATTAATGCGCATCTTAATTGATGAAGAAGGTTTCGCATGGCAAAAAGCCTGGGATATGACACGCCGTATTTTCTCTTACACCTGCCACACCTTAATGTCCGAAGCATTGGAAACCTGGCCGGTAGAAATGATGGCGAAAATCCTGCCGCGTCATTTACAAATGATTTTTGAAATTAACGATCACTTCCTTGAGTATGTAAAAACCTATATCACTACCGACATGGATTTCATCCGTCGCGTATCTTTGGTGGAAGAAGGTGACCAACGTAAAGTGCGCATGGGCTGGCTGTCCGTAGTAGGTTCTCACAAAGTCAACGGTGTGGCGGCAATTCACTCCGATTTAATGGTAACCTCAACCTTTGCCGATTTTGCCCGTATTTATCCGGAACGATTCACTAACGTCACCAACGGTATTACACCACGTCGTTGGTTAGCCGTAGCGAACCCGAAATTGGCATTGCTTTTCGATCAATATATTGGCAGCGACTGGCGTTGTAATTTAAGTCAAATTGCGTTGTTGAAAGAACACGCCAATGAATCCGAGTTTAAACGCGCTATTGCCGACATTAAATTCGATAACAAAGTGCGTCTTGCCAATTACGTCAAAAAAGAATTGGGTATTGAACTTGACCCGCACGCCTTGTTTGATGTTCAGGTGAAACGTATTCACGAATATAAACGCCAAATTCTCAACGTGTTGCACATCATCGCACGTTACAACGAGATGTTGACGCACCCGGAAAAAGACTGGCAGCCGCGCGTCTTTATCTTAGCCGGTAAAGCCGCTTCCGCTTACTACGCGGCAAAACAAACTATTCATTTGATTAATGACGTTGCCAACGTGATTAATAACGATGTGCGTTTGCGCGGTCGCTTAAAAGTGGTATTCATTCCGAACTACAGCGTCAGTCTGGCGCAGTTAATCATTCCGGCGGCGGATATTTCCGAACAAATTTCTCTGGCGGGTACGGAAGCCTCCGGCACCGGTAACATGAAGTTTGCCCTTAACGGCGCCTTAATATTAGGTACGTTGGACGGCGCAAACGTGGAAATTCTGGAAAATGTCGGTAAAGACAACATCTTCATTTTCGGTAACACCGTTGAGCAAGTAGCGCAGTTACGCCGTGACGGTTATCGTCCGTTTGATTATTATCAAAATGACGCGGAATTAAGAACGGTGGTTGATCAGATCATCAACGGCGGGTTCTCCCCGAATGACCCGAATCGTTATCTGCAATTGTTACAAGGATTGCAATATCACGACTATTATCAGGCGTTTGCCGATTTCCGTAGTTATGTGGATATGCAAAAAGTGGTGGACGAGAAATATAAAAACCGCGACGCATGGATTGAAAGCACCATTCAAAACATTGTCAACATGGGCTATTTCTCCTCCGACCGGACGATTAAGGAATATGCGGAAAATATCTGGAATATTGAACCGCTAAAACCGGCAAAATAATCGGTGATTAAAAATTAACCCCGTTCATATTTGAGCGGGGTTTTGTTTATTTATGAAAAGTGCGGTTGAAATTTTCAGTGTTTTTGAAGTGAAAAGTGCATCAAAGACGACCGCACTTTTAGTTGGCGGGTTTTGTTTTGCGTGCTTTATACCATTTCCAGGCAACGAATATGACTAAAACGGCAACCAGAATATAAATCACCGACTGTCCTTTTTTTATTTGTTCGTGCAACCAATCCAGATTACTGGCACCGAAATCGCCTAAATATACCCAAATCGGAACGGAAATAATGGAAGCGAATAAATCCAACAAAAGAAAGCGGATAAAACTGACACGACGGGTAATGCCTGCAACCATGTAAATCGGTGCGCGTAATCCCGGCAGAAAGCGGGCTATAAATAATACACGGTTGCCGTACTGATCAAATTTATTGCGAACCAAACGTAAGCGTTCTACTGTTAGGAAGCGGCGAATCGGGCGAAAGCGTAAGATTTTCACGCCATAAATACGCCCCAACCAATACATGGTGCTGTCGCCCAACAACACGCCGAAGAAGCTGACCAGCAACATAACGTGCACATTGGCGTAGCCCAAACCTGAAATGACACCGCCGGAAACTAAAGTAATATCTTCCGGAATCGGCACGCCAAAGCCACAAATAATCAACACGAATAAAACGGCGAAATAACCGTAATCGGTAAAAAAGCTAATTAAAAATTCCATTACATACTCTTAAAATCGATAAAAAAGAACGTGTTATTTTAGCCTGTTTTTTGTTGTAATATCTAGGGAAATTATGGGATTTTAATTTGCTTTACATTTGCGAATTCATTATAATGCACCACCTCAAAGTTCAGGCTTTGAGCAAATTTTGTGAACTCGCTGGGTCGCCTGCGATTTTTTATTTAAATCTTTTTACATTAAGAGAATATTAAAATGGCATTTAAATTTAACGCTGAAGTTCGTACGGCGCAAGGTAAGGGTGCGAGCCGCCGCCTGCGTCATAACGGTCAAATTCCTGCTATCGTTTACGGTGGTAGTGAAGCGCCGGTTTCCATCATTTTAAATCATGATGATGTAAACAATGCACAAGTGCACGATACTTTCTATTCCGACGTGATTACGCTAGTGATTGATGAAAAAGAAGTAGCCGTGAAAGTGCAGGCAATGCAACGTCACCCGTTCAAACCAAAATTGGTTCACATTGACTTCAAACGTGTTTAATGATTGATAAAACTCCGGTTATTGCCGGAGTTTTTTCTTTAGGCGGAAATTAAGGTTAGGAACAAATAATTTAATTTTCTGTCTAAGACCCGTGTTTTGTCCGTTTATCGGATCAATACTTATCCATAAACTCATAAAGGATTTTAATATGAACAAATTTACTAAAATCAGTGCAACTGCTTTATTTGCTCTTTTCTTGACTGCTTGTGATAAACCGGCAGACAAAGCGCCGGATGCCAAACCGGAAGCCCAAACACAATCAGCACCGGCGACTGCCGAAGCGGCAAAAACCGATGAGACGGCTGATTATAAAAAATTAGTAGATTGGAACAAATCTCAAGAACAAACCCAGCTTCAAGCACAACAAAAATTCCAACAGGATTTAGTTGCTGCGGTGCAAGCGAAAGATGATAAGAAAGTTCAGGAAGCCATCGACACTTTCAACAAATCCGTACAAGAAACCATCGCCAGTTTAGATGCGTTGAATATCAGCGCCGATTCTGTGAAAGCGGTGAAAGAACAAACCAAAAACGTCCTTGGTTTAGCCAGCAATCTATTGGTTGAACAAGCGAATGTAAGTTTAGCGAACCCGACACCGGAACAACAAAAAACTTACATGGAAAAAGCTGAAAAATTAAGAGATGCAATGTTAGAGTTACAAAAACAAAGCGTCGCTTTAGAACAAAAATTTAATCCGGCTCCAGCTACGCCTGCAGCAGCACCTGTGGCACCGGCTCAAGAATCTAAATAATTCCGACTAACAGAAAATCGCCTTATTGTTATGCAGTAAGGCGATTTTTTATCCCGTAAAAGTGCGGTCGAAAAAAACAATGTTTTTCAACGCAGGGTATCATCTCAAATGTTTTTAACCTTGTTGAAAGAAACCTGCTAAAATAGCCTCGGTTTTTATTCTCCTGAATGTCCTATGTTAAAAAAAGTTTTTCCTTCATTGTTTCTGTTGCCAGCCGTTGCAATGGCTCAATCTTATGTGGTGTATGATTTTACTCACAACAAAGTGTTAGAAAGCAGTGCGCCGAATACTGTGCGTCCGATCGCTTCCGTAACCAAGTTGATGACGGCAAATGTTTTTCTTGAACACAACAAAAACCCCCGTTGTACCGCTTCCATTACCGATGACGATTATGATTATATTAAAGGCACACGCACCAAATTGCCTAAATATACGCCGATTTCCTGTCGTGAATTGCTGAAAATGATGTTGGTGCATTCCGACAATTATGCGGCTCACGCGTTATCCCGTTCCGCCGGTATGACCCGTTTGCAATTTATCGGCAAAATGAATGAAAAAGCCAGACAATTGGGGATGAAATCCACCTGTTTTAGCGACAGTTCGGGCTTGTCTACCCATAACGTATCCAGTGCGATGGATTTGGTTAAACTCACCAAATATTCCATGAGCAAACCGGAAATCAAAGCATTTTCCAATCTTTCCTCCACTTACGTTCAGGCGGGCAAACGTAGTGTGTTTGTGAAAAACACAAATAAATTGGTGCGGGACGAAATGTTCAGTGCCGCAATCAACAAAACCGGTTATATTCGCGAATCAGGATATAATTTGGTGTTTGTTAATAAAGTGCCCTGCAATCGCGCTACCATTGGTGTGATTAGTTTAAATAACAGTTCTTCTGCATACCGTTCCAGTTTTACCAAGAATAAACTGGAAAAATACGGTTGCACGGCATTAAACAGCAAAGTGTTGAGAGACTTTGTGGATGATATGCAATATGAAGAAGGTTATGACGAAGCCGGAATGGACGAGTTGATTCGAAAAGTGGCGGGCTAGAAAAGGGCGTTTCCGCTGCCATTTTCGTCAATTTTTATAAAATCGCTATCCTAAAAATAAAACCCTTATAAATTCTTCAAATTTTCACCGCACCTGCTATTTTCAAGCTGTTAGAACGATCAAAATCCTGTATAATCTCAGCAATCTTTTGTTTAAATAATGCATTGTGAGATCCCTTAATGCTTGAAACATCACAAACAATTCCCGAGCTGGTTTCATGGGCGAAAGAACGCGAGTTTTCGTTGAATTTGCCCACCGATCGTCTAGCGTTTTTATTGGCAATCGCCATTTACAATAACGAACGTTTTGACGGCGAAATGATCGAATCGGATCTGGTGGATATTTTTCGCCACGTTTCCGGTGCTTTTGAACAATCCCAAGAAACCATTGCCACCCGCGCCAATAACGCCATTAACGAATTGGTAAAACAGCGCTTTCTTAACCGCTTTAGCAGTGAATTTACCGAAGGTTTGGCAATTTACCGTTTAACCCCGCTGGGTGTCGGTGTGTCCGATTATTACATTCGTCAGCGCGAATTTTCCGCCTTGCGTCTTTCCGTTCAGCTTTCCATTGTCGCCGATGAAATTCAACGTGCCTCCGATGCCGCCGAAGAAGACGGTGACGAACATTATTGGCGTCGTAACGTCTTTGCGCCGTTAAAATATTCCGTGGCGGAAATTTTCGACAGCATTGATTTGTCGCAACGCATAATGGACGAAAACCAGCAGAGCATTAAGGATGAAATTGCCGGTTTATTAACCAAAGATTGGCAAGCGGCGATTTCCAGTTGTGAACAATTATTAGACGAAACCTCGGGCAATTTACGGGAACTACAAGATACCCTCAACGCCGCCGGTGATAAATTGCAGGCGCAATTATTGCGGATTCAGGACTGCGTTATCGGACGCGGCGAATTGTATTTTATTGATGAACTGATCACCAATTTACAAGCGAAACTAGACCGCATTATCAGTTGGGGACAACAAGCCATTGATTTGTGGATTGGCTACGACCGCCATGTGCACAAGTTTATCCGTACCGCCATTGATATGGATAAAAATCGGGTTTTCTCCCAGCGTTTACGCAATTCCATTCACAATTATTTCGATCACCCATGGTTCTTATGGACGGCTCAGGCAGACCGTTTGGTGGATTTGCGCGACGAGGAATTAGCCCTACGTGAAGAAGATGCGCTGGGTGAATTGCCGGAAGAGTTGCAATACGAATCTTTGGCGGATATTCGTGAGCAGATTGTGGAACACATGCAAACCTTGCTTATTGATTATCGTGAACATCAACGTCCGATTAATTTAAGTCTGGTGTTAAAACAACAACTGGAAAGTTATCCGCTGTCACAACATTTTGATGTGGCGCGAATTATCGTGGATCAAGCGGTACGTCTGGGGATGCCAAGCGATGATTTAAGCGGTATTTATCCGATTTGGGAGAGTATTAACGAACGTGGCGCAGAAGTCCAGGCGAACGTCATTGATGAATATAAAAGCTAAAGTGCGGTCGTTTTTTCAGGCGTTTTTATAAAGCGAAAAACACATAAAATTTTATTCACAAGTTCGCTTGTTCACCCCTCACGGGGCCGTCGGGAAAGCCGACGTTCAAAATCCGCTGGATTTTGTCACCGCACTTTTGGCAACAAGAACAAATTAACATAAAGGAAAACATGAAAGAATTACTTAAAATCAGAGGCTTTTTACCTTATCTCGCCATTGCATTTCTCAATGCGGGAGTAGATTTGGCGCATAAAATTACTATTCAAAACGTGCTGTTAAAAAGTTTCGATGGTGACACGCGGGTAGTCTTAACGGCACTGGTCAATGCCATGATTCTATTACCGTTTGTATTCTTGTTTTCTCCGGCAGGCTTCATCAACGATAAATATTCCCAAACGAAAGTCATTCGCTATGCAGCCATCGCCGGCGTGCTGATTTCTTTTGCAATTTTCCTCAGCTACTTTTTCGGTGCATTTGAGCTTGCTTTCCTGTTAACCTTGATTCTGGCAGCACAAAGTGCGGTCTATTCTCCCGCCAAATATGGGATTATCAAATCCATTGTGGGTACGGAAAATCTGGGCGCTGCCAACGGCATAATTCAAGCCTTAACCATTGTGGCGATTTTATTCAGTTCTTTTGCTTTCTCTTATCTTTTTGAAGCCATTTATGTGGCAAGCGACAACCCGGCAGATATACTTTCCAGTATTTATGTGATCGGTTTCTTAATGGTGATTTTTAGCGCATTTGAAGCCATTTTCGCCTTTAGATTGCCTTATTTTCCATCGGCAGAAAGTGAAGAAAAAACACATTTCAGCAGCAAAAAATATTTTTCTTTAAGCTACTTAAGAGAAAACATGAAATTGGTTCGCGCCGATAAGAATATTTGGCTTAGCATTGTTGGATTAAGCATTTTCTGGGGCGTATCACAGGTGATTGTGGCGGCATTCCCGGCACATTACAAAATGTTGTTTAACGATGATAACGCATTAATCATTCAGATGATTTTAGCCGTCAGTGGCATCGGTTTAATTGTCGGTTCCTACATTGCGGGTGCTATGTCCAAACATCATATTGAATTAGGCATTGTTCCCCTCGGCACGTTAGGCTTGTTTGTTTCCTTATTTTTCTTAGCATCATCGACGAATGTGGCATTAATCAGCTTCTGTTCTTTCTGTTTCGGTTTATTCGGCGGATTATTTATCGTGCCGTTAAACGCTACCATTCAGTTCTTCGCGCCGGAAGCCAAAATGGGGAAAATTATCGCCGGCAATAACTTCATCCAAAACATCGCCATGATCGGCTTTTTGTTGTTAAGTATCGCCTTTGTTTACGCGGATATTTCCACCACAGGCTTATTTATTTTCGTTTCCGTGGTGTGTTTTGTCGGTTCCTTATATGCCATTTTGCAATTGCCGCATTTATTCACCCGCTTATTTTTATTACTTTTCCTAAAAACCGGCTACCGCTTCCATGTGGAAGGCTTAAAAAATTTACCGCAACGTGGCGGTGTATTGTTATTAGGCAATCATATCAGCTGGATTGACTGGCTGGTGCTACAAGCCGCCAGCCCGCGCGCCATTAAATTCGTGATGTATCGCGGCATTTACAACAAATGGTATCTCACCTGGATTTTCAAATTCTTCAAAGTCATTCCTATCGGTGCCGGTTCCAGCAAAGAAAGTATCGAAACCATTCGTCAATATTTGGAAAACGGCGAAGTGGTAGCGCTTTTCCCGGAAGGGCATATCAGCTATAACGGACAAATTAACGAATTTCAGCGCGGCTACGAATTAAGCATTAAAGAGTGGCAAGACGTGTGCGTCGTGCCGTTTTATTTGCGTGGTTTATGGGGTTCCAGCTTCTCACGCGCAGATGAGCATTATAAAGAACTCACCAAACAACGCGGTAAACGTGACATTATCGTGGCATTCGGCAAACCGATTCGCGAGTTTATCGATCATGTTGCCATGAAACAAAAAGTGGTGGAGTTATCCTTCTCTTCTTGGGAAAGCTTTATTTCCCGTCAACAGCCGTTGACCCATTATTGGTTGGAGATGGCAAAAAGCAATTTATTCCGCGAATGTGTTGCCGACAGCATGGGGACGGAATTAACCAATGCAAAATTTATCAGTGCCGTATTGGTTTTCAGCAAACTGTTTAAACAAACCCTGAACAACGAGAAAAATATCGGTGTGTTACTGCCAAGCTCCGCCATGGGCGCCATTGTCAATATGGCGTTATTTGTGAATGGTAAAGTGCCGGTGAATCTGAATTACACCTTAAGCGAACAAAGTATGGCGTTGGCGTTAAAAAAAGCCAACATTCAACAGGTGATTACGTCCGAAAAATTCCTTGGGAAATTAAGCGGTAAAGGTTTTGATTATCAGGCGCTGCTCGCCGACAAAGCCGTGATGATGGAAACATTAGGCAAGTCTGTGAGCAAAACACAAAAAACGCTGGCATTTTTGACCGCACTTTTTGTCCCTGCAGGCTGGATTAAATTACTGAATTTTGCCGATGTAAGTTTAGACGACACCGCAATCTTATTCAGTAGCGGCAGTGAAGGAGAACCGAAAGGCATTGAATTAACCCATAAAAATCTATTAACCAACATTCGCCAAATCAGCGATTTGTTGAACTTCAGAAAGGACGATGTGATTTTAAACTCGTTACCGATTTTCCACTCTTTCGGTTTAACCGTGACAACGTTACTTCCGTTATGCGAAGGTGTGAAAATGGTGAGCATACCGGACCCGACGGATGGCGCTGCAGTGGGGAAAATGGCGGCGCGCCATAATGCCAGTATTTTATTCGGCACCTCAACCTTCTTCCGTCTTTACATAAAGAATAAAAAATTGCATCCGTTAATGTTCCAGAATATCCGCATGGTGGTTGCCGGCGCGGAAAAACTGAAAGCCGATGTGAAAGAAGCGTTCCGTTTGAAATTCGGTTTAGACATTTACGAAGGCTACGGCACAACGGAAACCGCACCGGTTGCAGCGGTGAATATGCCGAATATTTTGGAAAAAGAAACGTTAAAAGAGCTGACATTTAACAAACAGGGCTCTGTCGGGATGCCGTTGCCGGGGACGATTATTAAAATTGCGGATCCGGAAACCTTGCAGGAATTAGCAACGGGAGAAGACGGGCTAATTTTAATCGGTGGCGGACAGGTGATGAAAGGTTACTTAAACGATGCCGAGAAAACCGCTGATGTCATTGCTGAAATTGACGGCGTGCGTTATTACAAAACGGGTGATAAAGGGCATATTGATGAGAATGGTTTTATTACCATCGTTGACCGTTATTCCCGCTTTGCGAAAGTCGGCGGTGAAATGATTAGCTTAGGCAGTGTAGAAGAACAAATTGCACAGGTTTTAAATGACATGTGCAATTTACCGCTGCAAATGTGCCGGATGAGAAAAAAGGTGAAGCGGTGGTGCTTTTAGTGAAAACCGAATCGGATATTAATGAGGTCGTCAATATGTTGAAAAATTCAGCCATACCACCGTTAATGCAGCCGTCTTTTGTCTTTAAAGTAGATGAAATTCCGACCTTGGCAAGTAGTAAAGTCGATTTCAAAGGGGCGAAAAAACTCGCCGTCGCATTAGTGCAAAATAACGAATAAACACAAAACAGAGAAACAACATGACAGAAAATAACCTAGATGTAATTTCCCCGAAATTGGCAGCCGCCATTGCCAATCCGTTATTTCCGGCGGTGGATAGCCAATTGCGTTCCGGTAAACATATCGGCACGGAGCATTTAGATAACCACGCCTTTTTACTTGATTTTCAATCGGAGCTGGATTTGTTTTATCGTCGTTATAACGTGGAACTTATCCGTGCGCCGGAAGGTTTTTTCTATTTACGCCCGAAAGCGACGACGTTAATCGCGCGTTCCGTGTTAACGGAATTGGAAATGTTGGTGGGCAAAGTGTTGTGTTATTTGTATTTAAGCCCGGAATGCCTGGCACAGCAGGGGATTTTCAGCACTCAGGAAGTGTATGACGAGTTGCTGAATTTAGCCGATGAAGGCAAATTGCTGAAGGCGGTGAATCAGCGTTCCAGCGGTTCCGATTTGGATAAACAAAAATTGGCGGAAAAAGTGCGGACGGCAATCGGTCGTTTGCGTCGTTTAGGCATGATTTACACAGTGGGTGAACCGAACAGCGGTAAATTTACCATTTCCGAATCCGCGTTCCGCTTTGGCGCCGAAGTGCGTGCCGGCGATGATCCGATTGAAGCACAATTACGCTTAATTCGTGATGGTGAAGCGGCAACCCCGCAATCCTTACAGGCAGAAAAACTGGCGTTACAAAGTGACGCGGAAAACAGCGAAAACGATGCGGAAGTGGAAGAAGAATTCGTAGAAGAGGAACAAGAATAATGACTGAAGAATTATCCCTGGAAAATGACGTAATGGATACGACGGCTGAAGCCGCACCTGTTATCTTTAGCCAAAACAGTGGGGTAGAACGCGGTAAATTCCGTTCTCTAACGCTTATCAACTGGAACGGATTTTTCGCTCGCACCTTTGATTTGGACGAATTGGTTACCACCTTATCGGGCGGTAACGGTGCCGGTAAATCCACCACTATGGCGGGATTTGTGACGGCGCTCATTCCCGATTTAACCTTATTGCATTTCCGTAACACCACGGAAGCCGGCGCAACAAGCGGCTCACGCGACAAAGGTTTGCACGGAAAATTGCGTCCGGGAGTTTGTTACGCGGCGCTGGATACCATTAATTCCCGCCATCAACGGATTATTGTCGGCGTGCGTCTACAACAGGTGGCAGGACGCGATAAAAAAGTAGATTTAAAAACCTTTTCTATTCAAGGCGTAGAATTATCCGTAAATCCGACCGCACTTTTCACCGAAACCCTCAATGAACGCCAAGCCCGCGTGCTTACGTTGAACGAATTAAAAGACAAAGTGGAGCAAAGCGGCGCGCAATTTAAGCAATACCATTCCATCACCGACTATCACGGCATGATGTTCGATTTGGGAATTATCCCGAAACGTTTACGTTCTTCTTCCGACCGCAGTAAATTCTACAAACTCATCGAAGCCTCTTTATACGGTGGTATTTCCAGCGCCATTACCCGTTCTTTACGTGATTATTTATTGCCGGAAAATCTTGGGGTGAAAAAAGCATTCCAAGATATGGAAAGTGCTTTGCGCGAAAACCGCATGACTTTGGAAGCGATTAAAGTGACTCAAGCGGATCGCGATTTATTCAAGCATTTAATCACCGAATCCACTAATTATGTGGCGGCGGATTATATGCGCAATGCCAATGAACGCCGTGGCAATATCGAAAGCGCGTTAAATTTCCGTCAGGAATGGTATAAAGCCAAATCCGAACAGGATTTATCTCAACATCGCTTAGTGGATTTAAGCCGCGAAGCTGCCGAATTGGCAGAAAATGAAAAAACGTTGGAAGTAGATCACCAAAGCGCGTTAGATCATTTGAATTTAGTGCTGAATGCGTTACGTCATCAGGAAAAAATTTCCCGCTATCAAGAAAATGTCGGCGAGCTGACAGAGCGGTTAGAAGAACAAAAAATGGTGGTAGAAACCGCCAACGAGCAGTTAGAAGAAAGCCAAGCGCAATTTGAACAAACGGAACAGGAAGTTGACAACCTACGTTCGCAATTGGCGGATTATCAACAGGCGTTGGATGCGCAACAAACCCGCGCATTGCAATATCAACAAGCCATTCAAGCCTTAGAAAAAGCCAAAACGTTGTGCGGTTTGGCGGATTTAGCCGTGAAAAATGTGGATGTTTACCACGAAGAATTTGAAGCGCAAGCGGAAGTGCTAACGGATAAAGTGCTTGAACTTGAACAAAAAATGTCTATTTCCGAAGCGGCAAAAACGCAATTCGACAAAGCCTATCAGTTGGTTTGCAAAATTGCCGGCGATGTACCTCGTTCTGCTGCGTGGGAAAGTGCGAAAGAATTGTTGCGTGAATATCCGACACAAAAACTGCAAGCACAGCAAACACCGCAACTACGCGCCAAGTTACATGAATTGGAACAACGTCTGAATCAACAACAAAGTGCGGTCAGATTATTAAACGATTTTAATCAACGCGCCAATTTGTCTTTAGAAACCGCAGATGAATTAGAAGAATTTTATGGTGAACAGGAAGCTTTAATTGAGGATTTGTCGGCTGAACTTTCGGACTTGGTAGTGCAGCGTTCAACCCTTCGCCAAAAACGTGAAAATTTGACCGCACTTTATGAGGAAAACGCCCGTAAAGCACCGGCATGGCTCACGGCACAAGCGGCGTTGGAACGATTGCAGGATCAAAGCGGTGAGCAATTTGCCGACAGCCAAGACGTGATGAATTTCATGCAGGCACAGTTGGTTAAAGAGCGTGAATTCACCATGGAGCGCGATCAGCTTGAGTTACAACGTCAGCAATTAGATGAGCAAATCAGCCGATTAAGTCAGCCCGACGGATCCGAAGATGCCCGTTTGAACGTACTTGCGGAACGTTTCGGCGGCGTGTTGCTTTCCGAGTTGTATGATGATGTGCCGATTGAAGACGCGCCTTATTTCTCCGCGCTATACGGTCCGGCGCGTCATGCTATTGTCGTGCGTGATCTGAATGCGGTAAAAGAACAACTTGCCAATCTGGAAGATTGCCCGGAGGATTTATATTTAATTGAAGGCGATCCGGCGGCGTTTGATGATAGCGTACTTTCCGCACAGGAATTGGAACTGGGCGTTGTGGTGCAAGTGTCCGATCGTGAATTGCGTTATTCTAAATTCCCGGAAATTCCGTTGTTTGGTCGTGCCGCTCGTGAAAAACATTTGGAAGAATTACAGGCAAAACGTGAGGAAGTGGCGGAACATTACGCTCAACGCGCTTTTGACGTGCAAAAATGCCAGCGTTTACACGAACATTTCAGCCAATTTGTCGGTTTACATTTAGCATTAGCGTTCCAAGATAATCCAGAACAGGTCATGGCTCGGACCAATCAGCAGCGCAATGAAATTGAACGCGAACTAAACCAATTCCTGACCGGCGAACAACAAATTCGCATTCGTTTGGATGATGCGAAAGAACGTATGCAGTTGTTGAATAAATTAATTCCGCAATTGCCATTATTGGCGGATGACAGTTTAACCGATCGCATTGAAGAATGCCGCGAACAGCTGGATTTAGCCGAACAGGATGAGTTATTTATTCGTCAATACGGCGTCACGTTGTCACAATTAGAGCCGATTGCCAATACTTTGCAAAGCGATCCGGAAAATTATGAACACTTAAAAGCCGACTATGAGCAAGCCATTCAGTTGCAAAAACAGGTGCAACAAAAAGTGTTTGCTTTGGCGGATGTGGTGCAACGTAAAGCCCATTTCAACTACGCAGAAAGCGTGCAAACGGAAACCTCCGAATTAAACGAACAATTGCGCGCCCGTTTGGAGCAAATGCAACAACAACGCGAAACACAGCGCGAGCAATTGCGTCAGGTTCAAGCGCAATATGCACAATACAATCAAGTGTTGATTCAATTGCAAAGTTCTTTCAACAGTAAAAACCAAATGTTGCAGGAATTAATGCAGGAAATCGGCGAATTGGGTGTACGTGCCGACGAAGGCGCGGAAGAACGTGCAAAAATCCGTCGGGATGAGTTGTATCAACAACTTTCCACTAATCGTCAGCGCCGTTCTTACATTGAAAAACAACTCACCCTCATTGAAAGCGAAGCGGAAAATCTTACCCGCCGCATTCGTAAAGCGGAACGGGACTACAAAACCCAGCGCGAATTGGTAACGGCGGCTAAAATGAGCTGGTGCGTGGTGCTGCGTTTATCTCGCAATTCTGATGTGGAAAAACGCTTAAATCGTCGTGAATTGGCATATTTATCCGCCGATGAGCTACGTTCCATGTCGGACAAAGCCCTTGGTGCGTTGCGTACGGCGGTTGCCGATAACGAATATCTGCGCGATGCCTTACGTTTATCGGAAGACAGTCGCAAACCGGAAAATAAAGTGCGGTTCTTTATTGCGGTATACCAACATCTACGCGAACGTATCCGTCAGGATATTCTGAAAACCGACGACCCGATTGATGCCATCGAGCAAATGGAAATCGAGCTTTCCCGCTTAACGGAAGAGTTAACCGGTCGTGAACAGAAACTGGCGATCAGCTCTGAAAGCGTGGCAAACATTATGCGTAAAACCATTCAACGTGAACAAAATCGTATTCGTATGCTGAATCAAGGCTTGCAAAATATCGCCTTCGGTCAGGTGAAATCAGTGCGTTTGGTGGTGAATATTCGTGATACGCACGCCATGTTGTTGGATGCGCTTTCCGGCAACCAATCGGATTATCAGGATTTATTTACCGACAATCGTATGACTTTTTCCGAGGCTATTGCGAAATTATATCAACGCCTGAATCCGCATATTGATGTAGGACAACGCACGGCACAAACCATCGGTGAAGAATTACTGGATTACCGTAATTACCTTGATTTGGAAGTAGAGGTGTACCGTGGCGCAGACGGTTGGTTACGCGCGGAAAGCGGTGCATTATCCACCGGTGAAGCCATCGGTACCGGTATGTCCATCCTCTTAATGGTGGTGCAAAGCTGGGAAGAAGAAAGCCGCCGTATTCGTGGCAAAGATATTGTGCCGTGCCGCTTATTGTTCTTGGACGAAGCGGCGCGTTTGGATGCCAAATCTATTTCCACTTTATTCGAGCTGTGCGAACGGCTAGATATGCAATTGCTCATCGCCGCCCCGGAAAATATCAGCCCGGAAAAAGGCACAACCTACAAACTGGTGCGGAAAATTTCCGGTAATCACGAACACGTTCATGTAGTCGGCTTACGCGGATTCGGCGCAACAGAGTAGTTTGTAAAAGAAAAAGTGCGGTTAAAAAATAAAGTGTTTTTTGACCGCACTTTATTTCATTAAAAGGAATAAAAAATGCACAATCTCATTATCGCCGTCCTCTGTAGCGTAGCGGTTTCCGTACTATTGAAAGTTGCCCGCAAGCGTAATATCGTTATTCAACAAGCTATTGCATTTAACTATACTGTTGCGTTGTCACTTTCT
Organism: Aggregatibacter actinomycetemcomitans DSM 8324; assembly: GCF_000372365.1. Lineage (GTDB taxonomy): Bacteria > Pseudomonadota > Gammaproteobacteria > Enterobacterales > Pasteurellaceae > Aggregatibacter > Aggregatibacter actinomycetemcomitans. Next base: position 2,556 of record NZ_AQUU01000005.1, on the reverse strand, counting down.
TGGTTTTTGTTAAAACCGGATTTCAAAGGGCTTGAATTTACGGATTTCATCGCACAAAGTGAAAATATGCCGATTTTCTTGGCATTAGGTATTTTGTTACCAAGCGTATTTATTATTATGTCCAAAGCGGTGGAATTCGCCGGTATTGTACGTTCCGATGCGGCACAGCGTTTATCCTTATTCTTACCGATTCTCGCCGCATTTTTAATCTTTCATGAAACCTTAAGCCAACCAAAGCTTGTCGGAATTGTGTTGGCGTTTATCGGGTTATTTTGTCTATTAAGCAAACCGAATCCACAAAGTGCGGTCGATCTTCGTGGTATTTTGGGATTGGTTGGCGTATGGTTCGGCTACGGTATTATTGATATTTTATTCAAACAAGTAGCGAAAAGCGGCGGCGCATTCCCAACAACCTTGTTTATCGCGTTCTCATTGGCAGCCTGCATTATGTTCATTTATTTGCTGTTTAAACAAACCAAATGGAATATAGAGAGCTTTGTAGGCGGCATTATTTTAGGTGTGCTGAATTTCTTTAATATTTTGTTTTACATTAAAGCGCATCAAAGTTTTGGCTCTAATCCAACGTTGGTTTTTGCCGGTATGAATATCGGTGTAATTTGTTTAGGCACCTTCACCGGCGCATTAATTTTTAAAGAGAAAATAACCAAAATTAATTGGTTAGGTATTGTATTTAGCTTAACGGCAATCTTTTGTTTGTATTATTTAGATAAAATTTTGGCTTAGATTTGAGAAAAATGATGGCAAAAAACGACTTTAGTTTTTTTATTTATGATTATGAAAGTTTTGGGGTCAATCCCGCAACGGATCGCCCGGCACAATTCGGTGGCATTCGCACTGACGAGGATTTTAATATTATCGGTGAGCCGATTGTTCTTTATTGCAAGCAAACTAACGATTATTTGCCTGCACCAGAAGCGGTTTTAGTCACCGGAATTACACCACAGGAATGCAACGAAAAAGGGCTGTGGGAACCCGAATTTGCCGCCAAAATTTTACAGGAATTCAGCCGTCCGAATACTTGCGTGATGGGCTTTAATAACATTCGTTATGACGATGAAATGACCCGTTATACGTTTTACCGTAATTTTATCGATCCTTATGAATACAGCTGGAAAAACGGCAATTCCCGTTGGGATTTACTGGATTTGGTGCGTGCTTGCTATGCGTTGCGCCCGGACGGTATTGAATGGCCTTTAGATGATGAAGGTATGCCGAGTTTCCGCCTGGAAAAACTGACAGAGGCCAATGGAATAGCGCACGATAGTGCGCATGATGCCATGTCAGATGTGTATGCCACTATTGAAATGGCAAAGCTCATCAAGCGGAAACAGCCTAAATTATTCCAATATTTCTTTGAAAATCGGGGTAAAAAGGAGGTTGAAAAGCTCATCGATACCGCAGAAATGATGCCATTGGTACATGTGTCGGGAATGTTGGGGAATTATCGCGGAAATACCACGTTAATTGCACCTTTAACCTGGCATCCGACGAATAAAAATGCCGTTATTGTCTGTGATTTAACTGCCGATATTGATGATTTATTAACAAAATCGGTAGGGGAGTTGCGTGAAAATCTTTACACCAAAAAAGAGACCTTATTGGCTGCCGGTGCATTGCCTGTGCCATTGAAGCTCATTCATATCAATAAATGTCCGATTGTTGCGCCGGCTAAAACTTTGTTGCCACAAAACGCCGAACGTTTAGGTATTGATCAGGAGTTATGTGCGCAAAACCGACAACGTTTGCAGGAAGCAAAAGATATTCGCCAAAAAGTAATGGATATTTTTCATCAGGAACGTGAATTTGACGCTTCCGATAATGTTGAAACCGAACTGTATAACGGCTTTTTTAGTGACGCCGATAAAAACAATATGGCGATTTTACGCAGTTTGGAACCCGAAAAATTGGCTAAACATAATCTTAGTTTTCAAGATCCACGAATTCCTGAATTGCTGTTCCATTATCGTGCCAGACATTTCTATCGTACATTGAACCGTGCGGAACAAATTAAATGGCAAAAATACTGCCGTAAAAAATTAGATGCCGAGGCTTTGCAATTTGAACAACGTCTTCAAGAATTAGCCGAACAATATTCCAACAATGAAGAAAATCTTATGTTATTGCAAAAGGTCTATGAATATGGAACGAAAATAATCGGTTAAAAGTGATCTGCCCCCCAAAACCTGGACACCTAATTTGAGGTGCAGATTATGTCTTACTCTTATCAATTTCGTTAAAAAACTATCAAACAGGTCACCGAGCAGGATTTTGGTATCCGTGAGGTGGCTAAATTTCATCAGATTTCTCGTTCTCAAGTCATTTATTGGAAAAGCCTTTCGTGAAAGAGGGCTTAATGGCGTAAAATCCCCTTATATAAACCCTCAACGCCCTAAAATAGTGAAGCCAAAGATGAAAAAGAAAGCGATTGAAATCCCGGAACAAACAGACTTTTCCCCAAAAGCGTTTAAAAAGCTGCAACGAGAGCTGGCATTAGCACGTGCACAGATTGCTTACCTAAAGGAGTTGGAGGCACTC